>NZ_JAKRKC020000002.1:0-634676 GCF_022664455.2 Actinomadura luzonensis
GTGCGCCTTCATGTTCGTGATGTCCTCGCCCTTCAGCAGCACCGTGCCGCTGCGGATGTTGACCAGCCCGAACATGGCCTTCAGCAGCGTCGACTTGCCGGCGCCGTTGGGGCCGATGATGCCGATCAGCTCGCCTTCCTGCACGTACAGGTCGGCGCCGTTGAGGATGTTGACGCCCGGCAGGTAGCCGGCGATCAGCTCGTCGCAGCGCAGGACGGCGCCCTCGGCGCCCTCCACGTGGGCGCCGCGGTCGGTGACCGCCGCCTTCGACTCGGCGGGTTCCGGCACGGCGTTCACTTCTGCGTCTCCTCCTCGATCTCGGACTCCAGCTCCGCCTCGGCCTCGTGGAGCTGGGCCTGCAGCTCGGTGTCCGACAGCGGGGCGTCGTGGTGGGCGCCGAGGTAGGCGTCGATCACCCGCTCGTCCGACATGATCGTCGAGGGCGGGCCCTCGGCGATCACCGCGCCCTGGGCCATGACGATCACCCAGTCGCTGATGTCGCGGACCATGTCCATGTCGTGCTCGACGAACAGCACCGTCATGCCCTGCTCGCGCAGGTCCTTGACGTGGCCGAGCAGCGACTGCGTCAGCGCCGGGTTGACGCCCGCCATGGGCTCGTCCAGCATGACCAGCTCGGGGCCGACCATGAGCGCGCGGGCCATCTCCAGCAGCTTGCGCTGGCCGCCGGACAGCGAGCCGGCGAAGTCGTCGCGCTTGGCGTCCAGCTTGAAGCGGACCAGCAGCTCCTCGGCCCGCTCGGTGATCTCGTCCTCCTGCCCGCGCCAGAAGCCCGGCACGAGGGCGCGCCAGAAGCTCTCGCCCTTCTGCTGCTGGGCGCCGAGGCGCATGTTCTCCATCACGGTCAGGCGGGACAGCGCCTTGGTGAGCTGGAAGGTGCGCACCATGCCGGCCCGGGCCACCTTGTGCGCGGGCACGCCGTTCATCGTGCGCCCGTTGAACGTCCAGTTCCCGGAGTCGGCGGTGTCGAAGCCGGTGAGCTGGTTGAAGAAGGTGGTCTTGCCCGCGCCGTTGGGGCCGATCAGCGCGGTGATGGAGCCGCGCTGGATCTCCACGTGCTCGACCTCGACGGCCGTGAGGCCGCCGAAGCGGCGCACGACGTTGTCGACGACGAGGATCGGGTCCGGCTTGGGCACGCCGGGCTCGCGGGCCATGTCCTTGAACGCCGCCAGGGCCGCGGCCTTGCGGTCGGCGGTCACTGCGGTGTCGATCGTGTCATCGCGCATCGATGGCGATCTCCCTCTTGTCACCGAAGATGCCCTGCGGCCGGACGATCAGCAACAGGATGAAGCCCAGGCCGACCAGGGCGTAGCGGATCGGGCCCACCTGGATGCTGGTCATGAAGGGGATGTAGCCGTGGGCCACCAGCTCGGCCAGCAGGTTGCCGGTGAACACGAACAGGACCCAGAAGATCATCGCGCCGACGACGGGGCCGAAGACGCGGGCCGCGCCGCCGAGGATGACGATGGTGTAGGCGAAGAACGTCATCTCGGTGCCGAACACGTCGGGCTGCACGGCGCCGTTGTAGAGGCCGTAGAAGAAGCCGCCGAAGCAGCCGATGACGCCGCCGAGGACCAGCGACTGCATCTTGTAGGCGAAGACGTTCTTGCCGAGCGCGCGCACGGCGTCCTCGTCCTCGCGGATGGCCTTCAGCACCCGGCCCCACGGGCTCTTCATGAGCAGGTAGACCAGCAGGCAGGCGAGCAGCACGACGATCCAGCCGACGGTCAGCAGCCACAGGGTGCGCTCGTCGAAGAGGATCGGGCCGATGCCGTAGCGGCCGGTCGGGTAGGGGTTCATGGCGTAGAAGTCGCCGTTGAAGCCGCGCCGGCCGTCGGAGCCGCCGAAGACGTCCTTGAACTGCACCGAGCGGAAGACCAGCCGGATGATCTCGGCGGCCGCGATCGTGACGATCGCCAGGTAGTCGGCGCGGAGCTGCAGCGTGGGGATGCCCATGAGCAGCGCCAGCACCACCGCGGCCGCCAGGCCCGCGGCGATGCCGATCCAGAACGGCAGGTTCAGCACGGTGACGGTGACCGCCAGGCCGTAGCCGGCCACGGCCATGAACGCCGCCTGGCCGAAGTTGAGCAGGCCGGTGTAGCCGAAGTGGATGTTGACGCCGATCGCGGCCAGGCCGTAGACGATGGTCTCCCAGCCGATGGCGGCGTGGACGGTGGTGGTGAAAATCGTGAGCCAGTCCATCGTTACCCCCGTCACCCGATCCGCTCGCGCCGGCCGAGGATGCCCTGCGGCCGGAAGAGAAGCACGATGATGAGCACCACCAGCGCGCCGACGGACTTCAGCTCCGGCGGCACCCACAGCGTGGACACCTGGATGAACACGCCCACCACGAGCGAGCCGACCAGGGCGCCGAAGGCCGTGCCGAGCCCGCCGAGCGTGACGCCCGCGAAGATCAGCAGCAGGATGTCCTGGCCCATCGTGAACTTCAGCGACTGCGACAGGCCCAGCATGATGCCGGCCAGGGCGGCGATGGCGCCGCCGACAGTCCAGATGATGCGGATGACGCGGTCGACGTTGATGCCGGAGGAGGCGGCGAGCGCCGGGTTGTCGGCCACGGCGCGCGCGGCCTTGCCGGTGCGGGTCTTCATCAGCGCCAGGCCCACGACGACGAGGACGGCCAGCTCGATGCCCATCGCCCAGAGGTTCTTCGGCGCGGCGCTGATCGGGCCGATCGAGATGCCGGCCTGCGTGTTGTAGTCCGCGAAGGACTCGGTCTGCGGGCCGAAGAAGAACTGGATGAGGTTGCGCAGCAGGATGGCCACGCCGATCGAGATGATCATCATGGCGATGGTGCCGGTGCCGCGCTTGCGGAGCTGGCCCCAGAAGAGGCGGTCCTGGCCGTAGCCGAGGGCGCCCGCGGCCACCACGGCGAGGACCGCCGCGGGGATGAGCTGGATCCCGAAGCCGACGTTGAACGCGTAGGCGAGGACCGCGCCCAGGGTGATCAGCTCGCCGTGGGCGAAGTTGGTCAGGCCGGTCGTGCCGTAGATGAGCGAGAGCCCGAGCGCGCCCAGCGCGATGATGAGGCCGAGGTTCAGGCCCTCGAAGGTGAGCTGCGCGGCCTGGTCGAAGAAGGGGCTCTCCTCACCGCCCTCGCTCTGCTGCTGGTTGTTCGCGGCGCCCTTGGCCTCCAGCGCGAACAGCACGGTGGAGCAGTTGCCCTCGTAGACCGTCGGCGTGCGGACGTTGTTGCCGCCCCGGACCTGGGCGTTCTGCGGAAGCGAGCCGGCGTCCAGGGTCACCTTGTACTTGCCTGGTTTGTCGACCTGGACGTCCCAGGCGCCCTGAGCGTTCGAGGTGACCTCCTTGACGGGTTGTCCGCCCTCGGTGGCCACCGAGATTTTGGCGCCGTTCACTGGCTGGCCTTGGAGTTTGAGTGTCCCCTTCAGTCCCTGGCAGTCGGCGGGGCCCGCGTGTGCGGGTCCGGCCAGCAGGAAGACGAGTCCACCCAGGAAGGCCGTGAACGCGATCACGGCTCTGCGCAATGGTGCTCCCTCAAGTAGGTCAAGGCGGGGTTGTGCCCCTCCATCTCGACACGCGCGCATCGCAGGCACAACTGGGATGCAATGGCGGGAGCTTATTGCGGCTACGCCCGTTTCAGTATCGTTCGTCACCAATTAGTGACATGTTGGTGTCACTCATGTGAGGAACCAACGCGGCAGGTCAGGGGCTAAATGAGGGAAGACGCCTGGCGGCTGCCGGAAACGAGAAGGTAACAATTCCACGCTGTCGGTGGACGAGCCCGCGGGGCCGGCCTTTGGGGCCATGTAGGGCTTCCCCGGCCGTACACGTTATCTACCGGGCCTCCCCCGCGGGCTCGCGTTCGGACCACCGTAGCGACCCGCGGGGGCGGTGCGCAAAGAATCGGACGAAGTGCCTTATGAGCAAAATGAGCAGAATGCGTCAGCGGTCGCGCAGCACGCAGGTGAGGCGGGAGGTGCACACGCGCCGCCCCTCCTCGTCGCTGATCTCGATCTCGTACGTCGCCAGCGTCCGCCCGCCGTGCAGCCGCGTCGCCACGCCCGTGACGTGACCCGAGCGGGCCGAGCGGTGGTGCGTGGCGTTGATCTCGACGCCCAGCGCGATCCGCTCAGGGCCGGCGTGGATGGCCGCCGCCACCGATCCCAGCGTCTCGGCCAGCACCGCGGACGCGCCGCCGTGCAGCAGCCCGTACGGCTGCGTGTTGCCCTCGACCGGCATCCGGCCCACCACGCGGTCGGGCCCGGCCTCAAGGAACTCGATGCCCATCCGGCTCGCCAGCGTGCCGTCGTGCATGCCGCGCAGGACCGGGAGATCCAGCGGATTGGTCTGCGTCAAGGGGACGTCTCCACTCTTCCGAGCTCAGGTTTTCTGTCGCAGGGGCAGACTAGGCTGCGTACGTGCCGAAGAGTGAAGTGACCCCCAGCCGTCCGTGCCTGCTGCTGCTTGACGGGCATTCCCTGGCTTATCGCGCCTTCTACGCGCTCAAGGACGCCAACCTCATGACCACCGACGGTCAGCACACCGAGGCGGTCTACGGGTTCACCTCGATGCTGACCAACGTCCTGCGCGACGAGCAGCCGAGCCACGTGGCGGTGGCCTTCGACCGGTCGGAGCCGACGTTCCGGCACGAGGAGTACGCCGACTACAAGGCCAACCGCAGCGAGACGCCGGAGGACTTCCGCGGCCAGATGCAGCTCATCTACGAGCTGCTCGACACGCTGCGCATCCCGCGCCTGTCCAGGGCGGGCTTCGAGGCCGACGACATCATCGCCACGCTCGCCACCCGGGCCGCCGCCGAGGGCATGAGCGTCCTCATCGTCACCGGCGACCGCGACGCGCTGCAGCTCGTCAACGAGCACATCACGGTCCTGATGACCCGGCGCGGCATCAGCGACATGACCCGCTTCACCCCCGACGCCGTCGAGGAGAAGTACGGCCTCACCCCCGCCCAGTACCCCGACTTCGCGGCCCTGCGCGGCGACCCCAGCGACAACCTCCTCAGCATCCCCGGCGTGGGCGAGAAGACCGCGGCCAAGTGGGTGCGCGAGTTCGGCTCCCTCACCGCGCTGGTCGACCGGGTCGACGAGGTCAAGGGCAAGGTCGGCGACAAGCTGCGCGACCACGTCGCCCAGGTGCTGATGAACCGCCGCCTCACCGAGCTGCTGCGCGACGTCCCGGTCGAGGCCGAGCTCGGCGAGCTGCGGCAGGGCGAGTGGGAGCGCGAGGAGGTCAACAAGCTCTTCGACACCCTGCAGATCCGCGGCGAGCTGCGCGAGCGGGTGTTCAAGGTGCTCGGCACCGGCGAGCGCGAGCCCGACCAGGGCTTCGAGGTCGAGACCGTGATCCTCGGCCCCGGCCGGGTGGCCGGCTGGCTGGAGGCCATGCCCGCGGGCCGGGCCGGCCTCGCGTTCAGGGGCGTCCACGGCAGCGGCACCGGCCGCGTCGACGCCATCGCCGTGGCCTCGCCCGACGGCACCGCGGCCCACCTCGACCCGGTCAAGCTCACCGAGGCCGACGAGGCCGCCCTGCGGGCCTGGCTGGCCGACGAGGCGCGGCCCAAGGCCGTCCACGACGCCAAGGGCCCGATGCTGGCCCTGTGGGCCCAGGGCATGGAGCTGCGCGGCCTGAGCTGCGACACCGCGCTCGCCGCCTACCTCGCGATGCCCGGCCAGCGAACGTTCACCCTCGAAGACCTCGCCCGCCGCTACCTCAACCGCGACCTGCGCGCCGAGGAGGAGCCCGACGGGCAGGCCGCGCTGTTCGGCGACGACGAGGACGCCCCCGCCAAGGACCTCGCGCTGCGCGCCCACGTGGTGCGCGAGCTGGCCGAGGCGCTGGAGGGCTTCCTGGCCGGGCGCGGCGGCACCCAGCTCCTCGACGACGTGGAGCTGCCGCTGCTCACCGTGCTGGCCGAGATGGAGCGGGCCGGCATCGCCGTCGACAGCGAATACCTCGCCGGGCTGGAGGCCGAGTTCGGCGCGGCCGTCAAGCACGCCGTGGAGGAGGCCCACCGCTCGGTCGGCGAGCAGTTCAACCTGGGCTCGCCCAAGCAGCTCCAGGAGATCCTGTTCACCCGGCTCAACCTGCCGAAGACGAAGAAGATCAAGACCGGCTACAGCACCGACGCCGACCAGCTCGCCTGGCTCGCCACCCAGACCGAGCACGAGCTGCCGACGATCATGCTGCGCCACCGCGACCAGCAGAAGCTGCGCACCACGGTCGAGGGCCTGATCAAGGAGATCGCCGACGACGGGCGCATCCACACCACCTTCAACCAGATCATCGCCGCCACCGGCCGGCTCTCCTCCGAAAAGCCCAATCTCCAGAACATCCCGATCCGCACCGCCGAGGGCCGCCGCATCCGGCAGGGCTTCACGGTCGGCGACGGCTACGAGACGCTGCTGACGGCCGACTACAGCCAGATCGAGCTGCGGATCATGGCCCACCTGTCGGGCGACGAGTCGCTGATCGCCGCCTTCGAGTCCGGCCACGACTTCCACCAGGCCACCGCGGCCCGGGTGTTCGACCTGCCGCCCGAGCAGATCGACGGCGAGCTGCGGGCCCGCATCAAGGCCATGAACTACGGCCTGGCCTACGGGCTGTCCGACTTCGGGCTGTCCGGGCAGCTCAACATCCCGGTCGCCGAGGCGCGGGCGCTGAAGGAGGAGTACTTCCAGGAGTTCGGCGGCGTGCGCGACTTCCTGCACGCCATCGTCGCCCAGGCGCGCACCGACGGCTACACCGAGACCATCATGGGCCGCCGCCGCTACCTGCCCGACCTCACCAGCGACAACCGGCAGCGGCGCGAGATGGCCGAGCGCATGGCGCTCAACGCGCCGATCCAGGGCTCGGCGGCCGACATCATCAAGGTCGCCATGCTCCACGTCCACCAGGCGATCCGCGAGGAGGGGCTGGCCTCGCGGATGTTGCTGCAGGTGCACGACGAGCTGGTGTTCGAGGTGGCGCCGGGCGAGCTGGAGGCGCTGCGGCAGCTCGTGTGCGACCAGATGAACGCCGCCTACCACCTGCGGGTCCCCCTGGAGGTCTCGGTGGGCGTCGGCCGCACCTGGGAGGACGCCGGCCACTGACCCGCCCGCCCCGCCTCCCGGCCCTTGGCGCGGGGCGGCTCCAGCCCCGTGTCGAGCCGGCCCTGGGCGGGGTGGTCCCGAGGGGCGGGATGCCCTGTCCGCGGGACGATCTGGACTAGGCTGGAGTAACGGTTTCCCCGAGGGGCACGGGAGTTCTGTGCGGTTACCAGCCTCCAGTACGCGGATCGTCGGCGTCGCGAACGTCGTGGTCATCACCACGGCGATCATCGGGCTCAGCCTCATGCCGTCGCCGCCGGGCCCCCACGCGGGCGCGGCGGCGGCCGTGCGCGTCGCGCAGAGCCCGGCGGCGTCCCCCGGAGCCTCGCCGGCCACCCCGGTCGGGCTGCCGCCGGGGGTGGAGGCGACGCCCGAGTTCGCCCGGCAGGTGCGCGCGAACGAGGCGGGCCTGGTGCCCGTCCTCATGTATCACCGCATCCTGCGCAAACCGGTCGCCTCCATCGACCGTACGCCGGCCGAGCTGCGCAAGGAGCTGGAGCGGCTGGCCCGCGACGGCTACGTGCCCGTGACCGCGGCCGAGTTCGCCACCGGCGAGATCCACGTGCCCGCGGGCCGTTTCCCGGTCGTGCTGACCTTTGACGACGGGCATCCGAGCCACTTCGCCCTGGACGAGGCCGGCAACCCGGCCCCCGACACCGCGGTCGCGATCATCCAGGAGGTGGCCGCCCGTTACCCGTCGTTCCGGCCGACCGCCACGTTCTGGGTCAACAAGGAGCCGTTCGGGCTGCGCGACGAGGCGTCCCAGGCCGCCGCCGTGCGCTGGCTGACCGAGCATGGCTACGAGGTGGCCAACCACACCTGGAGCCACCCCAACCTGCGGGCGCTGCGCAAGGGCAAGGTGCGCGAGCAGATCGGCCGGGTCGAGCGGCTGCTGGAGAAGCTCGGCGCGCCCCCGTCCAGGACCATGGCGCTCCCGTACGGGTCGATGCCGCGCCCGAGGTCCGCCGCCCGGGCCGGATCATGGGAGGGCGCGCGCTATGATTTCGCCGGCGTGTTCCTCGCCGGCGCCGAGCCGTCGCTTTCGCCCTACGCGAAAAAATTCGACAGGGGAGCGATCCAGCGCATCCAGAGCAACGGCAAGAAGGGCGAGTGCCGCAAGTGGTGCTCGCAGTACTGGCTGGAGTGGCTGGACAAGCATCCTGGTGAGCGCTACGTCTCCGACGGGGACCCGGGACGGATCTCCATCCCCCGGGCGCTACGGGGTAATATCGTGGCAAAGCGAGGGCTCCAGGTCATCGCCTACTGACCTCACCCCGGATTGACCCCGTGGCCTTGGTCTCATATGCTGATCGCTGCGCTGTGGGCTCGCGCGCGCCTCAGACGGAGCGGGCTCGCGCTCGGTCACGTCGATGTCGTAATTCCTCGGCTTGATGCGGAAGAGGGCCTGCCGCGCATCCGCCACATCGACATCCTGTCCGCGTTCGGAGCAATTCCACACATGACGTCCAGCACTGAGGCCACCTCGAGCACCCCGCAGGTAGCGGTCAACGACATCGGGTCCGAGGAAGCCTTCCTCGCCGCGATCGACGAGACCATCAAGTACTTCAACGACGGCGACATCGTCGAGGGCACCGTCGTCAAGGTCGATCGAGACGAGGTCCTTCTCGATATCGGCTACAAGACCGAGGGTGTCATCCCCTCGCGCGAGCTTTCGATCAAGCACGATGTCGACCCTGCTGACGTCGTGGAGGTCGGCGAACACGTCGAGGCCCTGGTTCTCCAGAAGGAGGACAAGGAGGGCCGCCTGATCCTGTCCAAGAAGCGCGCCCAGTACGAGCGCGCCTGGGGCACGATCGAGAAGATCAAGGACGAGGACGGCATCGTCACCGGCACCGTCATCGAGGTCGTCAAGGGTGGTCTCATCCTCGACATCGGCCTCCGTGGCTTCCTCCCGGCGTCCCTGGTCGAGATGCGCCGTGTCCGCGACCTGCAGCCGTACGTCGGCCGGGAGCTCGAGGCGAAGATCATCGAGCTCGACAAGAACCGCAACAACGTGGTCCTGTCGCGCCGCGCCTGGCTCGAGCAGACGCAGTCCGAGGTTCGCCAGACGTTCCTCAACACCCTTCAGAAGGGTCAGGTCCGCAAGGGCGTCGTCTCCTCGATCGTCAACTTCGGCGCGTTCGTGGACCTCGGCGGAGTCGACGGCCTGGTCCACGTGTCCGAGCTGTCCTGGAAGCACATCGACCACCCGTCCGAGGTGGTCGAGGTCGGCCAGGAGGTCACGGTCGAGGTCCTCGACGTCGACATGGAGCGCGAGCGCGTCTCCCTGTCGCTCAAGGCCACCCAGGAAGACCCGTGGCAGCAGTTCGCCCGCACCCACCAGATCGGCCAGGTCGTGCCGGGCCGCGTCACCAAGCTGGTGCCGTTCGGCGCGTTCGTCCGGGTCGAGGAGGGCATCGAGGGCCTGGTCCACATCTCCGAGCTGGCCGAGCGCCACGTGGAGATCCCGGAGCAGGTCGTCCAGGTCGGCGACGAGATCTTCGTGAAGATCATCGACATCGACCTCGACCGTCGCCGCATCAGCCTGTCGCTGAAGCAGGCCAACGAGGGCGTGGGCGCCGAGGTCGAGTTCGACCCGACGCTCTACGGCATGGCCGCGACGTACGACGACCAGGGCAACTACATCTACCCCGAGGGCTTCGACCCGGAGACGGGCGAGTGGCTCGAGGGCTTCGACAAGCAGCGTGAGGAGTGGGAGCGGCAGTACGCCGAGGCCCAGCAGCGCTTCGAGGCCCACCGGAAGCAGATCGAGGAGGCCCGCAAGGCCGAGGCCGAGGCCGGCGAGGGCGCTCCGACGTCCTACGGCAGCGAGGCCCCGGCTCAGCAGAGCAGCTCCTCGTCCGCTCCGGCCAGCGGCGCGCTCGCCTCGGACGAGGCGCTCGCGGCGCTGCGCGAGAAGCTCGCGGGCGGCCAGAGCTGAGGCTCTGCTCCTGGAGCAAGGCAGTAGAAGCAAGGCAGTAGAACGGAAGGCCCCGCACGGATCCGTGCGGGGCCTTCCGCCTGTCCTGCGGCTTTTCCGGCCGCCGGCGCGGAACGCGGAACGAATCCTGCCGCATCGCTTCCTAAGGTCATCCGCATGACCGAGACCATCACGCCGTTCCGCATCGACATCCCTCAGGCCGACCTCGACGACCTGCGCGACCGGCTGCGCCGCACCCGCTGGGCCCGTCAGCTCCCCGGCGGCTGGCGGCGCGGCGTCCCCGTGGCCTACCTGCGGGAGCTGGCCACGTACTGGGCCGAGGAGTTCGACTGGCGCGCCCAGGAGGCCAGGCTCAACGCCTTCCCGCAGTTCACCACCACCGTGGACGGGCAGAGCGTGCACTTCCTGCACGTCCGCTCGCCCGAGCCGCACGCCCTGCCGCTGATCGTCACGCACAGCTGGCCGAGCTCGGTCGCCGAGCTGCTCGACGTGCTCGGCCCGCTCACCGACCCGCGCTCCCACGGGCTCGACCCGGGCCTCGCCTTCCATGTCGTCGCGCCCTCCCTGCCCGGCTTCGCCTTCTCACCCTTCCCTGGGCCCGCCACTGAGCCCGCCACTGGGCCCGCCTCTGGGCCCGCCTCCGAAACGGCTGACGAGCGGCCCTGGAGCGTCGAGCGCGTGGCCCGTACCTGGGCCGAGCTGATGCGCCGGCTCGGCCACGACCGCTACGGGGCCCACGGCAACGACGCGGGGGCGCTGGTCACGGCGCGGCTCGCCGCCCTCGACCCCGAGCACGTCACCGGCGCGGTGATCACCTCCGGCCTCGGCATCCCCACCGGCGACCCCGCCGAGCTGGCGGGGGCGAGCGAGGACGAGCTGGCCTGGCTGAAGATGCTGGGCGAGCGCATGGCCGGCGGCAGCGGGTACGGCCCCTACCTGGCCGGCCGGCCGCAGACCCTCGCCCACGGGTTCGCCGACTCGCCGGTGGCGCAGCTGGCGTACCTGGTGGAGCGGTTCAAGGAGTTCGACGGCTGGCCGGAGGACGGGACGCCGGTGGCCGAGCCCGTGGACCGCGACCTGGTGCTGACCAACGCCAGCCTGTACTGGTTCACCGGCACTGGCGGGTCGTCGTCCTGGACGTACTACGACGGCGCCGCCGGGATGCCCGCCGACCAGCGCGCCGTCCCCACCGGAGCCACGCACGGCGGGCCCGCGCTGCTGCGCCGCATCGCCGAGCGCGGCAACGACATCGTGTACTGGGGCGACGGGCAGAGCCCCAGCCACATGGTGGCCATGGCCGCGCCCGAATCGGTGGTGACCGGCGTACGGGAGTTCTTCGGCGTCCTGCTCCGCTAGGGTGCTGTCCGTGACGATCGAGCGGGCGGTGCCGGCGGACGCGGGAGAGATCCTCACCCTTCAGCGGGCGGCCTACGTGAGCGAGGCCCAGCTCTACGGAGACCCCTACATCCCGCCGCTCGTGGAGTCGCTGGAGCAGCTGCGCAAGGTCATCGAGGGCGCCCTCGTGCTCAAGGCGCTCGACGGCGCCCGCATCGTCGGCGCGGTGCGCGGGCAGCTCTCCGGCACCACCTGCCTGGTCGGCCGCCTGGTCGTCGCCCCCGACCGGCAGGGGCAGGGGCTCGGCACGGCGCTGCTGGCCGCGCTGCACGAGCAGGTGCCGGAGGCCACGGCGTTCGACCTGTTCACCGGCCACCTGTCGGCCGGCAACCTCAAGCTCTACCGCCGCCTGGGCTACCGGGAGACCCACCGGGAGCGGATGGACGACCACCTGACGATGGTCCACCTGCGGCGGGAGCCAGATCGATCCCCTCCTCGGCCGTGACCACCGCGCGGCCCATGTCGTCGTCCACCCAGTTCCAGCCCCACCGCCACTCCGAGCCCGCCGGGTGCTCGGCGTTCAGCCGGTCGAGCAGCGGACGCAGCTCGGCGGCCGGCACCACCACCTGGTGGCGGCCGCGCCAGGGCACGTGCGCGGGCGGGTCCAGCGGCGGCGTCGCGACGCCGTGGGCGCGCAGGGCCGCCACGACGCCCGCCGGGTCCACGCCGAACACGTGCAACGTCGTCGCCTCCCGGTCCCAGGCGTCGTAGGCCAGCGCCAGCAGCCAGTGCTCGGGGCCGGGCGCCCGGTGACCGGCGGCCAGCGCCAGGCCCCTGGCGACCCCGTACAGGGTGTGGAAGGCGGGGTTGGCGAAGCCGCCCGCGCCGTGGCCCGGCCGCTCCCCGTGGCGCAGCACCTTGAGCGCCCGCGCCCGGTCCAGCCCCGCCTCGCGCAGGACGCGCGCGGCGAGGGAGTCCTCGGCCAGCAGGGCGAGCACGACGTGCAGCGGGCTCACCCAGTCGTCCCCGGCCGCGGCGGCCTGGTCGTGGGCGGCCCGTACGATCGGGGTCGTCATGCCTACGATGATGGCCCCGTACCCGCCGAACGTGGATAGGCTTTCACGGTGCTGAAGATTGGGCTCACCGGCGGCATCGGCTCCGGCAAGAGCGAGGTGTCCAAGCGGCTGGCGGCACACGGGGCCGTCGTGATCGACGCCGACAAGATCGCCCGTGAGGTCGTCGAGCCCGGCACGGTCGGGCTGGCGCGGGTCGTCGCCGTCTTCGGCGACGAGGTGCTGCGCCCGGACGGGACGCTCGACCGGGAGAAGCTCGGCTCCATCGTCTTCGCCGACAGCGAGAAGCTGGCGGCGCTCAACGGCATCGTGCACCCGCTGGTGGGGGAGCGGGTGGCGGCGCTGCAGGCCGAGGCGCCCGACGACGCGGTCGTCGTGTACGACGTGCCGCTGCTGGCCGAGAACAAGCTCGCCCCCATGTACGACGTGGTCATCGTGGTGGACGCGGCCGACGAGGTGCGCATCCGGCGGCTGGCCGAGTTCCGGGGGATGGCGGAGGCCGACGCCAAGGCCCGCATCGCGGCCCAGGCGAGCCGGGAGGACCGGCTGGCGGTGGCCGACGTCGTCATCCCCAACGAAGGGACGCTGGAGGAGCTGGACGGGCGGGTCAGGGACGTCTGGGACCAGCTCCGGCGTCGCGCCGCCCGCGGCTGACCCACCACCGGCCGGGGCGGGGGTCACTCACCCGACTGGGACGTGCCGCCGCCGGTGGAGCCCTGGCCCGCGACCTGGCCCGGGATCTGCGGCACCGGGGTGAGCGTGGTGGCGCCCGGCGTCGTGGGGGCGGCCGTCGCCTCGCCGCTCCCGACCCCCGCGACCAGCGCCTTCCTCCTGGGACGTACCGGCTGCGGGCGAATGGCGCGCGGGCGGGCGGAGCGGTTGCGCGCGTTGGCCGCCCCCTGCGGCTGCACCGTGCCCGGGGTCGTGGGGATGGGAGTGGCCGACGCCGTCCGAGACGGTGAGCGGGACGCCCCGGAGGTGGCCGCCGGGGACGGCACGGGACCGTTGACCGGGGCGGTGACCGGCGCTGTGGCCGGGGTGCGCGGGGTGGCGGGGGCCTGGGTGGCGGCGGGGCTGCGGCGCATGGCCGCGGCGGGAGGCGTGGGGGGCACGGAGCCCGGGTCCGGGACGGGATCCAGCGTGGTGCGGAACGCGGGAACGCCGATCAGCAGCCCGGCCAGGGCCAGCAGGACCACGCCCGCCGCCAGGGCCGCCGTCCTGGCCGCCCGGGACCGTCCCCCGCCCTCGGGTGCGGCGCCGTCGCCGGCGTCCGGCGTGGACGACCACGGCGACACCCCGGCCGCCCGCTTCGGCATGACCTCCCGCCTGTCACCCTCCGACGAGGCGAGGCCGTCCACGCTCGTGTGGGGTGAGGTGCGGTCGTCCGGGTCCGGGTCCGTGTGGGGTGAGGGGTCGTTCGAGGGCGTTTCGGGGGAGGGAGGGCCCTCCAGGAGCGCCTGGGGTGTGGTGCGGCGCCGGGGGCCTGCGCCGGTCGAGGGGGAAGCGCCCATGCCCGTCTCGGCCGCCTTCCGCCTGTCGGACGGCGAGAAGAGGTCGGCCGGGCCGCCGGATGGTGATGAGACGTGGGCCGGGTGAGCGGACGGACTGGCCGCCGGCGTGGGAAGGCCGCCCGCCGGCGCGGGCAGGCCGCTCGACGGCGTGGGCAGGCCGTCCGACAAGGCGCGGAGGCCGTCCGACGAGGTGGGAAGGCCGTCCGACGAGGTGGGCAGGCCGTCCGAGAGGGCGGGGGAGCCGTCCGAGGGGGTGGGGAGGCTGGCCGTGGGGGTGGGGAGGCCGTCCGATGAGGCGTGGCGATCGTTCGGCGCGGTGGGTGGCGTGGACGGTTCCGGGGTGTGGAAGGCGGCGGTGCGGGGGGCGGTGGCTCGGGAGGCGCGGTCCGCCGGGCCGCGCGGTGCCCGCCGGGCGTCGCGTCCGCCGGTCACGAGCCCAGCCCCCGGCAGGTACCCATGCGTCATCCCTCCGCGATGCTCCGCGCCGCCTCCGAAACGATCTAGCCAAGGATCCTCCCACAGTCCGGTGATCGGGAGCGGCAAACGACGCAAATGGCGCAGGCCCGCACGGGTCACCGCAGGACGTGACGAGTCAGCTCGTACAACCGCCGGGCCGCGTCCGGGTCGAGGGTGGGCAGCGACAGGTCCACCGGGGTGCGGCGGTCGTAGGCGAGCAGCCGCCCCTCCGGCGGGTCCGCCATCAGCTCGACGATCGGCTGCACGGCCTGCTCGACGGGCTGGGCGGCGACCCGGGCCAGGAGCCGGACGACCGCCCTGGCGGGCTGGGCCAGGCTGGCGGTCCCGCTGCGGGTGAAGCCCGGGTGGTGCAGCAGGAAGCGGGTCCGGCCGCCGGGGTGCACGGCCGGGTAGGCGACGCCGAGCAGGTCCGTGGCGCGCCCGCCCTGGAGGATCGCCTTGATGCCGCCGTAGCCGTGGCGCAGCGACAGGTCGTCCCAGTGGACGGCGCCCTTGGTGATGCCGACGCCGCACACGTTCACGATCATCGGCTCGCCGCCCTTCTCCAGCAGGCCGGTCAGGCCGTGGCTGAGCACGAGGCGGCTGACGTAGTAGAGGGCGAAGGTGGCCTCGAAGCCGTCCGGCGTCTCGACGCGGCGCGGGAAGTGCCGCATGGCGGTGAGGATCAGCCCGTCGAGCGCGTCGTGCCGGGCCTCGACCTCCTCGATCACCCGCCGGTTCTCCGCCACCGAGGTCAGGTCGGCCCGGACGAACGCCGCCCGTTCCCCGGCCCCAGCCGGGCCGCCTCGGCGAGGAGGTCGCGTCCTCTGCCGGGGTCGCTGCCGACGACCGTCACCCGGTCGCCGGCCCGCAGGTGGTGCAGCGCCAGCGCCCGTCCCATGCCGGTGGTGCCGCCGGCCACGACGTAGGTCCGCATGCTCGCTCCTCGGTCGAAGTAAAGTCATCGATCGATGACTTGCGTGACCGTAGCACGGCAGGGGCCTAAGATGTCAACGATCGATGACCAGGAGGGGCCGATGGGGAAGAGAGACCGGGAGGCCACGCGGGCCAGGCTGCTGGAGGCCGCGCGGCTGCGCTTCGCCCGCGACGGCTACGACGCCACCAGCGTCCGCGACGTCGCCGCCGACGCCGGCGTGGACGCCACCCTGATCTTCCGCTACTTCGGCTCGAAGAAGGCCCTGTTCGACGAGGTCACCGCCGACCTCCCGGCCGGCCTCCTGGACGGCCCGCAGGAGGAGCTGGTCGCCCGCATGATCGCCGCGGTCGTCTTCCACGACTGGACCCGGTACGGCGGCGAGCACCCCCTGGTCGCCATGCTGCGCTCCTCGGCCCACGAGGACGCCCGCCGCCGCATCCGCGAGGAGGTCTGCGCCACCTACGTCGAGGCCCTCGCGGGTCTGGCCGGCGGCGGCGAGGACGCCGGGCTGCGCGCCGAGCTGCTCAGCGCCTGGCTGGTCGGCATCGGCATCCTGCGCTCGGTCGTCGCCACCCCGGCCCTGGCCGGGGCCACCGCCGCCGACCTGGCCCCGCACGTCGAGAGCGTGGCGACCGCCCTGCTCGGCCGCCCGATGAGCGGCGCCGCCTCAGATGGGTGAGTCGAGCGGCACCTGACGCACCCCCGGCAGGTACGGATCCAGCTCGCCCAGCTCGAACCGCGCCATCCCGAGCACGTGCCAGAACTGCCCGCCCGGCTCCCCGTGCACCTTGTACCGGCCGTCCGGCGCCAGCGCCGCCCACCCCTCGGGCAGCCCGAGCAGCGTCGCCCGCCGCGCGCCGCCCGCCCAGAGGATCACCGCCCCGTCGTCGCCGGCGCTGGCCAGCAGGTCGCCGGCGGGGCTGAAGGCGACCGACCAGACCCGCCTGGCGTGCCCGGCCAGCGCGTGGAGCTGCCGCCCGCGCACGGCGTCCCAGACCCGGACGAGCTTGTCGTCGCCCCCGGTCGCGAGCCGCTCGCCCGAGGCGTCGAAGGCCACGCTCCACCACCGCCCGCCGCCCGCCGTCAGGGTGTGCGCCAGCCGCGGCTGCCAGGGCTGCCCGGGACGCAGCTCCCACACCAGCGCCCGCCCGTCGTTGCCGGCGCTGGCCAGGCGCCGCCCGTCGGGGGAGAAGGCGACGGAGTAGACGCGGTCGGTGTGCCCCTCCAGGGTGGCCACCCGGCCGCCGGAGGCGACGTGCCAGATGCGGACGAGCTTGTCGTCGCAGCCCGTGGCCACGTACGAGCCGTCGGGGCTGAACGCGATCGAGCGCACCCGCCCGCGGTGGTCCAGCAGGTTGGCCGCCAGCCGGCCGGTGGGCCGGTACCAGATGCGCACGCTGTCGTCGTCGTTGGCCGTGGCCAGCAGGTCGCCGCCGGGGCTGAACGCCTCGGCCCACACGTGGTCGGTCTCGGCGTGCAGCTCGCGCTCGTAGTCGCCGGTGACGGCGTTCCAGAAGTGCACGCCGCCGTCGTTGCTGGAGGTGGCCAGGACCGGCCCGGCGGGGGAGAACAGCGCCGAGATGAGCCGGTCGGCGGTGCCGCGGAACTCGCGCAGCCGGCGCCCGGTGCGCGGCTCCCACACCCGCACGACGCCGTCGTTGCCGCTGGTGGCCAGCATGGAGCCGTCGGCGCTGAAGCGCACCGACGAGATGCGCCGCCCGTGGCCGCGCAGCACCCGCTGGCACTTGCCGGTGGCCGGGTCCCACAGCCGTACGGTGCCGTCGTTGCTGCTGGTGGCGAGCTGCTGCCCGTCGGGACGGAACGCGAACGGCCACACCGAGCTGCGGTGCCCGGTCAGCTCCACGCGCGGCCCGCCGCCCACCGGCTGCAGCCGCACCACGCCGCCGGAGTCGCCGGAGGCCAGGACGTGCCCGTCGGGGCTGAAGGTCACCTGGTAGACGGCCGCCGCGTGCGTGGTGTGGGTGCCGAGCGCGTGCCCGGACGGGTCCCACAGCCGCACGCCGCCCGCGGTGTCGCCGCTGGCCAGCAGCGAGCCGTCGGGCGCGAACGCCAGGCAGTAGACGCTGCCCGCGTGCCCGGTGAGGGTGTGCAGGAGCCGCCAGGAGGCGGTGTCCCAGAGCCGGATCGTGCCGGCCTCGTCGCCGGTGGCCAGCAGCCGGCCGTCGGGGCTCGGCACGGCGCGGTACACGCTGCCGCGGTGGCCGTCGAGGGTGCGCCGCACCTGCCCCGTGCCGAGGTCCCAGACCCGCACGGCGCCCGCCGCGTCGCCCGTCACCAGCACCGAACGGCCGAACGCCGTGGTGTAGACGGGCGCCTGGTGCCCGGCCAGCTCGTGGGCGAGGCGGCCGGTCGCGCTCCCACACCCGCACGACGCCGTCGTTGCCGCTGGTGGCCAGCATGGAGCCGTCGGCGCTGAAGCGCACCGACGAGATGCGCCGCCCGTGGCCGCGCAGCACCCGCTGGCACTTGCCGGTGGCCGGGTCCCACAGCCGTACGGTGCCGTCGTTGCTGCTGGTGGCGAGCTGCTGCCCGTCGGGACGGAACGCGAACGGCCACACCGAGCTGCGGTGCCCGGTCAGCTCCACGCGCGGCCCGCCGCCCACCGGCTGCAGCCGCACCACGCCGCCGGAGTCGCCGGAGGCCAGGACGTGCCCGTCGGGGCTGAAGGTCACCTGGTAGACGGCCGCCGCGTGCGTGGTGTGGGTGCCGAGCGCGTGCCCGGACGGGTCCCACAGCCGCACGCCGCCCGCGGTGTCGCCGCTGGCCAGCAGCGAGCCGTCGGGCGCGAACGCCAGGCAGTAGACGCTGCCCGCGTGCCCGGTGAGGGTGTGCAGGAGCCGCCAGGAGGCGGTGTCCCAGAGCCGGATCGTGCCGGCCTCGTCGCCGGTGGCCAGCAGCCGGCCGTCGGGGCTCGGCACGGCGCGGTACACGCTGCCGCGGTGGCCGTCGAGGGTGCGCCGCACCTGCCCCGTGCCGAGGTCCCAGACCCGCACGGCGCCCGCCGCGTCGCCCGTCACCAGCACCGAACGGCCGAACGCCGTGGTGTAGACGGGCGCCTGGTGCCCGGCCAGCTCGTGGGCGAGGCGGCCGGTCGCGCTCTCCCACACCCGCACCACGCCGTCGCCGCCCCCGGCCGCCACCAGCTCGCCGCCGGCGCTGAGGCGCACCGGCCAGACGCCGTCGGGATGGCCGGTCAGGGTGCGCAGCCGCTCGCCGGTGAGCGCGTCCCACAGGATGACGTCGCCGTCGCTCGCGCCGGTGGCCAGCAGGTCGCCGGCGAAGGTGACGGCGTAGACGCGGCCCCGGTGGCCCTGGAGGGTGCGCACGGGGGCGCCGCCCGCGCACAGCAGCACGCCGCCGTCCTCGTTGCCGATGGCGACGGTGGCGCCGTCGGGGCTGTAGGCGATCGGCTCGGGCAGGCGGCTGGTCTGGAAGTGGTAGCCGTACGGGACGCCGATCCCGGCGGGGGCGAACTCCACCTCGACCGGCTGGCCGGGCGCCACGGCCGCGCCGGGCAGCCGCGGCAGCGTGCCGGTGACGTCGATGAGCGCGGCCCGGTGCCAGCGGGCGTCCGTCAGCACCGCGTCGCTGAGGTCGGCGCGCGCCAGCCGCGCCCCCGACAGGTCGGCGCCGGTGAGGTCGGCGCCGGTCAGCACCGCGCCGTCCAGCCGCGCGCCCACCAGCCGGGCCTCGCGCAGCACGGCCCGCGACAGATCGGTGCCGGCCAGCGTCGCCTCCGACAGGTCGGCGCCGGTGAGGTCGACCTCGCGCAGGTCGCGGGCCGAGAGGTCCTCGCCCTTGAGGTTGGCGCCGCGGAGGTCGGCGCGGGCCGGGGTGCGCAGCCGGGCGGAGATCTTGACGGCGTTGGCCCGGGACACGTCGTCGGCGGGCGGGCCGGCCACCCAGGCGCGCAGCGCCCGCACGTCGGCGAGGTCGCACAGGAACTCGACGGTGAGCGCCGACAGCGGCCGGCGGGCCAGCAGGGCGAGGTTGTCCATGGCGAGATGGCGGGCGATCAGCCACTCCATGACCGAGGCGTGGATGAACCCGAACATGCCCTCCTCGGTGCGCACCAGCAGGCTGCCCGAGCCCATCGCGTGCGCCGCGTGCGCGGCCGACAGCTGGCCGCTGGCGAGGTCGGTCAGGGTCTCGCCGACCTCGGTCAGCTCGTCGACGCCGAGCAGCGACTCGCCGGTCTCCCACAGCCGCAGCGCCAGCGCCGTCACCGCCCGCCACAGCTCGTCGGTGGTCAGCGCCTCGGCCGAGCCGGGCACCCGGGCCCGCCGCTCCTCGAAGGCCAGCCAGGAGCCGAGGATCTCCTCGTACAGCAGGGCCGGGCTGATCGTGTGGCGGGCCCCGGCCACGGTGCGCAGCCGGTCGGCGTCGAGGTCGGCGATGAAGGAGAGCATGCGCGGGTTCTGCGCGAGCGCCAGGAGGTCCTTGATCTCCCCCATGAGCGACATGCGGGCGCGCGCCTCGTCGCCGTCGTCGAAGCGGTTGGCGAGGTAGGAGCGGATCTGGTCGTGGGTGAAGTCCTCGACGCCGAGCACCCGCCGCTGCGGCAGCACGCCGACCATCTCGCCGAGCGAGGTGAGCACCTGGCTGTGCGACTTGAAGTGCTGGGTGCGGCTGGCCACCACGATCTTGGCCTTGTCCTCGGCGGCCGCCAGCAGGGTCGCCAGGTGGTCGGCGGCGCGGTCGTAGGTCAGCCGGGTCACCAGCTCGTCGAAGCCGTCGAACAGCAGCACGATGCGCCCCTGCCGCAGCAGGTAGCGGAACGCCTTGAGGTCGATGAACTCCTCGCCGTGCGAGGCCAGGTGGGCGGCCACCAGCGCGTCCACCGAGTGCGCCTTGTCCAGGGCGCGCAGCTCGATGAGGATCGGCGTCAGGTGCGGCAGCTCGGCCGGGATGCGCCGGGCCAGCTCGCGCAGCGCGAACGTCTTGCCGTGGCCGAAGTCGCCCAGCAGCAGCAGGAAACGGCCGTGGTCGGCGGCCAGCAGCCGCATCAGCTCGTCCGTCAGGCCCTGCCTGATCTGGCCGCCGGGGCGGTCCAGCTCGCGGTAGCGCTGCGGGACGTACAGCTCTGGCGGGTAGCGGCGGTCGGTGGTGAGCCTGGCGGTCTGCTCGCTGACGTAGCCGGTCAGGTCGAGCAGGCCCTGGAACTCGGTGAAGCTGCGCAGCCGGACCCCCTGCCGCATGAGGTCGTCGCGGATCCAGCGGGGCGCGGGCGGGCCCTGGCAGACCAGCTCGGCGGGCAGGCCGGCGGCGTGCGCCTGGCGGGCGAAGGCGTCGGCGGCCTCCTCGGTGACCTCGCCGACGTGCGCGCCGATCATCGTCTGCCGGACGAACCCGTCCTCGGGATGGGTGACCACGAGGTGGGCGGCGAACCTGCGGATCCTGGCCCGCTCGTGGCGCGCCTCGCACACCTCGGCGATGCGGTCGAGCAGCAGCTCGACCGGGCTCGGCGCGCGCTCCTCCGGCTTGGGCCGCGGCGGCGGCACGGCGGGGGCGCGGCCGGTGAACGTCGCCTGCGCGCCCTGCCACTTGCCCGCCTCCCGCTCCGGCGCGCCCGCGTCCGGCAGCCACCGGCGCAGCCCGGCGGCGGTGATCTCGATGACCTGGTGCCGGCCCGGGCGCGGCGCGGCGATGCGGCCCGCGCCGCCCGCGCCCTGGCCGCCGTGGAAGAGCAGGTTGATCCGGTGCGCGAGCAGCCGCTCGTACGTCGGCGCGTCCCGCAGCTCGTGCGGCGGATGCCCCATGGCGCCCAGCCGCAGCCACCCGCCCTCCTCGTACGGCCGCAGCCGCTCGGCGAACCAGGCCGCCTGCGCCTCGCCCAGCAGCGCGTACGCGTCGCGCTCCAGATGGCTCATCGCCATCGTCGAGTTGAGCCCCGCCACGACCACCTTCAGGTCGGGCACCTCGAACAGCGTCCACGGCTGCCCGCCGTCGAACACCCGGTCGTCGAGCCCCTGGTAGACCTCGCCGAACAGGCCGGCGAAGTGCCGCCACTTCGGCCAGTACGGCGGCTGCGGGCTCACGTCGTCGGCCTCGCACGTCATGAAGTACGCGCTGGCCGCCGCCTTGGTCACGTCGCGCGGGCCCGGCAGCAGCACCAGCCGGTGCGGCTCCAGCCCGAGCAGCAGCCGCAGGTCGGTGACGAACCGGGTGGCCTGCCCGAACTGCCGCAGGCTGCCCGACTCCGTCAGGTCGCCGCTGACGACCATGAGGTCGGGGCGCGGCATGCCCCGGTCGTACATCGCGGTGAGGTCGGCCCAGATGCGCGCCTGCATGTCCTCCGGCGTGAACGGGTCGCCGGGCTCGGGCAGCGCCCGCCCGAACCGCGGCCCGCCGATGTGCAGCACGCTGACCGACTCGCGCCCCCCGCCGGTGCGCGCCGCGGGCGGGAAGGCGGGCGCGGTGACCGGCGTGCGCCTGGCCCTGGCCCGCTCGGCGGCCGGCGGCGGCAGCGTCGGCACGGGCGGCGGCGCGCCTGCGCCGTCGGGGAAGGCGGGGGCGGACTCCGGCTTGGCCCGGCCCGCCAGCGCCTCGCCGACCCGGCCGAGCAGCAGCGCCCTGGCCTGCCCCGGGTCGGTGACGCCGAGCAGGTCGACCCAGGTGATCGTGGACAGCAGCCCTTCGAGCTGGACGTCCTCCAGCCGGATCGTGACGAGCTTGTTGGAGGGGTTGTCGGGGTCGGCCCGCAGCGCCGCCTGCCACTCCATGCGGCCGTAGCGCGAGGTCAGGTAGTTGCGCGAGAGCACGGCGACGACGAGCTGAGCCTCGCTGACGCCGCGGTCCATGAAGTCGATGAAGTTGGTGCCCGGGACGAAATCCCACGCCTGGATCATCGTCCGGTAGCCCGCGGCCTCCAGCTCCCAGGCGATCCACGTCGCCCACGCGGTGTCGGCGGGGGAGTAGCTGACGAAGATGTCGGTGGGCCTGCGCTCACGTGCCATGCCGCCCAGTATCCCCTGCCTGGTCGGGGTTTTGGAGCACGTGTGCGATCATCGGACGGTGCTGCGTCTCGGTGTGCTCGACTGGATCAGGATCGGGCTGCTCGTGCTCGGCCTGGTCTTCCTGGTGAGCGGGCTCCTGCCGTGGGAGGCCGCGGCCGAGAGCCTGCGCGAGATCTGGCCGCTGCTGATCTTCCTGGTGGCGATCATCGTGCTGGCCGAGCTGACCAAGGAGGCCCAGGTCTTCGACGCGATCGCGGCGCGGATGGCGGTGCTGGGCCGCGGTAACTACGCGGCGCTGTTCCTGCTCTGCACGGTCTTCGCGGCGCTGGTCACGATCTTCCTGAACCTCGACACCACGGCGGTCCTGCTCACCCCCGTCATGCTCGCCCTGGCGCCGAAGGCCCGCATCGCCCCGCTGCCGCTGGCCATGACCACGATCTGGCTGGCCAACACCGCGAGCCTGCTGCTGCCGGTCTCCAACCTCACCAACCTCCTCGCCATGGGCAAGCTCGGCCTCGACGCGCAGGGGTTCGCGGCCCGCATGTGGGCGCCCCAGATCGTCGCCGTCCTGGTGACGATGGCGTTCCTGTGGGTGTTCTTCTGGCGCCGGGGGGAGCGGCGCGACCTGCGCTACAGCCCGCCGGTGCTGGAGCCGGTCGGCGACCGGGCGCTGTTCGCCGCCGCGTCGGCCGGGTGCCTGCTGTTCATCGCGCTGCTGCTGCTCAAGGCGCACGTCGCGGTGGCCGCGGGGGCCGCGGCGGCGCTCGTCGTGGCGGCGTTCCTGCTGCGCGCCCGCGAGCGGCTGACCTGGCGGCTCTTCCCCTGGCAGCTCGTGGTCTTCGTGACGGGGCTGTTCCTGGTGGTGCCGACGCTCAGCCGGCACGGCCTGTCCGACCTGATGTCGTGGATGATCGGCGCCGAGGGCGATCCCTACCGCACCGCGGCCGTCGGCGCGGGCCTGTCCAACGCGATCAACAACCTGCCCGCCTACAAGGCGGTGGAGATCGTCATCCCGGCCGCCGACCAGGACCGCCTGCTGGCGCTGCTGGCCGGCACCAACGTCGGCCCGGTGGTCACGCCGTGGGCGTCGCTCGCCACGCTGCTGTGGTTCGAGTCGTGCCGCCGCCACGACGTGCAGGTGCCGATGCGCCGCTTCCTGCTCACCGGGGCCGGGCTGGCGGCCGTCGGGCTGGTCGCCACCGTGTGGGCCCTGGAGGCGACGATCTGACCGCGGCTCACGCCGCCGCGAGCTGGTAGGCGTCCGCGACCGCGCCGAGCGCCCAGCGCATGCGGCGCACGTACGTCTCGGGGTGGTCGCCGGCCTCCTGCGCCACCAGGGCCGCGCACAGCGCCGGCTCGCCGCCGCAGGCGCACAGCCGCTCGGTGACGGCCTCCCTGACGGCGTACGGCGACAGGTCGTCGCTGGGCTGCAGAGCGGTCGTGAAGAGCACCTGCGCCAGCTCGGTCGTGGTCATCATGTCGGGCTCCTCTTCCCCGTGTTTCCGTCACCCAATAAGACGACGAACGGCAGCGGAACTCATCGACATTCGACACACTTCTTCCGCGTATTTCTCCGCATTGGGGTCACGGGAGATCGAGGTCAGGGGAGGAGCGCGAGCAGCCCCGGGATGGCCCGCGGGTGCGCCGCGACGAAGCTGCGCCGCTCGGCCGGCGCGTCGATGCACGCCTCGAACGGGCCGCCGTCGAGCGCCCTGATGTCGATGCCCGCCTCCCTCGCCAGCAGCGCGCCCGCCGGCAGGTCGACCGCCTCGGCCCGGTAACCGACGATGCCGTCGATGTCGCCCCTGGCCAGCATCGCCCACGACAGCAGCGGCGCCCAGAGCTGCAGGACCCGGCGGGCGGCCAGCTCGATGGCCTGCTTCAGCGCGTTCACCCGGTCGTCGTCCCTGCGCACGCCGTAGCCCTGCGTCCAGGCCAGCAGCGGGCCGTGCGGGCTCGGCGCGTACGGCGGCGCGAGCCGCGCCCCCGTGGAGGCCCTGGCCCCGCGCCCGCGCAGCGCCGACCACGTCTGCCCGGACACCGGGTCGTGCACGACGCCCAGCACCGGCCGCCCGTCCCGGCACAGCGCCACGCCCACCACGAACGCCGGCAGCCCGATCGCGACGTTGTTGGTGCCGTCGAGCGGGTCGACCAGCCACGTCCACTCGCCGCCCGCCGCGCCCACCAGCCCCGACTCCTCGGCGATCACGCTGTGCGAGGGGAAGGCCGTCAGGATGCGCTCCAGCAGCAGCTTCTCCGAGGCCAGGTCCAGATCGGTGACCACGTCGCCGGCCGCGCCCTTGGCCCGGACCCCGACCGCGCCCCGCGTGCCCTCCCTGAGCAGCGCCCCGGCGGCCTCGGCGGCCTCGACGGCGACCGTGCGAGCGTGGTCAAGGTCCATCGGGTACCCCTCAGGTCAGGTGCGCGGTGATCAGGCGGACGGCGAGCGCGGTCTCGCCGGGGCCGAGCGGCTGCCTGGAGACGCGGTGCGGCCCGGCGTCGAGCGGCCCGAGCGACAGGTCGTGGCTGCCCGGCCGGCCCCGGCCGAGCGCGATCGTGGCGGCCTCGCCGCCCTCGGGCACCACGCTGCTGTGGAACCGGCCGGCCGCGAGGGTGTAGGTGTCGCCGGCGCCGAAGACCTCCACCAGGCCGGTGGCGTGCCGCACGGTGCGGCCGGTGGGCGAGATGCGGTCGCCCCCGGCGTCGCTGAGCACCTCGAACACCCGGTGGGTGGCCTCCGCCGCGGCGTCGGCGACCAGCACGTGCACGTTGCGCACCTGGCCGTACAGGACGTGGCTGACGAGGTCCCAGCTGTGGCAGTGGATCTGCGACGTGGTGCTCTCGGCGTGCGCGAGCGAGTCGGACCACAGGTGGACGCAGACGCCCTCGCCGCCCTCGCGCTCCAGCGGCAGGCAGACGAAGCCCAGCGGGTGGCGCACCGCGCTCACCGGCCCGCTCAGCGCCTCCAGGGCCCACTCCCTGGCCCGCCCCGCCAGCACCCTGCGGTGGACGTCGCGGTAGCTCATGAGTACGGGTCCACGGCGCGCAGGGCCTTGCGGGCGATGTCCACCACGTCGCGGCCGTCGTAGGACTTGGGCAGGGCCATCCCGATCTGCTCGAACAACTCCTGCACCTCCTCGATCGTCGGCTCGTCGCTGAGCGGCGCCTTCTTGTACATCTCCAGCGGCACCCGGCGCGCCTGCTCGAAGCTGAGCCGCAGCTCGGTGTCGCAGTTCTCGTAGTAGAAGGTGCCCGCCAGCGCCGTCATCGCCATGTTCGGGTCCTCGACCGTCATGATCAGGCGGGTGCTGGACAGGTCCCAGCGGAAGGTCGTCATCGTGCGCGACAGGCCCACGGCGATGTCGAGCAGGCCGTAGCGCTGGCGGTGCCAGAACGCGGCCAGGATCGTCGCGTACGACTCCTTCCTGACCCGGTCGGTCGTCCACGTCTCGCCGGTGGCGTCGGGCGAGTCGGCCAGCGAGCGGCGGTAGTGGGCGTAGGCCTCGCACACCTCGGCGTCGGTGGGGTCGATCACCTCGACCCGCACGGTGAGGTGGCGCTTGTCGCGGCGCGCCGCGGCCACGCACGCCGGCAGCGTGACGGCCCGCAGGTAGGTGCCGGTGCCGCCCTTGAAGCTCCAGCGGGCGGTGTCCTTGCGGGCCTCGGCGTGCGACTGCGCGATCTCCTGCCGGCTGGCCAGCACCCGGACGAGCTGCAGGGAGTCGAGGGCGCGGCGGGTGCTGTGGGCCAGGGTCTCGATCTGCTCCATGCGGGCCAGGCGCACCGGCAGCTCGGCGAGCGCGCCCGAGGTGATCGTCCGCTCGACCGGGGCCTGGCGCAGCCGGTCGCGCAGCAGCGCGGTGGCCACCAGCGCGAGGATGACCAGCGTCGCGGCGCTGACGAGCTGGTCCTGGATCTCCTGGCCGCGCGGGCGCGGCCCGAAGACGTCGTCGGGCATGATGCCGAGCACGCCCACGACGATGGCCAGGACGAGCGCGATGGCGCCGTCGGCGTTGCGCGCCGCCCACGGGGCGGCCCGCTTCATCGCCCCCACGAACCGTGCCATCGCTCGCCCCGCCGTCCGACGATCAGTCAGTACCCGAGGTCATGGTAACGACCCGGCCAGGCGACCACCAGAGAACGATCACCTGGCGAAAGATGCCGGAACCTTCGCCCCGGGCGGCATCCCGCCCGGGGCGTCCGGGGTGCGTCCGGGGCGGTCAGAACCAGCCGCGGTGGCGGGCCATCTGCTCCAGGCCGTGCTGCAGCGCCTGCTCGGCGGCCTGCGGCGGGCCGTCGTAGTGGACGGTGAAGCGGTTGTAGGCGTCGTGGCTGGAGGTCAGGAAGCCGCCGCGCTTGTCGGCCTCCAGGATGACGTCCATCTGCCGCGGCCCGGCGATGAACGTCAGCTCCAGCTCGTTGAAGTGGCGTCGCCACTGCCCGCCGGCGTAGTACTCGATCTCCTGGAAGAACGGCATCGTGGAGCCGTACAGCGTGCCGCGCTCCAGGTCGGCCTTCTTGAAGTGGAAGCCCATCCGGTCGAGCGCGGCGATGACGTACTCCTGCGCCGGCAGCGGGCTGACGAACAGCGGGTCGAGGTCGCCCTTGTCGAGCGCGCCGGCGAGGGCCAGCTCCGTCTGCACGCCCAGCTTCATCCCGTGCAGCGGGTGGCCGCCGATCGCGCTGATCGGGGTCTCCCACGGCATCGCGATCTCGAACGGCTGCTGGTGCTGCGCCCCGGCGGCGAGCTGGAACGTGCCCGCCACCTGCTGGCGCAGGAAGCTGTAGGTGGTCTTGTACTCGTTGTCGCCGGACTCCACCTCGACCACGGCGGTCAGGTCGATGTAGATGCCCTCGACCTTGTAGTCCGAGTTGCCGCCGCGGAAGTTCACGACGCCGCGCAGGATCTCGCCGGGCCGGACGCCCGTGTTCGTCAACACCGTGTCGACCTCGACGCCCGCGCCGAACGCGGCCATCAGCTTGCGGAACACCATGGGGTTCTTCTCCTGGTTACTGAGCGGTAGGGGTGTGGCCGTTCTGACCCGAGAGGCGGGGGAGCAACTGGGCCAGCAGGAGGGTGGACAGCGCGGAGTCGCCCTGGCCCTGCTGCGTCCGCACGACCAGCGGCTGGGGGGCGTTCTCCGCGAGCCGAGCGCCCACGTCGAGGCGCCTGCGGGCCAGCTCGTACTGCAGCACGGCCCGGTTGTCACGATAGGACTCGGCCAGCCGGCGCAGCGCCTTGGCCTCGTTCTCGGCGGCGGTCAGCTCGGCCCTGCCGCGCGCCTCGATCTCCCACGTCACGCGCTGGGCCTCGGTCTCCTGCTCCTCCAGCATGCGCGCCACGTCCTTGCGCGCCTTGTTGTGGGCGGCCTTGACCTCGACCACGCGGGCGTCGCGGGTCTTCTTCGAGCGTTCGATCTCCATGAGCAGCGTGTCGATGCGGCGCTTGCGGGTCAGCTCCCACTCGCGCTCGTACGCCGACAGCTCCTTGGCCACCTTCTCCCGGGTGGCCAGGTGCTGCTGGTACTGGTCGGGGAGCTGGACGTCGGGGATGTTGGCGCCGGTGATGCGCACGCCGTAGCGGCCGAGCTGCCGGTTGAGCGCGTCCTGCATGTCGCCGACGTCGGAGCCGCGCAGGTCGTAGGCCCGCTCGGTGTTGACCCGGCGGCTGCGCTGGCGGATCGCGTCCTGGACGGCGCTGGACAGCACCAGGTCGAAGTTGCCCGCGCCGATCGTGCGGTGGAAGGCCACCGGGTCCACGATCCGGAACTTCAGGAAGAACTCGATCGACTTCAGCGGCACGTTCTCGGCGGTGGGGCAGGCCACGATGGGCGCCGAGTACGGGATCTCGGTGGAGGTGTCCACGACGGCGTCCACGCGGTCCCACGGCAGCCACAGGTAGTGGCGGCCCGGCGGGAGCGTGCCGGTGATGGCGCCCCAGCGGCTGCGCACGCCGGTGGTGCCCTCCTCGATCTCGATGATCGCCTTGCGCCACATCGTGACCAGCGCCAGCAGCAGGAGCACCAGCGCCGCGAGCGCGGCGAGGATCGTCAGGTCGGTCAGCGCGGCCATGCCGGCGAAGTAGACCGCCAGGAAGACCAGCGTCATCCAGGCGAAGCCCCGCCGGTCCTTCG
Source organism: Actinomadura luzonensis (assembly GCF_022664455.2). NCBI lineage: Bacteria > Bacillati > Actinomycetota > Actinomycetes > Streptosporangiales > Thermomonosporaceae > Actinomadura > Actinomadura luzonensis. The sequence continues at coordinate 28,471 of NZ_JAKRKC020000002.1, forward strand.
GGATGACGACGGGCACGAGCTGGCCCTGCTCGCCGCCGCGCAGGAGCTGGCGGATCTCGCTCCAGGACGCCAGCGACTCCTTGATCTTGGAGAACTCGCGGCTCATCGGGCCTCCTCCTTGCCGGGCAGCAGGCGTTCCACCGTGCGCTCCAGGTCCTGGTCGGGCTCGGGCGGCTCGGGCGCCCCGGCGACGTCGGCGGCCGCCTTCTTCAGCAGCGCCGCGATCTCGTCCTCGCGGTCGCGGACGCGGGCGCCGATCTCGGCGAGGCGGGCCCGGATGGCGGCCATGTCCTCGGCGGAGAAGAGCTGCGCGCCCTTGCCGCCCACGAGCTGCTGGGCGAGGGCCAGGAAGTCGATGTCGCTCTGCTCGCCGACCTGCACCACCTGCGGCAGGCGGGTGGCGACGGACTCCAGCTTGGCGAGCAGGTCCTGCTGGAAGCGGTAGTCGAGGATCTCGGGCGCCTCGGCGGCCGACAGCGCCCTGATGTCCAGCGCCTGGGCCTCCAGCAGGGCGGCGTTGGCGTTGGCGGTGGACTCGGCCTCGACCAGGCGCTGCCTGGCCTGCGCCTTGGCCTGGTGGGTGGCGCGCTCCAGCGCCGTGTCCATGCGGGCCTGGTAGCCGGCGATCTCGGCCTGGATGGCGCTCAGCGTCTCCTGGAGGCCGGCCAGCTCCTTGATCAGGTCGCCCTCGTTCTGCTCCTTGCGGAGCTGGAGCTCGTACTCGTAGGTGTAGGCCTCCTTGGCGACGCGGACCATCTCGGGCGCGGCCAGGTCCATGCGGTACTCCTGGCTGGACGGCTCGGCGTGCGTGATGTTGACGTCGGTGAGCCGGACCGCCGGGAGGAACTGCTGGTTCAGGCTCTCCAACATGCCGAGCGTGCTCTCGCCCACCAGGTCGTAGATCTCCTCGGCGCGCTGGGCGTAGATGAGGGAGCGGGTGACCTCGCTGATGGCGTTCTGCAGCTTGGACTGGAAGCCGCTGACCGAGCCGAGCACGAAGATGAACTCCGCCGGGTTCTCGATCCTGAACTGCAGGAACAGGTCCACGCTGGCCTTGACGCCCTGCTGGGTCGGCGCCTCGCGGATGGGGGCGTTGAACGGGTACTCGCGGGTGGTGTTGACGATGTAGCTGACCCGCTTCCACGGATTGAACAGCGTCACCCGGCCCGGGTCGGCGATGTGCACCAGCTTGCCGAACTTGGTGATGAGCGCCTTGCAGCCCTCCGGCACCATCACCACGCTGCGCCGCCACCACAGGAACCCGGCCGCGAGGACCAGCGTCACCCAGTAGTGCGGCCCGAAGAACAGGTCGGTGTTCGGGATGACGTTGCCGAGCGCGCCGATGAGGCCGAGCACCACCAGGACGCCCAGCGGCACCACCACCTTCGCGGTGCTGCCCTTCGGGATCACCACCGGCGAGATGACGTGCATGCCGTTCTCGGCGAAGCTGCGGTTGACGATCTCGCCGGCCTCGTTCAGCGAGGCCGAGCGGGCCTCGATGAGCGTGCCGACGGAGGCGCCGCCGTCGCGCGCGGCGGCGAAGTCGTGCGGGTTCAGCGTGAACCCGGGCGCCTGGCCCTGGCCCCCGAGCTGGCCCCCGAACTGGCCCCCGAGCTGGCCGCCCACCTGCCCGGCGAACTGGCCCGCCGCCTGCCCGACCGCCCCGCGTACGTCACCCCCTTGGGCCACCGCCTGGGCTATGCCCTGACCTGCCTGGATCAGTGCCTCTCTGGGTCGTGACATCGAACCTCTCTTTTCCGCTACCGGCGAATCAGACCGTATCGGGTGCCACTTACTAAACGCTTGCAAAACGTCGCCGCAGATGTGTTGTGGTCTGTAGTAGGTGTGCTATTTATGTAGTAGTCCTACTACTTGGAGGGTCGATGGGGGCGTTAAGGGAGCTCACGTTCCGCCCTGGCGAGGTGGACACGGGGGCCGCGATCGAGGTGCGCGGGCTGCGGATGACGTACGGGACGAAGGAGGTCCTGCGCGGCGTCGACCTCACCGTCCGGCCGGGCGAGGTCGTCGTCCTGCTCGGCCCCAACGGCGCGGGCAAGACCACGACGATCGAGATCCTGGAGGGCTTCCGCGCGCCCTCCGCCGGGCACGTCCGGGTGCTCGGCGCCGAGCCGGTCCGCGGCGACGAGCGCTGGCGGGCCCGGCTCGGCGTGGTGCTGCAGTCGTGGCGCGACCACGGGCGCTGGCCGGTGCGCCGGCTCCTCGCGCACCTGGCCCGCTACTACGAGCCGTACGCCGACCCGGCGCGGCCGCCCTTCGACCCCGACGAGCTGATCGCCGCGGTCGGCCTGGCCGAGCAGGCCGGCCAGCGCGTCAGCCGGCTCTCCGGCGGCCAGCGGCGCCGCCTCGACGTCGCCATCGGCATCGTCGGCCGGCCCGAGGTGCTCTTCCTCGACGAGCCCACCGCCGGCTTCGACCCCAAGGCGCGGCGCGACTTCCACGACCTGGTCCACCGGCTGTCCGACCTCGACGACACCACGATCCTGCTCACCACGCACGACCTCGACGAGGCGGAGAAGCTGGCCGACCGCATCCTCATCCTGGCCGGCGGCCGCATCGTCGCCGACGGCAGCCCCGACCGGCTCACCCGCGCGTTCTCCCGCGAGGCCCAGGTGCGCTGGAGCCGCGACGGCGAGCACTTCGTCCACGCCACCGACGACGCCACCGGCTTCGTGCGCGAGCTGTTCGCGCAGCACGGCACGGCCGTCGGCGACCTGGAGGTGCGCCGCGCCGGCCTGGAGGACGCCTACATGGCCATCGTGCAGCGGGAGGAGTCGTGAACCCCGTCGCGCACGCGGTCCGGCTGGGCGCCGCCCGCGGCTGGATCGAGTTCAAGCAGCACATCGGCAACCCGCAGGAGCTGTGGTTCGACGTCGTCACCACAGCGGCCGTCGTCGTGGTGATCTTCCTCCAGCGCGGCTCCGTCGTGCCCGGCACCACGTTCTCGCTGGCCGCGGCCACGCTGCCGAGCGTGATCGGCATGTCCGTGGCCCTGCACGGCGTCACCGGCGGGGTCGCGGCGCTCGCCGTCGAGCGCGAGGACGGCACCCTGCTGCGGGTCAAGGCCCTGCCGCAGGGCATGGTCGGCTACCTTGTGGCCCGGGTCGTGTCGGTGTCGGCCAACACCGCCGCCGGCGTCCTCGTCATGCTCGTCGCGGGGCTCCTCCTCGTGCCGGGGCTGACCTCGGCCGGGCCGGGCGGATGGCTCGCCGTCGCCTGGACGACCCTGCTCGGGCTGCTGTTCGCGCTGCCGCTCGGCGCGATCGTCGGCTCGCTGGCCACCAGCCCCCAGACCGCCGCCGGGCTGTCCATGCTCACCGTCGGCGGGCTCACCGCCGTCTCCGGCGTCTTCTACCCGATCGCGGCGCTGCCCGCCTGGCTGCAGGGGCTCGCGCAGGTCTTCCCCGTCTACTGGCTCGGCCTCGGCATGCGCTCCGCGCTGCTGCCGGACGCGGCCGCCGCCGCCGAGATCGGCGGCTCCTGGCGCCCCGCGCAGACCACGCTCGTGCTCGCCGCCTGGGCCGTGGCCGCGCTGCTCGCCGCCCCGCCGATCCTGCGCCGCATGGCCAGGCGCGAGTCGGGGTCGATGATGGAGGAGCGCCGCCACCGCGCGATGCAGCGGGTCGGCTGAGAAGATACGCGGTGATGAGCGAGACCGTCTACAACCGCATCGCCCTGCTGCGCGCCGAGCGGAACGTGACCAGGAGGCAGCTCGCCGACGCGCTCGGCGTGCACTACCAGACCGTCGGCTACCTGGAGCGCGGCGAGTACAGCCCCAGCCTCTACCTGGCCCTGAGGATCGCCGGGTACTTCGAGGTGCCGGTGGAGGTGGTGTTCTCGACCACGCCCTTCCCGCGCATCGGCGAGCGCTCCGCCTGACGTCCGTTTCTGTCGGTCGCGCCGCCTACAGTGGCAGCATGCGTCCGGTCACAGATTTGCAGCGGAAGGTGGCGCCCTTCGAGGTCGTCACCGAGATGACTCCCTCCGGCGACCAGCCGACGGCCATCGCCGAGCTGGAGCGCCGCGTCAAGGCCGGGGAGAAGGACAGCGTCCTGCTCGGCGCCACCGGCACCGGCAAGACCGCCACGATCGCCTGGCTGATCGAGCGGCTGCAGCGGCCCACGCTGGTCATGCAGCCCAACAAGACGCTCGCCGCGCAGTTCGCCAACGAGCTGCGCGAGATGCTGCCCAACAACGCCGTCGAGTACTTCGTCTCCTACTACGACTACTACCAGCCCGAGGCGTACGTCCCGCAGAGCGACACCTACATCGAGAAGGACTCCTCGATCAACGACGAGGTCGAGCGGCTGCGCCACTCGGCCACCAACTCGCTGCTCACCCGGCGCGACACCATCGTGGTCGCCTCGGTCTCGTGCATCTACGGCCTCGGCACCCCGCAGGAGTACGTCGACCGCATGGCCCGGCTGCGCGTCGGCATGGACGTCGACCGCGACCAGCTCCTGCGCCGCCTGGTCGACATGCAGTACACGCGCAACGACCTCGCCTTCACCCGCGGCACCTTCCGGGTGCGCGGCGACACCATCGAGATCATCCCGAAGTACGAGGAGCTCGCCGTCCGCATCGAGATGTTCGGCGACGAGATCGAGAAGCTGTCCACGATGCACCCGCTGACCGGCGAGGTCATCACCGAGGACGACGAGCTCTACATCTTCCCCGCCTCCCACTACGTCGCCGGCGAGCAGCGCATGGCCGCCGCCGTCGCGGGCATCGAGGCGGAGCTGGCCGAGCGGCTGTCGGAGCTGGAGCGGCAGGGCAAGCTGCTGGAGGCGCAGCGGCTGCGGATGCGCACGACGTACGACATCGAGATGATGCGCCAGATCGGCACCTGCTCCGGCATCGAGAACTACTCGCGCCACATGGACGGCCGCGCCCCCGGCAGCGCCCCCAACACCCTGCTCGACTACTTCCCCGAAGACTTCCTGCTGGTCCTCGACGAGTCCCACCAGACCGTGCCGCAGATCGGCGCCATGTACGAGGGCGACGCCTCGCGCAAGCGCACCCTGGTCGACCACGGCTTCCGGCTGCCGTCGGCGCTCGACAACCGGCCGCTGAAGTGGGAGGAGTTCCTGGAGCGCATCGGGCAGACGGTCTACCTGTCGGCCACGCCGGGGCCGTACGAGCTGGGGCGGGTCAAGGGCGACGTCGTCGAGCAGGTCATCCGCCCGACCGGCCTGGTCGACCCCGAGATCGTCGTCAAGCCCACCAAGGGGCAGATCGACGACCTGGTCCACGAGATCCGCGAGCGGGCCGAGCGCGACGAGCGCACCCTCGTCACCACGCTCACCAAGAAGATGGCCGAAGACCTCACCGACTACCTCCTGGAGCTCGGCATCCGGGTCCGCTACCTGCACAGCGAGGTCGACACGCTGCGCCGCATCGAGCTGCTGCGCGAGCTGCGCAGCGGCGAGTTCGACGTGCTCGTCGGCATCAACCTGCTGCGCGAGGGCCTCGACCTGCCCGAGGTGTCGCTGGTGGCCATCCTCGACGCCGACAAGGAGGGCTTCCTGCGCTCCGAGACGTCCCTCATCCAGACGATCGGCCGGGCCGCCCGTAACGTGTCCGGACAGGTCCATATGTACGCCGACAAGGTCACCCCGTCCATGGAGCGGGCGATCGACGAGACCAACCGGCGCCGCGCCAAGCAGATCGCCTACAACGAGGCCAACGGCATCGACCCGCAGCCGCTGCGCAAGAAGATCGCCGACATCCTCGACTCGCTGCAGCGCGAGGACGCCGACACCGACAAGCTCCTCGGCGGGGGCGGCCGGCAGCAGTCGCGCGGCAAGGCCCCGGTGCCCGGCTTCGCCGCCAGAGCCGCCGGCCAGCACGCCAAGGCGATCGCCGGCGAGATGCCGCGGGCCCAGATGGAGTCGCTCATCGAGTCGCTGACCGAGCAGATGCACCAGGCGGCGGCCGACCTGCAGTTCGAGGTGGCGGCCCGGCTGCGCGACGAGATCAAGGAGCTCAAGCGGGAGCTCCGCGACATGCGCGAGGCCGGCGTCCACTGACCCCCGTCCACCGCCCCGCCCACGAGCCTGCGGCGGGGCGGCTGCCTGCGGGAATGGAGCCTTCCGGCGCGGGCAGCGGAACGGCATGAACAAGACGCTCACGGGGGTCCTGGCCGGTGCCGCGATGCTGGCCGGTGGTTGCGGCGGGCACGCGGCGCACGAGGCGCACGAGGCGCACGAGGCGCACGGCATGGAACGGCTGGCCGCCCAGCCACCGTCCCCGACGGGAGGCGTCCCTTCGGGGGCTCCCGCCGGCACGTCTCCCGGCACGTCCTCCCCCTCGCCAGGCGTGGGGGCGGGCGACCTGAAGCGGGCCGCCCAGGCCGCGCTCGCCGCCGTGCCCGGCTCCACCCTGGTCTCGATCGAGCTGGAGGAGAACGGCACCCGCTGGGAGGCTCACGTCATCGACCGCGACGGCACCGAGCACCAGATGGACATCTCAGGCAGCAAGATCGTCGCCGGCCCCAGCCTGGAGGACGACGACGCCGAGGACAAGGCCGAGCACCGCAAACTGGCCGACGCGGTGAAGGTCGACTACGCACAGGCACTCGACAAGGTCGCCGCCACCGTCCCGGAGGGCCGCATCACCGAGCTCAACCTGGACACCGAGCACGGCAAGCCCGTCTGGGAGGCCGACGTGGTCGTCCCGAACGGCACCAAGCACGAGGTCGCCGTCGACGCCGTCACCGGCGCCGCGACCACGACCAGCGCCACGAGCGCGGCCTCCAGCCCGAGCCCGGCCACGCCGAGCTGAGCTCGCTTTCGCCGTCGAGAGCTGCCGCCCGCCCCGGGCGGGCAGCGGGCCTCCGGCACCACCGCGCCGGCTGGGCTCGGGCCGCTGCGTCGCGGAGGGGCGTCGCCGGCCGGCGGGTGTGCTCAGGGGAGGAACTCGGCGAGGGTGTGGGCGAAGGCGTCCGGGTTGTCGAGCATGATGTTGTGTCCCGATTCCGGGATGGCCAGGGTCCGGACGCCCGCCGCCCGCAGCCCCTCGAGGTCGCGCGGCGGGTCACCGTCCGGGTACAGGAACGTCCGGGGGACGGGCAGTGACGTGAGCAGGTCGCGCATGGTGGGGTCGGTGCCCCGCGCCAGGCTGACGGCGGTGCGGTGCAGGCCGCGCAGGTCGGCCAGGCGCATGGTGGACCACCAGTGCGGCCCCACGCGGTCGCGCACCTCCTTCCAACCGGACGTGACGAACTCCTCCTCGCCGTAGCTCGCGATGCCGCTGCCGCCCGGCGGCACCGGGAGCGGGGGATAGGGGTCGAGGTTGGCGTCCACGAGGACGAGGCCGGCGACGAGCCCCGGATGGCGGGCGGCCAGGACGATCGCCACGGCCCCGCCCATGCTGTGGGCGATGAGCGACGCCCCGGAGACGCCCGCCTTGCCCAGGGCCTCGGCGAGGGCGTCGGCGTGCGCCTCCAGCGTGTACGGGAACTCGAGCGGCCGGTCGCTGATGCCGAAGCCGAGCAGGTCGATCAGGAGGGAGCGGCGGCGCGCCAGCAGCGGGTGGGCGGCGACCTCCGCGTAGTAGGGGGCCGAGGTGGCCCCGAGGCCGTGGACGTAGACCCGGACCGGGTCCGGCCCGGGCAGCTCGACCCAGCGCATGCGGGCACCGCTGGGGTGGACGATGGCATCGTGCATGACGGTCTCCTCATGTATCGGGGCCAATATACATCGGCTCCGAGGTATGATCGTCGTCATGTTGGAGCTGGCGATACTCGGGTTCCTCAGGGACCAGCCGCTGCACGGCTACGAGCTGCGTAAACGGGTGGCGGCCCTGACGGGACACGTCCGCCCGGTGGCCGACGGCACGCTCTACCCGGCGATCAAGCGCATGGCGGCGGCCGGCTGGGTGACCAGGAAGGACGAGCCGGGCGCCGCCGCCGCGCCCCGCCGCGTCCTCTACCTGACCGAGGACGGGCGGCAGGAGCTGGAGCGGCGGCTGCGCGAGCCGGCCGAGCTGGACCTCAGCGACGAGAACCGGTGGTTCACGCTGCTGGCCTTCCTGCGGCACCTGGACGACCCGTGCGCGCAGGCCGCCGTGCTGCGGAGACGGCTGGCGTTCCTGGAGGAGCCGACCAGCTTCTTCTACGACGGCGAGCGGCCGATGGCGGCCGAGGAGTTCGCGGACCCGTTCCGGCAGGGCCTGCTCGTCATCGCGCACGCCACGAGCCAGGCCGAGCTGGCCTGGCTCCGCGACACGATCGCTGAGCTGGAGCGCCGGCCCGCGCGCCAGACGGGCGGGCGGGGGCTTCACGAGGGCGGATAACCGGGTGCGGCGGGCGCGGGCGGGCTTGTAGCGTGCCGCCCATGCGGCGATGCGGGGCGTGCGAGCACTGGGAGCCCGCCGGGGCGCCCGCCTGCGAGCGGTGCGCCGGCCTGGTGGACGCGATCGTCGAGGAGGGTTGGCGGGCCTACCTGGAGCGCGAGTTCGGCACGCCGGCGCCGCCCGACGAGCGGCTGATCGCCGAGATGGTCGCGGAGGAGCCCGACAAGCACCCGTGGCGGGTCGTGGACGCCGCCTACGACCGGCTCACCTGCCCCGAGTGCGGCGGACGGCTGAGCCGGGGCCCGGCCACCTGCGCCTCCTGCAACCTGGCGGACGGCTTCCGCTACTCCGCCGTCGAGATCGACCGGCCGGGCGTGCCGCCGGGCAACGAGCACGCCCTGCGGGTCAACGTCGCGGTCACGCGCCGGCCGGACGGCGTGTCGGCCCCGGAGGTCCTGCTGCGCCGCCTGTCCCTGCCGGTGCTGCTGGACGGCCTGCTGCCGACCAGGGCTCAGGCCCAGGCCACCAAGGCGGCGGCCAACGACGGCGCGTCGGAGGCCGAGCTGGCGGCGCTGGTGTACGGCGCGTGGGGGCGCGGCTGACTAGTCGGCGGCCTTGCTCAGGTCGAGGTCGATGTCGACGGGGAAGCCTATGTCGATCTGCAGGCGCCTCCGGTGGATGCCGGTCGGGACATAGGCCTTCACTGCGGGTTCGAGCTCGAACGTGTAGACGACGGGCAGTGCGTGCTCCTGCTCGATGCGCCAGAAGTGCTTGATACCCGCATCGGAGTACTTGATGGGCTTGGTGGTCCTGTCGCGCTCTCTGGACTCGTCGGATACGACTTCGACGACCAGGTGGACGTCCTCGGGCTTGAACGAGGTGACCTGAGTGGTGAAGGCCGCTCTCTTCACCACGAGGATGTCCGGCTCGGGGCGTTGGCGGAGCCCGAGCGTAACGGTCATCTCGCGGACCGTCATGAACTCCTGCGGCGGGCGGAGGGACCGCTCGAACAGCCGTAGTGCCAGCATGTGGAAGCCCGTCTGGGGCGACATCATGATGAGTGACCCATCGATCAGCTCGACGTGCGAGGGCGCGCCGGGGGGAAGGTGATCGAGCATGTCGGCGGTCCAGCCGCCGGGTGGGCCGGGGTAGAACCATTCGGGCAGGGCTGTGGTCATCTCCGCCTCCTCCTGATTCTCGCGCGGCGTATTCATGATGTCACAGTCCGTGCTGTCAGGGGTGTTCTCGGCGTTCCTCGAAGGAGCGGCGGTAGAGCTCGTCGATCTCGTCGAGCGGGTCCGGCGGGCGGCGGCGGGCCTCGATCTCCAGGTCCGTGCGCGAGGTCAGGTCGGCGATGCCCGTGGACGTGTGCCGCACCTGGTCGCCGAGGAGGTCGGCGCGGATGCGGGCGCACATGGCGGTCAGCTTGGCCTGGTGCTCGCGCAGCCGCCCCAGCGTGGCGTGGTCGACGTACGGCGACATGCGGCGCTGCTGGGCGTACATGCCGAGCTGGTCGTCGTGCACGCGCGCCTGGGCCTCCAGGTCGGCGAGGAGGCGGGGCAGGTCGCCGAGGCCCCAGCCCTGGCGCTCTGCCTGCTCGACGGCCTGGCGGGTGAGGGCGACCTCGCGGCGCAGGTCGAGCCGGAGGCGTTCGACCTCGGCGGCGTCGCCGGTGCCCATGGCGTTGACGTGCGTGCTCAGCCGGGTGGCCGCCTGCCTGGCCTTGCCGGCGGCCTTGCGGCCCAGCTTGACCAGCAGGTAGACGCCGACGCCCCCGAGCAGCAGGAGGAACGCCAGGATCACCAGCACGACGACCAGGATCTCGCTGATCTCCGTCACCCCCTGTCGGTGTTGATGTCTAGAGGATAGTCGGCCGGGCCGGTGCCAAGGCGCCGCCGAGGGACCCGGCCGCCAAGCAAGCACTTGATCTGGTCCGGGAGTCGTGTTTCAGTGCACAGGGTCAGTGCTGGAACGCGGCGGAAGGGCGGCGGGCGTGCTGGACGGCAAGGTTGTGATCATCACCGGGGGAGCGCGGGGCATGGGCGCGGCGACCGCCCGCCGTTGCGTCGCGGGCGGCGCGCGGGTCGTGCTCACCGACGTGCTGGAGGAGGAGGGCGCCGCCACCGCCAAGGAGCTCGGCGGCCGCTTCCTGGCGCACGACGTCACCGACGAGGAGCAGTGGGCGGCGGTCGTCGCGCGCACGGTGGAGGAGTTCGGCCGGCTGGACGGGCTGGTCAACAACGCCGGCATCGCGACCGCGCAGACCATCGAGCAGCAGTCCCTGGAGGAGTTCGAACGCGTCCTGCGGGTCAACCTGGCGGGCGTCTTCCTCGGGCTGAAGGCCGTGGCCGGGGCCATGCGGGCCGGGGGCGGCGGGGCGATCGTGAACCTGTCGTCGGTGGCGGGGCTGTTCGCACTGCCCGGGACCGGCGGGTACGGCGCCTCCAAGTGGGGCGTGCGCGGGCTGACGAAGATCGCCGCCCTGGAGTTCGGGCGGGACCGGATCCGCGTCAACTCGGTGCATCCCGGGATGATCGTCACCCCGATGACGCTGCCGCTCGGCGCGGTCTCCGGCGACGGCACCTTTCCCCTGGCCCCGGCCGGGCGGTGGGGCGAGCCGGAGGAGGTGGCGGAGGCGATCGCGTTCCTGCTGTCGGACGCGGCGTCGTACGTGACCGGCGCCGAGCTGGCCGTGGACGGCGGCTGGACGGCGGGCGAGTCCGCCCTCCTGGCCCGGGCGCAGGGCGGGGCGGGCTGAGCGATGCCGTACGCCGACGTGACCGACGACGTCCGCCTCTTCTACACCGACGACTTCTCCACCGACGACCACCCGGGCGAGGACGGGCGCCGCCCGCCGCTCCTGCTCGTGCACGGCTGGGGCACCGACTCCCACCAGTGGAGCTGGCACCTCGACGCCCTCACCGCCGCCGGCCACCGCGTCATCGCCCCCGACCTGCGTGGCCACGGCTACTCCTCCGTCCCGGACGCCGGCAACACCCCGCGCGCGATGGCCGCCGACCTGAGGGCGCTGCTCGACCGCCTCGGCGTCGGGCAGGTGGTCGCGGTCGGGCACTCCATGGGCGCCCAGGTGGTCTCCATCCTCGCCGTCGAGCACCCGGAGCGCGTCCGCGCGCTGGTGACCGTGGACCCCGGCTACGGCATGTCCGACGACGTCGCGCGGGGCTTCCCGCAGATGATCGCCGCCCTGCACGGCCCGCGTCCGCACGAGGCCGCCGAGGCCATCGACGAGTGGTGCACGAACGCCGCCACCCCCGCCGTCATCCGCCGCTGGCACAAGCGCCGCCTGTACGGCATGGCCCCGCACGTGCTGGCCGAGGCGTTCGAGGCGCTGTTCACCGGCCCGGACGCCATCGGCGTGCGCCCGGCCAGCGACGCCTACCTGGCGCGCAGGCAGTGCCCGGTGCTGTCGATCTGGTCCGACCCGGGGCGGGCGGCGTGGGAGGCGGGGCTGCTGAAGGACCCCGCGTCCAAGGTCGTGTGCTGGGAGGGCTCCAGCCATCGGCTGCACGAGGAGCGGCACGCCGAGTTCACCCACCTGGTGACGGGCTGGATCAGGCGCCTGCCCGGCGGCCCGGCAGTGTGACGGGCCCGGCGGGGGGCCGGGCCCGTCACCGGTGCGGGCGTGCCAGGGTCGGGGGCCACGTGACGCCCGCACGCTGCGTTCGCTACCGGGAAGGACTGTAGGGGGCGCGCGGCGGGCGGCGGATCAGCCCGCAGGGTGACCCGGGATCATCCCGGCGGCTGACTCCGGGCGGCCCGCCGGCGGGCCCGGAAGCGGCGGACCCGGCGGATCGACCACCAGGCCAGCGCGGCGAACGCCACCAGGGCGACGATCACCAGCACCGGGACGAAGATCGCGATCAGGCTCATGCCGAGCGACCCCGCGTCCTCCACGGTGCTCACGACGGGGGCGCCCACCCCGGCCGTGCCGGCGTTGACGACGGGACGCGCGGCGGCCTTCATCGCGTGCACGGCCAGCGCCACGCCGATGCCGAGCAGCCAGCCGACCCATGGGTGCGCGGTCATCCAGGACGACTTCTCCAGCTGGGCGGCGGCGCTGGTGGCCGAGAAGACCACGCCGCCCGACGCCGGGCGCACCACGGTCTGGAGGGCGTCGTTGACGCTGTCGACGGCGGGCACCTTGTCGAGCACCATCTCGGCCGCCAGCAGCACCGCGATGATGGCGAGCACGCCCCAGTTCGACAGCCAGGCGTAGCCGTCGGGCAGCCGCACGGCGTCGGTCAGGTTCGACAGCACGCCAACGACCAGGAGCGGGATGTAGGCGTTGAGTCCGGCGGCCGTGGACAGGCCCAGGCCGGTCAGTGCGGCGAGCATCCCTCCAGTCTGCCCGGCCCCCCGGCCGGTACGCGCGCTCCCGGCGGCACCCGAGCCTCAATCGTCACGCGCGGCCTCGTCGAGCAGGCCGGCGAGCCCGCGCGAGGTGAACTCCGCGACGGCCCGCTCGTACTTCTCCATGCCCCAGGACCAGAAGTCGAAGGCGATGCGGTCGTTGGCGCCGTCCTGGATGGCGGCCCAGAGCGTCCAGCCGTACTTGGACATGAGGCCGAGCAGCCGGGCGCGGGCGATCTTGTGGCGCAGCCGGCGGCCGTGGTACGCGGTGACCAGCTCCTCCAGGTGGCCGGGCGGCAGGGCGGACTCGCTCCAGATGTTGCCCAGCTCGAAGCAGGGGTCGTTGTTGCCGGCGTACTCGTAGTCGATCAGCCACAGGCGCTCGCCGTCGTCGAGGATGTTGCCCGGCAGCAGGTCGTTGTTGCACGGCACGGTGCCCTCGGCGCGCACCGCCAGACATTTCCGGATCCGTTCCACGTCGGGCAGGAAGTCCAGGTACCGCGCGGGCAGCCGGAACCCCCGCTCCCGCACGATCTCCAGATACCGCCGCTGCACCTCGAACATGTCGAAGTCGCGCACGAAGCGCGGCCCCGCGTGCAGCCGCCGGCACGCCTCCGCCACCCGCGCCAGGTTGGCCGCGTCCAGCAGGTCGGCCTCGGTGAACGCGCGCGCCGGCAGGTACCCGACCACCAGCACCCCCAGCTCCGGCAGGTAGGCGTGCACCGGCGCCCCCACCCCGGCGGCCGCCGCCGCGAGCGAGCTGGCGTGCTCGGCGTCCCGGTCGATGGCCAGCAGCGCGCCGTCGCTCGCCTGCACGCGCACCACGTACGCGCCGCCGGGCACGACGACCTTGTAGTTGCGGTTGGTGAGCCCGCCGGGCAGCTCCTCGACAGTGCGCGGCCCGCCCGCCAGCAAGGGGACGCGATCCAGCAACGCCGACAGCTCGGACCCCTCGGACACGGCCATGGTCGATGCTAGGCCGCCCGCCGCCGGACGGTCTAGATTGCCCGGCCGTCCGGCGGTTAGCCTCCGGATCATGAGCGACTCGGCCCGCATCGTGATCATCGGCGGGGGCGTCGGCGGCGCGTCCGTCGCCTACCACCTCACCCGGCTCGGCGAGCGCGACGTCCTCGTGCTGGAACGCGACGAGCTGACCAGCGGCTCCACCTTCCACTCCGCCGGCCTGGTCGGCCAGCTCCGCGCCGACCCCGCCCTGACCCGCATGAACCAGTACTCCGTCGAGCTCTACCGCACCCTCGACGCCGGCTGGACCGAGTGCGGCGGCCTCCGGCTGGCCTCCAGCCCGGAGCGGCTGGCGGAGATCCGCCGCCAGGCCGGCTGGGCCCGCGCGCACGGGCTGCCGCTGGAGGAGATCTCGGCGGCCGAGGCGGCGGAGCTGTTCCCGCTCATGGACCCGGCGGGCGTGCTCGGCGCGGCGTACCTGCCGACCGACGGCCGGATCGACCCCTCCCAGCTCTGCTACGCCCTGGCCGCCGGCGCCCGCGAGGGCGGCGCGACGATCCGCACCGGCGTCCGCGTCCTCGGCGTCAGGACCGCGCGCGGCCGGGTCGCCGGCGTCGTCACCGACCACGGGGACGTGGACTGCGAGATCGTGGTCAACTGCGGCGGCATGTTCGCCGCCGAGATCGGCCGCATGGCCGGGGTGCGCGTCCCGGTCGTCCCGATGTCGCACCAGTACGTCGTCACCGAAGCCTGCCACGACCACCCGCGCCTGCCCACGCTGCGCGACCCCGACCTGCTCGTCTACTACCGGCAGGAGGTGCGCGGCCTGGTCATGGGCGGCTACGAGCGCACCTGCGCCCCCTGGACGGCCGCCCCGGACGCCTACGACGCGATCCCCGCCGGCTTCAACGGCCGCCTGCTGCCCGAGGACTGGCCGCGCTTCGAGGAGATCTCCGCCAACTCCCGCGTCCGCGTCCCCGCGATGGCCGACGTCGGCATCCGCAAGCTGGTCAACGGGCCCGAGGCGTTCACCCCGGACAACGAGTTCTGCCTGGGCGAGAGCGAGGTCGCCGGGTTCTTCGTGGCCGCCGGGTTCTGCGCGCACGGCATCGCGGGCGCGGGCGGCGTCGGCAAGGTGACGGCCGAGTGGATCGTCGCCGGCGAGCCGCCGATGGACCTGGCGCACATGGACGTGCGCCGCTTCGGCCCCCACTACCGCTCGCCGTCGTACACGCTGAAGCGGGCCGCCGAGAACTACGAGACCTACTACGACATCCGCCACCCCGGCCAGGAGCGGCGCGCCGGCCGCCCGCTGCGCACCTCGCCCGCCTACGCCTGGCACGCCGCCCACGGCGCGGTGTTCGGCGAGAAGGCCGGCTGGGAACGCGTCGACTTCTACGCCGGCAACGCCACCGGCGACGAGCGGGAGCGCCCCCGGGGCTGGGCCGGGCGCGGCTGGTCCTCCGCCGTGGGGGCCGAGCACCGCGCCACCCGCACGGCCGCCGGGCTGTTCGACGAGAGCTCGTTCGCCAAGATCGAGGTCACCGGCCCGGACGCCGCCGAGCTGCTGGAGCACGTGTGCGCCAACCGCGTCGCCCGCGAGGCCGGCGCGGTCACCTACACGCAGGCGCTGAACCGGCGCGGCGGCATCGCGTGCGACTTCACCGTCACCAGGCGCGGCGAGGACGACTTCCTCGTCGTCACCGGCACCGCCTTCGGCGGGCACGACCTCGGCTGGCTGCGCGGGCAGGCCGCGCGCACCGGGGCCACGGCCAGGATCGCCGACGTGACCGGCCAGTACGCCTGCTTCGCCCTGTGGGGCCCGCGCGCCGGCGACGTCCTGGCCGGGCTCACCCCCGGCCCCCTGGACGTGCCGTCCATGACCTCCCGCGAGACCTCCGTCGGGGACGTGCCGGTGCTGGCGCTGGCGGTGTCGTTCGTCGGCGAGCCCGGCTGGGAGCTGTACTGCTCCAGCGAGTACGGCCGCGTCCTGTGGGAGACCCTGTGGCGGGCCGGCCGGCCGCACGGCCTGGTCGCGGGCGGCTACCGGGCCATCGACAGCCTCCGGCTGGAGAAGGGCTACCGGGTGCGGGGCGCCGACGTCGGGCCGGAGACCACCCCGTACGAGGCGGGCCTCGGCTTCTGCGTCAAGCCCGGCAAGGACTTCGTCGGCCGCGACGCCCTGGACCCGGACCCGCCGCGCCGGCTGCGGTGCCTCGTCCTCGCCGACCCGCGCGCCGTGGCGCTCGGCCACGAGCCGGTCCGCCTGGACGGGCGGGTGGCGTCCCGGGTCACCTCCGGCGGCTACGGCTACACGGCCCGCGCCTCCATCGCCTACGCCTACCTGCCGGCCGGGGCGGGCCCCGGGACGCCGGTCGAGGTGGAGGTCGAGGGCGCGTGGGTGCCCGGCACCGTGGTCGAGAGCCCCCTGTGACGCGGGCGGGCCTCACTCCGACAGGCGGGCCAGCCGCTCCACCGCCTCGCCGAACTCGGCGATCATCTCGTAGACCACCTGCCGGGCCGGCTTGACCTGGCCGAGCTGGCCCACGACCTGCCCGACGAAGTAGTTGGCCAGCTCCAGCGCGCCCGGCTCGCCCTTCTCGGCCGCCGCGCCGATGCGCGCCATCGCGCCTTCGGCCAGCAACATCTGCAGCGGCATGCCGAGCGGGCCCGGGCTCTCCTGCGCGGCGTCCCACTCCTGCGTCCAGGCGGACTTGAGCTGGCGGGCCGGCTTGCCGGTGCGCGAGCGGGAGCGGACGGTGTCCAGGGACGAGGCGGCCAGCAGCTTGCGCTTGACCGCCGGCGCCGTCTCGGCCTCCTCCGTGGTCAGCCACACCGAGCCGCACCACACGCCCTGCGCGCCGAGCGCCATCGCCGCGGCCATCTGCCGCCCCGACGCGATGCCGCCCGCGGCCAGCACCGGCACCGGCGCGACCGCGTCCACGACCTGCGGCACCAGCACCATCGTGGAGATCTCGCCGGTGTGGCCGCCCGCCTCGGTGCCCTGCGCGACGATGAGGTCCGCGCCCGCGGCGACCTGCCGCCGCGCGTGCTCGACGGTGCCGACCAGCGCCGCCACCGGCACGCCCGCCTCCCTGGCCTTGGCCACCATCTCCGGCGGGGGCGGGCCGAGGGCGCTGGCGATCAGCCCGATCGGGTGCTTCAGCGCCACGTCCACCAGGCCCGTCGCGCCCGACGCCGTCACGCGGCGGCCGAAGGAGTCGGCGGTCACCGGCATCGGCTGCGCCGCCCCGCTCACCCGGTACTTCGCCATCAGGTGCGTGACGAAGTCGCGGTGCCGCTCGGGGACGGCGTCCATGAGGTGGCCGCCGCCGAGCGCGGCGTCGTCCACCTTGCCCGGCACGAGCACGTCCACCCCGTACGGCCTGCCGCCGACCTGCTCGTCGAGCCAGGTCAGCTCGGTGTCGAGCTGCTCGGGGGAGTACGCGACCGCGCCCAGCACCCCGAACCCGCCCGCGTTCGTGACCGCGGCCACGACGTCCCGGCAGTGGCTGAAGGCGAACAGGGGGAACTCGACGCCCAGACGCTCACAGACAGCGGTCCTCATGGGCAGACGCTAACCGACCGAAGGAAGTTCGGTCCATCCCCTGTTCAGGAGGCCGCCGCGTCCAGCCGCACGGGATCGTGCCAGCCCAGCTCCGGCGTGTACCCGCGCACCCGCCGCGCCGGGACGCCCGCCACCACGCTGTGGTCGGGGAAGGTGCCCCGCACCACCGCGCCGCCCGCCACCACGCACTGCCGGCCGAGCGTCGTGCCCGGCAGGATGATCGCGCCGGTGCCCAGCCACGAGCCCGCGCCGATGGAGACCGGGCTGTTGCGCGGCCACTGCCTGCCGATCGGCACGTCGGGGTCGTCGTAGACGTGGTTCTGGTCGGTGATGTAGACGTACGGCCCGGTGAAGACGTCGTCGCCGACGTCGATCGACTGGTGGGCCACGATGTGCGTGCCCCGGCCGATCGAGCAGCCGCGGCCGATCCGCAGGATGGAGCCGGCGCCGAGGTCGAGGCCCGGGTTCATGCCGCACGACAGTGACACGCGCTCGCCGATCAGGGTGTGGTCGCCGATCTCGATGTACGTCTCGCCGAAGATCGCGCCAGGGGGGAACGCGATGCTCACCCCGTCGCCGAGCCGGCGGAAACGGTAGCCGGCCGGGGTCGCCGGGGTGATCGCGCCGGCGTGGCGGATCGCCGTGTACGCGCGGTGAATCACCGCGTTCACGGCCCGCCGAACTAGTGACATAGCGACCAAAGTTACCGCTAGGTCATGCCGTTCGGGCATGTGAGGGGCGTTGTTTGATATCCTGAGAGCCCGTGGACACTTCGACCACACCTCGAGCCACGGGAGCCCCTTTGCGCAGCGCATCGCAAACCAAGCATCTGTTCGTCACCGGCGGTGTCGCCTCCAGTCTCGGCAAGGGGCTCACGGCCTCCAGCCTCGGTCGCCTGCTCAAGGCACGCGGTCTCCGGGTCACCATGCAGAAGCTCGACCCGTACCTCAACGTGGACCCGGGGACGATGAACCCGTTCCAGCACGGCGAGGTGTTCGTCACCGACGACGGCGCCGAGACCGACCTCGACGTCGGCCACTACGAGCGCTTCCTCGACACCGACCTGCACGGCTCGGCCAACGTGACCACCGGCCAGGTCTACTCCAACGTCATCGCCAAGGAGCGGCGGGGCGAGTACCTCGGCGACACGGTCCAGGTCATCCCGCACATCACCAACGAGATCAAGGACCGCATCCGGGGCATGGCCGGTCCTGAGGTCGACGTGGTCATCACCGAGGTCGGCGGCACCGTGGGCGACATCGAGTCGCTGCCGTTCCTGGAGGCCGTGCGGCAGATCCGGCACGAGGTGGGCCGCGACAACGTCTTCTTCCTGCACGTCTCGCTGCTGCCCTACATCGGGCCCTCCGGCGAGCTGAAGACCAAGCCCACCCAGCACAGCGTGGCCGCGCTGCGCAGCATCGGCATCCAGCCGGACGCCATCGTGCTGCGCTCCGACCGGCCCGTGCAGACGGCGATCAAGCGCAAGATCAGCCTGATGTGCGACGTGGACGAGGACGCCGTGGTCTCCGCCGTAGACGCCTCCTCCATCTACGACATCCCGAAGGTCCTGCACTCCGAGGGCCTCGACGCGTACGTCGTGCGCCGCCTCGGCCTGCCCTTCCGCGACGTCGACTGGAAGGAGTGGGAGGAACTGCTGCGCCGCGTGCACCGGCCGGCCAAGGAGGTCACGATCGCGCTGGTCGGCAAGTACATCGACCTGCCCGACGCGTACCTGTCGGTCACCGAGGCGCTGCGCGCCGGCGGCTTCGCCAACGACGCCCGGGTCAACATCCGCTGGGTCAAGAGCGACGACTGCGAGACCCCCGAGGGCGCCGAGCGCGAGCTCGACGGCGTCGACGGCGTGCTCATCCCCGGCGGGTTCGGCGTGCGCGGCATCGAGGGCAAGATCGGCGCGATCCGGCACGCCAGGGAGAACAAGGTGCCGCTGCTCGGCATCTGCCTCGGCATGCAGGGCATGGTGATCGAGGCCGCCCGCAACCTGGCGGGCATCGCCGACGCCAACTCCACCGAGTTCGACCCCGACACCAAGCACCCGGTCATCTCCACCATGGCCGACCAGGAGGACGTCGTCGCCGGCGAGCGCGACATGGGCGGCACCATGCGGCTCGGCAGCTACACCGCCAAGCTCGCCGAGGGCACGCTGGCCCGGCAGCTCTACGGCGGCAAGGCCAAGGCCGACGAGCGCCACCGGCACCGCTACGAGGTCAACAACGCCTACCGCGAGCAGCTGGAGAACGTCGGCCTGGTCTTCTCCGGCCTGTCGCCCGACGGCCGCCTGGTCGAGTACACCGAGCTGCCGGTGGACGTGCACCCGTTCTTCGTCGGCACGCAGGCGCACCCGGAGTTCCGCTCCCGGCCCACCCGCGCCAACCCGATGTTCAAGGGCCTGATCGGCGCCGCTCTCGCCTACGCCGACAGCCGCGTCGGCGCCAGGGTCGCCCAGTGAACGTCCAGGACACGCCCGAGGCGTGGGACGTCGTCGAGACGAAGGAACGCTTCTCCGGATACGTCATCCGCGTGGTCACCGACACCGTGAAGATGCCCCGCGACGAGGTCGCCGACCGCGACTACGTGGTGCATCCCGGCTCCGTCGCGGTGCTCGCCCTCGACGAGCGCGACCGCGTCCTGATGATCAGGCAGTACCGCCACCCGACCCGGCGGCTCATGTGGGAGCTGCCGGCCGGCATCCGCGACGTCGAAGGCGAATCGCTGGTCGAGGGGGCCGCGCGCGAGCTGGCCGAGGAGGCCGGCTACCGCGCCGCCACCTGGTACACCCTCCTCGACCTGCGCTCCTCGCCGGGCATGACCGACGAGCGCATCCGGGTCTTCCTCGCCCGCGACCTGACGCCGATCCCTGAGGAGGAGAACGGCTTCGTCCACCGGCACGAGGAGGTGGACATGCCGGTCGAATGGGTCCCCCTGCCCGACGCGGTCGAGAAGGCGCTCATGGGAATGATCCACAATTCCCCGGCCGTGGCCGGTATCCTCGCCGCATATGCGGCTTCGGTCGAGGGGTTCGCTTCGTTGCGCCCGGCCGACGCCCCGGAGGCGTGACGTTTCGGGAAGGACCGGTCCGTGGAGGCAGTGCTCTCCAGCTACCTCGCCCATCTGGCGGTGGAGCGGGGCCTGGCCGCCAACACGCTCGCGTCCTACCGCCGTGACCTGCGCCGCTACGTCGAGCACCTGCGGGCGCGCGGCCGTGCCGAGCTCCGCGAGGTGGGGGAGGCCGACGTCCAGGCCTTCCTCGCCGCCCTGCGCGAGGGCGACGGCGAGCATCCCGCGCTCGTCGCCAGCTCGGCCGCGCGCGCGGTCTCGGCCGTGCGCGGGCTGCACCGCTTCGCCCTGCGCGAAGGCGTGACCGCGCACGACCCCGCCCACCAGGTGCGCCCGCCGCGCCAGCTCCGCAAGCTGCCCAAGCCCATCTCGGTGGACGAGGTCGAACGGCTCATCGCCGCCTCCGGCCCCGACGGCGCGCCGCTGACGCTGCGCAACCGGGCCCTGCTGGAGGTCCTGTACGGCACCGGCGCCCGCATCTCCGAGGCCGTCGGCCTGGCCGTGGACGACCTGGAGGACGACCAGGTGCGGCTGCGCGGCAAGGGCGGCCGCACCCGCGTCGTCCCGCTCGGCCGCTACGCCCGGGCCGCCCTCGACGCCTACCTCGTGCGCGCCCGGCCCGGCCTGCTGGCCCACGGGCGCGGCACCCCCGCCGTCTTCCTCAACGCCCGCGGTGGGCGGCTGACCAGGCAGGGAGCCTGGGAAGTGCTCCAGGCCGCCGCCGAACGGGCCGGACTGCACGGGATAAGCCCGCACGTCCTCCGCCACTCGTTCGCGACGCACCTCATCGACGGCGGCGCCGACGTCAGGGTGGTGCAGGAGCTGCTCGGCCACGCCTCGGTGACGACCACCCAGGTCTACACCCTGGTCACCGTCGACAAACTCCGCGAGGTCTACGCCGCGGCGCACCCGCGCGCCCGGACGTGATCTATAGTCTTTTGCGACGTGCGGCCGAGACGGCGTGCCGCCTTGCCGCGTTAAGTGGTGACGCCATAGTGTCCGTCCGGACGGTCCGGTTCGGGACCGTCAGGGAGGTTCGAGCTGGTGACTGTGGAGACCAAGGGTTCGACCCCGGGGACCCCCGACAACCCCTGGGGCGACACCAAGACCAACGCGCCTTCCAACGGCGTCAACCTAGGGCCCACGCAGCGGCCCCGCCCGGTGTTCCCCGAGCCGGTGCCGCCCGCCGTGCACGGCCCGGCGCGCGTGGTCGCGATGGTCAATCAGAAGGGCGGGGTCGGCAAGACCACGACCACCATCAACCTGGGCGCCGCGCTCGTCGAGTACGGCCTCAAGGTGCTGCTGGTCGACTTCGACCCCCAGGGCGCGCTCTCCGTCGGCCTCGGCATCAACCCGCTGCAGCTCGACCTGACCGTCTACAACCTCCTCATGGAACGCGGCGTCACCGCCGAGGAGGTGCTGCTGCAGACCGGCGTCGAGGGCCTCGACCTGCTGCCCAGCAACATCGACCTGTCGGCCGCCGAGGTCCAGCTCGTCACCGAGGTGGCCCGCGAGCAGGTGCTCGGCCGCGTCATCAAGCCGCTGCTGCCGCACTACGACGTCTGCCTCATCGACTGCCAGCCGTCGCTCGGCCTGCTCACCATCAACGCCCTGACCTGCGCGCACGGCGTGATGGTGCCGCTGGAGTGCGAGTTCTTCGCGCTGCGCGGCGTCGCGCTGCTCATGGACACCATCTCCAAGGTCCAGGAGCGCCTCAACGAGGACCTGGAGATCGAGGGCCTGCTCGCCACCATGTACGACGCCCGCACCCTGCACGGCCGCGAGGTGCTGGCCCGCGTGGTCGAGGCGTTCGGCGACAAGGTCTTCCACACCGTCATCAACCGCACGGTGCGCTTCCCCGACGCGACCGTCGCCGGTGAGCCGATCACCACGTTCGACCCGTCGTCGCTGGGCGCCAACGCCTATCGCGAGCTGGCCCGCGAAGTGCTCTCGCGCTGGCCGGCACCTGCCACAATGGCCAGGTGACCACCGACGGGCAGAGCGATCCCCAGGGCTTCCAGGTCCACCTGGACGTCTTCGAAGGGCCCTTCGATCTGCTCCTCGGCCTCATCGCCAAGCACAAGCTCGACATCACCGAGGTCTCGCTCTCCAAGGTCACCGACGAGTTCATCGCCTACATCCGCTCGCGCGGCCCCGAGTGGGACCTCGACCAGACCAGCCACTTCCTGCTGGTCGCCGCCACGCTGCTCGACCTGAAGGCGGCCCGGCTGCTGCCGTCCGGCGAGGTCGAGGACGAGGAGGACCTCGCCCTGCTGGAGGCCAGAGACCTGCTGTTCGCCCGGCTGCTGCAGTACAAGGCGTACAAGGAGGTCGCGAAGATCTTCTCCGGGCTCATGGCGGAGGAGTCGCTGCGCTTCCCCCGTACCGTGCAGCTGGAGCCCCAGTTCGCGAACCTGCTGCCCGAGCTGGTGCTCGGCATCGGGCCCGACCAGCTCGCCAGGATCGCGGCGCGGGCCTTCACGCCCAAGGCGCCGCCCACCGTCAGCATCGGGCACATCTACCAGCCGCTGGCCAGCGTCAAGGAGCAGGCCGCGATCCTCGTCATGCACCTGCGGCGGCTGCGCCGGGCCACCTTCCGCGCGCTCGTGGCCGACTGCTCGGGCACCTTCGAGGTTATCGCCCGCTTCCTCGCCGTGCTGGAGCTGTTCCGGGAGTCGGCGGTGACGTTCGAGCAGATCGAGCCGCTGGGGGAGCTGCACGTCACCTGGACGGGCGCCGACCAGGGCGACGTGGCGGTGGGCGACGACTACGAGGAATCCGCGGAGAAACTACGCAATGACTGACAACGCCGACTCGCCCGTGCCGCCCGCGGAGCCTGACTCCCGGCACCCGCTGCCCGCCTGGATGACCCTCCCCGGCGCCCTGGCCGAGCCCGTGCCTCCGGCGGCGGACGAACCGGCCGCTCCGCCCGCCCCTTCCGGATCCGCCACGCTGGAGTTCGCCCCCGAGCCCGAGCCCGAGCCTGAGTCCGAGCCCGCCCCTGAGCCCGCCTCCGAGGCCGAGCCCGCCTCCGAGCTTGAGCCCACCTCCGAGGCTGAGCCGTCGGGCGGGGACGAGGAGGCGCCGACCCTGCAGGCGGCCCTGGAAGCCGTCCTGCTGGTCGTGGACGAGCCGGTCGCCGAGGTGACCCTGGCCCAGGTGCTGGAGCGCCCCACCCACGAGGTCGCCGCGGCACTGCGCGGGCTCGCCGCGGAATACACTGCCTCCGGGCGGGGTTTCGACTTGAGACAGGTCGCGGGCGGCTGGCGGTTCTACACGCGCGCCGCGTGCGCCCCGCTGGTCGAGCGGTTCGTCCGCGACGGCCAGCAGACGCGGCTGACCCAGGCCGCGCTGGAAACACTCGCGGTCGTGGCCTACCGGCAACCGGTGAGCCGGGCCCGCGTCGCCGCCGTGCGCGGCGTCAACAGCGACGGCGTCATGCGGACGCTCGTCGCCAGGGGGCTGGTCGAGGAGGCCGGCACCGACCCGGAGAGCCAGGCAGTGCTCTACCGGACAAGCTCATACTTCCTTGAACGTCTGGGACTGCGGGACCTGAGCGAGCTCCCCGAGCTCGCGCCCTTCCTCCCCGACGACGTGGAAAACCTCGAGGAGACGACAAAGTGATCAACAGGCGAAGCACCCCGTCCGGTGATGGACGCGGTCGTGGACGCACCGGCGGCTCGGACCGTAGTGCCGGCCGCGGCGGGCGTCCCGCCTTCCGCTCGGACCGCGACGACCGCGGGTCCGGCGGCGGAAACAGCACCTACGGCGGCGGCCGCCCGTACGGCGACCGCGACCGGTCCTACGGCGACCGCGACCGCGGCGGGTACGGCGACCGCGACCGGAGCGGGTACGGGCGCGACTCCGGCAGCCGCCCCTTCCGCCCTTCCAATGACTCCCGCGACTCCCTGCGCGCCGACCGGGGCGGCTCCCGCGCCCGTTACGGCACCCGCGACGGCGACCGCCCGGCCCGTGGCGACCGCTTCGACCGCCCCGCCCGCCCCGACCGCCGCGACGACCGCCGTGACGACCGCCGTGACGACCGGGGCGGGTACCGTTCCGACCGTCGTGACGACCGGGCGGGTTACCGTCCCGAGCGCCGCGACGACCGCGGCGGCTACCGCTCCGACCGCCGCGACGACCGCCGTGACGACCGCCGTGACGACCGGGGCGGGTACCGTTCCGACCGTCGTGACGACCGGGCGGGTTACCGTCCCGAGCGCCGCGACGACCGCGGCGGCTACGGCTCGGACCGCCGCGACGACCGCCGCGACGACCGCGCGAGCTACCGTCCTGAGCGTCGTGACGACCGCGCGGGTTACCGTCCCGATCGTCGTGACGACCGGGCCGGTTACCGTCCCGATCGTCGTGACGACCGGGCCGGTTACCGTCCCGAGCGCCGCGACGACCGCGGCGGTTACCGCTCCGACCGCCGTGACGACCGCGGCGCCTTCCGCTCCGACCGTCGTGACGACCGTCGTGACGACCGTCGTGACGACCGCCGTGACGACCGCGCCGGCTACCGTCCCGAGCGTCGTGACGACCGTGGCGGCTACCGCCCGGACCGTGCCGAGCGCCGCGAGGAGGCCGCCCCCAGGGGGGAGTCCTCGACCCGCTCGCGTTACGGCCGGCGCGACGGCGACGCCCCCCGGGCCGCCGTACGCGCGACGAGCCGCGGCGCCACCAGGCGCGACGACGTCCAGACGATCGGCCGGCCGAGCAGGACGGGCGGCAGGCCCGGCACCGGGAGCAGCGCCCCCGGCAGCCCGCAGCAGGCCCGCATCAAGGCGGCCCGCCAGCCCATCCGCGACCGTGACCTCTACCCCGAGGGCTACACCGACGAGCGCGACACCACCGAGGTCCCGGACGGCGTCCGGCTCCAGAAGGTGCTGGCGCAGGCGGGCGTGGCCAGCCGCAGGGCGTGCGAGGAGATGATCGGCGAGGGCCGTGTCACCGTGAACGGCCAGGTCGTCCGGCGTTTCGGCGCCAAGGTCGACCCGGTCAAGCAGGTCATCCACGTGGACGGCAAGCGCATTCCGACCGCCCCCGACCTGGTCTACTACGCGCTGAACAAGCCCATCGGCGTCGTGTCCACCATGGACGACCCGCAGGGCCGTCCGTGCCTGGCCGACTACGTCCAGGAGCTGGCGCCGAGGCTGTTCCACGTGGGCCGGCTCGACACCGAGACTGAGGGCCTGCTGCTGCTCACCAACGACGGCGAGCTGGCCAACCGCCTCACCCACCCCAGCTACGGCGTGCAGAAGAAGTACTGGGCGAAGGTGCCCGGCCCGATCCCGAAGGACCTGGGACGCCGGCTCAAGCAGGGCATCGAGCTGGAGGACGGCCTCGCCAGGGCCGACAGCTTCACCGTCGTGCAGGAGCACGGCCAGCAGGCGCTGGTCGAGGTCGTCCTGCACGAGGGCCGCAAGCACGTGGTGCGGCGGATGCTGGAGGAGGCCGGGCACCGGGTCATCGACCTGGCCAGGATCGAGTTCGGCCCGGTCAAGCTGGGCCGCACCAAGCCCGGCACGGTCCGCGCGCTGAGCCTCAAAGAGGTCGGCGAGCTGTACGCGGCCGTGAAGCTGTAATCTGTCCGGACGCAGGAGCCCGTGCGTGGTTCGTCCCGCACGGGCTCTCCCGCTCATCGGAAGGGAAGAGAGCCACATGGTGCGGGCGGTCCGCGGGGCGATCCAGGTGGACGCCAACGATCGTGACTCGATCGTCGAGGCCACGACCGAGCTGGTCAGCACGCTCATGGAGCGCAACCGGCTGACCACGGACGACGTGATCAGCGTGTTGTTCACGGCCACGCCCGACCTGACGGCGGAGTTCCCCGCGCTCGCGGCGCGCAAGCTGGGCTTCCACGAGGTGCCGCTGATCTGCTGCACCGAGATCGACGTGCCGGGTGCGCTGCCGCGCGTGGTGCGCCTGATGGCCCACATCGAGACCGACCGTCCCCGCGCGGAGATCCACCACGTCTATCTGCGCGGCGCCGTGGCCCTGCGCCAGGACATCGCGCAGTAAGGGCCGTTCAAGGCTCTCGCGAGCGGACGGCAGGCGCCACCTGCCACACTCATCGGCACCAGCAACCAGCGGCCCGACTCACCAGGACATCGACATGGAACTACGCACCGTGCTCGTCGTCGGCACCGGTCTCATCGGCACCAGTGCGGCGCTGGCGCTGCGCAAGCACGGCGTGCGGGTCCTGCTCGCCGACCGCGAGCCGGGCGCCGTCCGGCTGGCGCGCGAGCTGGGCGCGGGCGAGGAGTGGACGCCGGACGCCCCGCCCGCCGAGGGCGTGGACCTGGCGGTGATCGCGGTGCCCCCGGCGTTCGTGGCGAGCGAGCTGCTGGAGCTGCAGCGGCACGGCGTGGCCCGGTTCTACACGGACGTGGCCAGCGTCAAGGCCGAGCCCATCGACCGGGCCCGGCAGCTCGGCTGCGACCTGGCGTCCTACGTCGCCTCCCACCCGCTGGCCGGGCGGGAGAAGTCCGGCCCCGGCGCGGCCCGCGAGGACCTGTTCCTGGGCCGCCCGTGGGCGCTGTGCCCCACCGAGCAGGCCGACCCCGAGGCGAAGGCCGCCGTGCTGCGGCTGGTCGAGCTGTGCGGGGCCAACCCGGTCGAGGTGGACGCCGTCGAGCACGACCGCGCCGTGGCCGTCGTCTCGCACGCGCCGCACGTCACCGCCTCCGCCGTGGCCGCCCGCCTGGCCGACACCACCGACGTGGCGCTCGGCCTGGCCGGTCAGGGGGTCCGCGACGTCACCAGGATCGCCGGCAGCGACCCCGGCCTGTGGCTGGGCATCCTGTCCGGCAACGCGGCCCCGGTCGCCGAGGTGCTGGAGGCCGTCGCAAGGGACCTCACCGAGGCCGCCGGCGCGCTGCGCGCCCTGGCCGAGGGCGACGGCGCCGCCCTCCAGGACATCACCCAGCTCCTGAAGCGGGGCGTGGCCGGCCACGACCGCATCCCGGGCAAGCACGGCGGGCCCGCCTCCGCGTACGCCGTCGTCCAGGTGGTCATCGGCGACCGTCCCGGCCAGCTCGCGCGGCTGTTCCAGGTGTGCGACGAGGTCGGCGTCAACGTCGAGGACGTCCGGCTGGAGCACGCGCCCGGGCTGCCGCTGGGCATCGCCGAGCTGTCCGTGCAGCCCGACGCCGCGTCCTCGCTGGCCGCCGCGCTGCGCGAGCGGGGCTGGCAGCTTCCCTGACGTCCGCCTGCGGCGGGCGTGTCACGTCCCGGCCCGCTCGATGCGTCCTTGGGTGCGCAACGAGGAGGTAGGACAATGACTGACATTCTCGTCCTGGGCGGCGGTTACACCGGTCTCGCGGCGGCCATCAGGGTCGCGGCCAGGACCCGCCGCTCCGGCGTCAGGGTGACGCTGGTGAACGCCTCGGCCCGGTTCACCGAGCGGCTCCGGCTGCACCAGACGGCGGCCGGCGAGCGGCTGGCCGACCACTCCCTGACGGACGTCCTCGCGGGCAGCGGGGTCACGTTCGCGCAGGGCCGGGTGGCGGGGCTGGACGTCGAGGGGCACGAGGCCCGTCTCGACGACGGGCGGACGCTCCGCTACGACAGGCTGATCTACGCGCTGGGCACCGTCACCGACCTCTCGACGCCGGGCGCGGCCGAGCACGCCTGCACCTTCGACGACCACGGCGGCGCCGTACGGCTGTCGCGGCGACTCGACGAACTGCCGGGAGGCCCTGTGGGGGCCGGCACTGTCGCCGTGGTCGGCAGCGGGCTGACCGGGGTGGAGGCGGCGACCGAGATTGCCGAGGCCCGCCCGCACCTGCGCGTCGTCCTCGTGGGCAAGGGACGGCCCGGCGCGATGATGGGGGAGCGGGCGCGCGCCTACCTGGACGCGGCCCTGGCCCGGCTCGGCGTCGAGGTGCGCTCCGGCGCGGACGTCACCAAGGTCCTGCCCGGCGCGGTCGAGCTGGCCGGCGGCGAGCTGATCGACGCCGACGCCACGCTCTGGACCGCCGGCACCCGTGGCCTGCCGCTGGCGGCCGCGTCGGGCCTGACCGTGGACGAGCGCGGCAGGATCGTCGTGGACGGCGCGCTGCGCTCGCTCTCGCACCCCGACGTCCAGGCCGTGGGCGACGCCGCCGCCGTCCGCCTGCCGTTCGGGGTGCTGCACGGCACCTGCCAGAGCGGCATCCCGACGGCGCTGCACGCCGCCGACGCGCTGGTGTCCGTCCTGCGCGGCCGCGCGCCCAGGGACTTCCGGTTCGGGTACGTGCACCAGCCCGTGAGCCTGGGGCGCGGGGACGCGGTCATCCAGTTCACCCGGCCGGACGACAGCCCGCGCAGGTGGTACCTGACGGGGCGGGCGGCCGTCGCGTACAAGGAGGCGGTGTCGCGGAGCCCGCTGCCGACGTACCGGCTGCTCAAGCGCGGCCTGGTGCCGGTACGGGCGTTCGCGCTCAGCGCCTGGCCCGGCTGAGCCGCGCGTCGTGCATGTGCGGTGCGATGTGTACGGGTGGTGCGGCGTGCGCGGCGGGTGTCGGCGGACCCACCGCGCACGCGGGCCGTCACGCGGCGGCCGCACGGCGGCGCCGGGCGACGGCGGCTTGGATCACCGCTTGGTGACCGCCTGGCTGACGGCGTTGGGGCCGTCGTACTCGCGGTCCGGCATGCTCTCCAGGGCCTTGACGATGTCCTGGTCAGCGCCGTGGTCCTTGGCGGCCTTGACCAGGTCGTCCTTGCTGGCGGGGTAGTCCACGCCGCTCAGGTGCTTCTGAAGCTGGATCGGGTTCGGTGCATTGCTCATGACGGCCTGCTGCCCGTCGTTCAGGAGACGTAACGGCGGGCCCGGGAGGACGCCTGCGCCGCTTCGAGGCTGGCGAGCCGCGCCTCCACGCGGGGCGGGACCCGCCGCCGCTCGGCCAGCACCCAGGGCAGGCCGCGCAGCGCGTCCAGGGCGGCGAGGGCCGAGATCCGGTCGCGCGGCACCGTCCTGGCCAGGTGCGCGGTCCGGCGCAGCGCGGCGCGCACCGGGCGGCGCAGCCAGGTGAACCACAACGTGTTGCGGATGCCGACGCGGCGCCGGTGGTGGGCGTCCCGGTTGCGGGAGGCCTGATGGTGCACGGTCAGCTTCTCCAGGTAGCACAGCTCCCACCCGGCGGTGGCCAGGTCCACGGCCAGCAGCTCCTCCTCGCCGCCGAGCCACAACCAGCTGCTGAAGCCGCCGCACTCCAGGAACGCCTCCCGGCGCAGCACCGACGCGCCGGCCAGGAAACTGCCCAGCGCGGGCCCGGGCAGCCAGGCGGGGCCCGGGACGGGGGAGTCGCGCAGCTCCGCCACGATCGGGTCCTCGCGGGCGCCGGGCTCGGCCAGGATGCGGGCCGTGACGACGGCCAGGCGGGGGTGCGCGTCGAGCACGTCGGCGGCCCGCGCCAGCGAGCCGGGCTCCCACCAGGTGTCGTCGTCGGCGAAGGCCACGTAGGGGGTGCTCAGGCGTGCCACGCCCACGTTGCGGCCCACCGCGCCGAGGTTCTCCCGCAGCGCCACGACCTCCGCCTCCGGGTACGCCGCCGCGACCGCCTCCGCGGTGCCGTCGGTGGAGCCGTTGTCCACGAGGACCACGTGCGGGCGTTCGGGCAGGCTCAGCAGCCGGCCGACGGACTCCAGGGCCTCCTCCCGGCGGTTCCACGTGATCACGACCGCGCCGATGCGCGGGTCAGCCATCGCCCCACCTCCACGTCCCGACGCCGCCGGCCACCGGGCGGGGGCCGGGGGCGTCGGCCCGCCACGCCAGACCGGTCGCGTCGGCCTGCCACGCGGGGCCGTGCGCCTGCCCCTGCCAGGTCGGACCGGTCGCCCGTACCTGCCGCTTCAGACAGGCCGCCGGCCCCCGCCGCCCCGGATCAGCGGCCCGGGCCTGCCGCCCACGACAAGCCCCGCCCGGACGAGGGGTGACCTGCCCGATCCGGGTCTCTCCCGGCAGGGTCGCGGCCCGAGCTGTCCCGTCCGGCGGCACGGCGGCCGGTGCGTCGGCGGCCGGTGCGTCGGCGGCCGGTGCGTCGGCGGGCGGTGCGTCGGCGGGCGGCTCGGGGTGCGGGGTCCGGGGGTCAGCCATCGGTGCGCTCCAGGAGCCGGCGGTCGCGTTCCACGGCGGGCGGGAGGGCGCGCCGGTCGGCCAGGGCACGGGGCAGGCGGGGGACGGCCGTGCGCAACCCCTCCCAGCCGGCGGGCCCCCGCCGCAGAGCGTCGAGCGAGCGGCGGGCCACCACCCGCCACGGCCGCCGCAGCACGGCGGTCAGGACGGCGTTCCGGGCGGCCAGCACCTGCCGCCCCCGCGGGTCCCTGGACGGTGACGGGTGGTGGTGGGCCACGACGTCGTCCACGTACGCCAGCCCCCACCCCCGCGCCGCCAGGTCCACCGCCAGCCGTTCCTCCTCACCGAAGAAGAAGATCACGTCGTCGAACCCCCCTGCCTCAAGGAACGCCTCCCGCCGCACCACGACCCCGCACGCGAGGAACCCGAGCACGCTCGGCCCCGGCAGGTCCGGCTCGACGCCGAGCGGCGAGCGGGACATCATCTCCGAGACCGGGTCCAGCCGCTCCTCCGGCCCCACCAGCACCCGGGCCCCCAGCACGGCCAGCCGGGGGTGGGCGTCGAGGACGTCGGCCGCCCGTTCCAGCGCCCCGGGGGCCCACCAGGAGTCGTCGTCGGCGAAGGCCACGTACGGCGTCTCCGCCAGGCGCACGCCGACGTTGCGCGCGGGCGCGCCCAGGTTCTCGCCCGCCTCCACCACCCGAACGTCCGGGAAGTGCTTGCGGACGAACGGCACGGTCCCGTCGCCGGAGCCGTTGTCGACGAGGATCACCGGACGCGGGTGCAGGGGAAGCGAGCGGGCCAGTGCCCGCAGCCTGTCCTTGCTGGCCACGACGACCGTGACCCGGGGCTCGCTCACATCAGAGCACTTACCGCCCGTGACGTCCTTAGTCCTGATACGGCGGGTTGAAGCGCGGGCGGAGGAGGTGTAGAAAGGTCGGTAACAACGTTACCGACAAGAAACGGCGTTACCCGACATGGCGGCGACCGCGTACCAGCAAGCACAGAGGGAAGGGCAGGACGTCGTGCGGACGGCGATCCTCGACGCCGCCACGCACCTGCTCGTGAGCGAGGGCCCGGGCGCGCTCACCGTACGGCGCATCGCCGGCGAGGTCGGCTGCTCGACCAAGGTCATCTACACGCTGTTCGGCGGCAAGGACGGGCTGACCGAGGCGTTGTGGCTGGAGGGGTTCGCCCGCTTCGAGCGCCGGCTGCGGGAGACCCCGGCGGGCGACGACCCCCTCGCGAACCTGCGCGCCGGCCTCGACGCCTACCGCGACTACGCGCTCACCGAGCCCGACTACTACCGCGTCATGTTCCAGAGCGCGATGCCCGGCTTCCGCCCGGGTCCCGACGCGGTGTCGGCCGCCCGGCGGGCGTTCGGGCTGCTCGTGTCGGCCGTCCAGGCCTGCCTGGAGCCGGGCCTGCTGCGCGGCGGCACCGCCGAGGAGATCGCCGACCTGCTGTGGATGGCCGTCCACGGCGCGGTCAGCCTGGAGATCACCGGCTTCTTCCGGGAGCCCGAGTCCGCCCAGCGCTACCGCGCCCTGTACGCCGCCGTGCTCGCCCCCTACCTGCTGCCCCCCGACCTGCCCGACGACGACGACCCGTACCTGCCCGACGACCCGCTCGGATCCGACGACCCGCTCGGATCCGGCGGCCCGCTCGGATCCGGAGACCCGGCCGCCGGCCGAGGTGGCCGTGCGGCTTCCGGCGGAGCGGCCGGGGCAGGGGGCGGGGTGGGTGGAGGGCCCGCCGAAGAGTCCGAGGAGAGGACCGCACCATGACCACCACCACCCCCTACCGCGGTGGCTTCGCGCCCGTCACCGAGGAGATCACCGCCTTCGACCTGGAGGTGACCGGCCGCATCCCGGCCGGCCTCACCGGCCGTTTCCTGCGCAACGGCCCGAACCCGCTCAGCCTGGACGACCCGGCCGCGACCCACCTGTTCACCGGCGAGGGCATGGTGCACGGCGTCCGGCTGCGCGACGGCCGCGCCGAGTGGTACCGCAACCGGTGGGTCCGCAACGACGAGGTCGCCCGCCGGCTCGGCGAGCCGCCCAGGCCCGGCCCCAAGCACGGCGGCATGGACTTCTCCGCCAACACCCACGTGATCGGGCTGGCCGGCCGCACGTTCGCGACCGTCGAGGCGGGCGCGCTGCCGTACGAGCTGAGCTACGAGCTCGACACGCTCGGCCGCTGCGACTTCGGCGGCGGCCTGCCCGGCGGGTTCACCGCGCACGTCCACACCGATCCGGTCTCGGCCGAGGTGCACGCCGTGGCGTACTTCTTCGGCTGGGACCACCACCAGCACGTCGTCCTCGGCCCGGACGGCACGGTGCGGCAGGTGCGCGACATCCCGATCGCCGACGCGCCGATGCTGCACGACTTCGCCCTCACCGAGCGGTACGTCGTCCTGTACGACCTGCCCGTCACCTTCAGCATGGAGCACGCCGAGAAGGGCGTGACGGTCCCGTACGCGTGGAACGAGGCCCACGGCGCCCGGCTCGGCCTGCTGCCCCGCGCCGGCGGCGAGACGCGCTGGTTCGACGTGGAGCCGTGCTGGGTCTTCCACACGCTCAACGCCTACGACGACGGCGACGAGGTGGTGGTGGACGTGGTCCGCTACCCCAAGCGGTTCGTGGACGCCCGGCTGGACCTGGGCGGCGCGCCCACCCTCGACCGCTGGCGCGTCGACCCGGCCACCGGCAAGGTCTCCTCGCTCAGGCTGGACGACCGCGCCCAGGAGTTCCCGCGCATGGACGAGCGGCGCACCGGCCG
The DNA here is from genome assembly GCF_022664455.2 of Actinomadura luzonensis. NCBI lineage: Bacteria > Bacillati > Actinomycetota > Actinomycetes > Streptosporangiales > Thermomonosporaceae > Actinomadura > Actinomadura luzonensis. The sequence continues at coordinate 61,602 of NZ_JAKRKC020000002.1, forward strand.
CGCCTACCGCTACGGCTACACCGCCGCCGCCCGCGACCTCAACGACGTCGTGGGCCGGGCGGAGAACGAGCTGGAGGACCTGCCCGACCAGGCGTTCGACAACACGCTGATCAAGCACGACCTGCTGCGCGGCACCCAGGAGGCGCGGCAGTTCGGGCGGGAGGCGTACGTCGGCGAGCCGGTCTTCGTCGCGGGGAGCCCCGCCGACCTCGACGGCGCCGAGGACGACGGCTATGTGATGACGTTCGTCAACAACCCGGACAGGGGAGCGGCCGACCTGGTGATCCTCTCGGCGCAGGACTTCACCGGCGAGCCGGTCGCCACCGTGCACCTGCCCGCCCGCGTCCCGCTGGGCTTCCACGGGAGCTGGATCGCCGACTGAGCCGGAGGCGGTAGCCTCTTCACGTTGGAACACACGTGAAGAGGGAGAGGCCGTGACCGGTCTGGTCGTCGCCATGGACGGCCCTTCGGGGTCGGGTAAGTCGAGCGTGTCGCGCGGGGCCGCCCGGGCGCTGGGCCTGCGTTACCTCGACACCGGGGCGATGTACCGGGCGATGACGTGGTGGATGCTCCAGCAGGGCGTCGACCTCGCCGATCCGGCCGCGGTCGCGGCGCGCTGCGGCGAGCCGGGCATCGTCTCCGGCACCGACCCCGACGGCCCCGCCATCCACGTCGACGGCGTGGACGTCGCCGGGCCGATCAGGGAGGCCGAGGTGACCGGCGCGGTCTCCGTCGTGGCCGCCGTTCCCGAGGTGCGGGCGCGGCTGGTCGCGCTCCAGCGGGAGATCATCGGCTCCGGTGACATCGTCGTCGAGGGCCGCGACATCGGCTCGGTCGTCTGGCCGGACGCGCCCGTCAAGATCTACCTGACGGCCAGCCCGGAGGCCCGTGCCCGCCGCCGCTCCGCGGAGCTGGCGGGCACCACGGTGGAGGCGCAGCAGGAGGCGCTGGCCAGGCGTGACACCCTGGACTCAACACGGAAGACGGACCCACTCTCGATGGCGGCTGGCGCCGTCGAGCTCGACACCACCGCGCTGACCCTCGACGAGGTGATCGCGGAGGTGCTGAGGCTGGTCAAGGAGCGCACCTGATGACCGCATCAGGCGCGGTACTCACGCAAAGGACGAAATATCGTGTCAACGGGGGACTGGGTCGAGGCCGAGCTCGACGAGCTTGAGATCACCGAGCACGGCGACAGCACGCCGCTGCCCGTCGTGGCCATCGTAGGACGCCCGAACGTCGGCAAGTCCACGCTGGTCAACCGCATCATCGGCCGCCGCGAGGCGGTCGTCGAGGACGTGCCGGGCGTCACCCGCGACCGCGTCACGTACGAGGCCAACTGGCGCGGCAAGCGCTTCACCGTCGTCGACACCGGCGGCTGGGACCCTGACGCCACCGGCATGGGCCTGCGCATCGCCGAGCAGGCGCAGGTCGCCGTCGAGCTGGCCGACGTGATCGTGTTCGTGGTCGACGCGACCGTCGGCGCGACCGACGCCGACGAGATCGTCGGGGCGGTGCTGCGCCAGTCGGGCAAGCCCGTCGTCCTGGCCGCCAACAAGGTCGACAACCAGCAGCTCGAACTGGAGGCCGCCGCGCTGTGGTCGCTCGGCCTCGGCGAGCCGTACCCGGTCTCGGCCCTGCACGGCCGCTCCAGCGGCGACCTGCTCGACGTGGTGCTCGACGCGCTGCCCGACACGCCGCGCGTCACGTTCGAGACCGAGCGCGGCCCGGCCAGGGTCGCGCTGCTCGGCAAGCCCAACGTCGGCAAGTCCTCGCTGCTCAACAAGCTGGCCGGCGAGGAGCGGGTGCTGGTCGACCCGATGGCGGGCACCACCCGCGACCCCGTCGACGAGCTGGTCGAGCTGGGCGGGCGCACCTGGCGCTTCATCGACACCGCCGGCATCCGCAGGCGCGACCGCGAGCTGCAGGGCGCCGACTTCTACGCCGCCATGCGCACCCGCGCGGCCCTGGAGCGCTCGGAGGTGGCGATCGTGCTCATCGACGCCAGCGAGCCGCTCACCGAGCAGGACCTCCGCATCATCGGCCTGGTCATCGAGTCCGGCCGGGCCATGGTGGTCGCCTTCAACAAGTGGGACCTCGTCGACGAGGACCGCCGCTACTACCTGGAGAAGGAGATCGACCGGCAGCTCGTCCGCACGCCGTGGGCGCTGCGGGTCAACATCTCGGCCAAGACCGGGCGGCACGTCGACCGGCTGGTGCCGGCGCTGGAGAAGGCGCTCGACTCGTGGTCCACGCGGGTGCCGACGGCGCGGCTCAACGCGTTCCTGACCGAGCTGGTGCAGCAGACGCCGCCGCCGGTGCGAGGCGGCAAGCAGCCGAAGATCCTGTTCGCCACGCAGGCGTCCACCGAGCCGCCGAAGTTCGTGCTGTTCACCTCGGGCTGGCTCGAGGACACCTACCGGCGCTTCATCGAGCGGCGCATCCGCGAGGAGTTCGGCTTCGCGGGCTCGCCCATCGAGGTCACCATGAAGATCAGAGAGAAGCGTCCCAAGAAGGACAAGTGACGAACGCGTCCGGGGCCCGCGGGCAATCGCTTTGCCCGCGGGCCGGGCGCGGTCGTAAGATCGGCGGCAACGCGTCGAGGGAGCCGAGTAGCCGCGGACCCGCGCGGGCGCAGAGAGCCGCCGGCAGCTGAGAAGGCGGCCCCGGGCCCCGCGGCGAAGACACTCCTGAGTGCGGGGAGGAAATGCCCCGCCGGCCTGACCCCCGTCATCGGGTCGTCCGAGGCCGCCCTGGCAAGGGGCGGCGAAAGTGCGGTGGCACCGGGAGCTCCCTTCTCCCCCGCACTCCCAAGGGATCACGCACGTCCTGCAGAGGAGCTGTGATGATCTCTCGTGTCCTGTCCGCGGAGCTGTCCGAGCACGCGGGACGACGAGTGACGATCGCCGGCTGGGTCCATCGCCGGCGGCACCTGAAAACCGTTTCCTTCCTGGTGGTACGCGACCGCGCCGGCCTCGCGCAGGTGGTGGCGGGGGAGACACATGACGGGGCCGGGGGCGGCCTGCCGGGGGAGGAGAGCGTGGTGCGGGTCACCGGCACGGTGATCCGGCGGCCGCAGGCGCCCGGGGGCGTCGAGCTGGCCGAGCCGGAGATCGAGGTGCTGGCCGAACCCGGCACGCCGCCCCCGTTCGACCTCTACCGGCCGGTGGTGACGGCCTCGCTGCCGACGGTCCTCGACCACGCGCCGGTCGCGCTGCGGCACCCGCGGCTGCGCGCGGCGCTGGAGATCTCGGCCGCGAGCGTCGCCGGGTTCCGCGCGGCACTCGACCGGCTCGGCTTCACCGAGATCCACACCCCGAAGATCGTCGCCTCGGCCACCGAGTCGGGCGCGAACGTCTTCGGCATCGACTACTTCGGCCGCCCCGCCTACCTCGCCCAGTCGCCGCAGTTCTACAAGCAGGCCATGGTCGGGGTGTTCGAGCGGGTGTACGAGGTCGGACCGGTCTTCCGGGCCGAGCCGCACGACACCGTCCGCCACCTGGCCCAGTACACCAGCCTCGACGCCGAGCTCGGCTTCGTCACCGACCACCGGGACGTCATGGCCGTGCTGCGGGAGGCCGTCGCGGGCATGGTCGAGTCGGTGCGCCACCGGGCCGCGGCCGCCGCCGGCCTGCTCGGGGTCGCGCTGCCCGAGGTGCCGGCCGAGATCCCGGCCGTGCACTTCACCGAGGCGCAGCGGCTCACCTCCTCCTCCGAGCCGGACCTCGCGCCGGCGCAGGAGCGGTGGCTGTCGGAGTGGGCGCTGCGGGAGCACGGGTCGGAGTTCCTGTTCGTCACCGGCTACCCCATGTCCAAGCGGCCGTTCTACACCCACCCCGACCCGGCCAGGCCCGGCAGCTCCAACGGCTTCGACCTGCTGTTCCGGGGGCTGGAGCTGGTGACGGGCGGACAGCGGCTGCACCGGTACGAGGACTACACCTCGGCGCTGGCCGCGCTCGGCGAGCCGATCGGGCCGTACGAGGGGTACCTCCAGGCGTTCCGGTACGGGATGCCGCCGCACGGCGGGTTCGCGCTGGGCCTGGAACGGTGGACCGCCCGGCTGACGGGCGCGGCCAACATCCGCGAGACCACCGCCTTCCCGCGCGACCTCCACCGCCTCTCGCCCTGACCGCGGCCACGGTCCCCGCCCCTCCTCCGTGAGGGAGGGCGCGGGGCCCGCCGGCCGGATGGCGGCGGGGCCGCCAAGGGTCGTCGGGCGGCCGTCCGCCAGGGTGTCGTGCGGTCCGGGGGTGTCGTGCGGTCCGGCCCGCTGCTGCCCGGTGTTAGTGGGCTTCGGCCGCCGGGTCGGGGCTCGGGGCGGCCGGTCGTTCGGGGACGCGGGGCGGGCGGCGCGGCATGAGGAAGGCCGCGGCGGCGCCCGCCAGGCAGACGAACGCCGTGACGAGGAACATCTCGGTGTACTCCACGTGCAGTGCCGCCTGCACCCGCCCCGTGTACTCGGCGAGCTGCCGCTGGTACGTGGCGGCGTCCACGCCGAACGGCAGCGGCGTGTCCAGCTCGGCCGTCAGCGACTGGAACCGGTGGAACCCCCACGCCGACACCGCCGCGATGCCGACCAGCATGCCCATCATCCGGGCCACCACGACCGCCGCCGAGGCCACCCCGTGCTGGGCCGCCCGGCTCGCCCGCAGCACGGCCGACGACACCGGGGCGATCACCACGCCGAGGCCCAGCCCGGCCACCACCAGGGCGGCGTCCACGACCAGGCCCGCCTCGGCCAGCCGCAGCGGCCAGCGGCTCATCAGCCAGTAGCCGGCCGCCGCCACCGCCATGCCCGCCACCGCGACGCGCCGCTCGCCCAGCCGGCGGGCCAGCAGGCCGCCGAGCAGCGCCCCCGCGGTCAGCGCGACGAGGAAGCGGGCCAGCACGAACGCCGCGCCCAGCTCGTCGCGGCCGAGCAGCGTCTGCGCGGTGAACGGCACGAACACCATCGTCACCAGCAGTGCCGCCCCCGCGAGGAAGCTCACCCCGAGCGTCGCCAGCAGCGGCCCCTTGCGGACGCCGGACAGGTCGAGGATGCGGACGGGGGAGCGGATCTCCCACCAGACGAAGACCCCGGCCGCCACGGCGCCCGCCGCGATCAGCGGGGCGCCCCACGGCGGCAGGAACGCCTCGGCCGGGTCGGGGTTGTACAGGCCGACGACGAGCAGCGCCAGCGCCAGCGCCAGCAGGGCGCCGCCGGCGGCGTCCACCCGCCGCGGCACCCCCGAGGACGCCCCCGAGGACGCCCCCGAGGACGGGCCCGAGGACGCCCCCGAGGACGGGCCCGAGGACGCCCCCGAGGACGGGCCCGAGGACGGGCTCGCCGGCGGGCGGCCGGGGACCGTGCGGTGCACGGCCACCGCCGCGAGCGCCGCCAGCGGCACGTTGATCCAGAAGATGGCGTGCCAGCCGCCCAGCTCCACCCCGGCCACCGCGAGCGCCGGGATCTGCGCCAGCAGCCCGCCGTACAGGGGCCCGAGCGCCGACCCCAGCTCCTGCGCCGCCCCCACCGCGCCCAGCGCCACGGGCCGCTCCCGCTCGTCCCACAGGTCGCCGATGAGCGCCATCGTGATCGGCAGCAGCGCCCCGCCCGCGATCCCCTGCACGGTACGCCCGGCCACCACCATCACCTCGCCGGCCGCCAGCGCCGTCAGCACCGAGCCGAGCGCGAACGCCGCCAGGCACGCGTGGATGAGCGGCCGCCGCCCGTACCGGTCGGAGAGCTGCCCGAGCAGCGGCATCGCCGCGATGTAGCCCAGCAGGAACCCGGTGACGATCGGCGTGGCCCGCTCCAGGTGGTTGAGCGGCACCCCGACGTCCCTGGCGATCTCGATGAGGACGGTCACCACCACGTACGCGTCGAGCGCGGCCAGCAGCACCACCGCGCCCCCGGCGCCGAGCGCGACCCGGCGGGCGGCGCCCATCAGCCGGCGGGCGGCGTGATCGTGACCGGCGCGTCGTAGTCGCTGAACGACACCGTCACGGTGCCGCCCTGCAACGGCAGGCTGGCCCGGGTCAGCCTGCCGGTGGCCTGGTCGATCCAGACCTTGCCGTTCACGTCCTGGGTGACGCCGGGCACGATGTCCTTGACCACCGTCGCCGGGAACGTCGTCGCGACCCGGTAGGCGCCGTCCTCGACGCCCTCCACCTTCGGGTTCGTCGCGGAGGACAGCAGCTTCGCGATGCCCTTGGTCGGCTCCAGGATCACCGACGGGTCGTAGAACTGCGCGAGCTGCTGCCGGGTCATCTTCTGGAAGCCGCCCGTCGGGCCCTTGAAGTGCACGGTGTCGCCGACGAGGGCGAAGGTGACCTCCTGCAGGTTGCCCAGGATCGCGATCGTGAGCGTGCCGTCGGCGTTGCCGTCGGCGGTGAGCCGGCCGTCGGCCTTCTGCAGCGGCACGTTGGGCTTGCCCTCGGTGGCGATGGAGAAGGACGCCGACTTGACGGTCTTCATGGCTTCGGCGGCCTTCTTCATCAGGTCGGGGCCGGACGGCAGCTCGGGCCCGCTCCCGCCCGCCGACGAGCAGGCCGACGTGAGCGCGAGAACCACCACGATCAGAAGTCTTCTGAGCATGTGCGGATCGTAGCGACCGGCCGGGAAGGGCGCGCGCCGTCGCGGATATCGGTTGGATGTCGGCGCCGGTTGCGTCCACGGAAGAGCCGGTGGGGCTCAGCGCAGCTTCTTCAGGTGCTCCACGAGCGGCGCGTACGCCGCCTCGATCGCTTCAAGCTGCTCGTCGGTGAGCCGGTCCACGAAGTGCTCGCGCACGCTCGCCACGTGGTACGGCGCCACCCGCTGGATGGTCTCCCAGCCCTCGTCGGTCAGCACCGCGAACGTGCCCCGGCGGTCGTCGCGGCAGTCCTCCCGCTTGACCAGGCCCTTGGCCTCCATGCGGGAGATCTGGTGGGACAGGCGGCTGCGCGACTGGATCGTGGCGTCGGCGAGGTCGCTCATGCGCATGCGGCGGCCCTGGCTCTCCGACAGGTTGACCAGGATCTCGTAGTCGTTCAGCGACAGGGAGTGCTCCTGCAGCTCGCGGTCGAGCCGGTGCATGAGCAGCTTGTGCAGCGCCAGATGCGTGCGCCAGGCACGCTGTTCGGCGGAGGATAGCCAGCGAGGCGCGCTCATGATCCCCAATGTAGCGCACGTAGAGTGAACGACATGTCGGAGAGGTCGCCGGAACGGAACGAGGACAAGTCACAACACATCGGACCCCAGAACGAGCGGCAGCAGAACGGGCAGCAGAACGGCGACAGCCTGAGCACCGTGCTCGTGGCGGGCGCCGCGAACCTCGCCATCGCGCTCGCCAAGCTCGTCGCCGGCCTGCTCAGCGGCTCGGCGGCCATGCTGTCGGAGGCGGCGCACTCGGCCGCCGACACCGTCACCGAGCTGCTGCTGCTGGTCGCGGTGCGGCGCTCCGGGCGGCCCGCGGACCGGCGGCACCCGTTCGGGCACGGCAAGGCCGGGTTCGTGTGGGCGATGATGGCGGCCGTCGCGACGCTCGTCGGCGGCGCGGGCTTCTCCATCACCCACGGCGTGCACGAGATCAGCCACGGCGAGGAGCTGGGCGGCCTCGTCCCGTCCTACGTCGTGCTGGCCGTGTCCTTCGTCATCGAGGCGGCCTCGTTCGCCAAGGCCTACTCGCAGCTCCGCGCCGAGGCCGCCCGCTACCGGGTCAACCCGCTGCGGCTGGTGCGGATCACCTCCGACACCGCGCTCAAGGCCGTCGTGTTCGAGGACGCCGCCGCGCTGGTCGGCCTGCTGATCGCGGCCGGCGGGCTGCTCGGCTCCCAGCTCACCGGCTCCTCCCTGTGGGACGGCCTGGCCTCCGTCGCGATCGGCCTGCTCCTGCTGCTCGTCGCGCTCACCCTCATCCAGTCGAACCTGTCGCTGCTCATCGGCCGGGCCGCGCCGCCCAGCCTGGAGACCGGCATCCGGGCGGTGCTGCTGGCCCAGCCCGAGGTGGAGGACGTCGTCGAGCTGCTGACCATGATGATCGGGCCCGGCGAGGTGCTGGTCGCCGCCAAGATCGACTTCCGGGACGAGGCCAGCGCGGCAGGCGTCGAGATCGCCTGCGACGAGGTGGACCGGCGGCTGCGCGCCCAGTTCCCCGCGGTCAGCCTGGTCTTCCTCGACCCGACCCCGACCCGCCGCACCTCAGCCCAGTAGCGGGATCGGCACCCGGCGGGCGGGGGAGTCGGTGACGACCGCCACCCTGATGTCGGGCGCGGCGGTCCACTCCAGCAGGTGGCGGCCGGACAGGTCGTCGCCGCCGGAGCCGAGCCGGTCCAGCGACAGCTCGCCCCGCTTGATCAGCGCCTCCTTGCGCGTCCAGTGCCGCATCAGCTCGTCGTTGCCGGTGACCAGGGCCCGCTCGCGCGGCGTGAGCACCCGGTCGGCCAGCGCCTCGTCCAGCGGGCCCGGCGGCACGTGCTCGGCGTCCGCGCCGACCCGGCCGGGGCCGGCCGCGGCGCAGACGTACCCGCGGGTGTGGCTGAGACTCACCCCCAGCTCGGGCGCCTGCTCCAGGTACGGCCTGCCGTGGCCCGGGCCGTGCACCTCGCAGACCTGCAGCAGCGTGAGACCGGCCGGGTCCGTGCCGTCGCCGAGCGCGGCGGCGGCGCAGAGCCGGACCAGCAGGTGCGCGGCGACGAACGTGGCCCGGTCCGCCTCGAACCGGAACCGCGCGGCGCGCTCGCGCTCCACCTCCGTGAGCCAGTGTTCGGGCGCGCGCACCTCGTCCGGGTGGCCGCCCATCGCCAAGGGGCCGATCGTCAGTCCTTCTTGCCGGTGTTCTTGTCGGTGTTCTTGCCGGTCGCGTCGTCGAGGGCGTACTGGTCGTCCGAGGCGGCGCCGAGCACGGTGACGTCCCGGACCTTCCAGACGCCCTTCTCCTTCACAAGAGCGATCTTAAGGTGCGAATCGCGTACCGAGCGGATCGCTTCGGCGGAGTTCACCTGCTGGTCGACGACGACGATCGCGTGCGCGGTGGCCTCGTCCACGTCGGACAGGTACACCTCGCGGACCGTGGCCTGGGCGACGGCCTTCAGCTTGACGATGACCTGCGCCATCGCGCCGCCGAACGCCTGGTCGTAGGTGGCCAGGAAGTCGCCGGTGGCCTGGGCGCTCAAGGTGGAGCGGGTGGTCTGGAGGTCGCGGTAGTCGTAGCTGAGCAGGGACTTGCTGAAGGCGCTCGCGGTGCCCGAGACCTCCAGGCGGAGGGCGCGTTCGGTCTCCAGGGCGTTGCGGGCCTCCTCGGCGCGGGTCGCGGCCAGCCACTGCAGGACGGTGGTGGCGGCCAGGGCGGCTATGAGCATGGTGGTGGTGGCGGCCAGGACCCTGGCTCTGAGGACCCGGCTGCGCTTCCCGCCGCCCGACTGCTTCCCGCCGTCGTGGGCTGGCGTCTCTTGGGAGGAGGGGGAGGGGGCGGGCGTCTCTCGGGGGGAGGGGCTCGGCGTTCCTGCGGCGGAGGAGTCGGGCGTTCCTTCGGAAGGTGAGGAGTCGGGCGTTTCTCCGGAGGGGGAGGGCTCGGGCGCTTCTCCGGAGGGGGAGGCGGGCGAGTCTCCGGAGGGGGAGGGCGGCTTCTTGGAGGGTGGGGCCGTCGGCTGGTCGGAGGGGCGGGGCTCGTCCTCCGCTGGGCCTGGGGCGGTGCCGGAGGGGGGTGTGGTGGGGGTGGGGGCGAGGTCTTGTCCGGGGGTCATTCCGACTCCTCACGGCGGCGGGCCGCCCGGCCCGCCGCGGTCCAGCCCACGATGCCACCACTTGCCACTACGGCGAGGAATATCGCGACAATCAGCGGGACGATGTTCGTTGGGGTGCGGGACGCCGGGGCGGCCACCCCGGTGGGGGACGTCCCGGGTCCGGGTTCGCCGTCGCCCGCGGAGGGCGAGGGCGACGCGGAGGTGGTGCCGGACCCGGAATCCGAGGGGTCCGAAGGGTCCGAGGGGCCGGGGGAGGCGGGGTGCCGGTCGCCGGTGTGGCGGACGTCCGGGGCGACCGCCTGCTTGGGGCAGGCCCGGAGCTGCGGCACGCCCGGCGGCCCGATGGGCCCCGCGTACTCCTCCGCCGGCGTGGGCCCGCCCGGCACGCTGAAGATGAACGTCGCCTTCCCGTACACGGTGTCGCCCTGCCGCTCGCTGATGTCGCCGGCGAGGCTGAGCGCCGTCGGCACGATGCTGAGCAGGTGGTGGGTGTTCCGCTCGGTCGCGGCCGAGAACGCCGGCCGGTGCGGCAGCCCCAGCGCGGTCAGCAGGCACGAGAAGCCCGGCCGTGACCGCTTGATGGCCGCGTCGAGCTGCGCGAACACGCCGGGCCCCTGGTCCAGGAAGGCGTTCAGGTCGGTACGCGAGGCCCGCAGCGCCGCCGTCACCGTGGCGAGGTCGCCGATCCCCGAGGCGAGCGCGTCCTTGCGCCCGGCCAGCGTGTGCGTGAGCCGCGTGAGCTGCACCGACAGGTCGTCCAGCAGGTCGGCGTTGTCGGCGAGGGTGCCGGTGAGGGAGTGGGCGTCGTCGATGAGGTTGCGGATCGTGGGCGCCCGCCCGTCGAGCGCGACCGCCAGCTCGTGGGTGATGGTCCTGGCGTCCCGGGGCGGCACCGCGTTGAGGAGCTTGCCGACGCCTTCGAACAGCCGCTTGTAGTCGAGCGGCACCGTCGTCCGCGTCAGCGGGATCGTGTCGCCGGCGGCCAGGGACGGCCCCCGCACGCCGCTCACGGGCGGCGACAGCTCCACGTACGGCTCGCCGACCGCCGACTTGCGCCGCACCTCGGCCGTCACGCCCTTCGGCAGCCGTACCCCCCGGTCGAGGTCCAGGCCGACCACGATGCGGCCGGGCGCGAGCCGCACGTCGCCGATCTTCCCGACCCGCACCCCCAGGTACGCCACGTCGAACCCGCGCACCAGCCCGGGGGAGGAGACGAACTCGGCCGACACCCGGTACGGCCGCTCGACGGCGTCCAGCCGGATGATGGTGCTGAACGCCCAGACCGTCATGACGATGCCCAGCAGCACGAAGAAGCCCAGGTTGAGATAGATGCGGTTCCTCATCGCGGCGGCTCCAGCAGCAGGCGGAAGTCCCCGCGCCGGTCGGCGGCGGGCGGGTCGCCGGCGGGGGCGGGCAGCAGCAGGCCCTTGAGCCAGATGTAGGTGAGCATCTGCCCGTTGACCACGATCGGCGGCGCGTCGATGAACGCCTGGATCTCGGCCACCAGCCGCTTCAGGTCCTCCTTGCCGCGCTGCATGGACGACGAGATCGCCTCCAGCTCGCGCAGCAGCGTGCGCAGCCGGGCCGCGTGGCGCGGGTACACGGTGAGGTTGACCTCCTTGGCGAGCTTCGTCAGCGCGATCACCGCCGTCTTGATGTGGTGCCGGCCGTGCGCGAGCCGCGAGGTGGCGGCGGCGAGCGTGCCGGGCAGCCGGTCCAGCTCGTCGCTGCCCTTGGCGAGGTCGTCGCCCAGCCGGGCGAGCGCGTCGATGGTGGTGCCGAGGTCGGCGCGGGCGGCGGCGTAGGCGTCGGTGACCTCGGCGGTCTGCTTGATGAGCCGGTTGACCTCGTCGCCCTGCCCGGCGAACGCGGTGGAGGCGGCGTCCAGGATGGCGTTGACGTCCTGCGCGCCGAGCGCCTCGATGAGCGGCCCGGCCTTGGCGGTGACCTGCTCGATGTCCGGTTCGACGGAGGTGTCGGCGATGGTGGCGCCGTCGGCCAGGTACGGCCCCGTGGACAGGTCCTTGCCCTTCGGCGGGGTGAGCAGCACGTAGTTCTCGCCCAGCACCGACGTCTTCGCGACCGTGGCCGTGCTGCCCTGCGGCACCCGGTGCGCGGCCTCGATCGACATCGCGACCCGCGCCCGGTAGCCCTGCAGGCTGACGCCGGTCACCGTGCCGACCCGCACGTCCGCGATCTGCACGCTGTGCCCGCTGACCAGGCTCTGCGCGTCGTCGAAGACCGCGTACAGGGTCAGCTCGCCGGTGGTGGCGCCGAGCGTCCGCAGCGAGCAGGACGCGGTCACCGCCAGCGCGAGCAGCGCGGCCAGCAGGCGGGCCCTCATCGCCGCCCCGCCCGGCGCTCGAAGGGGCAGTTGCTGAGCCCGGCGGGCAGGCACGGCACCCGTCCCAGGTTCAGCGCGTCGAACAGCGGCTGCAGCCAGGCCCGGGTCATCGCGTTGAGCACGACCCGGATCTTCAGCACGTGCTGCTTCCTGTCCCAGGAGTCGACGAGCACGTCGGCGAAGTCGGCCGCGCCCTTGACCGCCTGCGCGACGGAGGCGCTGTTGGCCCGCAGCGTCAGCACCAGCTCCGCCAGCGTGCCCGCGGCCTGCGGCAGCCGCGCCGAGTACTGCTCGATGAGCACGTCGCCGCGCCGCACGAAGTCGGCCATGCCGGAGACGAAGCCGCGCAGCCGCCGCCGCTCCTCGGCGAGGATCGCGCTGGCCTCGGAGAAGGAGTCGATGGCGCCGGTCACCTGGCTCTCGCGCTCGTTGAGCCGGGTGGCGATCCTGTTCAGGCCCTTGGCCAGGTCGATGAGCTGCTGGTCCTGCTTGGCCAGGGTGTCGGTCAGCTCGGCGGTGTCGGCGATCGCGTTGTTGATCGTCTTGCCGCGGCCGCGGACGCCGGTGGCCAGGTTCCCGGCCACCTCGCCCAGCTTGTCGGAGTCGAGCGCGTCGGTCAGGCGGGTGAACGCGTCGAGCGCGTCGTCGATCTCCACCGGCAGCTCGGTGCGCTCCAGCGGGATCGTCGTCCCGGCCGCGAGCCGCCGGTCGCCGGGTTTCCACGGCGGGTAGAGCACGACGTTGCGCTCGCCCAGCGTGTTCTGCGGCGCGACCACGGCCCGGACGTCCGCCGGGAGCGGCACGTCGCGGTCCACCAGCAGGCCGACGCGCACGTGGTCGCCCTCGATGCGGATGGTGTCGACGTACCCGGCGTCCAGGCCCATGACCTTGACGCGGGCCTGCTCGTACAGGGAGGGCGCGGCGCTGAAGATCGCGGTCAGCCGGTACGGCCGCGCCCCCAGCACCGAGCACCCGGACGCGAGCAGCGCCCACGCCGCCAGGACCGCCGCCAGCCGCCTCACCGGTCGTCCTTCCTGTCCTTGGCCCGGTCGTCCGCCACCGCCGCCAGCACCTCGGGGTTGATCGGGCCGAGGCCGGTGGCGATGGCCTCCAGCCAGGGGCCCTGCCCGCCCATCGTGGACAGGCCGGTGAAGGTCGGCCCGGCCCACGCCAGCAGCGCGTTGAACTGCTTGTTGCTGCCGCTGAGCCGGGTGGTGATGGCCGCGTTGTCGTCCAGCACCCGTACGAGGGAGCGCTCGTGCTCGGCGATGAGCCGCGTGGTGCTCTGCACGAGGTCGCTGCCGTCGCCGAGCAGGGTGCGCAGCTCGGCCCGCCGTTCGCGCAGCTCCGACAGCATGACCTCGATCGCGTCGATGAGCCGGACGAGCTGCTTGTCCTTCTTCTCCAGGACGTCCATGACCTTGTTGCCGTTGTCCAGCAGCCGCTGGAGCTGCGGCTCGCTCCTGCTGATCGTGTCCGACAGGTCGCCGATGTTGCGCAGCAGCCGGGTGAGCCGGCCGCGCTTGGCCAGGTCCACCTTGTTCAGCTCGCTGAGCAGGTCGTCCACGGCGCGGGTGTCGAGGCGGTTGACCAGCCGGGTGGCGTCGTTGATGGCGTCGTTGACCAGCGTGGGCACGCCGGTCCTGGCGAGGGGGATGCGCCGCTGCGCCTCGGGGAGCTGGTCCAGGTACGGGGCCGCGACGGCGCCGGTGAGCTTGACGTACCGGCCGCCGAGCAGGTTCGACAGGGCGATGTCGGCGCGGGTGGCGCGGCCGAGCCGCACGCCGTCGTCCACCTTCCAGGTGACGATCACCTGGCCGTGCGCGTAGTCGGGGCGGACCTCGGTCACCTTGCCGACCCGCACCCCGGCCACCCGCACGTCGTTGCCGGTGCGGAGCCCGCCGGAGTCGGTGAACACGCCGGAGACGGTGTAGCCGCCCTCCAGCAGCCCGAGGTTGCCGATCAGGAACGTGACGAGGAGGATCACGGCGAGCGTGGCCAGCGACACCAGGCCGACGGCGTGCTTGTTGCGGTCCCTGAACGAGGTGAGCGGCATCAGCGGCCCACCATCAGCTTGCGCAGGTCGTCGGCGCTCTGCACCCGCGTGTTGCGCAGCGGCGGCGGCGTCCGCATCCCGTACGGGCACGGCGAGGGCCCGAGCGCCAGGCACGGCACCGCGGTGATGAAGTAGTGGCCGCGGTCCACCGTCGAGTAGGCCCGCGCGAACAGCGGCTGCAACGTGCTCACCGTCCGGTCGATCTCGCCCACGTGCCGCCGCACGCCGCCGGTCAGGCCCTTCAGGTTCTCCACGAACGCCCCCAGCTCCCCGGCGTTCCTGCCCAGCACCTCGTCGGAGGTGTGGACGGTGGCGGACAGCTGCACCAGCGCGTCGTCCACGAGCCGCCGGTTGTCGGCGAACGCCTCGGTCAGCGTCACGAGGTTGTCCACGAGCTGCTCGATCTGCTTGTCGCGGCGGGCCAGCACGCCGCTGACCGTGGCGTAGTCCTCCAGCAGCCGCTCGATCGTCTGCCGGCGTTCGGCGACGGTGGTGGTGATGGCGTCGACGTTGTCCAGCAGCCGCGGCAGGTTGCGCTCGTTGCCCTTGAGCGCGGTCGCGGCGGCGGTGAGGAGCTGGTTGATCTGGTCGGCGTCGAGGCTGCGGGTGAGCGGGCCGAGGTCGCTGACGAGCTGCCCGATGTCGACGACGGAGGAGGTGCGGGCGATGCGGCCGCCGGGCGGCAGCCGGCCGGGCGCGGTGCCGGGCAGCAGGTAGACCACGCGCTGGCCGATCGCGTTGCGCCAGCGGATCGCGGCCTCGGAGTCGGCCGGCACCCGGACGGCGTCCTGCACCTCCATGGTGACCTCGGCGCGGCCGTCCACGACCCTGATGCCGTCCACCCGGCCGACCGGCGCGCCGGCGATCTTCACCTGGTCGCCCTCGGTGAGGCCGGACACGTCGTCGAAGGTGGCGACGATCCGGTAGCCGCCGCCCCCGCCGACCTTCGCGATCTGCACGCCGATCAGCACGATCAGCGCCACGGTCAGCCCGATGAACAGCACGAAACGGGCGAAGGTCCAGCGGCGGCGCCTGCGCTCGGCGGAGACGGCCATGTCAGCGCCTCCCGTCGGTGGGGCCGCAGGCGCCGACGATCAGCTCGCAGACGTCGGTGGCGACGAACGCCTCCACCTGGAGCTGGTTCCTGCCGTTCGGGCCGGGCGCCTCGATCAGCTCGTTGAGCAGGGCGAGCAGCCGGTTCAGGCCGCGTACGCCGTCGCCGGCCAGGCCGAGCTGGGCGTAGATGAGCGCGGCCACCCGCTCGGCCGAGTGCACCCCGGCCCGCAGGTCCTGGCGGTGCGCGCGCAGGCCGTGCGCGCCGAGGTCGCTGATCGAGGTGACCTCCTCCAGCAGGGCGCGCACCTTGTCCGCGCGGGCCAGCAGGCCGGGGGTGATGACGTTGACGTCGGAGGAGATCGACACCAGCTCGTCGCCCTTGTCGGACAGGGCGGTGCCGAGCGCGGCCGTGTCGCGCAGGAAGCGGCGGGCGCGCTCCCGCTGCCGGTGCGCGACGCCGACGACGGTGCCGGCGTCGCCGATCAGCTCGCGGAGCTGCCCGCCCTCGCCGTCCAGGCCCTGGGCGAGGGTGTGGACGATGACGGTGACCTCGCGCGGGTCGATCGCGTCCAGGCCGCGGTAGGCGTCGCCGAGCGTGTCGGACAGGTCGAGCGGGCCCGAGGTGTCGGTGATGACCGCGCCGGAGGCGAGGAAGGGGCCGGTGCTCTCGCCCGTGCCGGGGACGAGGGAGACGTACTTGGGGCCGAACACCGAGCTCGGCTCGATGGAGGCGGAGGCGGAGGCGGGCACCCGCACGCCGGGCTGGACGTGCATGGTGACCACGGCCCGGCCCCTGGCGTCCAGCGAGACGCCGGTCACGTCGCCGACCGTGATGCCGCGGATCTTGACCGGCGAGTTGGTGTCCAGGCCCTGCCCGGCGCGCGTGAAGACCGCGTCGATCCGCGTCCCGCGCAGCTCGGTGGCCGTGCGCACGACGAAGACCGTCGCCCCGGCCAGGACCGCGAGCGTCGCGAAGGCGATGCCCACGCGGGCGGCGAGAGGGAACTCGAATCGGGCCACCGGCTCACCCCGTCAGCGGTATGTTGCCGCCGCCGCCCCAGAACAGGTACGACAGCAGCAGGTTGAGCAGCACGATCGTGACGATCGACTGCCGGATGGCGCGGCCCGCCGCGACGCCCACCCCCACCGGCCCGCCGGTGGCGTGGAAGCCGTGGTAGCAGTGGATCACGATGACCGCGAAGGCGAACACGCCGACCTTGGCGACGCTGAACAGGATGTCGCTGACCGGCAGGTAGAGGTAGAAGTAGTAGTCGTAGACGCCGGGCGCGAGGCCGAACAGCGCCGTGCACATCAGCCGGGTGGCGAAGAAGCTGGCGAACAGCGCGATCAGGTAGATCGGCATGAGCGCCAGCAGCGCCGCCACCACCCGGGTGCAGATGAGGTAGGTGAAGGCGTTGATGCCCATCACCTCCAGCGCGTCGATCTCCTCCGAGATCCGCATCGCGCCCAGCTCCGCCGTGAACGACGAGCCGACCTGCGCCGCGAGGGCCGTGGCCGCGATGATCGGGGTGATCTCGCGGACGTTGGCGAAGCTGCCGACCAGCCCCATGAACGACTCCGCGCCGATCGCCTGCAACCCCTGGTAGCCCTGCAGGCCCACGGTCGCGCCCACGACGAAGGCCATGGTGAACACCACGAACACCATGCCGCCGCCGATGACGGTCGCGCCGACGCCCACCACGACGTCGCTGACCTGCCGGATGACGACCTTGAAGTACCGCAGCCGCAGGATCACGTCGCGGACGCAGTAGAAGAGCACCTTCCAGACGAACAGCGGCCAGTCGGCCAGCCCGGCGAACCGCTCGGCGAGCTCCCGCCCCCGGTGGGCGAGCCGCAGGCCGGCCGTCCGCGTCACCATCAGAGCGACCTTGGGGGATAGGCGAGGAAGTACACCGCCGAGATCACGTAGTTGAACGTGAACACCAGCATGAACGTCACCACGGTCGCCTGGTTGACCGCCCGCCCCACGCCGACCGGGCTGGTGGCGCAGGTCATGCCCTTGTAGCAGGCCACGGCGGCGGCGATGAAGCCGAAGATCCACGCCTTGAACAGGGTGACGTACAGGTCGGAGGAGACCACCAGCGACAGCGCCCCGTCGAAGTACGCGCCCGGCGTCACGCCCTGCACGACGACGTTGAAGAAGTAGCCGCCGCTCGCGCCCGCCAGGATGACCAGCGGGCACAGGCACACCGCGATCGTGCTGGCCGCCCACATGCGCGGCGTGACCAGGCGGTGGATCGGGTTGACCGACATGACCTCCATGGCCGACAGTTCGTCGCGGATGTGCCGCGCGCCGATGTCGGAGGTCATGGCGCTGCCGCCCGCGCCGGCGATGAGCAGCGCGCTGGCCAGCGGCGCCACCTCGCGGATGAGGCCGACGAACACCGCGCTGCCGGTGGCCGAGCCCGCGCCGAGCTGCCAGGCCAGCTCGCCCACCTGCAGCGCCACGGTCGCGCCCAGCGGCAGCGAGACCAGCAGCACCGGGACGCTGGTCACGCGGGCCAGGAACCAGCACTGGTCGACGAACTCCCACCACCAGCTCTTGACGTCCCAGCTGCGCCGCAGCCCCTCCAGGGCGATGACGAACAGGTCACCGACCTGCCCGAGCATCGACCGGGCCTTGCGTCCGACGAATCCGGACCCGGCCATTGGCCGACCACCTCCGCCCGCCTACGGATCAGTCACCCTACTGACGGGGTGTCCAGTAGTCGACGCTTTCCTCGGAATTTGAGGAAAAGGTATGAGGGGCGGGCCGCGCCTTATCAGGCATGCACGAAACGTGACCGCTTCGTTACAGCAGGGCGCTCATCCAGGACTCGATCTCGTCCGGGTGGCGGGGCAGCCCGGCCGACATCAGCGTGGCCCCGTCCGCGGTGACGACGAGGTCGTCCTCGATGCGGATGCCGAAGCCGCGCAGCTCCTCGGGCAGCGTC
Organism: Actinomadura luzonensis; assembly: GCF_022664455.2. Taxonomy (NCBI): domain Bacteria; kingdom Bacillati; phylum Actinomycetota; class Actinomycetes; order Streptosporangiales; family Thermomonosporaceae; genus Actinomadura; species Actinomadura luzonensis. Next base: position 79,717 of record NZ_JAKRKC020000002.1, read on the forward strand.
AGGTCGTCGGGCTGGAAGTACAGGCCCGGCTCGACGGTCAGCACGTGACCCTCCGCGAGCACGCCGTCCAGGTAGACCTCGGCGCGCGAGCGCGCGCAGTCGTGCACGTCCAGGCCGAGCATGTGGCCGCTGCTGCACAGGGTGTAGCGGCGGTGCAGGCCGGTCTCCATCAGCTCGTCGAGCGAGCCCTTCAGCAGGCCCCAGTCGCGCAGGCCCTCGGTGATGACCCGCATGGCGGCCTGGTGGAAGTCGCGGAAGCGGGCGCCGGGCCGCAGCGTGGCGATGGCCGCGTCCTGGGCCTCGTGCACCAGCTCGTACGCCTGCCGCTGCGCCGGCGTGAACCGGCCGGACAGCGGCAGGGTGCGGGTCACGTCGGCGGTGTAGAGGGTGTCGGCCTCGACGCCCGCGTCCAGCAGCAGCAGGTCGCCGTCGCGCAGCGGGCCGTCGTTGCGGATCCAGTGCAGCACGCAGGCGTGCGCGCCGGCCGCCACGATGCTCTCGTAGCCGGTCGCGTTGCCCTCCAGCCGGGCCCGCAGCCCGAACACGCCCTCCAGGTACCGCTCGCCGCGCGGGTGGGCGAGCGCCCGCGGCAGGGCGCGCACGACGTCCTCGAAGCCGCGCGCGGTCGCGTCCACGGCGAACTGCAGCTCGCCGACCTCCCACTCGTCCTTGACCAGCCGCATCTCCGACAGGAACGTCTCCAGCTCGGCGTCCCCCTCGCCGCGCGGCACGCGGGCGTCGACGGACGGGTCCACGCCGCGCAGCACCCGGGCCGGGCGGTCCAGGTCGAGCGTGCGGATGTGGGCGCACTCGACCTGGTACAGCTCGGCCGCCTCGGCCAGGTCGGGGCGGCGGCCGGCCCAGAACTCGCCGTAGCGGCGGTCGCGGTAGAACTCCTGGCCCTCCTCGCGCGGCGAGCGGGGCCGCAGGTAGAGCACGCTCTCCCCGGACGGCTCGACCACCAGCACGTCGTCGGGCTCGCCCGCGCCCGTCAGGTACGCGTACGCGCTGTGCGGCCGGAAGCGGAAGTCGCAGTCGTTGCTGCGCGCCTTGAGCGTGCCCGCCGGGATCACCAGCCGCTCGCCGGGGAACCGCGCGGCCAGGGCGGCGCGGCGCTTGGCGGCCCAGGGCGCGACCGGCAGCGCCGTCACGTCGGTGCGCCGCGTGTCGGCCCAGCCCGTCCGCATGAACGCGGCCAGCTCGTCGGTGACGGGCAGGTCATGGCTTCCGATGTTCAGCGGCTCGGTCATCTCACTGTGTCCCTGGTCAGGTGATGTTTCGGCATATGAAGTGGAGTACGTCCGGCAAGCAGCCTACGGGACGGGTTGACGGGCTCCCCACCGGCTTGTTTGCCTGGTGCCTACACAGCGGAAGACCGAGGCAGAGGTGGTACCACATGCTCATCGGGACGATCCTGCGCGCCAAGGGCAGCCAAGTGACGACCGTGCCGCCGTCGGCGTCGGTCCGTGAGCTGCTCGCCCGGCTCGCCGAGCACAACATCGGGGCCGTGGTGGTCTCCACCGACGGCGTCGCCATCGAGGGCATCGTCTCCGAGCGCGACGTGGTGCGCCGGCTCAACGACCGCGGCGCGGGCGTGCTGGACGAGCCCGTCTCCGCGATCATGACCACCGACGTGCGCACGGCCGGCCCCGGCGAGAACGTGGACGAGCTGCGGCGCATCATGACCAACGAGCGCTTCCGGCACATGCCGGTCGTCGAGAACGGCCGCCTGGCGGGCATCGTCAGCATCGGCGACGTGGTCAAGAGCGCCATCGAGGAGCTGGAGACGGAGAAGGCGTCGCTCGTGGACTACCTGCACCGTTGACAGGGGTGGGACGCTTGGGTCCGTGATGTACGGGCCGCCGCCTCCTCCCGGATACCCACCCGAATACCCGCGGGCGACCAGCAGCCCGCCGATCATCGTGCTCGTGGCCGGGCTCGCCGCGCTGCTGGGGTTCCTGCTGGGCGTCTTCGTGGGCTACGGCGCCACGGGCACCGACGACGCGACCGGAGCCGACGGCGACCCGGAGCCCCAGCTGACGGTGACCGTCGAGGACACCGGCCCGCCCCCCGACGACCCGCAGGCCACCACCAGCGCCCCCGCCGCGACCCCGCCCTCGGACACCCCGCCCGCTCCGGACGCCACCCCACCGGGGGCCACCGCCCCGGGGGCCACCGCGCCCGGGGCCACACAGCCCGCGGGGATCAACCCCGCCTCCCTCCGCACCCTGGTCGTCGGCAAGGACATCCAGCCCGGCACCTACCGCACCGCCGGCCCGACGGCGGGCTTCTCCATGTGCTTCTGGGCCCGCATGAGGAACGTCTCCGCCGCCCCCGCCGACGTCATCACCTCGGGCATGCCGACCGGCCCCGCGACCGTCACCATCGAGCCCGCGGACAAGGCGTTCGCGACCGGCGGCTGCGCGGAGTGGACCCGGTCATGATTCTTTCGTGCCCCGAAGTCTGGACAAAGGAGCAAGAACGCGCAATTCTATCCGCACACAGGAGGGAGGCACGTCCCAGCGTGCTGGCGTGACGTCCTACGGTTATGGGCCACGCCACTCCGGCGCCCCCCGGCACGGGCGCGACGCGGAGAGTGCGGAACAGCGCGCATCGCCACTTGTCCCGAACAACCACGTTCGCGAGGAGTGTCCGTGCGCCTCACCGCACCCGTACCCCCATCAGCCCTCCCGGCTCGGACGCCCCGTCATGGCGCCTGAGTTCGACCTGCTCGTCGTCGGCGACGCCAACCCCGACGTCGTGCTCTCCGGCGCGCCCCGCCGCCTCGGCTACGGCCAGCGCGAGCAGCTCGTCTCCGGCGGCGACCTCGTCCTCGGCGGCTCCGGCGCGATCACCGCCTGCGGGGCCGCCCGGCTGGGTCTGCGGGTGGCGTTCGCCGGGCGGGTGGGCGACGACGCCGCCGGCCGGTTCGTGCTGGACGCCCTGTCCGCGCGCGGCGTGGACGTCACGCACTGCGTCGCCGGCCCCCGTCCCACGGCCATGACCGTGGTCCTGGCCGACGGCGCGGACCGGGCCATCCTCACCTCGCCCGGCTGCCTGCCCGACCTGACCGCGGCCGACGTGCCGCGCGGCCTGGCCCGGCACGTGCACGTCTCCTCCTACTTCCTGCAGCCGGCGCTCGCGGCCGGGCTGCCGGAGCTGCTGGCGGGGGAGCGGGAGCGGGGCGCGAGCACGTCCCTCGACACCAACGACGACCCCGCCGGCGCCTGGCAGGGCCTCGCCGGGGTGCTGCCCGAGGTGGACGTCTTCCTCCCCAACGCCGCCGAGGCCGTCGCCGTCGCCGCCCGCCTGCCGTCCCGCGCGCCGAACCCCCTGCCCCTGTCGGTCGAGGAGGCCGCGGCCCGGATCGGCGCCCTCGGCCCCGCCGTCGTCGTCAAGGACGGCGCCGCCGGCGCGCTCGCCTGGCGGGACGGCACGCTGACCCGGGTGCCGGCCGTCCCCCTGGAGCCGGTCGACACCGTCGGGGCCGGCGACAGCTTCAACGCGGGCCTGATCGCCGCCCGGCTGCGCGGGCTCGGCCTGCGCGAGTGCCTGCGCGTGGCGGTCGCCTGCGGATCACTGTCGACCCGGGCCGCCGGCGGCACCGCCGCCCAGCCCACCTGGAAGGAGCTATGAAGATCGCCTTCATCGGCGCGGGCAGCGTCGAGTTCACCCAGGGCCTGCTGGCCGACCTGGTCGCCTTCCCCGATCTCGGGGAGTTCGAGGTCGCGCTGCACGACATCCACCCCGAGCGGCTGGAGACCGCCGAGGCCGCCGCCCGCGTCATCGCCGCCGGCCGCCCCGTCAAGATCTCCGCCTGCCCCGACCTGCGCCGCGCGCTGGAGGGCGCCGACTTCGCGATCAACATGATCCAGGTCGGCATGATCGACGCCACCCGCGTCGACTTCGAGCTGCCCGCGCGCCACGGCCTGCGCCAGACCATCGCCGACACCATCGGCGTCGGCGGGATCTTCCGCGCCCTGCGGACGTTCCCCGCCCTCGACCGCATCGGGCACGCCATGGCCGAGCTGTGCCCCGACGCCTGGCTGCTCAACTACACCAACCCCATGGCCATGAACGTCTGGTACCTGGCCGCCGCCACCCCCGTCCGCAACGTGGTGGGCCTGTGCCACTCGATCCACTGGACCGCGCACGACCTGGCCGAGCTGGTCGGGGTGCCGTACGAGGAGGTGTCCTACCTGGCGGCGGGGGTCAACCACCAGTCGTGGATGCTGCGCTTCGAGCACCGCGGCGAGAACCTCTACCCCCGCCTGGACGAGGCCGTCGCCCGCGACCCCGGCCTGGCCCGCCGGGTGCGCGTCGACATGTACCGCAGGCTCGGCTACTACCCGACCGAGACCAGCGAGCACTCCTCCGAGTACGTCCCCTGGTACCTGCACCACGACTCCGAGATCGAGCGCCTGCGCATCCCCGTCGGCGCCTACCTCGGCATCAGCGAGGAGAACGTCCGCCAGTACGAGGCCACCCGCGACGCGCTCCGCGCGGGCCGGCCGATCACCGTGGAGGGCACGATGGAGTACGCCCCGCAGATCATCCACAGCATCGCCACCGGCGCGCCCCGCGTCGTCTACGGCAACCTCCCCAACACCGGCCTGATCACCAACCTGCCGGCCGGCGCCGTCGTCGAGGTGCCGTGCGCCGTGGACGCGCTCGGCGTGCGCCCGATGGCCGTCGGCGACCTGCCCCCGCAGTGCGCGGCGCTCAACCGCGCCTACGTCGGCGTCAACGAGCTGACCGTGCGCGCCGCGACCGAGGGCCGCCGCGACCACGTCAGGCACGCCATGATGGCCGACCCCAACACCGCCGCCACCCTCACCGTCGAGCGGATCGACGCCCTGTGCGAGGACCTGCTCGCCGCCCACGCCGGCCTGCTGCCGGAGTCGCTGCGGGAGTCACCGCGGAAGTCACCGCGATGAGGGCGCGCGCCGGGACGGCGGCGCTCCTGCTCGCCGCCGGGCTGCTCACCGCCTGCGGCGGGGGCGGCGGGGAGGCGGGCGGCCCGGTCGAGATCACCTGGTGGCACGGCCAGGTCGAGAACCAGGCCAAGGTCATCGAGGAGCTGGCCGCCGAGTACAACAAGGCCCATCCGGACGTGCGGATCGTCCCCGCCGTCGGCACCACCAACGTGGACGAGATGCTGCAGAAGGTGCAGGCCGTGCTGGCCGGCGGCAAGGCGCCCGACATCGCCTACATGTACGGCACGTGGTCGCCGGTCCTGGCCAAGACGCCCAAGGTCTACGACCTGACCGCCACGGTCAAGGCGCCCGGCTTCGGCTGGGACGACTTCTGGCCGTCCGAGCGGGCCGTCGCCGAGGTGAACGGCAAGGTCGTCGGCATCCCCGCCGTCGTGGACAACCTGGCCGTCATCTACAACAAGAAGCTGTTCGACGCGGTCGGCCTGTCCTACCCGGACAAGGACTGGACCTGGGACGACTTCCGCGCCGCGGCCAGGAGGCTCACCCGCGACGGCGTGTACGGCACCGCCTACCCCGTCACCGGCACCGAGGACACCGTCTGGCGCTTCTGGCCGCAGCTCTGGCAGCAGGGCGGCGACATCCTCTCCGCCGACGGCAGGAAGTCCGCCTTCAACACCCCGCAGGCGGTGCAGGCGCTCGACCTGTGGAGCGCCATGGCCCGCCAGGACAAGTCGGTCTACCTCGACCAGAACGGCGAGAAGTTCCTGCCCCTGTTCCAGAGCGGCAAGATCGGCATGGTCATCGCGGGCCCGTGGGCGCTGCTCGACATCATCGACCACAAGATCGACTACGGCGTGCAGATCCTGCCCGGCCACAACGGCGACCACCAGACCATCGCCGGGCCGGACAACTGGGTCGTCCTCGACAACGGCGCCCGCCGCGCCCAGGCCGCCGCCGCCTTCCTGACCTGGCTCACCCGCCCCGAGCAGGACGCCCGCTGGACGCTCGGCCTCGGCAACCTGCCGATCCGCAAGGCCACCACCGCGCTGCCCGCCTACCGCGAGTTCACCGAGGACTTCCCCGAGATCGACGTCTTCACCGCCAACCTGGACAACGCCACCAAGGCCAGGCCGCAGCTCCCGGCGTACCCGGAGCTGTCGGAGAAGGTCGGCAACGCCATCGCCCAGGCCCTGGTCGGCGGCACCCCCGCGCAGCAGGTGCTCACCAAGGCCGCCGCCGAGGCCGACAAGGTGCTGGAGCGCTCGCGATGACCGCCGTCGCGGCGGGAGCCGGGGCCCACCGGGCGCGCCGCGCCCGGTGGCTCCCCCAGCTCACCGGATGGGGCTTCGTCCTGCCCGCCACGCTCGTCGTCGTCGGGCTCAGCGTCTTCCCCGCCGTCTGGGCGCTGCTGCTGTCGCTCCAGGACGGCGACCTGCTCACCGGCGGCTCCTACGTCGGCCTGCGCAACTACGCCGACCTGCTGGGCGACGCCGAACTGGCGGCCGCCGCCGGGCACACCCTGCTCTACACCGTGCTGTTCGTGCCCGGCTCGGTCGCGCTCGGGCTGCTCCTGGCCCTCGCGCTCAACCTGCGCATCCGGCTCATCGGCTTCTACCGCACCTGCTTCTTCGTCCCGTACGTCGTCTCGGCCGCGGCCACCGGCATCCTCGCCAACTTCGTCTTCGACCCCGACTTCGGCATCGTCAACGCCGCGCTCAAGACCCTCGGCCTGGCCCCGATGGGCTTCCTCCAGGACCCCGGCCAGGCCATGATCACCCTGGTCGCGATCTCGATCTGGGGCGGCGTCGGCATGCCCGCCGTCGTCTACCTCGCCGCGCTCCAGGACATCCCGCGCGAGCTGGTCGAGGCCGCCCGGGTGGACGGCGGCGCCGGCCGGCACGTGCTGCGCCACGTCGTGCTGCCCCAGCTCAGGCCCGCCACCGTCTTCCTGGTGATCTGGCAGACGATCACCGCGCTGCAACTGTTCGACCTCGTCTACACCACGACCAAGGGCCAGCCGCTCGACTCCACCACGACCGTCGTGTTCTACCTCTACCGGCAGGCGTTCCAGCTCTTCCACTCCGGCTACGGCACCGCCATCGCCTACGTCCTGTTCCTCGCCACCCTCGCGGTGTCGGGCGCCGTCCTGTGGAGGAGCGCGCGATGAGATACCGGCACCTGGCCCACCTCGTCCTCATGCCCGCCGCGCTGCTGTTCGTGGCGCCGCTGGTGTGGATGGTGCTCACCGCGTTCATGCCGGACGCCGACATCAACAGCTACCCGCCGAAGCTCTGGCCCGAGCACCCCACCCTGGACGGCTTCCGGCGCATCTTCGCCGAGGACGACTACCCGCGCTGGCTGGCCAACACCGTGCTCGTCGCCGCCGCGGCCGTGCTCGGCCACGTCGTGCTGTGCTCCCTGGCCGGCTACGGCTTCGCCCGGCTGCGCTTCCGCGGGCGGGCGCTCGCCTTCGGCGCGGTCATGGCCACCATCATGGTGCCCACCCAGGTGCTGATGATCCCGACGTTCCTGCTGTTCAAGAACCTCGGCCTCATCGACACGCTGGGCGCGGCCATCGTCCCGTGGCTGGCCTCCGCGTTCGGCGTGTTCCTCATGCGGCAGTTCTTCCTGTCGCTGCCGCGCGAGCTGGAGGAGGCCGCCACCATCGACGGCTGCTCCCGGGTCGGGGTGTTCGTCCGGGTGGTGCTGCCGCTGGCCCGGCCGGCGCTGGCCACGCTCGTCGTCTTCACGCTGCTCGGCGCCTGGAACGACCTCATCTGGCCGCTGATCGCCATCTCCTCCGAGGACAGCTACACCCTCCAGCTCGGCCTGGCCACCTTCGCCGGGGCCCGGCACACCGAGTGGTCGGCCCTCATGGCCGGCAACGTCGTGGCCGTGCTGCCGCTGGTGGCGGCGTTCGTGCTGGCCCAGCGGCACTTCGTGGCCACGATGAGCTTCAGCGGGCTCAAGGGCTGAGCAGGGCCGGCCGGATCGCCAGGATCCCGGTGTGCAGGCCGACGAGCAGGCGTCCCGTCTGCCACAGGCAGTTCGTCGCGGGCGCGTGCACCGGGACGGTGGTCACGCACGACCGCCTGGCCGGGTCCCAGACCCGGACCGTGTGGTCCTGCCCGGCCGTCGCCAGACGGGGCCGCCCGTCCTGCTGGAAGGCGCACATGGCGTTGACCCGGCCGGTGTGCCCGGTGAGCGTGACCCCGCTCTCGCGGCCGGCCGTGAGGTCCCACACCTGGACCGTGTGGTCGTCGCCGGCCGTGGCCAGGTGCAGCCGGCCCTCCATGGTGAAGGCGCACATCGCGCTCACCCCGCCGGTGTGACCGGTGCGCAGCGTGCGGATCCCCCGGCAGGTCAGCGGGTTCCAGACGATGATGAGCTGGTCGTCGCCCGCGGTGGCCAGGCGCAGCCGGCCGCCCTGCTCGAAGGCGCACATGGTGCGCACGGCGCCGGTGTGCCCGTCGAGCGAAGCGCCGACCTGGTAGCCGAAGACGGGGTCCCAGATCCGCACCGCGCGGTCCTCGCCCGACGTGGCGAGGAGCGGCTGCCCGCCGGAGGTGAAGGCGTACACGCCGCTGGCCCCGCCGGTGCTGCCGGTGCGGATCGTCAGCAGCTCGCCCTCCTCGCGCCCGGTCGCCGCGTCCCACACCCGCACCAGGTGGTCCTCGCCGACGGTGGCCAGGTAGGGCCGCTCCTCGTGGACGAACGCGCACACGGCCCGCGCCTTGTACGACGGGTGCGTGAGCGGCGCGCCGATCTGGTTGCCGCTGAGGGAGTCCCAGACCCGCAGCCGGCGGTCCTCGCCGACCGTGGCCAGGCGCGGCAGCCCGTCCTGGACGAACGCGCTCATCACGCCGGTCCGCCCGCCCAGGCCGGCCGAGGCGCGGTGCACCTGGTAGCCGCTGCCCGGGTCCCAGATCCGCACCGTCCCGTCCTCGCCGGCGCTCGCCAGGCGCGGCAGCCCGCCCTGGCCGAAGGCGCAGACCGCGTGCACCGGGCCGGTGTGGCCGGTGAGCACGCCGCTGAGCTGCCGGCCCACGCTCGCGCCGGCCGCCAGGTGGCCGAGGGACAGGTCCCACGTCTTCACCCGGTGGTCGTCGCCCGCGGCCGCCAGGCGCACGTTCCCGTCCTGCTCGAAGGCGCAGACGGCGAGCACCGGGCCGGTGTGGCCGGTCAGGGGGAGACCGATCTGCCCGCCGCCGGCGGCGTCCCAGACGCGGACGGTCCAGTCGTCGCCCGCGGTCGCCAGGCAGGCGCGGCCGTCGAGGGTGACGGCGCAGACGGCGTTCACCCGCCCGGCGTGGCCGGTCAGGGGCGGCAGGAGCGGCCGGCCGGTGACCGGGTCCCAGACGCGCACGGCGTGGTCCTCGCCCGCGGTCGCCAGGCGGGGCCGGCCCTCGTGGACGAAGGCGCACATGGCGCTCACCCGCCCGGTGCGGACGGCGATCGGCTCGCCGGCCCGGCGGCCGGTGACCGGGTCCCACACCCGGATCGTCTGGTCCGCGCCCGCGGTGGCCAGGCGGGGCCGGCCCTCGTCGGTGAAGGCGCACATCGCACTGACCCGCCCGGTGTGGCCGGCCAGGGGGCCGCCCGCCTGCCCGCCGGTGGCGGGATCCCACAGCCACACCATCCAGTCGCCGCCGGCCGTGGCCAGGACGGGCCGCCCCCCGGCGGTGCACACGCAGATCGCGCCGACCCGTCCCGGATGGTTGACCGGGTGGCCGACCTGGCGGCCGGTCGCCGGGTCGAAGATCCGCACGGTGCGGTCGTCGCCGGTGGTGGCCAGGCGCGGCAGGCCGTCCTGGCCGAAGGCGCACACCGCGTGCACCGCGCCCACGTGGCCGGTGAGCAGGGCCTGGTCCGAGCGCGGCGTGACCGCCGCCCAGCTCGTCCGGTACGGCATGCGGTCGTGCGCCAGCGACGGGTTGTGCCGCAGGGCGAGACCGGCCAGGGCGTCGGTGGCGCCGAACCGGGCGGCCCGCTCGGCCGGGGAGGCCGTGGCGGCGCCCGGCGTTAGCTGGATCAGCCGGACGACCCTGGACAGCACCGGGGACAGCACCGGGGACAGCACCGGCGAGAGCCGGGCCGTGGCGGCGTGCGACAGCACCCGGTGCAGGTCCGCGTGCAGCAGGTACGGCGTCCGGGTCAGCAGGTGCTCCAGCAGCCCGCCCCGGGCCGCGTGGCCGGCCAGCGAGCGGCGCAGGTAGGGATGCAGGTCGCACCAGGAGCCGCGCTCGGCGAGCGCGGCGAACCGTTCGGTGAGCGCGCGCTCGTCGGCCGCCCGCCCTTCCGCGTCCGGCAGCAGGGCGTCGTCGAGCGCCTGGTGGAAGAGCCGGAAGGTGGCGCCGCCGGTCTCCAGCAGGAAGTTGGCCGCCGAGGAGCGGGCGAAGGCGGCCAGGCGGCCCTCGTCCACCTCGACGCCGCTGAGCACGGCGATCGCCGTCCGCCACAGGGCGAGGTCGAAGCCGGGCGCCTCGGCGTAGGCGAGGGCCCGCAGGGCCACGGCGGCGGGGACCGCGCCGACGGCCGCCAGCGGCTCGACGTAGGCCCGCAGCGCGTCACCCACCTCGGCGGGGAAGGCCAGCGTGTCCGGCGCGACCGGCCGCTCGTCCTGCTCGCCGTGCCGCCGCGCCTGCAGCCCCGCGATCAGGAAGTTGCGCTCGGCCTGGCGGGCGACCGCGCGGGCCACCGGCAGGGCCACGGCGTCGTCGGCGTACGGGTTGCCGGGCCGCTCCGCGCCCACGAGCTGCAGGCTGGCCAGCGCGTAGGCGACCAGGTCGTCCAGGGCGAAGTAGGCCGGCCGGTCCAGGTCGACCAGCTCGGCGTCGGGCCCGAACCGGGCCGGCAGGTCCTCGGCGTCGTCGCGCCGCCGGCAGGCGACGACGACCTGGGCGCCCAGCTCGGCGCACTCCTCCAGCAGCGGCAGCACGATCCGCGACGCGACGAGCCGGGCCTCCGCCGGCGAGCTGGCCTCGTCGAGCGCGTCGATGACGAGGTTGAACCGCGACGGCCGGGCGGCGAAACCCGACCGGGCGGCGCGCTGCCGGCGGCGGCGTAACGCGACCCGCAGCGCGGGGACGACGTCCTCCACGCCGGTGGGCAGCGTGGCCGCCGCGGCGCGGGCGATCTCGGTGCCCACCTCCAGGGCGCTCTTGCCCTTGGCGTGCACCGCGCACGACACCGAGCCGATCGAGGCGCGCACCGCGTCGTCGCCGGCGGGCAGGGCGTCGCGGATGCGCTCGTCGGCGGTGGTCACGATGCGGCCCAGCACCGCGGACTTGCCCACCCCGGGCGAACCGGTCACCACCAGCACCCGCTTGTCCGGCACCGGCCGGTCCAGCCAGTCGCGGACGGCGCTCAGCGCGGCCCGGCGGCCCCGGAACCGGTAGCCGCGCTCGCTGTCGTGGGCGACGCCGCGCGCCCGGGGCCGCCAGTGCCGGCCGCTCTCCGGGTCGCTGGCCAGCCGCCAGCCCCACGAGGCCAGCGCGAGCTGCCCCGCCCGCTCCGGCGACCAGGACTCGGCGAGCACGTTCAGCTTGTGCTCGGGCAGCAGCAGGTCCGCCTGGTACGCGGTGACCGCCAGCGCCCGGGAGGCGCCGGTGCAGCCGCTGACGACGGCGACCACGGCCTCGTAGGAGCTGTCCCACACGCCGCCGCCGCTGAAGCCGGGCGCCACGGGATCGGCCTGGTGCGTGGACAGCCGGACGGTCCCGTAGCCCAGCACCTCGTCCACGACGCCGCCGGTCGCGTCGCCCCAGATCTGCGCGTTCGGGAAGCCGAACGCCCACCAGGAGTGGCCCTTGAGGTCGGCGGGGTCGGGACAGGCCAGCCGGGCCGGCCACACGCCCGCGGGCACCTCCTCCTCCAGCTCCAGCAGCGCCACGTCGTGCGGCGCCGGCGCCAGATGGACCCGGGCGACCCGGCAGCGGGCCGCCGACGCGGTGCCGGCCTTCGGGAAGGCCAGCCACAGCGACCCGTCGCCGGCGGCCACGTGCGCGGCGGTCAGCGCCCGCCGCTGGTCGATCACCACCGCCGCGCCCAGCGGCGCGTGGTCGTCCGGGCCGCGGTGGACCGCCGCCACCCAGGAGTCGTCGGGCGGCCCGTCGCTCATGGCTTCCCGAGCGGCGGCGTGCCGGCAGCCGGTGGCGATCCGGGACGCCAGGTGAGCGTGACCTCGAAGTTGCCCTCCGTGGCCGCCTTCGCCACCAGCCAGGTCATCGTGCCGGTCACCTTGATGCCGAACTTGACCTGGATCTCCGCCGGCGCGGCGGCCCGGGCGCGCTCCAGCACCGCCTGCGCGGCCTCGACCGCCGGGCCGATCGCGTCACGGACCCGCCCGACGATCTGCTCGGGCCCGGCCGCGGGCCGGTAGCCGGGCGGCGGCTCGATCTCGAACTGCACCGTCGCTCCGCCGTCGACCTGGTAGGTGACCAGTTGAGAAGTCATGCAGCACCGTTCCCGTCCCACGTGCGCGGCCGCCGGCAGCGCGATCGGGATCGCGCTGGGCGGAGCTTATCCCGGCGCCGGGAAGCGGCACCGGGATATGCGCGAGCGGGTCTGGCCCGGCGCGGCCGGGCGCGGCGGCGCGGCGCTTTTGCGCGGGCGGGGCGGCGCGTAGGAGGATGCGCTCAGCCACATCAAGGAGGATGACATGTCGGTCTTGAGAAGCTTCGTGGACAGCGTACGCAGCGGCGCCATCGAGGTGATCGACCTCACCGCGCCCCTCTCGGCCGACACGCCGATCCTCCGGCTCCCCGAGCCGTTCGCCAACACCATCCCGTTCCGGCTGGAGGAGATCAGCCGCTACGACGACCGCGGCCCCGCCTGGTACTGGAACGACATCCACACCGGCGAGCACACCGGCACCCACTTCGACGCCCCCGTCCACTGGGCCACCGGCCGTGACGGCGAGGACGTCTCCCAGGTGCCCGCCGGCCGCCTGATCGCGCCCGCCGTCGTGCTCGACCTCGCCGCCGAGGCGTCCAAGGACCCCGACTTCCTCCTCCAGATCGACCACGTCAAGGAGTGGGAGCGCGCCAACGGGCCGCTGCCCGAGGGCGGCTGGCTGCTCTACCGCACCGGCTGGGACGCCCGCTCCGGCGACCAGGCCGCCTTCCTCAACGCCGACGACAGCGGCCCGCACACGCCCGGCATCTCCGCCGAGTGCGCCGCCTGGCTCGCCGCCGAGACGCCCGTCATCGGGCTCGGCGTCGAGACCGTCGGCACCGACGCCGGCGCCGCCCACTCCTTCGACCCGCCCTTCCCCTGCCACTCCTTCCTCCTCGGCGCCGGCAAGTACGGCCTGACCCAGCTCCGCAACCTCGACCGCCTGCCGGTGACCGGCGCCGTCGTCGTCGCCCCGCCGCTGCCGATCGTCGGCGGCTCGGGCAGCCCCGTCCGCGTCCTGGCCCTGGTGGAACGGTGATCGTCGCCGAGGCCGTGGGCCACGCCCTCGCCGGGTGCGGCGTGCGCACGGTCTTCGGCGTCGTCGGCAGCGGCAACTTCCACGTCACCAACGCCCTGGTCGCGGGCGGGGCGCGGTTCGTCGCGGCCCGGCACGAGGGCGGCGCGGCCACCATGGCCGACGCCTACGCCCGGATGAGCGGCGAGGTCGGCGTCCTGTCCGTGCACCAGGGGCCGGGCCTCACCAACGCCGTGACCGGGCTCGCCGAGGCCGCCAAGAGCCGCACGCCGCTCGTCGTCCTCGCGGGCGAGGCCGCCGAGCGCCGCTCCAACTTCCACATCGACCAGGACGCGCTGGTGCGGGCCGTGGGCGTGGTGCCGATGCGGGTGACGTCGGGGGAGGAGGCCGGGCAGCGGGCGGTCGAGGCGTACCGGACGGCGGCCACGGAACGCCGCACGGTCCTGCTGAACCTGCCCCTCGACGTGCAGGCCCAGCCCTGCCCCGGCACTGTCGCCGCTGACGCGCGGACCCCGCCCCTCTCCGCCGGGACGGACGAGAGCCTGCCCCTCGCCGCCGAGCTGGACGCGCTGGCGGGCCTGCTCGCCGGGTCGTCGCGGCCGGTGTTCGTCGCCGGCCGGGGCGCCCGCCACGCGCGGCGGGAGCTGGAGGCGCTCGCCGAGCGGACCGGGGCGCTCCTCGCCACCTCGGCCGTCGCCCGCGGCCTGTTCCGGGGCAGCCCGTGGGACCTCGACGTGTCCGGCGGCTTCGCCACGCCGCTGGCCGCCGAGCTGATCACCGGGGCCGACCTCGTCATCGGCTGGGGCTGCGCGCTCACCATGTGGACCACCAGGCACGGCTCGCTCGTCCCCGCCGACGGCCAGGTCGCCCAGGTCGACCTCGATCCCGCCGCCCTCGGCGCGCACATGCCCGTGGACCTGGGCGTCACCGGCGACGTGGCCGCCGTCGCCACCGCCCTGGCCGCCCGCGTCCCGGCCGCCGCCGGCTACCGCACGCCCGGCCTCGCCGGGCGGGTCCGCGCCGAGGGCCGCTGGCGCGACGTCCCGTACGAGGACCGCGGCGCCGGCGGCCGCATCGACCCGCGCACGCTCACCATCGGCCTGGACGACCTCCTGCCCGCCGAGCGGATCCTGGCCGTCGACAGCGGCAACTTCATGGGCTACCCGTCGATGTTCCTCGACGTGCCCGACGAGAACGGGTTCTGCTTCACCCAGGCGTTCCAGTCCATCGGCCTCGGCCTGGCCAGCGCGATCGGCGCCGCCGTGGCCCGGCCCGACCGGCTGCCGGTCGCCGCGCTCGGCGACGGCGGGGCGCTCATGAGCGCCGCCGAGCTGGAGACCGTCGTCCGGCTCGGGCTGCCGATGGTGGTCGTGATCTACGACGACGAGGCGTACGGGGCGGAGGTCCACCACTTCGGGCCGCACGGCCACCCGCTGGACACCGTCACCTTCCCGCCCGCCGACCTGGCCGCCATCGCCCGCGGGCACGGCTTCGCCGCCGTGACCGTCACCCAGGAGGCGGACCTCGCGGGCGTGGCCGACTGGCTCAAGGGGCCGCGCGACCGGCCGCTGCTCGTGCACGCCAAGGTCACGCGGGACCGGGGGGCGTGGTGGCTGGAGGAGGCGTTCAAGGGCCACTAGGCCGCGTCCGGCTAGAGCTTGCGGAAGGTGCGGGCCTCCTCGGCGGCGGCCAGGACGTCCGGCAGCGGCAGGCCGGCGTCCGCCGCGACCGCCGCCGCCACCGCGCCCTCCACGAACGGCACGTCCGCCAGCACGATCCGGCCCGGCTCCGCCAGCAGCCGGGCGGTCAGCACCGAGCTGCCGAGGTCGGGCACGATCAGCACGCCGTCGCCCTGCTCCACGCCGCGCACGGCGGCCTCGATCAGGTCGAGGCTGGTCCCCAGCCCGCCGTCCTCCGTGCCGCCGGCCGCCGCGACCGGCACCTCGGGGCCCGCGATGCCCCGCACCAGCGCCACGACCTCCCGCGCCAGCCCCGCGCTGTGCGACACCAGCACCAGCCCCACCATCACACCACCCCCGCCCCGCCCGGCCCCGTCCTCATGGACGCCCGCCATCGGCCATGCCTTGCCGACTTCTCATGCCTTGCCTGACATTTCATGCCTTGGCCGTCACCGTCGCCAGGGCCGCCATGAACAGGGCCGACGACGCCGCCCCCGGATCCTCGTGCCCGACGCTGCGCTCGCCCAGGTAACTGGCCCGCCCCTTGCGCGCCTGCATCGGGATCGTGCCCTCCGCCCCTTCGGCGGCCGCCCGCGCCGCCAGCTCGAACGCCTCCCGCGCCCCCACTCCGTCCCGCAGCGCCAGCGCCAGCGCCCGTGCGGCCGGGACCAGCGCGTCCACCATGGTCTTGTCCCCGAGGGCGGCCTTGCCGAGCCGTTCCAGCGCCACCACCCCCGCCTCGAACGCCCCCGCGAACCCCGCCAGCGTCACCGGCTCCTCGATCATCCGCCCCATCTGCCGGAACACCGACCCGTACAGCGGCCCCGCCGCGCCGCCCACCTTGCGGATCAGCGTCGCCCCGGCCACCGCGAACACCTGCGCCGCCGACTCCGGAGGCGTCTCGCCGAGCGCCTTGACGACCTCGGTGAGGCCGCGGTCCAGGTTCGTGCCGTGGTCGGCGTCGCCGATCGCGGCGTCCAGCGCGGTCAGCCGGTCCCGGTCGCGCCGCACCAGCCTCGCCGCCTCCTCGAACCACGCCACGAACAGCCCGGCCGCCAGACCGCCCACCGCGCCCTGCCCGCTCTCCGCGCCCGATCCGCTCCCCGCGCTCTCGCCGCTCGTCGTGCCCATCAACGCCCCCAGCGCAGCCCCGGCGTCTCGACCGGCGCGTCCCACAGGCGGGTCAGCGCGTCGTCGAGCCGGCACACCGAGACGGAGAAGCCCTGCATGTCGAGGCTCGTCACGTAGTTCCCGACCAGCGAGCGCGCCACCCGCGCGCCCTTCCCCTCGATGAACGAGGCGACCTCGGCGAACACCACGTACAGCTCCATCAGCGGCGTCCCGCCCATGCCGTTGACCAGGACGAGCAGGTCGCCGCTCAGCGGCAGGTCCCCGTGGACGGCCTCCATCGCGATGCCGGCCAGCTCGCGCGCGGTGCCCATCGGCGCGCGGGCGCGTCCCGGCTCGCCGTGGATGCCGATGCCCAGCTCCACCTGGTCGTCCGGCAGGTCGAAGGTGGGCTTGCCGGCGTGCGGGGTCGTACAGGAGGTCAGCGCGATCCCGAACGAACGGCTGCGCTCGTCCACCTCCCGGGCCACCGCCGCCACCTCGGCCAGCGGCGCGCCCTCCTCGGCCAGCGCGCCCGCGATCTTCTCCACGAACAGGGTCGCGCCCGTGCCGCGCCGCCCGGCCGTGTAGAGGGAGTCCTGGACGGCGACGTCGTCGTCCACCAGCACGCTCGCCACCTCGACGCCCTCGACCAGCTCGGCGGCCATCTCGAAGTTGAGCACGTCGCCGGTGTAGTTCTTCACGATGTGCAGCACGCCCGCGCCGCCGTCCACGGCCTTCGTCGCGTCGATGATCTGGTCGGGCACCGGCGAGGTGAAGACCTCACCCGGGCAGGCCGCGTCCAGCATGCCGTGGCCGACGAACCCCGCGTGCAGCGGCTCGTGCCCGGAGCCGCCGCCCGACACCAGCCCGACCTTGCCGGGCCGCGGCCCCTCCGCGCGGTAGACCACCTGGTCGCGGACCCGCAGCGACGGGTGAGCCGCGGCCATGCCGTTCAGCGCGTCCTCAACGACGGATCCTGCCGTGTTGATGAGCTTCTTCATGGTCACAAAATCTGCCCTTTCTCAGCAGGGCGCAAGCGTCGTAGCGTGGAACGGGTGGATGTCGTCTACAGCCCGTACGATCCGTCGACCAACGACGATCCGTACCCCGTCTACACCCGGTTACGCCGCGAAGCGCCGCTCTACCACAACTCTGAGCTCGGCTTCTACGCCCTGTCCCGGCACGCCGACGTCGCCGCCGCCCTGGTCGACAGCGCCCGCTACTCCAGCGACCACGGCCCCATGATCGACGCCGGCGCCTGGACGCCGCAGGCCCGCGCCTACCTGTCGTTCGTGGCGATGGACCCGCCCGACCACACCCGCATGCGGGGGGTCGTGTCCAGGGCGTTCACGCCGCGCCGCGTCGCCGCCCTCGAACCCATGATCCGTGACATCGCCCGCGCCTACATCGAGGACGGCCTGGCCAAGGGGACGTTCGACTTCGCCGCCGACCTCGCCGCCAAGCTGCCGCTCGACGTGATCAGCGAGCTGATGGGCGTGCCGTCGTCGCGGCGGGTCAAGGTGCGGCGCACCGAGAGCGTCCTGCTCAAGCACGACCTCGCCGCGACCCTCACCGAGGCCGGGCTGCGGGGCCTGCTGATGCTCGGCGACCACTACGCCTCCATCGTCGCGCAACGCCGCGCCGAGCCGCGCGACGACCTCGTCTCCGCGCTCGCCGCCGACGGCGACCTGACCGACGAGGAGATCGTGGCGTTCCTGTTCCTGCTGATCGGCGCGGGCTCGGAGACCACGACCCACCTGCTGTGCGCCGCCTGGTACTGGGCCTGGCGCAACCCCGAGCAGCGCGCGACCGCCTTCGACGGCGGCGTGCCGCAGTGGGTGGAGGAGTCGCTGCGCTACGACACTCCCGCGCACGGCACCGCCCGCCGGCTGACCGAGCCCACCGAGCTGTACGGGACGCTCGTGCCGGCGAACGCCAAGATGTGGCTCCTCGTCGGCTCCGCGAACCGGGACGAAGAGGTCTTCCCGGACCCTGACGTCTACGACCTCGGCCGCGACACCTCCCGCGGCATCAGCTTCGGCGTCGGCCGCCACTTCTGCCTCGGCGCCGCCCTGGCCCGGCTGGAGGGCCGCGTGACGCTGGAGGAGCTCACCAAGGCCGTCGCGCCCGGCTACCACGTCCACGAGGAGGGCATCCGCCGCACCACCCACGGCAACGTCCGGGGCATGGTCAGCCTCCCGACCACCGTCAGACCAGCCTGAATCGACTGCTACCTTCTGCACATGGCTGAGATCGTGTACCCGCCGGTGATCGCCGCCGCGCGGACCTTCTTTCGCGCGCTCGACATCCGCTTCCACCTGGAGGGCACCGAGAACGTGCCGCGGAGCGGCGGAGCGGTGCTGGTGAGCAACCACATCAGCTACCTCGACTTCATCTTCGCCGGATGGGCCGCCCACCCGTCGCGGCGGCTGGTGCGCTTCATGGCCAAGCAGGCCGTCTTCGAGCACCCCGTCTCGGGGCCGCTCATGCGTGGCATGCACCACATCCCGGTCGATCGGGAGGCGGGGGCGGGCTCGTACGCGACCGCGCTGCGCATGCTCAAGGCCGGCGAGGTGGTGGGCGTCTTCGCTGAGGCGACGATCAGCCGCTCGTTCACCGTCAAGGAGATCAAGAACGGCGCCATCCGGATGGCCCAGGCCACGAACGTGCCGGTCATCCCGGTGGCGCTGTGGGGCAGCCAGCGCTTCTGGACCAAGGGCCGGCCCCGCAAGCTGCTCCAGCGGCACATCCCGCTGACCGTGCTGGTGGGGGAGCCCATGCACCCCAAGCGCGGCGAGGACGTCAACAAGCACACGACGGTGCTGCACGAGCGCATCTCGGAGCTGGTGGACCGGGCGCAGCGGACGTACCCGGAGATCCCGCCGGGGGTGTGGTGGCAGCCCGCCCACCTCGGCGGCACCGCTCCGACCCCGGAGGAGGCCGCCGCCCTGGACGCCGCCGAGGCCGCCGCCCGCTCCACGAAGGACCGCCCCGACTCCCCGTCCTGACCCGCCTGCCCCACCGCCGCCCGAGCCGTCCGGCCACAGCCACAGGTACGACGACGCCTGGACGGACGCGCTCGCACCCCCTGGCGACGCCCGGCCCCCCGGCAGCCCGCGTGGGTACGCCGGTGGGTGGCTCTCGCTGTGCCCGCCGACGCTGTGCCCGCCGAGCCCCCGCCATCGTCAGCGTGGGCCCTCGCGCAGGGCTACGAGTCGCGCGAGGGCGTCAGATGGCCGCCTGGTAGGCGCTGGCCCGCATGCCCGCCAGCAACCCCGCCGTCTGCTCGGGCGTGTACCGGCGCACCGGGTCGTGGTGCAGCAGCCCTTCGAGCAGGGGACGCATCACGCCCGCCCGGCGCGGCGGCGGGTAGGGCCCGCTGCGCGCCATGCCGAGGACCGTCGCCGCGTCCTGGCCCGGGTAGGGAGGCTGCCCCTCGACCGCGCTGTAGAGCGTGGCGCCGAAGGACCACATGTCGGCCTCCTTGCTGGCCGGCCCGCCGTGCAGGCGCTCGGGCGCCATGAAGGCGGGCGTGCCGCGCAGCCGCCGCGACGTCGTCATGCGGATGTCGCCCTCGGCCGTGGCGATGCCGAAGTCGGTCAGCACCACCCGGTCGCCGGTCAGCATGACGTTGGCGGGTTTGACGTCGCGATGCAGCACCCCGGCCTGGTGGGCCGTGCGCAGCGCGGCGAGCAGGTGCTGCCCGATGGCCGCGACCGACTGCGCCGGGAGTGTGCCGACCTGCGACAGCAGCTGGTGCAAGGAGAGCCCGTCGAGGTACTCCATCACGATCCAGAGCTTGCCGCCCTCCTCGATGAGGTCGTGAACCGTGACGATGTTGGGATGCGTCAGCCCAGCAGCCATCCTGGCCTCACGCAGCACCCGGCGGCGTACCATCTCGACCTCACCGGCCAAGGTCAGCTCCTTGAGCGCCACCGTACGGTGGAGGAGCTGATCGAACGCACGCCAGACGACTCCCATACCCCCACGACCGGCCTCCTCGTGCAGGAGGTACCGTCCGCCGATCTTCCGCATACCATCCCCTCAGACTCGGGGATAATCATGTCACTTCAGCACAGCCCATAGGGTGCCTAAAGTGATCTGGATATGTCAGAAAGTGCGGCTTGGCTGGTCAAGGGCCGAGAAATTCGATCCGACAAGGCGCGCCGCACCAGTCCGACACCGGCCAAACATACTCCGGTAGCGCCCAGCAGCACGGCGGGAAGCCCGGCGAACTCGGCCGCGACGCCGCCCAGCGCCGCGCCCAGGGGCATGCCGCCCATTCCGACGAGGCGGTATGCCGAATTGACCCGGCCCAGCAGCTCCGGCGGGATGAGCCGCTGCCGGGCCGAGATCACCAGCACGTTGGCGGCCGCCCCGACGAGGCCCCAGAGCACGGCGGTGGGGTAGAGCGCCCACGGCGACGGCACGGCGATCGGCACCACGAGCAGCAGGCTGCTGACCAGCCAGCAGCCGGTCAGCGCGCGGAACTCCCCGAAGATCCCGGCGGCCCGCTCGGCCAGCAGCGACCCGAGCACCGCCCCGCCGGCGAAGGCCGTCATCATCAGGCCGTACCCCTCCGGCCGCAGGCCGATCGCCGACCCGTCGCCCACGGCCCACAGGACGAAGACGGCGAAGTAGGCGGAGTTGGCGAGGTTGAGCAGGCCCGCCGTGATCGCCAGGCTGCGCAGCACCCGGTGCCGGGCCAGGTAGCGCAGCGCCTCGCCGATCTCGCGCCGCAGCGGCCCGCGCGGCTGCCCGTCGCCCACCGGCCGGTAGGTGCCCCGCATGCCGCCCAGCAGCAGCGCCGCGGCGGCGTACAGCAGGGCGGGAACCCCGAAGACGGCCGCGGGCAGCAGGCCGACCAGGAGCCCGGCGACGGGCGCGCCGGCGAACTCGTTGCCGATCATCTGGGCGCTGGAGACCCTGCCGTTGGCCCGGGTGAGCCGGTCGGCGGGCACGGTCATGGGCAGGACGGACTGCGCCGAGGTGTCGGCGAAGACCTCGGCCACCCCGGCGGCCAGCACGGCGGCGAGCAGCACCCACAGGTCGAGCAACCCGTACGCGCCCGCCAGGGCCGCCGCGGCCAGCAGCGCCGCCCGGGCGCCGCCGGCCCAGGCCATGACGCGGCGGCGGTCGGCCCGGTCGGCGACCGCGCCGGCCGGCAGCGCCAGCAGCAGCCAGGGCAGCGTGGCCGCCGCGCCCACCAGGGAGACCAGGGTGGGGGAGCGGGTCATCGACACCGCCAGCAGGGGGGCGCCGATCTTGAGCACGCCGTCGGCGAGGTTGGACAGCGCGGTGGAGGTCAACAGGTAGGCGAAGGATCTCCCGAGGCCGTGGCCCGGCATGGCTAACTCCAAGTAGTGTGAAGGCGTACAAGGAAAAGTGTGCACGTATTTCTTTGCAAAGATAGGCTTGCACGTGACGAAGAGCAAGAGCTTCTCCGCCCGTACGCTTGACGCGAACGCCCTGAAGTCCTTCGCGCACCCGCTGCGGCTGCGCATCTACGAGCTGCTCGACCAGCGCGGCCCGTCCACCGCCACCGGCCTGGCCGCGATCCTCGGGCAGAACACCGGCGCGACCAGCTACCACCTGCGCGAGCTGGCGCGGCACGGCATGATCGAGATCGCGGAGGGGATGGGGCGGGGCAAGGAGAAGTACTGGCGGATCGTGCCGGGCGGCTTCACCTACGGCGACACGCCGCCGGACGCCGAGGCGGCCAGCGCCCTGGAGTTCCTGCTGGACGACCTCGTGCGCCAGCGCGGGGCGGAGCTGGCCAAGTGGCGCGAGGCCGCGACGCGGGCGCCTGCCGAGTGGGTGGCCGCGAGCGGCTTCGGGCGGCGCTCGCTGCGGCTCACCACGCAGGAGACGGCCGAGCTGCGGGACGAGGTGCTGGAGGTGCTGGAGAGGTACCGCTCGATCTCCGACCGCAGGGACGGCGAGGCGGCGGCCGGGCACGAGCTGCCCATGGGGCACGTGGTGATCCACTTCGACGTCCTCCCGCTGGGCGCCGTCCCCGACGAGCCGTCCTGACGCCGGCGAGGCCCAGGGGCGGCGGGCGAGGGGCGCGAAAGAGGCGCACCGGGAGGCCCGTGAGGCCGCATCCTAGGGATTTCCCTAGGTCCCGCCCTGAAGTCAGGGGCCGGGCCGAGCCCATAGTCTCCAACGTCACACCGGCCCTTTTCCGGCACGCACCGCACCGGCGAGGGAGCGCTCATGACACGCGGCGGCAGTGACACGGCGACCGGTCCGTGAACGCGTGGGCGCCGGACACTTCCGGCGTGGTGGAACGCTCCATCCGGTTCGGACGGGGAAGCCCCCGCGCCCGGGGACGGGAAGAGCCGGGCGCGGTGTCGCCGGCTGAGCGGGCATTGCCCGGCGGCGCCGCGCCCTCCCGCCCAGAGCCGCGCCCTCCCAGCCTGAGCCCGCGCCCTGAGAGCCGCGCCCAGCCCGCGCTCTCAGTCAGCCCTCACCCGCCGTCCTCACCCGCCGCCCTCGGCACACCGCCCGCCCAAGCTCCCGGCGGTTACGCGCACAGGGGACGCGCGCCCCTCAGAGCTTCCGGGCCCGCCGGACACGGGGCCGGAAGGGCAGCGCCCTCGTCTCGGGCTGGAGAGACGGGGGCGCTCGCCGCACCTCCCAGCCCGGCCCCGGGTAAGGAGCGGTGGCGGTCAGACGATGAGGTGGAGGGCGCGGTCGGTGAGACCGGGCGGGGCGGTGCGGGGCGAGCCGGCGTCGAACGGCGGCTGCGGGTCGTACTCGATGGCGAGCTGCACCGTCTGCGCCGTCTCCTCGTCCCTGGCCTGGGCTAGCAGCGTCAGCGCCATGTCGATCCCCGCCGACACCCCGGCGGCCGTCACCACCTTGCCCTGGACGACGCTCCGCTCGCTCACCGGCTCGGCCCCGTACTGCCGCAGCAGGTCGAGGACGGCCCAGTGGGTGGTGGCGCGCAGGCCGCCGAGCAGCCCGGCCGCGCCCAGCAGCAGGGAGCCGCTGCACACGGACGTGGTCCAGCTCGTGTGCTCGTGGGCGCGGCGGATCCAGCCGAGCAGGGCCTCGTCGGCGAGGACGTCGAAGGTGCCGATCCCGCCGGGCACGACGACCACGTCGGGTGCGGGCAGGTCGGCGTAGGAGGCGGTGGCGGTGAGGGCGAGGCTGCCCCGGTCGTCGGTGACCGGGCCCGGCTCGGCGGCCACGAACGTGACCGTGCAGCCGGGCGCGAAGGCCAGCACCGTGTACGGCCCGACCGCGTCCAGCGCGGTGAAGCGGGGATAGAGGGGGATGGCCACGTGCATGCTCAACGCTCCTGTTCGGGCAGGGGAAGGGCGGGGACGGGGGCCGCGGAGGGCAGGGCGGCAGGAAGGGCGGAGGGCAGGGCGGCAGGAAGGGTGGAGAAGCGGCGGCGGTGCTCGCCGGGCGCGACCCGCCAGTGCCGCCGGAAGACGCGGTAGAGCGTCTCGGCGGTGCCGAGCCCCGACTCCCTGGCCACCGTCTCCAGCGGCTGGTCCGTGGCCTCCAGGAGGCGCCGGGCGGCGTCGGCGCGGCTGCGCTCGACGTACCGGCCGGGGGAGAGCCCGGTCTGGCGGGTGAAGACGCGCGAGAAGTGCCGCTCGCTCATGCCCGCCCGCGCCGCGAGCGCGGGCACGCTGAGGTCGGCGCGGGGGTGGGCGTCGATGTACGCCTGCAGCTCGCGCAACGGCTCGCTGCGCGGCGTCAGCGCCCGCATGGGCAGGCTGAACTGGCTCTGCCCGCCGGGCCGGTGCAGGTACACCACGAGCCCCCGCGCGACCCGCCCGGCCAGCTCGTGCCCGAGGTCCCTGGCCACCAGCGCCAGCGCCAGGTCCACCCCGGACAGCACCCCGGCCGAGGTCCACACGTCGCCGTCCTCGATGTAGAGCGGGTCGGCGTCCACCTCGACGCAGGGGTAGCGCTCGCGCAGCTCCTGGGCCGCCAGCCAGTGCGTGGTGGCCCGCCGGTGCTTGAGCAGCCCGGCCTCGGCCAGCAGCAGCGCTCCGTTGCACACGGACGCGGTGCGCCGGGCGTCGGCGGCCAGCGCCGCGATGCCGCCGACCAGTCCGGCGTCCGACAGCAGCCCGGGCACCGACAGCCCGCCGGCCACCATGAGGGTGTCGATCGGCTCCCGCACCTCGTCGAGCGCGCCGGCCGCGACCACGACGCCGTTGCCGGCGGGCACGAGCCCCGCGCGCGGTGCCACCGTCTCGACCCGGTAGGAGCCGGGCGCCAGCAGCTCCGCCGTCCCGAACACGTCGGCCGGCCCGGCCAGGTCGAGAAGCTGAAACCCCGGGAAGACGACGACCACGATCCGCCGCTGCATGCCTTCATGCTGGTGGCGCCCCCGGTGAGGCGTCAACGACACGACCCTTGCACATTACGCCAAAGCCCCCGGACGGGCCGGGGGCCGGCGAACGGCGGGCGGTGGCGGTCAGCCCATGTGCGGGTAACGGTGGTCGGTCGGCGGCACGAACAGCTCCTTGATCGTGCGGGCGTTCACCCAGCGGATCAGGTTGAAGATCGAGCCGGCCTTGTCGTTGGTGCCCGAGGCCCGCGCGCCGCCGAACGGCTGCTGCCCCACGACCGCGCCCGTCGGCTTGTCGTTGACGTAGAAGTTGCCCGCCGCGAAGCGCAGCCGCTCGGAGGCGGCGGCGATGGCGTAGCGGTCCTGGGCGATGAGCGAGCCGGTCAGCGCGTACGGCGCCACGCCCTCCATCTGGTCGAGCACCTGGTCGAAGTCGCGGTCCTCGTAGACGTGCACGCCGAGGATCGGCCCGAAGTACTCCTTGACGAAGATCTCGTCCGTCGGGTCGGCGCACTCCAGCACCGTCGGCCGCACGAACCAGCCCACGCTGTCGTCGTAGGAGCCGGTGAGCACGTCGATGTTCGCGGCCTCCCGCGCCCGGTCGATGGCCGCCTTGTGCTTGGCGAAGGCCCGCCCGTCGATGACGGCCCCCATGAACGTGGACAGGTCACCCGTCACGTCGCCGACGGTCAGCGACTCGGCGGTGGCGACGAAGTCGTCGCGCATGCGGTTCCAGACCGAGCGCGGCACGTACGCCCGCGACGCCGCCGAGCACTTCTGCCCCTGGTACTCGAAGGCGCCCCTGATCAGCGCCGTCGACAGCACGGCCGGGTCGGCGGAGGGGTGGGCGAGCACGAAGTCCTTGCCGCCGGTCTCGCCGACCAGGCGCGGGTAGGAGTGGTAGGAGGCGATGTTCTGCCCGACGGTGCCCCAGAGGTGCTGGAACGTCGCGGTCGAGCCGGTGAAGTGGATGCCGGCCAGCGCCGGGTGGGTGAGCGCGGCCTCCGAGACGCCCTGGCCGTTGCCGGTGACCAGGTTGATGACGCCGGGCGGCAGCCCGGCCTCCTCCAGCAGCCGCATCGTGAAGTGCGCGGCGAACTGCTGCGTCGGCGACGGCTTCCACACCACGACGTTGCCCATCAGCGCGGCCGAGGCCGGCAGGTTGCCGGCGATCGCGGTGAAGTTGAACGGCGTGATCGCCAGCACGAACCCCTCGAGCGGCCGGTACTCCATCCGGTTCCACACGCCGGGCGAGGAGATCGGCTGGTCGGCGTACAGCTGGCGGGCGTAGGAGACGTTGAAGCGCAGGAAGTCGATCAGCTCGCAGGCCGAGTCGATCTCCGCCTGCTGCACCGACTTCGACTGGCCGAGCATGGTGGCGGCGTTGAGGGTGGCCCGCCACGGCCCGGCCAGCAGGTCGGCCGCCTTGAGGAAGATCGCCGCCCGCTCGTCGAAGGACAGCGACCGCCAGGCGTGCGCCGCCTGCAGCGCGCTGTCGATCGCGTCCCGCACGTCCTGGGCCGTAGCGTCGTTGGTACGGCCCAGGACGGAGGCATGGTTGTGCGGCTGCACCACGTCGATGGGCGCGCCGCCGCCGAGCCGCTGCTCGCCGCCGATGGTCATGGTCAGGTCGAGCGAGGCGCCGGCCAGCTCCTTGATGCGGTCCTCCAGCGCGGCCCGCTCGGCGCTGCCGGGCGCGTAGCCGAGGATCGGCTCGTTCGCGGGCACCGGGACGTTGCTGATGGCATCCATTTACTTACCCCCAAGGGCGCGAAGGAAGAAGGCGACGTTGGCCGGGCGCTCCGCCAGGCGGCGCATGAAGTAGCCGTACCAGTCGTCGCCGTACGGGACGTAGACGCGGACCGTGTGACCGGCGCCCGCCAGGGACTCCTGCCGGTCGGTCCTGATTCCGTAGAGCATCTGGAACTCGTGGTCGCCGATCGTCCGCCCGTAACGGTCGGCGAGCAGCTCCGTGATCGCGATCAGGCGATCGTCGTGCGTCGCCACCATGGGGTATCCCTTCCCCGCCATGAGGATGCGCAGGCATCGCACGTACGCCTTGTCCACCTCGGCCTTGCCCTGGTGGGCGACCGAGGCGGGCTCGCGGTAGGCGCCCTTGACCAGCCGCACCCGGGAGCCCTCGGCGGCCAGGTCGCGGCAGTCGTCCTCGCTGCGGAACAGGTACGCCTGGATGGCCACGCCCGTCGCCGGGTGGTCCTCGCGGAGCGCGCGCAGGATGGACAGGGTGGAGTCGACCGTGGTGTGGTCCTCCATGTCGAGGGTGACGGTCGAGCCGTTCGCCGCGGCGGCCGCGCAGATCTCGCGGGCGTGCTCCAGCGCCATGCCCTCGTCGAGCCGCTGGCCGACGGCCGACAGCTTCACCGACACCTCGCCGCGCGCGCCCAGCCCGAGCGGCCGCAGCGCCTCCAGCAGCGTGAGGTACGCCTGCGCGGTGGCCTCGGCGGCGCGCTTGTCCAGCGTCTCCTCGCCGAGGTGGTCGATGGTGACGGCCAGGTTGGCGTCCTGGAGGCGCTGCACGGCGGCGCGGGCCTCCTCGACGCTCTCGCCCGCGACGAACCGCTGAACCACCTTGGCGGTGAGCGGGAAGCCTGACACGGAGCGGCGCACGAGGCCACTCCTGGAAGCGGCGAGCAACAGTTGACCGAGCATGCCTCCGAGTCTAGAAACCGCAGCTCAGAGGGGGCCATCGACGGGCGTAACGCCGGGTGTGGCAGGCTGTCGTACACATGTATGACGCCGCCGACCTCCAAGAGACCGTCGACGAGATCGCCGCCCGGCTGGGCGCGTCCGCGACGCTGGAGGACCGCTCGTTCCGCCTGCTGGCCTACGGCGCCCAGCACGGCGACATCGACACGGTCCGCCAGGAGTCCATCCTGCGCCGGCGCGCCACCGGCGAGGTGCGCGACTACTTCGAGCGCTACGGCATCGCCAGGGCCGACGGGCCGGTGCGCATCCCCGCCGACGCCGCGCTGAAGGTGCTGGCCCGGGTGTGCTGGCCGCTGCGGCACGGCGAGGTGACCTACGGCTACCTGTGGCTGCTCGACTCGGGGGCGCTCACCGACGAGCGGCTGGCCTCGGCCGCGCCGCTGGTGGCGCGGGCCGCCGCCGCGCTCGCGCAGGAGGCCAGGAGCCGCAGCGACCTCGGGCGGGGGCTGCTCGCGCTGTTCTCGCCCGACCCGGAGGAACGCGCGGGGGCCGCCATCGAGACGGCCGGGCCGGTCGCGGCCGTCGCCGTGCGCGAGTCGCCGGAGCGGGTGGCCGCCCTGTGGACGCTGCCCCGCGGCGTCCTGGCCCGTCCGGGCTCGCCGGTGGCCCTGCTCGCCCCCGCGCACCTGGCGGCGGAGGTGGCGCAGACCGTGCAGGGCGCGTACGGCACCGCCGCCGGCGTCGGCGCGCCCCGCCCCGACCCGGCCGACGCCTGGCTGAGCTGGCGCGAGGCCCGCCAGGCGCTGCGCATCGCCGAGCACTTCCCGCGCTACGCCCCCGTCGCGCGCTGGGCCGACCTCGGCGTGCACCGCCTGCTGGCCCGGCTCGGCCTGCCCGACCTGCGCGAGCTGGCCGCCGAGGTCGCGGCCCTGGACGCCGAGCTGGCCCACACCGTCGAGGTCTACCTCGACCTCGGCGGCCACGCCCAGAAGACCGCCGCCGAGCTGGGCATCCACCGCCAGACGCTCTACTACCGGCTGGGCAAGGCCGAGCGGCTGACCCGCCGCGACCTGTCCGACGGCGACGACCGCCTGACCGTCCACCTGGGGCTGAAGGCCGCGCGGCTGTGCCGTCAGGAGGCGCCGTAGCCGCCGGGGTCCAGGTCCGCTTCCCCGTCGTTCAGGCGGTCGTCGGTGGGGCGGCCGGCGGGGCGCGGGGCGCCGAGCAGGGCGCGGGTCAGCGCCTGCCGGGCGTGCAGCATCTCCTCCAGCGCCGTCGCCAGGTGCGCCGGCGACGGCCGCTCGGCCCGCTCGTCGGCGGTCAGCGCGGTCAGCACGGCCCTTCGCAGCAGCTCCTTGAAGAACGAGGCCGTCATGCCCTCGGTCCTGGTCACCAGCGGCTCCAGGTCGCCCTCCGGCAGCAGGTCGCCGCCGTACAGGCGCAGCAGCGCGGCCCGGCATCGGGCGTCCGGCCGCGGCACCTCCACGGCCAGGTCCACCCGTCCCGGCCGGTCGGCGAGGGCCTGCTCCAGCACCTCCGCCCGGTTCGTGGTCAGCACGAACGTCACGTCGGCGTCCGCGCCGATGCCGTCCATCGCGTCGAAGAGCGTGAACAGCAGCGGGCTGCCCTCCTCCGAGAAGCGCCGGTCGTGCGCCACCAGGTCGACGTCCTCGACGACCACGACGGCCGGCTGCAGCCGCCTGGCGAGGGCCGCCGCCTCCTCGATGAAACGCATCGCGGTGCCGGCCAGCACCACCACGGTCGCCTCCGGCATGCGGCCCATCAGGTAGCGCACGGTGTGCGTCTTGCCGGTGCCGGGCGGGCCGTGCAGCAGCAGGCCGCGCTTGAGGTGCTGCCCGCGGGCGACCAGCGCCGCGGCGTGCCGGCCGATGCCCACCACGTGCCGCTCGACGGTGTCCAGCACCCCCTCAGGCAGGATCACCTGCTCGGGGTCGAGCGAGGGACGCGGCAGGAACGTCACCAGGCTGTTGCCGCGGTGCTCGGAGACGCCGAAGGTGAGGATCTGGCCGCGCAGCACGTCCTCGCGGCGGGTGAGCCGCTCGACCTCCTCCCTGACGGCGGTGGCGGCGGGGCGGGCGGCGGCGATCACCTCGATCCTGCAGTCCTCCCTGCCGTACATCTCGGCGGGCCCGCGCACCCCCAGCACCACGGGGGAGCCGTCCGGCGCGCTGGTCAGCACCAGCCCGAACGAGACCACCTCCACCGTCTCCTCCGGCCCGGCCGCGACCGTCGCGTAGTCCACCGCGCCCAGCGCGAAGTGCTCGGCGCCGGAGGACAGGATGTCGATGAGGTCGTTGTGCTCGCGGCCCTGGCCCGAGACGCCGAACCAGCCGGTGTCGCCGCGGGCGGCCACGTACGCGTCCACGCCCCGCTGCAGGCTCGCCTGCTCCCAGCTCGGGTAGCCCTGCGTGACGCAGACCAGGTCCCTGAGCGGGCACCCCAGGTGGGCGGTGACGCGCGCGGCCAGCTCGGGCGGCGGCCTGGACTCGTCGACCAGCGTCTGCGCCCGCTGGACCAGCGTCAGCAGCGCACGGGCCAGCGACCGGGCCTCGTCGGCCTCCATGCCGGCCTCCATGCGGGCCTTGTCGGCCTTCATGGGCGCCACCCTCGCACACCGGGCGGCCCGGGGCCAGGAAGCGGACGGCTCCGGCAGGAAGTTCCTGCCGGAGCCGATGAGGTCTACGTCAGGCGCAGGCCGCCTCGTACACGCGGACGAGCTCCTGGCTCACCCGCTCCCACGAGTAGCGCGAGCGCGCCCGGTCGGCGCCCGCGTAGCCGAGCGCGGTGCGCAGCGTCGGGTCCTGCAGCAGCTCGCGGGCCAGCCGCGCGGTGCGGGCGGGCCGGTCCGGCGGCACCAGCAGGCCGGTGACGCCGTCGATGACGGAGTCGAGGTGGGCGCCGACGGCCGAGGCGATGACCGGCACGCCGCAGGCCATGGCCTCCAGGGCCACGATCCCGGTCGTGGCCTCGCGCGGCACCGACACCACGGCGTCCGCGCTGCGCATGAGCTTCGGCACCGCCGCGCGCTTGACCTGGCCCACCAGCGTCACCCGGTCGGCGACGCCGAGCTGATCGGCCAGCACCCGCAGGCGGCGGGCGTCGCGGTCGCCGTCCAGGTCCTCGGGCTCGGGGCCGCCGGCGATGACCAGCTCCACGTCCTGCAGGCCCTGCAGCGCCCGCACGATGGTGTGCGCGCCGCGGTCGGGGGTGAGCGGGCCGAGGTGCAGCAGCCGCTTGCGGGAGCCGCGCGTGGCGACCGGGCCGCGCCGCTGGAAGCGCTCGGTGTCGACGCCGTGGGGGACGATCGCGATGTTGTTGCGCGGCACGCCGAGCCTGATCAGCGCGGACTCCTCGTCGCCGGAGCCGGCGATGACGGCGCGGGCCCGGCGGCCGAGCGCCCGTTCGACGTCCTTGTGCGCGGTGTCCACGGTGTGGAAGGTCTGCGTCACGGGGACCGACAGCCCCTGCGCCCCGGCCACGGCGGCCAGGCCCCAGGTCCAGGAGTGCGCGTGGATCACGTCGGGACGGTCCTGGTTCCACCGCTTCGACAGGTGGTCGCCGAGGTCGTTCAGGTACGGCAGCACGTCGTCGGCGGGCAGGTCCTTCGCCGGTCCCACGTCCAGGTGCTCCACCGTGACGCCCGGGGCCACCCGCGTCTTGGGCTTGCTCTCGGTGTTGTCACGGCGGGAGTAGATGGTGACGTGGTGCTCGCGGCCCAGCTCACGGGCGACGGCGAGAAGGCGGTGGCGCTGGCTACCCCCGGCGGAAGCGACGATCGCGATATTCATGGCACACCTCAGCAGCGTGAAAAAGCGTCAGAAGGTGTGCCTGCGTCTTAGGCACGGAAGGTCTGTGTCCCTGAGAATACCCAGGTTTCCCGCAATCGCAAACCCCCACAGATCAGACACTCCATGAGGCGCCCCGGGTCAGACGCCCCGGGTCAGACGCCTCGGAGGGCGAACACCACGATCTCGTCCCAGACCTGCCCGCCGGAGAACAGGTTGCGGTCCTCCTCCACGGCCTTGACCACCGCGGACGGCGCCTGGCCCGCGCACCGGCCCAGCACGTCGGCCAGCCGCTCCTCGCCGTACGGCTCGCCCCGCTCGTTCCTGGAGGAGATCAGGCCCTCCGAGTAGAGCACCAGCGTCTCCCCGGGCGCCACCGTCAGCGTCTCCTGGCCGGTCTCCGCCTCCGCCGCGATGCCCAGCGGCACCCCGCCGCCGGCCGCGTACCGCACGCCGCCGTCGGGCTGCAGCAGCACCGCCGGATGGTGCCCGGCCGACGACATGCGGATCGTGCGCCCCTTGACGAAGCCCGCCGCGGCCATCACGAACATGCCCGTGCCCTGCGCCACCAGCGCCTCGTTCACCTTGCGCATCACCAGGTCGGGATCGGACTCCCAGACGCTCAGCACGCGCAGGCCGCCGCGCACCATGGCGCTGACCGAGGCCGCCTCCTCGCCCTTGCCCGCCGCGCCGCCGAGCGCGAACCCCCAGCCGCCCGCCACGGGGAAGACGTCGTAGAACTCCGCGCCCACGGACGAGCCCGGATGGTAGACGGCCGCCGCCTCGTAGCCGGGCACGGAGGGCAGGTTGCGCGGCGCCACGCTCGCCGACAGCGCCTCGGCCGCCTGCGAGCGGCTCTGGTAGCTGGTCTGGGCCCGTACGGCGAGGCCGAGCTGCAGCCCCACCTCCTGCAGCACCGCGAGGTCGGCCAGCGAGAACGGCGGCCGGTCGTGCCCGCGCACCAGTGTCAGCGCCCCGTCGCCGTTGCCGATCGGCACGCACACCAGCGAGCCCGCGCCCATCGCGGTCAGCAGCGGGCCGTCGGCGCAGAAGCCCAGCACGCTCTCGTCGTCGACCATCTCGTGCACGACGCCGGTGCGCCGCTCCAGCACCTGCAGCACCACCTGGCTGCCGGCCGGGTCGGCCGCCTCCACCTGGCGCACCAGCCCCGCCACCGGCAGGTTCTTCGGCCCCATCACGATCGAGCGGCGCGGCAGCCCGTCACGCAGGATGTCGGCGATGACCCAGTCGGCCCACTCGGCCGCCAGCAGGCGGGTGGCCCGCGCCACCGCCACCGGGCGCAGCAACGCCTGCTCGTCCAGCAGCAGCTTGCCCATCTTGACCAGCAGGTCCTGCCGCTTGGCCGCGGCGATGAGCAGCGCGCCGTCGGACTGCTCCGGCCGCCGCGTGCCCGGCTCGGGAAGCTGCACCTCGGTCGGCAGCGCCACGGCCGCCACCATCTGCTGCGGCTCGCCCGGCATCGTCAGCCGGGTCAGCGCCACCTGCACGGTGTGGGTGCGTCCCTGGTGCGCCAGCCGGGTCTCGAACGCCGACGGCTGCCCCGTCTGCAGCACCGACGTCAGGTGCGAGCGGAACGCCGCCCGCCGCGACACGTCCACCAGCAGCGGGAACGAGCGGCCCACCAGGTAGCCGTCGGGGCTGCCCAGCATCCGCGAGGTCTCGGGGTTGATCCGCCTGACCACGCCGCCGCCGTCGAGCACGATCACCGGCACCGGGAACGCCCGGAACACCTGCCGCAGCAGCTTCAGCTCACGCTGGGCGCCGTCCTTCCTGCCCGCGGTGCGCTTGGGAGCCTTGCGCAGCTGCTCGCGCGCCTCGGCCAGCAGCTCGACGGCGGTGTCGAGCTCGGCGAGGGAGGCGTCGAGCGTGGGCGCCAGGTCGCTGGGGTAGGCGGTCCTCGCCTCACGCAGTGACGAGACGCGCCCGGCCAGCGCGTCCAGCGCATGTTCGAGGTCCGGCATGGTCATCCTCTGACGCTACGCTACTCGGGATATTGGTTGCCATATGGGGTAGAGCCTTATCGCTATGGAATCGACCGCGCTGATCACCCCTGGCCTGGCCCGCGATCTCGCCGCGCTCGGCCGCCTGGGCGAGGACACTTCGATGGAGAGCGTGCTGCGGGGTCTCACCACGGCCCTCGCGGCCGGCGTGCCGGGCTGCTCGGGAGCCTCCGCCGAGCACTGGCGCGACCAGCGGGTGCTGGTCTCCGGCTCGCACAGCGAGCTCATCATGCTCGTCGAGGGCGAGCGGGAGGTGGGGGAGGGCCCGTCCGTCGAGGCCAGGAAGAGCGGCGCCCGCGCCTCGGTGTCCGACGTGCTCACCGACAGCCGCTGGCCCCGCTACGACGCCCTGGCCACCCGGCTCGGCGTGCGCGCCGCGCTGGCCGTGCCCATCGACGTGGCCCAGGCCCAGCTCGTCGTCTGCCTCTACTCCGTGCGCCCCGGGGCGTTCTCGCCGCAGGGCGCCCACTCCCTCACCGACATGCTCACCGAGCAGCTCGGCGTGGCCATGGCCAACATGTGGGACTTCGAGGAGGTGCGCACCGACGCCGCCCAGCTCCAGGAGGCGCTGGCCGGCCGGTCCCTCATCGACCAGGCCAAGGGCATCATCATGCAGACCAGCGGGGTCAGCTCCGAGGCCGCCTTCGAGGAGCTGCGCCGCATCTCCCAGCACCACCAGGTCAAGGTGGCCGACCTGGCCAGGCTCCTGGTGGAGGAGCACCAGCGCAAGTCGCGCCGCTCACCCGGCGGCTCCTGAGCGGCCTCACCCGATGGCGGCCAGGGCGTCGTCCAGCGTGTCGTAGAGCGGCAGGCGCTGCGCCAGCCCTGTGATCCACATCACCTTCGACTTGGAGTACTCCACTCCCACCAGGGCGAACCTCGACCCGGAGGACAGGCTCGTCTGCCAGTGATGCACGATCAGGCCGAGCGCGCGCGAGTCCATGAACGTCACTCCGGCGAGATCGAGGATCACGTCGGAGCCCGCCATCGACAGGTAATCGGCGAATTGCTCGCGCGTGGTCGCGTCGAGCACGCCGTCGACGCGGATCACGGTGATCCCGTCGACGGTCGACGACGTAAGGCTCAGGGCCGCCGCGGTCCCGTCGCCGTTTTCCGGCATTGTCACGCAGCAACCCTACTGTCACCGCGCGAGGGAGGAATACTTCCGGCGCCATGGGGGACACTGGAGCCGAAGTCCAGCAGCGGGCTTTCGTCTCGAGAGTAGAGCGAGGCGTGCCTCTGCATGGGCTTTTTCTCTTGCACCGCGGAGGCCGCCTGCGTCCATAGAGGAGCAGCGCATGGCTGTGCAGGAATACGTCCTCGAGGAGATGTCAGCAGAAGAGCTCCTGGCCGAGATGGCCCGGGAGGACACCCCCGACAGCCTGAGGGAGCGGCTCCGCGAACGCATCGTGGAGATGCACCGGCCGCTCGCCATGGAGATCGCCCGGCGCTACCGCTACCGGGGCGAGCCTTTGGAGGATCTCCTCCAGGCCGCGTATGTTGGCCTGATGAAGGCCGTCAACGGCTTCGACGCGAGCCTCGGACACGCGTTCAGGGGCTACGCGGTCGTCACCATGACCGGGGAGGTCAAGCGGCACTTCCGCGACCGCACCTGGGCCATCAGGGTGCCGCGCCTGTACCAGGAGCGCCGCTCCGAGCTCAACAGGCTCGTCGCCGACCTCAGCCAGGACCTCGGCAGGTCGCCCACCGTCGCGGAGCTCGCCGCGAAGATGAACATCACCGAGGAGGACGTCCTGCTCACGCTCGACGCCTCCGCCGCCTACAGCACGCTCTCGCTCGACGCGCCGCTCGGCACGGACGACGACGCCGCCTCGCTCGGCGACGTCATCCCCGAGGACGACGACACGTTGAGCACGATGGTCGACAGGGAAGCCGTCAAACCGCTCATCGACGCGCTCCCGTCGCGCGAGAAGCACATCTTGCTGCTACGGTTCTTCGGCAACATGACGCAGGCGGAGATAGCCGCCGAGTTCGGGATCTCGCAGATGCACGTCTCGCGCATCCTCAGGAAAGTGCTGGACCAGCTACGCACCGAGCTGGTGGGTTGAGAAGAAGGACGCCGGGTGAACGAGGACGTCGAGCCTCAGTCGGGCTACACGAGCCCGCCACCCGGCGCGCCCGTGAAAAGGCTGCGGTTCAGGCTGCCTGACCTGCCGCGGGTCCGCCAGTTCGCCGAGGACGGCGCGCGCGACGCCGGCATGCCCGAGGAGTCCATCGGCGACTTCGTCATCGCCGTCAACGAGGTCGCCACCAACGCCGTCACCCACGGCGCCGACCAGGCCGTCCTGCGCACCTGGACGGTCGCCGGCGACCTGGTGGTCGAGGTGCACGACGAGGGGTCGTGGAAGCCGGGGCCGATGCCCGGCGCGGTGGGCGGCATGGGGCTGTGGGTGGCCAGGCTGCTGTCCAGCGACCTGACCCTGCGGGTGGGCAGCGGCGGCAGCACCGTCATCATGCGCTTCCCCGGCAAGTAGCGGCCACCCGGGATCCGCCGTCACAGATCGCTATATGCGGCTAGCTATATGCGGATCGCTATATACGGAACGGCCCCCCGCACGGAGATCGTGCCGGGGACCGTTCTTCGTCGGGCTCGGGCCGGCCTGGTCAGCGCCGGGCACGCCCTCGCCAGTTGCTGTACCCGCCTCGGATGCTGGCCGTGCCGACGCCTGCCTGGTGCAGCGCCAGCAGGCACAGCCCCAGCAGCGCGAAGGTCATGCCGGAGAACCCGCCGGGGATCCTCACGCCGACCAGGTCGAGCAGGAATCCCAGCCCGAATATGATGGCTGCGACTACCGCGAGCATGTCATCTCACCTCATCCCTGATTCTGCGAGCCGTACGCGGCCGTCTGGGAGCCGGTGGTCCCGGGGGCCGAGGAGAGCGCCAGAAGACGCTCCAGGACGTTCCTGTACTCGCGCAGCGCCAGCCGGAGCTGCTCGGTGTCCGGGGACTCGACGTCCTTCCAGCGCTCCCGCAGCGCGGACGTGCGGCTGGTGAGGCTGCTGGTCAGCGACTCCACCACCTCGCCCAGCAGGCCGTCGGCGCGCTGCACGGCGTCACCCGGGTCGTCGACGAAGGCGGCCTGCAGATCGCGCCAGCGCGACTGCACCTCGGCCGGGTCCTGGTCGAACAGGGCGACGTCGGCGGGGGCGGCATGCGCCGGCGCCTCGACCGGCACACCCGCCGCCACGTCGCTGTCGCCGTGGTTGTCGTCGTTGTCGTCGTCGTTGTCGTCGTCGTTGTCGTGCGGATCGCGGTAGGGCGACCTGTCGTCGTCAGCCGTGCCCACCTCGTCCACTGCGTCCGTGGCGCCTGGACGCGGGGGCGGCGACGGCATGGTCGTCTGCTCACTGCGGACGAACTCGTCGTCATCGTCCGCCGCGACCCCGCCCCGCGGCCCGTCATCCACCGCCTGCCGCTCGCCCTCGACCGGGTAGACCCGCTCATCGGCGTCAGCGGCGGGCGGGCGGCCGTGAAGGTCCTGCCGCCTCTCCTCCACGAACCCCTGCTCGTACCCGCGCTCATAGGCTTCGCGCGTGGTGGCGTCGTCGGCCTCACGGGTGGTGATGTCGTCCTCGCCCGGCCCGCCGTCGGCGCGCTGCGACGGCGGCACCCGCAGCTCGTCACTGCCGCT
The DNA here is from genome assembly GCF_022664455.2 of Actinomadura luzonensis. Classification (NCBI taxonomy): domain Bacteria; kingdom Bacillati; phylum Actinomycetota; class Actinomycetes; order Streptosporangiales; family Thermomonosporaceae; genus Actinomadura; species Actinomadura luzonensis. Next base: position 116,338 of record NZ_JAKRKC020000002.1, read on the forward strand.
CATGTCTTCTCACCGTCCTCGGGTGGTTTCCTGGAGCAGCTCCTCGAACAGCGCGCGGTAGTGCACCATGGCCTGGCGGAGCTCCTCCGTGGAGGCCTCCTTCCTGGCCGCGCGCCCGCTGATCTCATGGGCGGCCCGGTAGTGGTCGAGCGTCGACGCGTGGCGCACCGACAGGTCGGACAGCCGCTGCTCGAAGTCGTCCGTGGGGTAACCCCGCTCGGCCATGACGGACGTGACCAGCTGGTCGGCCTCCGTCACCGCGAACATCGGGGCGTCCACGAAGCGCTCCTGCACCTCGGTCCACCGGTTCGCGTACGAGTCGCGCGCCTCCGGGGGCAGCGGACGGATGTCGAGCTCCCTCAGCCGCTCCTCGCGGGCGTGCAGCTCCTGCTCGGCCTCGCGCCGGTTGTCGTGCTCGGCGACCACGCGCTCGTACTCAGGGCCGAAACGTTCGCGGAGATGGTTGCGGCGCTTCTGCCGCTGGCTCACGAAATATCCCACGGCGCCGAGCACCACCACCGCGACCACGACGACGGCCACCCACGCAAAGGTGGTCATGATATTCGCCTCCGGTCTCTTTTCTTGAGACCAGCGACTTCCCTCGAACGGGTAGGTAAAACTCGCCCAACCCCACTAAAACCCCCGGATCGACCCCTCCGGCCGCCGCCTCACGCCCCCTTGTCAACCCCCGCCGCGCCCCTCCTCCAGGCCCCGCCGCGCCTCCGCCAGTACCGCCGCGACATGCGACCCGGCCCCCTCCGCCGGAACCTCACTGAACCCCTCGACCGCGTCGTACCGGACATCCAGCCCGGTCGCCACCAGCCGCTCCGCCCACCGCAGCGCCGTGTTGAGCCTCTCGGCCGCCGGCGGCCTGCCCTGCGCCGCCGCCGACAGGTTCCGCAGGTTGGTCGCCGGCCCCGACTGCACGTGCGCCCGCGCCAGCTTCCACGGCAGCGCCCGGCTGTGGTCCATCATCGGCTTGGCCAGCCCCGCGGCCCGCTTGGCCTGCAGCACCCCCGACTCACTGACCCCGAAATGCCCCGCCAACTCCTGCACGCTCATCCCGCGGCCGACCAGCCGCGCCAGCTCCTCCCGATCGATGGCCGGCTTACGCCCCACCTGACCGCCTCCGCTCCCGCCTCACGTGTGCGCGCGCACCTTCGATGTGCGCTAAGGTTATGACGTCCCGCCCCGCAGGGGGCGGCCGACACAACCGGGACGTAGCGCAGCTTGGTAGCGCACTTGACTGGGGGTCAAGGGGTCGCAGGTTCAAATCCTGTCGTCCCGACTGGTTGTAGCAGGTCAGGGCCTTGATTCACTCCGTGAGTCGGGGCCCTTTCTGTTTCCCGTCTCACAATTTCTCACATTCGGTGATCGGTCAGCCGAGCAGTGCGTCGAGCTGTTCCGATGCGACCTTGAGGTGCGTCACATCGGGGTGGATGTAGACCCGCTTGGCGAGTGTTCCGCCGTCCGCGTGCCACACCAACATGACTACGTAAAGTAGCTACTCGTTGACAAATTGTCACCCTAAGTGTGTGACTGCCGAGCTTCAGAGTCGGCGCGACCCCTATCTGAGTCACACTCGTGCGGCAGCGGAACACCTGTTGTGACCATTTCGCAGCTCGCAAGCACGAGCCAAGCTCTGGTAGGTCGGTAGATTCGTAGCTTCCTGCTGGCCACCTGGCGATCTCGGATGGTGCAACGTGGCGGAGACGCCTGATGCTGTGTGGGAGTTCTACTGCACCGAGGCCGGGCGTCGAGTCGTCAGCGAAGAGATACAGGACGTTCTAGGAGACGACCCCCCGAAGAGGGAGCTGGGATCCCTCATGTGGAGGATTCAGCACAACCGCGCCTTGCCTCGCGACACCAGGGCACTCGGACAAGGGCTGTTCGAGGCTCGGCTGACGTACGTCGGTAACGAGTACCGGTTGTACTTCGCGCGCGGTCCAAGGGGTGAGCATCTCCTACTGGGGCTGGCCTTCCACATGAAGGGGAGTCAGGGCGCCCAGAACAGAGTCATTACCCTGGCGCGGGATCGTCTAGCCGACTGGCTGCGCAGAATATAAGGTGAAGCCGATAAGAGGAGGTGGGCTGTGATGGACCCTCACGTTGCAGCACTGCTAGGGATTGACCTGGATGATCCGGAAGTGCAGCGCGAGAACGCCGCCATCGACCGCGACATGCGGTTGATCGAGACACTCGTCAGGATCAGGAAGGAACGCGGGCTCACTCAGGCCGATGTCGCCGAACGGATGGGGCGGAGTCAGCCGGCCGTCTCAGACTTCGAACGGCTTGGCGGCGATCCCCACCTCTCGACTATCCGTCGATACGCGCTCGCCATCGGAGTGGAGGTCGTCCACGCGGTGAGCGTGTCCGATGCCCCGTCCACAACAAGCTCAGTTCCCGTGCAGCTGCGGCTGAAGCCGGCAGGGTTCTCGGGAAGCCGAGGGGCAACGACGGGGACGTTCAGCCTTGACCTGAAGCAGGCGGTACTGTGATCGACGGTTTTCTCGTGCTGGCGGACTCCGCCTCGACAGACAAAGGGTCCGGCAAGGTGCACATGTTGGGCGCTGGATGGTCTCTTACAGGTCCGAAGGTTCCGCCTTCTGCTGTCGCTGGCTTCCTGCGTATCCCATGGGACGAGGTGGGAGACCAGATCAAGTTTCGTCTCCGTCTTCTAACTAGAGATCGCGAAGAAGTTCGGGTTCTCGATGAAACCGGACAGAACCGAGCTCCCCAGTTCGAAGGCATCCTCGCGTTGCAGCAGGTGCAACCAGCAGATGAATTGAGCAGACAGATCCCCCTCAACCTCAGTTTTGCTCTCTCGATACCGCCCTTGCCCCTGCTGGCTGGCCGTGTCTACCAGTGGGCCCTTGATGTTGGGGGCATCGAGGTCGCCACGGTGGACTTTGCGGTTAGACCGGAGAGTCTTGCATCCGACGAATCGCCGGACAATGAGGCCCGTGCGGCAGAGTGAGGCGCTGAGGCTCGCATGCCGTCTCACGCTCGTCTCACAGACTGTCCCGGACGGGGCCGGAATCGGCGGACGCACAAGATTGATCAAGGTCCTGACCTGGACCGGGCGGACGCACCAGACGCGGCGGACGCCGGTTACACCACTGGGGGTCATGGGGTCGCAGGTACAAATCCTGTCGTCCCGACCAGATCGACGCTGGTCGAGCAGGGTGTCACTCTTTCGAGTGGCACCCTTTCGCATTGCCGGGTGACCAACTGAGTGACTACTGGCCGAAGAGGACGTCCATCGCCGCAGTGCCCTGCAGGAGGACGGGCCGGATCTGCTGGCGATAGACCGCTTCGGTGACCGCCGTCCCACTGTGACCGACGAGCCGGGCGATGTCCTCAAGGGGCACGCCTGAGTCGGATAGCAGCGAGACGAAGCTGTGCCGCATCTCTCGGGGCGTCCAGTAGTTCGCCGGCATCCCTGTGCTCTTGACGATGGCCCGGAAAGCGCGACGCACGTTGTGCGCATCGAGCGGCGTGCCGACGAGCGAGGCGAGACGAGCCCGTGATCCTGCCACTTGCCGCCTTCTGCCTGCTTGTCCCTCCGTTGCTGCTCCTTGTGCGCCTTGAGCGCTTCCACGCACCGCTTGGGCAGTGAATCGCCCCGGTTTCGGACCAAGCTGCGCCGCCGGCAGCTTCGCCTCTCCGTTCTCGATCCTCATGATGTCCAGGTACCTGAGGACCGTGGCTGTGAGGTGCTGGTAAGAAACGTGTCATGGGCCCTGAACGAGCGTTGCTTCGGGAGCAACGACCACTTGGACCTGTGCTTCCCGCCGGTCAGTGATGCCAAGACCCCCGGATGCCGGAGGGTAGTGCCCCCCTTCGGCGCCCCCGATCGTGACGGTCAGGCGGCGGGAGGGTCAGCAAGGCGCAGCAGGTGAAGGGCGCCCGCTCGCGGACCAGGCCGGCCGGTGCCGGGATGGCGCCGCAGCACCGGCAGTTTCTTGCGCCGCCCCGCTACCCTGGCGGCCGTCCGTGCCTGATCGGACGGCTCCTGCCGGGGTTTCAGCTTCTCCATCTCGGCGGCGATATCTTCATCATTCTGGCACGTTGGGCGGCGATCTCGCGCAGCTCCGCGAGCACCGCCCTCTCCTCGGGACCGACCTTGGTTCCTCGATGTCCGGGCAGGTTCCGCGCACCTGGGAGGACTGGCCGATATGACGGAGACGATGGTTTACGGAACTCTGCGTTGATCTTGTGCGTAAACTGCGCGTCGAGTAGCGTCGCAGCGTGCAAACGGTTTCCGCTGACGTGAACCGCCCATAGGAAGAACGCCTCGGCGAAACCGCGTCGGCCGCCCGTCCGGGCGCGACCGGTGGCCGCGCAATTCCTCCATCCGTCACGTTGTTCCGCCCTGCCCGAGAAGAATCGAAGTGATCGTGGCATTGTCAGACCTCCGCGCCCGGAACGCGAAAAGAAAAGCCTCGCGGCTGCTGGCCGCGATTCTCGCCGGCATCGTCTGCGTGAGCATCGGCGCGACCCCCGCGTCCGCACACTGGAACGGGACGGGCCAGCTCATCGCCAGCATCGGCATCTACCCCTACAACTACAACGACACGTGGCAGAAGCCGATGAACAAGGCGCTGGCCAACTGGAACGCCACGTCCTCCCCCGCCAACATCTACAAGAACCGGAACTCCGGCTCGACGATCACCGTGAAGTCGTACCGGAACACCTGGTACGGGCACTACACCCGATGCGGCGACAGCTGCCTGTACATCAAGCTGAACAGCCGCACCATCAACCGGGACGCGAGCAATTTCTCCAACTACGTGACCGGCGTCTTCGTGCACGAATTGGGGCATGCGCTGAATCTCGCGCACAACAGCACCACCTCCATCATGAACAGCAGCAGGAATCGCGACACGATGACCAAACCGCAGTCGCATGACGTCTCGGACGTCAACGCCTATTACTGACCGGCCCCGCCCGACGACATTCACGAGGAGAACGGAGGTCGAAGTCGATGAAGGCTCGAATGCGGCGGCTCGGGGTGGCCGCCCTGGCTGTGCTGTTGCTGTCCGCCTGCGCGGCGCAGGAGAAGAACGTCATCTACGCGGCCGACTATCCGGCCTACGACAGCGTGGACGCGCTGTTCGCCGGGGCCAAGCTGGTGATCGAGGGCCGGCTGACCGGGACCAAACGGGTCATGACGGAGGTCGAACCGGTGGACGACGGCACCGAGACCGATCTGCAGCTGAATCCGAACGCCGGGGCCACGCCCGACGCGGAGGCTCCGCCCGCCGGGCCGCCCACGGTCATGACGGTCAGTTCCGTCGAGGTGGTCAAGGTGCGCAAGGGGCTGGCCCGGGTCGGGCAGGTCATCCAGGTGAAGGAGCTCGGCGGCACGCTGGACGGCGTGACGTACGAGGAGGAGGACGCGACGCCGTTGAGGACGGGCGTCACGTACATGCTGTTCCTGGAGACCTATCCCGACTCGCCGGCCTCGCTCCTTAACCCGGAGCAGGCGAAGTACGTCGTCACCTCGGCGGGCACGTATTCGGCGATGCCGGACAACCCGGTCAAGCTTGAGGGCGCCGACGTCCAGCGGTTGTCGATGACGGAGTGAGACCGTGGGGCCCCCGGCCCTGGAGCGGGACGGCGTCAAGGTCGGGGGCGGTCAGGTCGTAGACGCGGCGGGCGTTCCCCGCGCCCACCATGGCCGCCACCCGTGCCGCCCGGCTTCCCCTCCAGGTGAGCCCCCGGCTCACGCGGGGCGGGCGTCGGCCTGGCCGGTCGTCGTGGCGGTCAGGCCTTCGCTTCCACGGCCGCGCGCGACGGGCGCTCACCGCCGGCGGCCCGCCATAGCCGGGCGCCTGGCGCCTGGCTCTTGGTTCCTGTCAGCGGCGGGTGGCGCGCACGACGACGTCGTCCAGAGGGGCCGCGCGGCCGGGCACGATGCGCTGGTGCTCCGCCGCGGTGACGATCTCCCGCTGCGTGCCGTCCGGACGTGCGGTGATCGCGGCGCTGGTGGCCGACGCATCCTCCGGAGGCTGGTGACCCTGCCCATGCCTCTGACCCTGCCCGTGACGCGGCGGCACTGAAGGCGCGGCGGCACGGCACGCTGAGGGCGGGCCGCCGCACTCGTTCACTCGCTCACGCGCCCGCACGCGACGCGCTCGGGCGCTCGATCATGCGCAGGCGGAGCCGGGTCGGTCAGCCCAGTGCCGCCGTTGCCGTGCGCAGCTCGCGCAGGGCGGCCAGTACGTGGTGCGCGAGCCCGCGCCCATCGTCGCGATCGCCCTCGGACCACTGCGCGTAGCCCCGTTTGAAGGCGAGGACCCCCAGCTCGGCCGCCAGCTCCGCCGTAGGGTCGGGGACGCCGCGGGCCAGGAGCGCGGCGGTCATGGCGGCGGCCAGGCCGACGCTCTTGAGCGCGTCGCGTTCCTGCAGCTCGGTGCTGGCCGCGATGGCGGCCCGCAGCCGGGGGCCGAGCTCCCGGTTGGCCGGCCCCATGGTGGCGCTGGCGCGCTCCAGCCCGGCCGCGACCGCCTCGAGGGGGCCGGCGCCTGCGGGCGCCTCGGCGATGCCTTCGGCGAGCAGCCGGCTGAGGGTTTCCTGGCCGGCGACCAGCAGCTCGCGCTTGTCGGAGAAGTGCCGGAAGAAGGTGCTCTTGGTGACGCCGGCGCGTTCGGCGATCTGCGCGACCGTGGTGGCGTCGTAGCCCTGCTCGGTGAACAGGTCGACGGCGGCGATGACGAGTCGCTGGGTCGTCTCGGGTTGCCATCGGGCCATGGCCCCCATCATAGGTGATGGGACAAGTGTCCCGTCGGCTGTGTATGGTGATGGGACAAAGGTCTCATCACTTGAGGAGTTGTCCCATGCACGTCTTCGTCACCGGCGGCACCGGCACCATCGGCTCCGCCGTCGTCGCCGAGCTGCTCGCCCACGGTCACACCGTTTCGGCGCTGGCCCGTTCGGACGACTCAGCGCGAGCCCTCACCGGCGCCGGCGCTCAGGTGCTGCGCGGGCAACTGGCCGACCTCGACGTCCTGCGCGACGGCGCCGCGCGGTCCGACGGCGTGATCAGCCTGGCCTTCGGCAGCGACTACAGCACCGGCGAGGCCCTGGCGCGCTCGATCGCCGAGGAGGGCGCCGCGCTGGCCGCCCTGGGCGAGGCGCTGCTCGGCAGCGGCCGCCCGATCGTCACGGTCTCGGGTACGCCCTGGGTGCCGGGCCGTCCCTCCACCGAGGCCGACCCCGCGCCGACCGACGGGCCGGTGGGCGGCCGCGGCCGCTCAGTGAACGCGCTGCTGGAGCTGGCCTCGCGCGGGGTGCGCGCCACGGCGGTCCGCATGCCGCGCACGGTGCACAACCACGGCAAGGGCGGGTTCGCCGGTCTGCTGACCGACCAGGCGCGCCGCACCGGCGTGGCCGGCTACCCCGGCGACGGCACCCAGCGCTGGCCGGCCGTGCACGCCCTGGACGCGGCGGTCGTGTTCCGGCTGGCACTGGAGTCGGCGCCCGCCGGGACGGTCTGGCACGCCGTGGCCGACGAGGGCGACGCGGTACGCGACATCGCGGCCGTCATCGGGCGGCGGCTCGGGCTGCCGGTCGAGCAGGCGCCGCAGGAGAGCTTCGGCCCGTTCGGCCCGATCTTCGCCATGGACCAGCCGGCCTCCAGCGCCCACACCCGCCAGGCCCTCGGCTGGCGGCCCGCGCACCCCGGCCTCCTGGAGGACCTGGAGAACATCCAGCCCTGAGCAGAGGTGTCCTGCACCGGCGGGCCTCCTGGTGGCCACATGAGGGGCCGTCGCGCCCGGGCGCAGGTGCGGCCGGCTCGGGGGTTTTGCGCCGGCTCTCCCGGGCTTCGCGGGCTGACTCCCGGGCTTCGCGGGTTGGAGCGGGGATCCCGGGCGCAGGACTGCGGTCCTCCGGGTTCGGAGCGGTCGCGCTGAGGTGAGACCCCTGGGCGCAGGGCCGGGATCTTCTCCGGTTCAGAGCGGCTGCGCCGTGGCGTGTGAGCGTCGGGCGACGGCGGGCATCAGGGTGACGGCGAGCACCGCGCACACGACGCCGGTCGCGGCGCACGCCCACCACAACATCCCCGCCTGGAACAGCACGGCGCCGACGGCGGGGCCGGCGAAGCGGGCGATGGCGGTGGTCCAGTCGTACAGCGCCTGGTACGTGCCGTGCGCGCCCTCAGGGGGAGGGCGGCGACCGTGGCCACGTAGTGCCAAAGCCGGGTGGCCACGCCGGTCAGGGCCAGGCCGAGGCCCACCACGGTCATGGAGACGCCGAGGACGGGCAGCTGGGGCAGGCGCGACAGCCAGGAGATGAACAGCGGCTGGAAGACCACCACGATGGCGCCGTTGACGGTGATGAGCAGCCCGTACAGGGAGGGATGAAGCCCGCCGGCGGCCAGGGCCAGGGGCAGGGCGTAGGAGGCCTGGGCGGTACAGGATCAGGCCGAGAAGCAGGAAGGCCAGCGCGGCCATCAGGACCCGGTCGCGGGCCGCGATCGCGTAGCCGTTGCGCGCGGACCTGGCGGCGGCCGCGTCGTGGCCGCGCGGGATGCCGACGGCCACGATGACGGCGAAGGCGAGGCTGGTGGTGACGTCCAGGACGACCAGGAGCCCGGCGACGACGCCGGCGGCGGCGGTGCCGACGTTGACCGCCCAGTGCATGAGCCCGAATGCCTTGGCGCGCAGGTGCGGCGGGGTGGTCTCGGCGACCAGCGCCGAGGCGGCGGGCCGGTAGACGTCGCCGGCCAGCCCCATGGCAGGTGGCGGTGGCGAGCAGGCCGCCGATCAGGGTGGCGCGGCGGCCGAACCGGTCGGCCAGGTAGGGGCTCCGGGACTCTACTGGCGGGTAGCTACGCTGAGGGCGGTGTCGCTATCAGAAGTCGGCTGCGCGGATGGCAGAACTCCCCTGCACGTCAGGCCTGGAGGATGCAGGAGGCTCTGCAGAGGGGGTCCGAGCCGCCTTCGGCGCGCGAGCGCCCGCCCGTCCCGGCCGATGCCGACCTCGAGCACGCCACTGCTCCGGTGAGCATCGCCATTTCGGGGGTCGGCGGGCTTTGTGAGAAGTAGCCGCCGCACAGGTCCTGCGGATCGTCACCTGAAGGGTGCCGACGCGCGGGGCTGGCCCGCGACCTTGGCCCTGGCCGAGCGCTGTTTGTCGTCCGTGCAGGGGCCGTAGCGTTCGGGCTGGCTTACGTCACGCTGCCCCTGGCCGATGCCGCCGAAGCCATGCGACGCAGCGAAACCGGCGATGGTGATCCGCAGGGTGCCGTCCACGATCTGTTCGGCCAGGTCGGCGAGGATGTGAGCGGCGTCGGGCGGGACGCTCGCCGACCGGGGGATGCCCAGGCTTCCGGCCCGGCGGGATCGGCGATGGTGAGGATGCGGTCGGTGGTGCCGCCGCGCAGCGTGATGGAGTCGGGCAGCGCGCCTTGGCCGGCGATGTCGTAGACCGCGTCGATGCCTTGAGGTGCGAGGCTGCGGACGCGGTCGACGAGCCCGTCGCCGTAGGAGACCGGGTTATCTGGGGTGCGTTCGAAGCGCCAGGCATGTGTGGCATGGGCAGCCTTTCCGGGCCCTGGTCGTACTCGGAGCATCGCGCGGTGGCCGTTTCCGTCGGGGCTCCCTGCTCGGCCGGGTGAGCGAAGCTAGGAGCGGGTGCCGTTGGAGGGCGTCGGTCACCAGAAGGTGCGCCTTCGGAGAGCAGGCGCCGTCAGAGGGGGTCGGCGCGGCTCTCCAAACGGCCGCCACATGACGCAGTGATGGTCATGATGGTGCTGGGGATGTCGAGCTGGATCCGGTGCCACCGCCCGCGCGGGACGATGGCGGCGGTGCCGGCCGTCAGTCTGATCTCCTCCTCACCACCCCCTTGCCGTCCCGGCCGTTGTGGACGCAGGTAGAGGCGGATCTTGCCGATGACGCAGGACACGATCTCGTCGGCCTCGGTGTTCACGTGCCAGTGGTCGGCGTGGACGTCGGAGCCGGTCCTGGCGTGGAACGCCTTCAGGTGCCAGCCGTCGCGCCCGGCGTCCGCCGGCCGGGCACCGGCGTGGATCCTGCCGCCCCGGGACAGGTGGATGCCGGACGCGGAGAGCTCGATCGGGGTCACGGTCATGGGGTCTCGGCGGTGGCGGTCAGGACCGCGCGGCCGAGGAGGTGGCCGGTGATGGTGAAGCCGAGGTAGGCGGGCGTGGCAGTGGCCGGGACGCCGATGGTCTCGGTGTCGAGGGCGTGCACCACGACGAAGTAGCGGTGCGGGCCGTGCCCCGCCGGCGGGGCCGCGCCGAGGTAACGGGCCACTCGGGCGTCGTTGGGCAGTTGGTAGGCGCCGTCGGGGAGGCCGGTGCCGGTGTCGTCGCCCGCGCCTTCGGGTAGCTCGGTGACGGTGGCGGGGATGTCGGCCACGGCCCAGTGCCAGAACCCGGAGCCGGTCGGCGCGTCCGGGTCGTACACCGTGACGGCGTAGCTCTTCGTCCCTTCGGGGGCGCCGCTCCACGACAGCTGTGGCGAGATGTCCTTGCCTCCCGGGAGGCTTGCGGACATCTGTTCGGCGGGCCAGGGGGCGCCGTCGGCCAGCGTGGTGCTGGTGAGGGTGAAGGAGGGCACCTGGGGCAGGCGGGCAAAGGGGTTGTTCATGTCTGGTCCTTCGAACAGGTGGTGAGGGTGTCGGCCGATGGGTCGGCAGACGTGGGCAGCGCCATCGGGGGCGCCGTCCACACATCATCGACTGTAACACGAATAATCGATTATTTGGCAGATGGTCTATCCTGAGGGCATGATGCGGACGGCCGACCCCTCGACGAAACAGATGCTCTCCGAGCGTGTTCACACCCGGCTTCAGGAATCGATCATGAGGGGCGAGTACGCTCCGGGTGAGGCGCTCAAGCCGCAGCAACTGGCCCAGCAGCACCAGGTCAGCCTGGCCGTCGTCCGCGAAGCCCTGGTGCGGCTGGTGGGCGAGGGCATCGCGGTGCGGCTGCCCAACCGCGGCTTCGCCGTCCCCGACTTCTCCGACCGGCGGTGGCAACAGATCGCCGAGGCCCGCCGTACGATCGAGCCGGTCATGCTGCGCCTGGCGATCGAGCGCGGCGACCTCGACTGGGAGGCACGGGTGCGCGCGGCCCACCACCGCCTGACCCGCACACCGCCGTACGAGCCGGAGGAAGGCGAGTACTACACCAGCGCGTGGTCGGAGGCACACCGCGTCTTCCACCGGACCCTGCTGGACGGGTGCGGCAACCCCGTGCTGCTGGACACCTTCGACCGGCTATGGACGGCCGGCGAGCTGGCCCGCCGCTGGTCGGCGCAGCGCACACCCGACCGCGACGGCGCCGCGGAACACCGCCGCCTGGAGGAAGCGGCCCTGGCCCGCGACGCCGACACCGCCACCGAGGTACTGACCCAGCACCTGACGCTCACCGTCGCCGCCCTCACATCCGCACCTGATCAGGTCAAGCTGCAGTCGTAACTTTCGACAGGCAGCGAGATCAACGCTGATCGATCGCTCTCCACACGTTCGAATGCCTTCACGCCGGAGCTCACCATGCTGGGCATGCTGAGCTCCACTTGCCTGACGTGCCTGACAGACCTTCACACGGCTGACCAGCCAGGTCGCTTGACAACCCCAGCAGGTAGTCGTGGTTGGCGCTGGAGGCGGTGCCGATGACGGTGGCGCCGTGGACGATGGCCAGCTGGACCGCGACGGTGCCGACCGCGCCCGCCGCGCCGTGGATGAGCAGGGTGTCGGTGTCGCCGACGCGCAGCAGGTCGAGGTCCCGGCGGGCGGTGAAGCCGGCGACGGGCAGCGCGGCGGCGGTGGCCCAGTCCATCGCGGCGGGTTTGACGGCGAAGATGCTGCCGGTGGCGTACTGGGCGTAGGAGCCGGCTGTCCGGCAGTGCTGGGCGGCGCGTTCGCGGTGGTAACCGATGTCGCCGACGTGGCGGTCGGCGCACTCGTCGTGGGTGTGAGCGACGTGTTTGTGGAGCTCGGCGGGTACCGGCCGCTTGCCTATGTCACCAAGCGCTTCTGGACTGCCGGTTCGTCGGAGGTGGGTTTCTTGTTGGGTGATCGCCCGCTTGGCCGTTAAGCGGGTAGGCATTCGTAACCCTGCGGTAGAGATCATGAGCATCCTCACCGAGTTGCACGGTGATCGCTGCGAGCCGGGTATATACGGCCAGGACGGCTTGTGGGCAGCCTTCGATTCTCATGAGAACCGCAGACGGCCCCCTGCGCCAACAGGAGGCCGTCAGTGCTGCGTGAACTGCCCTTCTACCGGAAGAGAGTCCAGCAATGGAGAGGATACCCGGGGCGTCGAAGATCACCCCGATCCTAAAGGGCATGGTTGCCGTGCCCACTGCCCCTCATGACTACCCCTCCGGTGAACCGCGAGGCCCGGCCCGCCCGGTCAGGCGAGGCGGCCATCCGCACCGCTCTGGCTCGGCAAGGTCACTCTCGCCAGCGTGGGGACAGGCGACAGTTCGGGTCGAGTTGGAGGTCCGCCGGTTCATCTGCGATAACCCTGCCTGCTCGGTGGCGACGTTCGCGGAGCAGGTGGGCGGGCTGACTGCCCATCGGCAGCGGCGTGCCGCGGGGCTGCATGGTCTCCTGGAACGCGTCGCGCTGGCGCTGGCCGGACGTGCCGGAGCCCGGCTGGCGGCCGTTGTCGGCGCGGCGATTTCCCGCTGCTCGCTGATCCGGCTGATCAGGGCGTTACCCGACCCCGAGATCGGCCAGGTCGGCGTGCTCGGTGTCGACGACTTCGCCAAGCGGCGTGGCCGTTCCTACGCCACCGTCCTGGTGGACATGGACGGCCACCGGATCATCGACATCCTGCCCGATCGGGAGTCGGTCACCTTCGCCGGCTGGCTGCGTGAGCACCCCGGTGTCCAGGTGATCTGCAGGGATCGGGCCGGCGGCTACGCGACAGGCGCTCGTGAGGGGGCGCCCGACGCCCAGCAGGTCGCTGACAGGTGGCACATGTGGGACGACCTGGGCGAATACGTGAAGAAGATTGTCGGCGCCCATCACGGCTGCGTCACCACGCATTACGCCGCCCTCAAGCAGAACGCCGCCGAGCAGGCGCCCGACCCGGATCAGGTGGCCGAGCAAGCGACGGCTGATCATGCTGAGAGCCGGGCCCGGGTGGTCCGGACCCGGCAGCGTTATGTGCAGGTCCAGGCGCTGAAAGCCGAGGGCAAGCACCTGGCCGCGATCCAGCGGGAGCTGAATCTGGCCCCCGGGACAGTCCGCCGCTACTTTCACGCGAGCAGCGTCGAGGAGGTCGCATCGGCCTTGACGGCAGGCTGGCCGAGCAAGCTCGACGACTACAAGCCCCACCTGCACCAGCGGTGGAACTCCGGCTGCACCAACATCACCCAGCTGCACCGGGAGATCCAGCAGCAAGGGTTTCGCGGTGGCTACTCCACGGTCTACGCCTACCTGGCCCCCTACAAGGGCAAGGCGGCGCCACCGGCCGTTCCCGCTCCGCCCAAGGTCCGCCACATCACCAGCTGGATCCGGCGCCGCCCCGACAACCTCGACGCCGGCGAGCAGCTCAAGCTCAAAGAGGTCCGCGCGGCCTGCTCCCATGCCTGGCTGGGAGCCGTCCGCGCCGACGACCTGCCCCACCTGCACACCTTCGCCAACGGCATCCAACGCGACTACGACGCCGTCCTCGCTGGACTCAGCCTGCCTTACTCCTCCGGCCTGCTTGGCCACCGCTCCCCGCAGTCCACCCAGTTCTACGCCAAGATCACCCCGACCACGCTGACGAAGGGCTACAACGACGCGGGCTACTTCCAACGCAACGTCCGCACCATCGAGGTCCTCATCGACCGGGCCGCAGTCGAGAGCGGAGCCGCGGCCGCCGGCGAGCCGTGGCAGTACTACGACCTGGGACACGGATTCTGCAACTACACCTTCTTCAGAACAGTGCCCGCACCGCATGGCCTGCGCCAAATGCGACTTCTACACCCCCAGGACTCCTCCAAAGCGCTGCTGCTGGAAGCCAAGGACAACCTCTGCAGCGCATGCTCGCCGACGTCCCACTCACCGACTACGAGCGCGCCGCGGTCGACGACGGCCAGGCCGCCCTTGACCAGCTTCTGGAACGTCTCGCCGACATCCCCACGCCGTCCGGCGCGACCCCACGGCAGATCGGTGTTCCGCTCCAGGCGACGCTGCTTCCGATCATCGCTGTCAACCAGAAGCCGACGTAATCAAGCTGCGGCAGGCCCCCGCGACCAGGCAGCATGACGGCATGACGGATCTCCGATGGGACGAGGTCAGGGAATTCTTCGATCCCGACTTGATGGGCGCCTTGCCGGACCTCTTCGTCCCGGACGCCACCGTCGAGGACTGGCAGACCGTCCTGGACTTGGTCAGAACGCGTGGATGGCAGTGGCAGTACTCGCAAGGTGACACGGTGCTGCCGCTGCCCACCGCCGCCGAAGTGCTCGCGCGTCCACCTGAGGCTGAGACGGTCTCGCTGCGAGTCTGGCCTGCTCCGGGCGTGCTCGCGATCTTCCGGCTCATGTCGGAGACTGAGATCGACTTCGATGTCGACCTTCGTGAACTGCAAGGTCAAGAAGGAGTCGACACACTCTGCGACTTCCTGCGGGCGATCGGGAGCGAACTCGGCAAGCCAGTGCTGATGACTCCGGAAGGTGGAAGCCAAGACCCGGTCCTCGGCTTCGATCCCGTTGTCAGCAAGGTCATCCTGCTCGGGGATCCGGCACCCGACTGATCGCGACAGATCGGCATGGCTTGACAAGACAGATTCCACATAAAGATCAAATTCCTGAAGAGGCTCATGTTCGGCCGGGCCAACTACGACCTCCTCAGAAAGATAGCCCTGCTGAACTGATCACTCGACGTGATCGCTCCCCAACAAGTGCGCCAGACCCACCGAGCGCTCAAGGTCACAACCTACGCCGGCCTCGACCTGCACCAGTTGCGCCACAGTGCCGCCACCCACCTCGGCGAGGCCGAAGTCCCGCTGCAGCTCATCACGGGCAAGACCCGGCACAAGAACCCCCGCACCGCCATGCGCTACGTCAAACTCGGCGCCGAGGCCATCGCCAAGGTCACCGAGGTCCTGGCACCCCGTCGCCGTACTCACTGGTCCATCAGGTGCCCGTGAGGCAGGCTGCCATGGCCATGAGCTAGCGAACTCCGTAAACACAGTCCGTGAGCATGATTACTGAGCGCTACTTTGGGGCTGGTTGCACCGACCCGAGTGGGGCCACAACATTGTTGATGTTGCATTGCGGCTTTTGGGCCTTGGGGGCGGCACCTGCAACGGAACCGGACCGTACGGCAAACGCCTTCCCGCAGGTCGGATGGGGGTCAAGTGGGTTCGGTACGGGGGTCGTTGGCGTACGGTCCGGTCCGGTTGCAGCGCGCGTGTGATCGTGGGGCTCCCGGGGTGGGGCCGCTATTGGTCAGGAGCCGCTGCGGCGTTGCCGGCGTGACTGGCGTTTGCGCTGTTGACGCCTCATAGTCGGCTGGGTCGCAGGGGCGGGGCGTTCGGGCCGTTCCGTCCAGGGCCGCCCGCGACTCGTTTCTGCCGGTGCGGCACCTCCTTGAAGGCCGGACGGGTCGTCAGGCCCGTCCACGGCGTCGGCCTTTCCAGGTGAAACGGTCGTCGCTTTCGCTGCCTCTTCTCGGACCGTCCTAGCTTCTTGCCTGTCGGCTGCTTCTCCGCTCACCTCGGCTCGGATCTCCAGAGCGGTGCTGAGATTGGACAGATGCTTATCGCGGTCGGGGTGGCCGGCCGGAACGGCCTGCACCGCTTGCCGATAGACGGCGATGGCCTCGTCAAGGTCAGCCTCCGTCTCGGTTTCGTCGCGCGCGAACCGCATGAGCAACGCTGCACCGAATCGGCTGAGTATCCTCAGCCGCTCGGCAGAGTCTCCGGGAAGGGCTCGCAGCACCTCCCGCCACACCTCGACGATCTCATCGACATCCGAAGCTCCCTCGGCCCGCTTGATCCGCATCTGCAGCGTGTCACCGAGATAGATCAGATATCTGACCCGATCGGGATCATCGGCGGCGGCCGCATCCACTGCCTGCCTGCCGGCGATGATGGCCTCGTCCAGATCGGCCATGTCTCCGGTCGTCCCGAACCGCATCAGGAGTGCGACCCTCAGGTTGGCCAGCACCATTGCCCGCTCGGGGTACTCATCGGAGGTGACGCTCTCAAGTCGTCGCCATGCGTCGACGACTTGATCGACGGGGGGTGCTTTTCGCGCGTTGGCAGACCGCTGCAGCAAATCGACGGCGAGATCAAAGGATATGGGGACGATGTCGGGCAGGATTCCCTTCGGCAGTGGCTTGTCACCCTGGATCAGGCAACGGGCGAATAACTGGATCGCGATATCCCGCTCACCACGGCCCTTCGGGCCGAGCGCGGCGAAGCGGTGCCACATGAACTGCGCCACGATGAAACAGGACTCGACGTCAGGCCATCCGTCCGTCAGGGTGCCGGCGAGGCGGCGGGCGCGTTCGGCCAGCTCCGGATCCCGAACGAGCGAGTAGTCCCGCTCGGCGAGAACACGCTCTACAGCGCCGGCCAGTATGTTGAGCGATTTCTTTCCGAATATGGTCATCGTCCCGCCGGGTCGTGTCCTGGTGCCTCCACGCGCGTAAACCTAGCTGACCGCGACTACGCCCCTGCGCTGCGGGGCACCGCTGTCGTGAGGTGAGCGGATGTTCCCGAAGACTTCCGGATACGGAGATCGCCGTCGCCGGGCACCATCTCACCGGTCGCTCCAGCATCCACAGCGCGATCACGGCCGGGCTGCATCCGTGCCCGTGTGGTTCGCAGGGAGGCCGCGCCGGAAGGACCCGCGGGCGAACCGGTCGAACTCGGCCACGGTGAACACCGACCCGTTCCAGATGGCGGCCAGCGCCTGGTCCAGGCCGGCGCGGTTGCGGCGGGTGGTGCCGGAGAAACCGCGGTCGATGTAGATGCGGTCTTCGGGGACGCCGAGGGTCAGGAGCCGCTCGGTCTGGATCATGAGGTCTTGCTCGTCGGTGGAGCAGCGGGCGTAGCCGACGCGGGCTCCGTTCACGCGCTCCAGCGTTCCGGATAGGGGGCCTTCACCGGACCAGTTCGCGGAACACCTACACGGAACGCCCTGACCTGGGGCGCTCTCCCGGGCGACGGGTGTTCCGGTGGGGGATCGTCTTGCGGAACACCACCGGAACGCGCGAGATGCGACTGCCGCCCGGTGGAGACTGTGTCCTGTTTCCGGAGCTGTCTCAAGTCGCCGAAGTGGCTGTGAGCTAGATCACGGTTGAGGTTGACCTGAGGTCGGGGTGGAAGCTCAGCGCAGCGGGTCGACACCGACCCGGACATAACGGATGCGAAGGACAGGCCACCATGACGATCATCCTTTCCGACCAGGACAAGAGGACTCTGCGGATTGCCGCGTACGGCGCCGTGTCGCTGATGGCCGCCGCCGATGCCGCCGGCAGCCCTCACAAGATCGCCACCAACGGCAGCATCGCGCTGGCCACGGCCACCGGCCTGATTGGGCACGTGCTCGCCGGCTACCCCAAGGGCAAGGACCTGCCCGGCAAGTCCGTGGCCGAGATCGCCGACCGCGTGCTGCCGGCCCTGACCGCGGCCATGAACCTCCTGAAGCAGCAGGATCCCGCCGAGGCCGGCAACTTCCGCCGCGCCGTCCTCGTCGCTGTCGAAACCGCCCAGACGCACCAGGGCCGGCCGAGCCCCGCCGCGGCCGGGCAGGATCGCCCGGAGCTGCAGAAGGCGATCGAGGAGGTGGTCGAGTCCGGTTTCGTCGGGGTGTCGCTGCGCGTGCACGATCAGCGGGGCGAGTGGGCCGGCAGCGCCGGGGCGGCCGAGCTGGGCGGGACCGCCAAGCCGCCGATCAACGGGTATGTCCGCATCGGCAGCAACACCAAGACCTTCACCGCGGCCCTGGTGCTGCGACTGGTGGCCGAGGGCAGGATCGGGCTGGACACCTCGGCGGCGGACTATCTGCCCGAGTTCGGGCTGGACTCGCGGATCACGGTACGGATGCTGTTGCAGCACACCAGCGGGCTGTTCAACTTCAGCGGCGAGGTCTACGACGACGGGACGGTCGTACCGGGGGTCGCCATCCCCTACGGCACCACAGGCAAAGAGTGGGTGAACAACCGGCTCAAGACCTACCGCCCGCAGGAGCTGGTGGAGCTGGCGCTGTCCAAGCCGGCGCGGTTCGAGCCGGGGGCGGGCTGGAGCTACTCCAACACCAACTACGTGCTGGCCAGGCTGCTGATTGAGAAGGTCACCGGCCGCACCTACGCCGAGGAGATGCAGCGGCTGATTCTCGGGCCTCTCAAGCTGTCGCACACCATAGTGCCGGACGCCTCACCGGAGATCCCCGCCCCGCACGCCCACGCCTACTACCGGTACGCCGACGCCGGCGAGCAGAAGACCATCGACATCACCTGCCAGAACCCCTCCTGGATCTCCACCGGCGGTGACATGATCTCGACCACCCAGGACCTGCACACGTTCATCTCCGCGCTGCTGGGCGGCAAGCTTCTCCCCGCCGAGCTGCTGGCCGAGATGTGCACCCCGCGCCCGACCGGCATCCCGAACATGGACTACGGCCTGGGAGTGTTCGTGCTGACCACGGCCGACGGCGGCACCGTCATCTCCCACAATGGCGCCGCAGTGGGCCACGCGGCGCTGATGTACAGCAGCCCCGACGGCTGCAAGACGCTGAGCGCCGCGCTGAACTGCGTGGACGACGCCGACCTGTCCATCGCAGCAGTGTTCCAGCAGGCCCAGCAGAGGCTCCTCAACGAGGTGTTCGGCGGTGGGCAGGCCGATCCCGCTCAGCCGACGGGCTGAGCACCTCTGACCCGCACGCCTCAAGAGGCGCCCTCTTCCGGCCGTGCATCAGGCAGAACGCGAACCGGAGCCACACCGAGCCCGACCAGCTCGGCGAGGCCCGTCCACATGCTCGGCGGTGGTCTGCTCGGTCGCCGAACTCGAGCACAAGGCAGGATTGTGCAGATGAACGGAGTCACGATCGGGCAGGCGGCGGCATTCGTCGGCATCACGGTGAAGACGGTGCGGCACTACCACAAGCTTGGTCTGGTGACGGAGCCGGAGGCTACCGCAGGTACGGATCGGCCGAGTTGCTGCGGCTGGTGCAGGTGCGGACGCTGGCCGCCGCCGGGGTGCCGCTGGCCGCTTGACCAGCGTCTCAACCTGATTACGGCCACCAACCAGAACTCTCGCTGGCTCTTCCCCGGCCGCCGCGGCGGACAGCCCATGACGCCCGACGCCATCGAACGACGCCTTCGCGATCACCAGATCCCCATATTCAGCGACAGGACCGCCGCACTTCGCCAACTCGTCCTCCAGGCGCCGGCTGCGGTGATCGCCCGGATGCTCGGCTACAGCGACGAACAGACCAGCCGCGTCGCGACCGAAGCCGGAAGTCCCTGGAGCCGATACGCCCCAGTCGACGAACACCCCCACGCCTGACCACCGCGACATGGAATGAGCATCATGACGACCCTTCCCGGGCCACGCTCGGCGGCCGAGATTCGCACCTACCTCAAAGACCATCTCAACCAGGCGCTTCGCCGGCCCGGCATGTTCGGAGGCGAGACAGCCCTGCGCCTCCTGTTCGATCACCTGGCCTACGCCGAACACCAAGAGACGAAGTGGGCACAGGCATTGCAGTCCCTGGAAGCGCGGGGCGCCTTCAACTCCCTCGGCGTGACCGGAGCGCTCGCCACCGTCCTGCCCCATCCCTGCGACGACGGCGTCGCCTCGATCTACGCCGAGCTCGCCCACGATGCCGGGTGGCTACAGGCCGACAGAACCCTGACAAGCGAAGATCATGCGTCCCTGCGCCGGAAACTCATCGCTTGGGCTGCTCGCGACCGGACACTCACCGAAGTGCGAGAGGAGTTCGGCCCGCCTTCCGTTCTTCTCGGCGGCACCAACCCCCTATATGGCAAGACACTCGCCTACATGACCGCACAGGCAAGGGAACCGATCATCTTCTTACATCTCTGGAACGGGACCTCCCGGCCAACCGAAACGACCTGGCACCCCATCTACGACGAACCCGTCCTCTTGGCCGTCCGCTCCGGGACAGGAGCGTTCGAGGACACCTTCACGTTCACACCAGAAGGAAGCAGACGCCGCCCGGCCTGATGTCCAGCGGCACCACCCATCCGCTGGCCACTACGCCCCGTGACTTTGACAGCTTCACAGCGCGCGAACACGCGACACTTGATTACGCGAGGTCGCCAGTTCTGGAACCGTGGCTGGCCCGAGTGGTATGACTCGTTCGAGGCGATGGCGCCAGGCTCCCCGCCAGGCCGCGGCGCACAGCCTGCAACCCCATCGCCCTCCTGATCTTTGAGCCGATCAAGCTCCGCTGGTCCACGCGGAGTTCCTCGAACCTGGGCGCGCTGATCTACCCCCACAGCAGGTTGCCCCGGCCGGGGCCGTGGCACTACGTGATCCTCGTGCTGAACTTCCTGTTCTTCGGGTTCTTCTTCGTCAACTTCATCGGGGACCCGCTGGTCACGTTCTGACGCGGACGCCGCGCCGCCACACGCCGGCCAGGTCGCGGGTGGCGGCGATGGCGGCCGTGGGGTCGCCGTCGACCAGGAGGAGGTCGGCGCGGGCGCCCGGGGCGATCCGGCCGCGGTCGCGCAGCCCGAAGTGCCGGGCGGGCAGGGAGGTGGCGGCGGCCAGCGCCTGCGTCTCCGTCAGCCCGGCCTCGACCAGCAGGGCCAGTTCGTCGTGCATGGCCTCGCCGAACGGCACGAGCGCGGGGCCGCCGCCCTCGTTGGCGTCGGTGCCGGCCAGGATCGGCACGCCCGCCTGGTGCAGGGCCCCGACGCTGTCCCGGGCGGCCTCGTACGACAGCCCGTACGTGTCGGCCATGCGCCGCATCATGGTCAGCGTCGGGACCGCCGTGCGCCCCGCGCCGGCCATCGTGCGGGCGAACGCGGGCGTGAGCGGCGTGTCGAGGGGGGCGTGCGTGATCATGTCCACGCCCGCGTCGAGGGCGACCTGGGCGGCGGCGTGCCTCGGGGCGTGCGCCACGGTCAGCAGGCCGCGCCGGGCGGCGGCCGTGACCAGGGCGCGCACGGTCTCCGGGGCGAGCGCGGGCGTGGCCGGGTCCGCCAGGACGATCTTGATGTAGTCGGAGCCCTCCGCGGCGCGGGCGGCGACGAACGCCTCGGCCTCCTCCGGGCCGCTCACCTTGGGCAGCCCCGGCACGTCGGGAGGCCCGCCGGGGACGCTGGCCAGGATGCCGGAGCTGCGCAGGCCGGCCACGTCGTCCCGGCTCGCGGCGGCCTCGCGCAGCGCGGCGAGTTCGGCGAGCGGGTAGGAGAACATGTTCAGGCAGGTCGTCGTGCCCTGGACGAGGGCCTTGCGCAGATGCTCGGCGGTCGCGGCGTGGGTGTGGGCGTCGATCAGGCCGGGCAGCAGGGTGCGCCCGTCGCCAGGCACGATCTCCCAGCCGGGACGCCTGGGGATGCGGGGAGCGACATGGGTGATCTCGGCCCCGTCGATGAGGACGCCGCCCGTGCCGGTGACGCGCTCCCCGTCGAAGATGCGCACGT
Organism: Actinomadura luzonensis; assembly: GCF_022664455.2. Taxonomy (NCBI): domain Bacteria; kingdom Bacillati; phylum Actinomycetota; class Actinomycetes; order Streptosporangiales; family Thermomonosporaceae; genus Actinomadura; species Actinomadura luzonensis. Next base: position 137,938 of record NZ_JAKRKC020000002.1, read on the forward strand.
CCTCGATGAGCGTCTGCTTCGTCATGGTTCTCCTCTAGATAGACAAGCAACTTGTCTTTCTCGGGAACGGTAGACTCCTGAGCCGGAAATGGTCAAGCCACTTGTCCAAAGGGGACGCCGTGATGGCCGAAGAGGCGACCGAGCTGCCGTTGCTGCTGGCCATGGCGTTCCGGGTGCTGTCGACCCGCCTGCGGGAACGGCTCGCCGACGAGGGGCACGACGGGCTGCGCCCGGCGCACGGGTTCGCGCTGGCGTACCTGAGGCGGCGCGGCGGCTCCACGGCCGGGGAGCTGGCGCGGCTGGTCGGGATGACCAAGCAGGCCTCGGCCCAGCTCCTCGCCGAGCTGGAGTCCGGCGGTTATGTCGAACGCCGGCCCAACCCCGATGACCGCCGCAGCCAGATCGTGATGCCGACCGAGCGGGGCGCGGGCGTGGAGCGGCTGTTCTCGGCGTTGTGGCGCGAGGTCGAGGACGACTGGGCCCGCCAGGTGGGGGCGGAGACCCTCGACCACACGCGGCAGGCGCTCCAGGCGCTGGTCCGCGGTTCGGTTCCCCAGGGCCCGGCCCCGGTACGCCCCGACTGGTGAGGACGCTTGCGCGTTGGTCGAAGAATCGTGAGCCCGCCGCCCCCGTCGCCACCCAGGCCGGCGCCGCCGCCGCCGGGCACGCGGCCACCAGCGTCGCCGAGCACCGGGTGCGGCTCTATGAGCTGGTGACGAAGGAGGGCGGCTTCTTCTGCACCGCCGGCGAGACGGAGCAGGCCGCGATCGGTCACCACGGCTGGTCCACCACGCAGACACCGCTGTACTACCTGTCGGCCGCGCCGTTCCCCGGCGGCAAGCCGCTGTTCCGGCTGCGCCGGCCGAAGAAGCAGTCCTCCATCGTGACCGCGTCCGTGGCCGAGCGGGAGCGCCTGGTGGCCTCGGGCGACTTCCGCTACGACGGCATCCTGGGCTACGCGCCCGGCTCGGCCGGTGCGGGCGGCGACGTGAAGGTGTTCCGCCTGTCGAACAACAACAACATCATCCTGATCACCTCTGTGAATCGCTTTCATCCATCCTCGGCACGTGACGGCTTCCGCAGAAGAGTCAGTGCCGGTGCCGGTGCCGGCGCCCGCGGCGAGGTGGCGCCCCTTCTCTGGCTGGCCGGCCCCGTGTCGCGAGCCGATCACCGCCAGGGTGGTACGGCATGACGACGCGGATGCTGGCCGATGCGGTGGCTGCGCTGCCGCAGGTGCTGGAGGCTCTGGGCTGGGAGGGGTGGCGTGTGGTCCAGGCCAGGGCCTTGAGCAGCCGGCGATGGGTGGTTTGTGAACTGGACGAGGCCGAGCACGAGGCCCGGTTGCGCGACCGGCTGCCGCCCGCGGCTGACGCCTTGCTGTTGCGCTGCCTCGCCCACAGTCACCCGGGCTTCCTGTCACGCCCGGCGCCGGTGCGCATCCAAGGTGCGATCGCAGCGCGTAGGACCTGGGTGGCCGCGAGGAACAATCTCGGTGGATTCGTGTCGTTCGGCGAGCGGGTGGCCCTGATGCCGACCGTGGTGGCGCGAGGGTTGCCGGCCGCGGTGGATGCCGCCTGCTACGGCTTCGGCGTGGTGGCGTTGGAAGAACCCGGCCGGTTGGTCCATCCACCTGAACCCGTTCCCGCCCAGGAACGCACGTGGGTGAGACGACTGGTTGAGGAGGTGGTCTATGACGCCGTGCTTCGTCAAGCAGGTCAGTCTCTTCCCGTCGCGCTGGGCGTGGGGTAGGACTTCACCCACGCCTGCAAGTACTTGGGCACCCCCCACGACAGCCGGCGCTGGGCGATCTTCTCCACCGTCATCAGCGCCAGGAGTGGCAGGACGAGCGAGTGCCGCCGGCGCGTCCCAAGGTCCGGGGGAGGGGGAGGCGAAAGGTCGGCCGGATAGAGACGACGCAGCGAAGAGGTGGCGCCCAAGGCCGCCCGGAGCGCGCCGTGGGCGACGGCTCCCAGCCCGGAGACGTCCGTGCTCAGCAGGCCCACCGGAACTGTGGCACGTTCCAGCACGTGTTTCAGACCCGCGACTGTCCGGACAGAGCCCAGGGGATCGCCCGATGCTCCAGCACGAGCGCCACCGGCGTCTCGTGCGAGCAGATCTCATCGACGAGATGGTCCACCCAAGGCGCCAGCAGCCAGTCGCTGTGCAGGGGCAGTACGGCGGTGACGTCGGCGCCCGCTCCTTTGGCTTGGCTGAGCACGCTCTGTAGCGCGGCCTTGTCCTCCTTGCCCACGTATCCGGAGTCGGTCAACACGCTCGCGACGCCCGACGCGCGCTGGGCTTGGAGCCAGGCGCGACTGATCGGCTCCGCGTCGGCCTTCCGGCGGGACTTGCCGCCTGCGTAGCGGCGCCGGTCGATGAGCAGGGGCCCGCAGAGGCGCTCCCGCAAGGACGGATGCAGCGTGGTGGCCTTCTCGCCGGTGAGCACGATTCCGCCGGCGGACGACGGGATGGTTCGGACTCTGCCTGGCTCTGCATCCACGGCCGTGTCCCCAATCCCTAGCCGGATCATCGAAGGAAACATGCCGACGACCTTGACGGCGACCGCCTGCCGAGACGGCGTCAAGGTAAGGACCGCGGCCGATTCGGCCTCTCTGCTTGGGGCCAATGCCGTTCAGATAGATCATTTGGGCCTGGTGGCGCGGGTGGTGGTCAGGAGTTGGACGGTGGGTGGCCCAGCGTGGCGGATGCCTTTGTCGCTTGGGCGTCGTTCGCGGTAGCTGCTGCGTCGGGTGCGTTCGATGGAGCGAGGGTAGGTGCGGTGGCGGCGGTGCAGTAACAGGCGGCGAGCTGCTGCGCGGTCGCGACGGAGCACCGCCCTGACCCGGCGGTACCGTGCGGACCGGCTGTTCCGGCTGGCCGTGGCGGGCCTGAGCCCGCAAGGCTGAGAAGCCTGCTCTCCGAAAGACCGTCCCTCGTCCTGCCTGCTCGATGCGAGCCGTCAGGCGGCGAAGCGGCGGCGGGCGAACTCGAGTGGCCGATGGCCTCCTCCGCCGGCCCACGGCATGGCTCCCTATGGCTGCCAGAGGCCGACGTGACCGCGGCGACGCTGACGTACGACCTGGGGGAGAGCGTTGTCAAGACAGGGAGGTTCCACAGGGACCAACGTGGGACGTTCACCCACCTGGGCCTGGGCGGCCTCGGTGAGGCGGGCGCGAGTCGCATCCTCGGCCGGGCAGTCGTTCCCCGTCAGGAGCGAAAAAAGTTCCCTGGCTTGGGATTTCCCGCTCCCTGTCGTGGCAGGCGCTCCGCTGGAGGAATGATGCGGGGACGCGATCGGGAATGGCGTCACGTCGAGGGCCTGCTGCGGAAGTTGCGGCGAGGTGGCGGCGGGACGCTGCTGGTGGACGGCGAGCCGGGGTCGGGGAAGAGCCTGCTGCTCGCCGAAGCCGTCGCGGAGGCGTCCGGGCGTGGGATCGGGGTCGTGCACGGCAGGGTGGAGGAGCTGGGCGAGCTCGCTCCGTGCGGCATGTTGCTGGAGGCCCTCGGCCTGCGGCCCGAGCCGGGAGGCGGCGACGGCTCCGCCCGCTCCGGTCCGCCGGTCCTGGAGCGGTTGCGGTCGGGTTTCGAGCGGCTGGCCACGGTGCCGGTGCTGGCCGCGTTCGACGACCTGCAACGGGCGGACCCGGCGACGCTGAGGATGGTGCACGTACTGCACGACCTCCTGGCCGGCCGGCCCATCAGCTGGCTGATGTTCCGCTCGACCGCGCCGAACACGTGCCAGGCCGTGTCGCTGTTCGACATCCTGGAGCGGGAGGGGGCCGACAGGGTGACGCTCGCGCCACTGTCACCGGCCGCGGTCGTGGCGCTGACCGAGGACACCCTCGGGAGGGCGTCCGATCCGGCGACGCGGGCGCTGGCGGTGAGGACCGGCGGCAATCCGCTGCTGATCACCGAGCTGTTCGCGGGACTGCGCGACGAAGGGCTGCTGCGGGACGCGGCGCGAGCCGGCGCGCCCGGCCGGCTGCGGATCGTGGTGCGGGGCTGGATCGACACCCTGAGCACGGAGGCCAGGAGCCTGGTGGTGACGATCGCCGTGCTCGGCCGCTCGTTGTCGCTGGAGCACGCCGCGTCGCTGCTCGACACCACGCCGGCCGCGCTGCTCCCGGTCACGGAGGAGGCCACGGCCGCGGGCATCCTGATCGTGACCGAGCACGGCCTGGTCTTCCGTCACGAACTGGTCGCGGACATCGTCGTCGCGGGCACCCCTCCGTCGGTGCGGCAGGCCCTGCTCGACCAGTCCGGCGTTCTCATGGGCTCCGAGAGGGTGGGGCCGGCTCGCGTGCTCACCGGCCCGGCCTCTGTCGCCATTGACGCGGCGATCGCCAGCGGGCGGCTTCACGAGGCCGAGAAGATGGTGCGGAGCGGCCTGGCCCAGCACGGCTCCGTGTACGGCTCGGCGGAGCTCCGCTGCCTGCTGGCGGACACGATGTACCTGACGGGCAGGGGAGACGAGGCGATCCACGAGGCCGAGACGGTGCTGGCGGTCCGGGGTCTGCCTGGTCACGTACGCGAGCGGGCGACCCTGGTCCGGCTGTACGCCACGGCGCTCCTGAGGGACGACGGCACCGCGCGGGCGTACGCGCAGGAGATCATCGACGGGAAGGACCGCTACGGACACGCGGCCAGGAGCGCCGCGCTGGTCGCCCTGGCCACCGCGGAGCGGCACGAGGGCAGGCTCTCCGGCGCGCTTGCCCTGGCGGAGAGCGCCGGCCGGCCGGCCGGGGCCGGCTCTCCGGAGGAACACCGGTACGAGGCCTGCCTGATCGCGGCCGGCGTGCTCGTCGACGTCCACCGGCTGGACGAGGCGCGGGCGATGCTGCGCCAGGCGCGTAAGGACATGTTCGGCCACGGTCATCTGGCCTGGGCCGCGGACGCCTCGGCGCTGGAGGCCCGCCTGGAGCTGCTCGCGGGCCGTTTCGACGAGGCGGTCACCGAGGCGCGGCGCGCCCTGGACCTGGCCGGCGCACTCAACACGCCGCTGTCGGCCGCGGCGGCCTGCGCGGTGCTCGCCGCCGTCGCGCTGCGGCGCGGCGACCTGCGGGGAGCAGCGCATCATCTCGGGGAACAGCCCGGGGGAGCGGCCGAGGCCCGCTTGCGGCACGCCCTGCTGGCCGCGCAGGTCACGGAGGCCCGCGACGGGCCGCGCAGTGCGATGAGCCTGCTCGCCGGCCTGCCCCGCCCGCTGCTGCTCACCCTCGAACCCGCGGCCGGCCCGTGGATGGCCCGGGTCGCCCTGGGCGCGGGCGACCGGGCGGCGGCCGGGTCCGTGGTCGCCGCCGCGGAGGCGCTCGGCGGGGCCAACCAGGAGTTTCCTGCGCTGGGCGCCGCCGCGGCGCATGCCAGGGGCCTGCTCGACAGGGACGGCGACGCCCTCGCCCTGGCCGCCGGGCGGGCCGAGGACGTGTGGGCGCGGGCCTCCGCCGAGGAGGACCTCGGCAAGGTGCTCGCCGGGGCAGGCCGGCGCGTGGAGGCCGCGGAGAGCCTGGAGCGCGCCCTGCACACGTACGACGAGATCGGCTCAGTGAGGGACGCCGCGCGTATCCGCCGGACCTTGCGCGGCATGGGGGTACGCCACCGGCACTGGAGCTACGCCGAACGCCCGGTCTCCGGCTGGGACAGCCTGACCGAGACCGAGCACGCTGTCTCGTTGCTCGCGGCGGACGGCCGGACCAATCCCCAGATCGCCGAACAGATGTTCATCAGCGTGCATACGGTCGCGTTCCACCTGAAACAGGTTTTCCGCAAGCTGAGCATCAGGTCCCGGGTCGAGCTCGCGCGGCTCGCGGCGGAGCGGACACGGGAGGGCTTCGATCCGCCGCGCGGTGGAGGCCACGCCTGAGCCACGGGGCCACGGGGCCACGGGGCCACGGGGCCACGGGGCCATGGGGGCCACGGCGATGACTACCCACTTGGGGGATGTGGCCGCGAAAAGCGTGCGCAAGGCTCGAATGTGGACGTTCGCGACATGTCGAAGGCGCAGGCCACCGAGTCCGCATCGAGGTCTCGAGGGTCTCAGCCCGAGGAGCAGAGGAGGAGCCGTGTCCATCGCGCCGTCTGGCCCCATCATGACCAACCGCGAGCTCATCGGAAGTTACGGCAGCTACGAGGAGGCGCAGAAGGTCGTTGACTACCTGTCCGATCACGGGTTCACCGTGGGCGGGACGCTCATCGTCGGCACCGGCCTGCACTCGCTGGAGCGGGTCATCGCGCGCATGACCCATCTGCGGGCGGCCGCCTGGGGCGCGGCGAGCGGAGCCTGGTTCGGGTTCCTCATCGGCCTGTTCCTGGCGATCTTCACCACCACTGTCGCGGCCGGGCTGCCCCTGCTGTTGTGGGGGCTGCTGTGGGGTGCGGTGGCAGGAGCGGTCTTCGGCCTGATCTCGCACGTGATGCTGCGCGGTCAGCGGGACTTCATCTCAGAAACCGCCCTCGTCGCCGACAAGTACGAGGTCCTCGTCGAGTCGGGGCATGCGGCCAAGGCGCATGAACTGCTCCGAGGGATGACCGGATTCCGAGGAATGACCGGTTAGAGCCAGAAAAGCCAGCACGAGGAGAAGCGAGAAATGGCGAAGGCAGTCGGCATCGATCTCGGTACCACCAACTCGGTGATCGCCGCCACGGTGGACGGCCACCCCACGGTGATACCCAACGCCGAAGGCTCCCGGACGACGCCGTCCGTGGTGGCTTTCACCGATCAGGGCGAACGGCTGGTCGGCCAGCTGGCCCGCCGCCAGGCCATACTCAACCCGAAAGGAACGATCTACTCCGCCAAACGCTTCATCGGCCGCCGCTACGACGAGGTCCGGAGCGAGCAGCACGCCGTCTCCTTCGACGTCGTGGAGGGGCCCCAGGGAGCCGTGCGCTTCCAGGTCGGTGACAAGCAGTACGCGCCGGAGGAGGTCTCGGCGCTCGTCCTGCGCAAGCTGGTCGCGGACGCGGCGAAGTACCTCGGCGAGAAGGTGACCGAGGCGGTCATCACCGTTCCCGCGTACTTCAACGACGCCCAGCGCCAGGCGACCAAGGACGCGGGGCGCATCGCGGGGCTCGAGGTCCTGCGGATCATCAACGAGCCGACGGCGGCGGCGCTCGCGTACGGGCTGGACAAGAAGTCCAATGAGACCGTGCTGGTCTTCGACCTGGGCGGCGGCACCTTCGACGTCAGCATCCTGGACATCGGCGAAGGCGTGGTCGAGGTCCGCGCCACCTCCGGGGACGGGCATCTCGGCGGTGACGACTTCGACCGCCGGATCGTCGACCACCTGGCCGACGAGTTCCAGCGGGACCAGGGCATCGACCTGCGCAACGACCCGCAGGCTCTGCAGCGCCTGTTCGAGGCGGCGGAGAAGGCCAAGGTCGAGCTCTCCGAGGTCACCCAGACCACGATCAGCCTGCCGTTCGTCACGGCGGACGCCTCGGGGCCCAAGCACCTCAACACCACGCTCATGCGGTCCACGTTCGAGCAGATCACGGCCGACCTGGTCGAGCGCTGCGTCACTCCCGTTCAGCAGGCGATGCAGGACGCCAAGCTCAGGCCCGCGGACATCGACGAGGTGATTCTCGTCGGGGGGTCGACCAGGATCCCCGCCGTGCAGAATCTCGTGCGCCGCCTGACCGACGGCAAGGACCCCAACATGACGGTGAACCCGGACGAGGTCGTCGCCATCGGCGCGGCGGTGCAGGCCGGGATCATCAAGGGCGAGGTGCAGGACGTCGTCCTGCTCGACGTCACGCCGCTGTCGCTGGGCGTGGAGACCCTCGGCGGCCTGATGACCAAGGTCATCGAGCGCAACACGACGATCCCGGCGCGCCGTACCGAGGTCTTCAGCACGGCCGAGGACAACCAGAACGCCGTCGACATCGTCATCCTGCAAGGGGAGCGGGAGCGCGCCGCCGACAACCGGGTGCTCGGACGCTTCCGGCTGGAGAACATCCGGCCCGCGCCGCGGGGGGTGCCGCAGATCGAGGTCACCTTCGACATCGACGCCAACGGGATACTCAACGTCTCGGCCCGGGACAAGGACACCGGTGCCGAGCAGCGGATCACCATCAGCGAGAGCGCCAACCTGGACAAGTCGGAGATCGAGCGGATGGTCGCCGACGCCGAGCAGCACCGTACGGAGGACCTCAGGCTCCGCGAGGCCGTCGACGCGCGCAACGAGCTGGACTCGGTCGCCTACCAGGTAGAGCGCCGTCTGGAGGAGCTCGGCGACGCCGTGCCCGTGCACGAGAAGGCGCGTGGGGAGCAGCTCGTCCAGGAGGCCAGGCAGGCGATCAAGGAAGAGGTGCCGGTGGAGCGGCTGCGCGAGCTCAGCGGAGAGCTGCAGCAGGTCTATCACGGGCTCGGGGCCGCCGCGGGCGGCGGGCCGAGCGTGCCGCCGCAGAGCAGGACGGAGAACGCCCCCGGCGGCAGCGACGAGGACGTGATCGACGCCGAGTTCACGACCTCGGAGCCCAAGTGACATGAACGAGCACAGATCCGAGACCCAGGACCAGGCCGGCCCGCCCACCACGCGGAGCGGACAGGCGCCCGCGGAGAACGCCGCGCCCGCGGAGACCGACGCGAAGCTGGCCGAGCTGGAGGACCGGTGGCTGCGGGCGGTCGCGGAGCTGGACAACCTGCGCAAGCGCATCGCACGCGACGCCGAGCGGATCAGGGCCGAGGAGCGGTCCAAGGTGGCGGCCGGGTGGTTGCCCGTCCTGGACAACCTGGAGCTCGCGCTGAGCCACGCGGTCGGTGGCGACGGTGGCGGGGACCCGGTGCTTGAAGGGGTGCGAGCGGTACGGGACCAGGCGGTCACCCTGCTCGGCAAGCTCGGCTATCCCCGTCACGACGAGACCGGCGTGCCCTTCGACCCCGCCCGCCACGAGGCGGTGACGACGGTCGGACGGGAAGACGTCGATCCCGGCACCGTGGTGGAGGTCCTCAGACCCGGCTACGGCGACGGCGAGCGGCAGCTCAGGCCGGCCGTCGTGGCCGTCGCGAAGAAGGTGGAGTGATGGCCGAACGCCGGGACTTCTACGAAGTGCTCGGCGTCGACCGGAACGCCGACGCCGACGAGATCCAGCGGGCCTACCGCAAGCTGGTGCGCGCCTACCACCCCGACGTCAACAAGGATCCCGGCGCCGAGGACAGGTTCAAGGAGATCTCGGAGGCCTACAGCGTGCTCTCCGATCCCGGGACGCGTCGCCGCTACGACGCGTTCGGGCACGATTTCCGCCAGGTGCCGCCCGACGTCGATCCCGCGGACTGGGCCCGCGCGCGCAGCCGCGCGGGGGCGGGTGCGCGGGCCGGCGCGGGGGCCGGTGCCGGGGGCGGCCGGTGGCGCTCGGCCGGCGCCGAGGGCTTCGGCGCGGACGAGGGCATCGACCTGGAGGACCTGCTCGGCGGCATGTTCGGGGGCCGGGGCCGACGGCAGTGGGGGCCGGTGCCCGGCGCCGACCAGGAGGCGGAGCTGACGCTGACGGTGGAGGAGGCGTACCACGGCGGACGCCGCAGCATCACGCTGCCCGGAGGCAGGCGGCTGGACGTCACGATCCCGCCCGGTGTCACGAACGGGCAGCGGATCAGGCTCGCGGGCCAGGGCGGGCACGGCAGTGAGGGAGCCCAGCCGGGCGACCTCCACCTGATCGTGCGGATCGCCGACCATCCCCGCTACCGCGTGGAGGGCCGCGACATCTACGCGCCGCTGCCCCTGACTCCCTGGGAGGCGGCCCTCGGCGCCACGGTCGCCGTCGACACGCCGGGCGGCGAGGCGAAGGTGAAGGTGCCGCCGGGCACATCCACGGGCCGCCGCCTGCGACTGAAAGGCCGGGGCATGCCCCGGCCGCGCGGGGCCGCGGGCGACTTCTACGCCGAGTCCCGGATCATGGTGCCGCCCAGGCTCTCCGACGAGGAGCGGCGCCTGTTCGAGCAGCTCGCCGCCGTCTCGCACTTCGACCCCAGGAGGCGCCCATGAGCTACGCGCTCGTTCGCGAGGTCCGGCTCGACCTGGACGCCTACGCGCGGGTCACGGGCCTGCACCCGCAGGTCGTGCGCCGGCTGGTGGCGCTCGGCCTGCTGGAGCCGGCCAGGAACGCCAGGGGAGAGCTGTGCTTCATGCCCGCCCAGGTGGCGGCGGCGGCCCGCATCCAGCGGTTGCACGAAGGACTGTCCATCAACTACGCCGCGATCGGCGTGGTGATCGACCTCCTCGACCGGATCGGGGAGCTGGAGGCCGCCCTGCACGACCTCCCACGACCACGCTAGGGGGCTGGAGTGGACCCGAACAGGATGACGCAGAAGTCGCAGGAAGCCCTGCACGACGCGCAGACCAAAGCCTTGCGCTTCGGCCATACCGAGGTCGACGGCGAACACCTCCTGCTGGCCCTGCTCGACCAGCCAGAAGGGCTGGCGCCCAGGCTGCTGGAGCAGGCCGGCGCCGATCCGCCGCGCCTGCGCGCCGACCTGGAGGACGAGCTGTCGCGGCGGCCCAAGGTCAGCGGCCCGGGCGCCGCGCCCGGCCAGGTGTTCCTCACCCAGCGCCTGTCGCGGCTGCTCGACGCGGCCGACCGGGAGGCACGCCGGCTCAAGGACGAGTACGTCTCCGTCGAGCACCTGCTGCTGGCCCTCATCGAGGAGGGACCCACGACGGCGTCCGGACGTCTCCTGCACGGCCATGGCCTGACCAGGGATCGGTTCCTGGAGGCCCTCACCGCCGTGCGGGGCAATCAGCGCGTCACCTCGGCCATGCCGGAGGTGGCCTACGAGGCGCTGGAGAAGTACGGGCGCGACTTGGTCGCCGACGCCCGGGCGGACAAGCTCGATCCGGTGATCGGCCGGGACGGGGAGATCCGGCGGGTGATCCAGATCCTCTCCCGCAAGACCAAGAACAACCCGGTGCTGATCGGCGATCCCGGAGTCGGCAAGACGGCGGTCGTCGAGGGGCTGGCCCAGCGCATCGTCCGCGGCGACGTCCCGGAGGGACTGCGCGACAAGACCGTCTTCAGCCTGGACATGGGCGCGCTCGTGGCCGGCGCCAAGTACCGCGGGGAGTTCGAGGAACGTCTCAAGGCCGTGCTGAACGAGGTGAAGGCGGCGGAGGGACGCATCCTGCTGTTCGTGGACGAGCTCCACACGGTGGTCGGAGCCGGGGCGACCGAGGGCGCCATGGACGCCGGCAACATGCTCAAGCCGATGCTGGCCCGCGGCGAGCTGCACATGATCGGCGCGACCACCGTGGAGGAATACCGCAAGCACATCGAGAAGGACGCCGCCCTGGAGCGCAGGTTCCAGCCGGTGCTGATCGAGGAGCCCTCGATCGAGGACACCATCTCGATCCTGCGCGGCCTGCGGGAACGCCTGGAGGTCTTCCACGGCGTGAAGATCCAGGACAGCGCGCTCGTCGCCGCCGTCACGCTGAGCCACCGCTACATCGCCGACCGGTTCCTGCCGGACAAGGCGATCGACCTGGTGGACGAGGCGTGCGCGATGATCCGGACGGAGATCGACTCCATGCCGGCCGAGCTGGACGCCCTGACCAGGCGGGTACGGCGGCTGGAGATCGAGGAGGCCGCGCTGGACAAGGAGGACGACCCGGCCGGCCGGGAGCGTCTCGCCGAGCTGCGCGAGGAACTGGCGGCCACGCGGGCCGAAGCCGAAGCGATGCGGGCTCAGTGGGAGGCCGAGCGCTCGGCCCTGCGCAAGGTCCAGAGCCTGCGACAGGAGATTGAGGCCGTGCGGCGTGAAGCCGAGCAGGCCGAACGCGACTACGACCTCAACCGGGCCGCCGAGCTGCGCCACGGCAAGCTGCCCGAGCTGGAGCGCCGGCTGCACGCCGAGGAGGAGCGGCTGGGCTCCCGGCAGAGCGGTCACCGGCTGCTGCGCGAGGTGGTGACCGAGAGGGAGATCGCGGACATCGTCTCCCGCTGGACCGGCATCCCGGTGGCCCGGCTGCAGGAGGCCGAACGGGACAAGCTGCTCAAGCTCGACCAGATCCTGCACGAGCGCGTCGTCGGACAGGAGGAGGCCGTGCGGCTGGTGGCCGACGCCATCATCCGCGCCCGCTCGGGCATCAAGGACCCCAGACGCCCCATCGGGTCGTTCCTCTTCCTCGGGCCGACCGGCGTCGGCAAGACCGAGCTGGCCAGGTCCCTCGCGGAGGCCCTGTTCGACACCGAGGACAACATGGTCCGCATCGACATGAGCGAGTACCAGGAACGCCACACGGTCAGCCGCCTCGTCGGCGCCCCTCCCGGCTACGTCGGCTACGAGGAGGGCGGGCAGCTCACGGAGGCGGTGCGGCGCAAGCCGTACTCGGTGGTGCTCTTCGACGAGATCGAGAAGGCCCACGCGGACGTCTTCAACACGCTGCTGCAGGTCCTGGACGACGGCCGGCTGACCGACGCGCAGGGCCGCACCGTCGACTTCCGCAACACCGTGATCATCATGACCTCGAACATCGGCTCCCAGCACCTGCTCGACGGGATCACCACCGACGGCGAGATCAAGCCCGAGGCCCACGACGGCGTGATGGCGGAGCTGCGCCGGCACTTCCGGCCCGAGTTCCTCAACAGGATCGACGACGTCGTGCTGTTCAAGCCGCTGACCGAGGCGGAGATCGAGCGGATCGTCGACCTGATGTTCACCGACATCCGGCAGCGGCTGGCCGACCGGCGGCTCACCCTGGAGGTCACCGAGGAGGCCCGCAAGCTCATCGCCAACCAGGGATACGACCCGGTCTACGGCGCCCGGCCGCTGCGCCGGTTCATCGCTCGCGAGGTCGAGACCAGGATCGGCCGGGCCCTGCTCGCCGGAGACGTCCCCGACGGCTCGACCGTCGTCGTCGGCGCCGACAAGGGCGAGCTGAACGTCACCTTCTACCCCCCGGGGGGCTGAGATGCGCACCGTGCGCTGCGCCCACTGCGGAAGACCGAACCGGGTTCCTGACGCCGCCTCGGGGACGCCCCGCTGCGGCAACTGCCACCAGCCGCTGCCGTGGATCACCGACGCCGGCGACGACACCTTCGCGGAGGTCGCCGAACGGGCCGGCCTGCCGGTGCTCGTCGACTTCTGGGCGGAATGGTGTGGACCGTGCCGGATGGTCACGCCCGCGCTCGAACAAGTCGCCCAGGAGATGGCGGGACGGGTGAAACTCGTGAAGGTCGACGTGGACCGGTCCCCGGCCCTCTCGCAGCGCTTCACGATCACCGGCATTCCGGCGCTCATGATGCTCAACGAGGGCCGCGTCGTGGCGCAACGCGTCGGCGCGGCCCCGGCGCCCCAGCTACGCGAATGGGTCGAGGACACGCTGAGGACGCCGTCATGACGCGGTCGCCGGCCACCCTGCCCGAGACGCCGGACCTGTACGGGGCCTACCCCCGGCTGGACGAGCGGCGCATCGCGGACCTGTCGCGGCACGGCGAGCGCAGGTCCGTGTCCCCCGGCGAGATCCTCTACCGGGAGGGCGAGCCCGCCGGCGAGTTCATCGTGATCCTGCGCGGCAAGGCGGCCACGGTCGAGGGATACGGCAGCGCGGAGGAGCGCACGATCGCCGTCCACGGCCCCGGACGTTTCCTCGGCGAGCTGGGCCTGCTCACCCGCCAGGTCGGGTTCCTGACCGCGGTCGTGCGGGAGGCCGGTGAGATCCTGGCCGTCGGGGCCGATCAGGTGTGCACGCTGGTGGCCGGTGACCCGGAGTTCGGGGACCTCGTCCTGCGGGCCTACCTGACCCGCCGTACCCTGCTGATCGGCATGGACGCCGGTTTCCGTATCATCGGCTCCCGCTACTCGCCCGACGCCCGCCGGCTGCGCGAGTTCGCCGCCCGTAACAGGCTTCCGCACCGGTGGATCGACCTGGAGGAGGACGAGGAGGCGGAGGCGCTGCTGCGCCGGCTCGGCATCCCCCCGTGGGAGACGCCGGTCGTGATCTGGCACGGGGACCAGGTGCTGCGCAACCCGACCACCGCCACGCTGGCCAAGGCCATCGGCCTGCCCGCGCCGCGGTCCGGCGACGACGTGTGCGATCTGATCGTCGTGGGCGCGGGGCCCGCCGGCCTGGCCGCGAGCGTGTACGGGGCCTCGGAGGGCCTGGCCACGGTCGTGCTCGACGCCGTCGCCGCGGGCGGCCAGGCGAGCACCTCCTCCCGCATCGAGAACTATCTCGGCTTCCCGTCGGGCATCTCCGGCGCCGAGCTCGCCGAACGCGCTGTCATCCAGGCGGACAAGTTCGGCGCCCGGCTGACCGTACCGGCCGAGGCGAGCGGGCTGGAGTCCGACGACGGCCACTACCGCGTGCTCATCGAGGGCGGGCCCAGCGTGCGGGGCCACGCCGTGCTCATCGCCACCGGCGCTCGCTACCGCAAGCTCGACGTTCCCGGCCTGGAGAAGTACGAAGGCTGCGGCGTCTACTACGCGGCGACGCCGTTCGAGCTGCGCATGTGCCGGCAGGCGCCGGTGGTGATCGTCGGCGGCGGCAACTCCGCGGGCCAGGCGGCACTCTACCTGTCGAGGAACGCCTCGTCAGTGCGCATGCTCGTCCGCGGCGGCGATCTCGGCGAGAGCATGTCCCGCTACCTCATCGACGCGATCGGCCGTACGCCCGGCATCGAGATCATGTTCCACACCGAGGTCCGCGAACTGCTCGGGGACGGCTCCCTGCGGGCCGTCCGCGCCCAGAACAACCAGACGAAGGAGCCCATCGAGATCGAGACCGACGCGCTGTTCGTGTTCATCGGCGCGGATCCGCACACCGGCTGGCTGGCGGGCGCCGTCGCGCTGGACGACCGGGGCTTCGTCACCACGGGCACCGGCTCGTCGCACGGGGAGGCCCTTCCCCTGGAGACCGGGCGGCCGGGCGTGTTCGCCGTGGGGGACGTCCGCAGCGGGTCGGTCAAACGGGTCGCGTCCGCGGTCGGGGAGGGCGCCATGGCCATACGCCTGCTGTACGAAAGATTTTCCAGGACAGGGCATCGACAGCAAGGAAGGTGATCCACATGTCAGTGATCGCGATTTCCAGGTTCGAGCACTTCTTCCGCACCGTCGCCGGACTGGACGTGGACAAGTCCGACCTCAGGCGATACAGCGACTTCATCAACCGGAAGCTCCACGACATGCTCGTCGTCGCCGAGGCCGCCGCGAAGTCGAACGGGCGCGACATCATCCAGCCCTGGGACCTGCCCATCACCAAGGGGCTGCAGGAGAGCATGCACGACTTCCAGGACCTGGATGAGGAACTGGACCTGGCATCGATCCTGGCGGACCTCACGGCACTGCCTCCGCTGGACCTGTCGCTCAGCGACGAGGCCGAGGCCCGGCTTCCGGTCGTGGCGGGCGGGCTCTCCGTGGCGCTCGCCAGGACGATGAGAGCCGTCGAGCCTGACCACAGGAATCCGGCGAGCAGGGAGTGGACCCGCACGATCCGGGTCTTCGACCTGCTGCTGTGATCAGGTCCGGCGTCGCTGGTGCCGGCTGTGTCCGAGGAAGGAGGACGCCATGCGTCACGGCACCGGGATCCAGACCGCCGTCCTGGTCGCGCTGTCGGCGATGCACGCGCAGCCGGCCGCCCCCGGTGACTGGCCCGAGCTGCACCAGATGGTCCGCGAACTGGCGGAAGAAGCGCGCCGGCCCATGCCCCGGCTGTACGTTTCGCCGGTCCTGCATGGTCACCTGTTTGGCCTACATGGCCGGGTTCTTCGGCGGGGGAGACGGTTCCGCGGCGGAGGCATCGGGAGGCTCTTCTCCACCCACCCACCCGCCGATCGCCGACCGCATCGCACGGCTGGAGGCCATGGCCGGGTACCGCCGCTGATCCGGGCTCACGGCCAGGTGCCGCGTCCTCGCGCTGCCCGGGGGGGCGATCAGGCAGGCTCCCGCGGCGTGCCGGACGCTTCATGAGCGGCGATGGTGGCCAGGAAGCAGGCGCCGGTGGCGGAGTCGCAGATGACCACACCATGAGCTGCGCGTGCTCGTCCTGGCGGTTGAGGATGACGGTCACGGTGGATGCGGCGTGCCGTTCGGCGTTGTCGAGCAGGTTGTTCAGCAGCCGCACCAGGGACATGCGGTCGCCGGTGACCATGATGCCGTCCTGCACATCGGACTCCAGGCGCTTGACGCGGCCGCGGCCGGCGCGTTCGCCGGACACCAGCCGGCTCAGCTCGACGGGTTCGGCGGGCACCTGCGCGCCCATGTCCAGGCGTGACAGCACCAGCAGGTCGGCGACGATGGCCTGCAGCCGTTGCAGACCGCCCATGAGGGTGCGGGCAGTGGCGGGCCAGTCGGTCCCGCCCCCGTCCATCATGGCTTCCTCCAGTTGCACCTGCATGCCGGTGATCGGGTTGCGCAGGTCGTGGGAGGCGTCGGAGGTGAACCGCCGCTCGCGCTGGAAGGCGGTCTCGAGCAGGTGCAGGGTCTGGTTGACGATCGTGGCCAGGCCCCACGTCTGGTCGTGGCAGGCGGGGACCGGCACGCGGCGGCTCAGGTCGGTCGCGGTGATCTCCGTCAGCTCCCGGCAGACGCCCTCGACGGGCAGCAGCGCCCGGTACACCACCAGATAGGCGCCGCCCGCCACGAACGAGACCCAGGCCAGCGAGATCGCCGCGACCAGCACGGCCAGAGCCTGGCTGACGTACCAGGCGGGGGCGGGCCGGAACCCATAGGCGAGCAGGTCGCCGCCGCCCGCGGGCACCCACAACGCTGCGACGACCATGCAGCCCTTCGCGTCCGCGATGTCGCAGACGACGTGATCCTCGCCGTCGGAGCGGGCCGGCGGGACGAAGGAGGCCATCCGCGGCCGGCCGGCCAGCGACCGGGTCGAGGCCACCACGTGTCCCGCGGGGTCGACCACCTGCACGCCGGTGTCCCCGATGGAGGTGACGACGGCGGGTACCGGTTCGTGGGCGTAGGCGTGCACCAGGTGCAGGACCGCGGTGTAGGCGTCGCGGACCTGACGTTCGGCCGCGACGGCGTAGGAGTAGCGCGGGAAGATGCCGACCGTGACCGCGCACAGGACGGCGCCGATCAGCGCGGCCAGCGCGGCCATCCTGGCCTGGATCGGCCAGTCGCGTCCGACGGCCATCAGGGGAATCCACGGTTACTGCCGGCCGATGACGCAGGGCCGGCGGACCCGCCGGGTGCGTGGGCCCCGTGCTGTCGGGTCGTCTTCCTCGCCACCCGGACCTGCGCCGTGCGCCCGCCCATACCCTCTCCTCACGCGTCGATCCATGCCCCCTCGGCGCATTTCCCCAGGTCAAGGCGTGATCACTCACGTGCCGGCCGGATTCGCGGTGCGGTCTCGCAGGGCCTCGCGCAGCGTGTCGGCGCCCGCGGTCACGTCGGGGGCAGTGACGGCATCGCCGCCCGCTGCCGCACCAGTAGACGCGCTACCAACCGGTCGGTATCTTCGCCCGCATGACGTGGGAACGCCGCACTTGGCGGACGCTGGAGCCCCTGCACGGCATGATCTACTTCTCGCCGCAGGCGGAGGCCGCCTACCGCAAGCTCGGGCTGACGGGACGGATGGGGTACTTCGCATCCCGGGCGGCCGCGTTCGGCCCGGTTCCGGCTGAGGCGGTGGTCGCCACCTTCTACAACTTCAATCCGCGACTGGTACGTCAGGCGCTACCGGCCGCATGGCACATCGCCGCCCCGGCCGACATCCTGGACGCCCGGCTGAACGCGGCCGACACGACCTTGCGCCAGGTGCTCGGCGACGTGGTCGACTCGCCGCAGATGTCCCGAGCGGCGGGGCTGGCGCGGGAGGCGGCCGAAGCGGTCTCGGGCGAGCTGGGCGGCCGGCCGCTGTACGCCGCGCACACCGCACTGCCCTGGCCCGCCGAGCCGCACCTGGTGCTCTGGCATGCCGCGACCCTGCTGCGCGAGTATCGCGGCGACGGCCACCTGGCCGCCCTGCTGACCGCCGGGCTCAGCGGGATCGAAGCCCTCGTCTCCCACGCCGCCACCGGCGCCGTCCCGGCCGAGACGCTCCGGGTCACCCGCGGCTGGACCAAGACCGACTGGGCGGCCGCCGTGAGCAGGCTGCGGGAGCGCGGCTGGCTCAGCGACGGTTCGTTGACCGAGCGGGGCCGCGGGGAACGCGAGGCGATCGAACAGGCGACCGACCGGATGAGCACGGCCCCCTATGCCGCGCTCGGCGACGACCGCTGTCAGGAGCTGTGCTCTCTGGTACGCCCCTGGAGCAAACGACTGGGAGCCGAGCTGATGTCCTGGGCCGCGGCCCGCACCCCCGAGGGTCTCCGAACGCCGCGAACGGGCTGATCGTCCCGCCGGGCCGGAGGGCCGCCTGGTCCATGCCCGCCACGCCGAACGCGAGGTCGTCACGGCCGTCGCCGTCGAAGTCCCCGAACGCCGCCGACGACCCCCGTGGCCTGCTCGCCATCGTCCGCCTGGTGGACGAGCACGTCGGTCCGGATGAAGGGGCGGTACAGCACCGGCAGCTTCGCCTCCTCGACGCGCGACAGCACCACGCCGGCGCCGAGCGTGGACGCCCCCGCCCCACTCGTGTCCGGCAGGCCGCGCAGCTCCTGTAGGGTGCTCACCCGGCGCCTCCAGCATCGGCGTCCTCATGGCATCAGGGGACGACACCGCACGCATCACCGGCCCCCTTCCGGCGAGCACGAGCGGCCCCGGAATCGACTCCTGCAACGCCGAAACCGAGTCGTTCTGCGAGAACTGGCCTGTTCCCCCGGCCGGGCCGCGCGTGCGGTCCGGGCTTCGAGGCCGCACTGCCCTGACCTCCCGGGGGCCGTGTCAAAGGACAGGGGTGGCGGCCGGGTGCTCGTGGCTCGGTTGCCATTCCAGCAGCACGATCGAGGCGTCGTCGGTGAGCCGCTGGTCGTGGTGGGCGAGGATGGCGTGGATCAGGCGGCGCAACGCCTCGTAGGCGGGCTCGCCTGCGGCGGTGGCGCGAATGAGGAAGTCGGCGAAGTTGTCCAGGCCGAACCGCTGGCCGGAGGCGGAGCGGGCGTCGGTGACGCCGTCGGTGTAAAGCAGGATGCGGTCGCCGGGTTCGAGCCGGTGGCTGTGCACGGGCGGGCCGTCGCCGCCGCTCAGCTCGCCCAGGCCCAGGGGCGGCATGGTGGGCCGCTCCAGGGCGTCCGGCATCAGGCGCTGGTCGCGGATCAGCAGCGGGGCGGGATGCCCGCAGTTGGTCCAGGTCAGCTCGCCGCTACGCAGCTCGATGCGGGCGAAGACGGCCGTGCAGTAGCGGTCGGGGAAAGTGTCGGCGATGGTGCGGTCCACCAGCTTGGTCAGCTCGGACAGGTCGGCGTCGGCCCTGCGGGAGTTGCGGCAGCCCGCCATCGCCACCGACGAGATCAGCCCGGCCAGCAGGTCGTGGCCCATGGCGTCCAGGATGGTGGCGTGCAGGACGCCGTCGATGAGGGTGTGGTCGAAGGCATCGCCGCCGACGTCGTAGGCGGGCTCCAGCACGGCGCAGGAGGTGGTGTACGGCGCTTTGAGCGTGCGCGGCGGCAGGAACGCCCACACCATCTCGGCGGCCAGGCTCATCGGCTGGATGCGCTGGAGGCGTTCGAAGCTGTCGCTGCGGGCGTTCTTGGTCAGCACGATCAGGGTGAGCAGCGCCGCCAGCGAGCGGCCGAAGCGCAGGGTCGGCGCGTCGAGCGCGCCGCATTCCAGGCGCAGGACGCCGATGCGCTCGACGCCGTCGTGAAGGGGCAGCCAGACCAACAGTCCCTGGCCTTCGCACTCCGACACGCGGATGGAGGTGCTGCGGTAGGCCCAGCCGGGCAGGCTGTCGTCGATCGCGTAGCGCCGCTGCTCGTGGGTCTTGGCGTCGGACACCGCGATCAGCACGTCCTGCTGCAGGTCGGTGAGGAAGATCGTGGCGTCGCGGATGCCCATCGAGGCGGCGGCCCGCCGGACCAGCTCCGTGAGCTCCGCGGGCCCCGCCCGCTCGGCCAGGTGCATGAGCGCGTCCAGCGCGCGCCGCCCGTCCAAGCCGATCTCGTCGGTCATCACGGCATCATCCCCCCGTCGTGCCGTTCCCCGGGCTGGATGTACCCGCGCCGGTGACCGGCTACCTACCGCCCCTCGCCGGATACACGTTGCGTACACAAGCGCCGATGGTTGCTCGGTCGCAGCGGGACGGCCTTCCCTGTTGCCTCGTGCCCGGCCTGTTTTCGCGTCGAGCTCTCTTCGAATCGGCGTGCCTCGGACGAGCCGGGCACATCGATGGCGACATTTGACCAGAGACGGGACCTATGCCCTGAATTCGAGGGAATGCCTTGAGCTGGGCCCGCCTCACCCGCGGGCGCCTGGCGAACTCATCAGGGAGCAGCATGAGAACACTGGTCCGCAACGGTGTCAGGAGCCGGCGAGGAGGAGAAGTCGCATGACGGCCATCCGCACCGTCGCGCTGCCGTCGGGCGTCCTGGTCCCGGCACTCGGCCAGGGGACCTGGTACATGGGCGAGGATCCCGCACGCCGTGGCGAGGAGATGGACGCGCTGCGAACCGGCCTGGACCTCGGCCTGACCCTGATCGACACCGCCGAGATGTACGGCGGCGGCAGCGCCGAAAGCCTGGTCGGCGCGGCGATCTCGGGCCGCCGGGACGAGGTCTTCCTGGTCAGCAAGGTTCTGCCGAGCCACGCCGACCATGACGGGGTGCGGGCCGCCTGCCATGCGAGCCTGCGCCGGCTCGGCACCGACCGCATCGACCTCTACCTGCTGCACTGGCCGGGACGTGTGCCGCTGGCGGAGACCGTAGCGGGATTCGACTCCCTCGTGGGCGACGGGGCGATCGGCTCGTGGGGGGTCAGCAACTTCGACGTCGACGACCTGGCCGCGCTTCCCGCCGGGACGACCCCCCAGACCGATCAGATCCTCTACAACCTCAGCCGCCGCGGGCCCGAGGTGGATCTGCTGCCCGAGTGCCGGCGGCGCTCGATGCCCGTCATGGCGTACTCGCCCATCGAGCAGGGACGCCTGCTCGGCTCCGCCGCGCTGCGCGAGGTCGCGGCCGCCCACCGCGCGACGCCTGCGCAGGTGGCGCTCGCCTGGGTCCTGCGCGACGACTCGGTGATCGCCATCCCCAAAGCCGCCACCCGTGACCACGTCCAGGAGAACGCGGCGGCCCTGGACCTGCGGCTGACGGCCGACGACCTCGCGGCGCTGGACCGCGCCTTCCCCGCGCCCGACCACAAGGTGCCGCTCGAGATGCTGTGATCACCCTCATCTCCCCGATGTCGGGGGGCGATGCGCGGCCCGGTGGATGAGGGGCACCTGGTGCAGACCGGCGCTGGTGAGGGCGTAGAACACCGGCAGCACCACGAAGATCACCAGGCCGGCGAGCGGTGCGACCAGGTACCCGATGAGGCCTGCGGCGGCATAGAGGATGACTCCGACGAGTGCCCGCATCCGCTCGGCGGGGAAGTGCCGTTCACTCACCTCCTCCGAGAGCAGGTCTGCGCGCCGAGCCAGGTAGTGGAAGAACGCCAGCCAGCTCGCGCACAGCAGTGCGCCGATCAGCGCGTAGAAGGCGACGGCCACGCGTTGGTCCTGCAGGTCGTGCTCCTGCAGCGCGTGCGAGACGACCGCGGTCGGGAACGGCAGCAGCGCGGTGGTGAACAGGACGTACAGGTTCACCCAGTGCAGGCCCCGATCACTCTCCCTGATGCGATTGAACGCGCCCTTGTGGTTCAGCCAGACGATGGCCACGTAGGTGTAGGAGGCGAGATAGGCGGCGTAACTCGGCCACTGCTCCAGTAGCCCCGACAGCAGGCGACCGGGCGGTACGTCCGGCACCCGGAGGTCCAGCACGAGCAGCGTGATGACGATGGCGAAGACCGCGTCGCTGAACGCTACGGCTCGGGTGGTGTCCGACCGGGTGCCGATATCGTCGGATGGCCTGCTCATGGCCGGTCGCTACCCGCCGACGCCCACGATAACCGGCCCCGCACATCCGAACCGGCCGTCTTCTCCCGAACGTGACCCCACCCACGAAGCCGAGGACGGCACCAACACCCAACCCTGTCGGCCCGTTTCCGGCACGCCTCCGTGCGCTCCCTGGAGCGCTACGTCCGGCTTGGCGTCGATGCCGTGGCGGCCAACGTCGCCGACGGCGACTCGCCGCGCCGCCGGAAGCGGGGCACCACCGCATGAGCTCCGGCGCGTTCCGCTACCGCTAGTTTCTGCGGATTTCCTCCTCGACCGTCCTCCAGGGCCTACCCGGAGGTCTCTCTGCCGTTCAAGTCCGGTTCGGGCAGAAAGGACTCCCCAGTGCGCCAAGCGAACGCGCCCGTCGTCTCCGCTCCCCCGGATGGAGGCGCGGGTATCACCGCGGACCTGGTGGGCCGGCCGGTCGCGGCCCAGTTCCCCCAGTGGGGGACCTTCCGATCGCCCCCGGGCCCGTGGACGGTCCGTCTGCCGACGGCCGAGGGCTACGTGCCCGCCGTGGAGAAGGAAGCCTCTGGCTACCACGGTTGGCGCCGCATCTGCCGGTCGCCGTCCCGCCGATCCGGCCACCGGCGAGCCCGGCGAAGGCTACCCCTGCCCCTGGTCGGTACGCGGCTGGCTGCGGGGCGAGACCGCCCAAGGTCATGATGCGACGCCTCCACCGCGCCGCCCGACCGCGACGGCCGGGCCAGGCCGGGGCGAGCGTCTTCTCCACGGTACGCAAGCCCAAAGAAGCGCGACGGATCGCCGCGTGCACCTCGACCTCGGCCTTGGCTGCGCATGATCTGACCGGGGAAGACCGCGCTACGACCGGGGCGTCATCTGGGGCGGGCCTCATCGACCCCGGTGTCACCGGGGGCCGGCAGGGCCAGGCATAGGGCGTCCAGCGCGGCGGCGAACGCGTGCTCGGCTGGTGTGCCGTACCCGACGACCAGGCCGTCGCGGGCCGGCATGGCGCTGTCGGGATGCCGGTAGGGACTCAGGCCGTCCAGCGCGAGGCCGAGGCGGCGGGCGGCGCGCAGGGCGGCCTCCTCCGTACCGGGAGGAAGGTCGAGCACGGCGTGCAGGCCCGCGGCGATGCCGCTGACGGTGATGTGCGGGGCGCGCTCGGCCAGCGTGGCCGTGAGCAGGCTCCGGCGGCGCCGGTAGATCGCGCGCATCCGGCGCAGCTGGCGGTCGTAGGCGCCGCAGCCGATGAAGTCGGCCAGGGTGAGCTGGTCGGTGACGCCCGACCAGAACTCGCGCGAACCTTTGGCGGCGAGCACGTCGTCCACCAGCCGGGTGGGCAGCGCCATCCAGCCGAGCCGCAGCGACGGTGACAGGCTCTTGCTGGTGGAGCCGAAGTAGACGACGCGGTCCGGGTCGAGGCCCTGCACGGCGCCGACCGGTTCGCGGTCGTAGCGGAACTCGCCGTCGTAGTCGTCCTCCAGCACCAGGCCGCCCGTGGCGCGGGCCCAGTCGATGACCGCGGCCCGCCGCCGGGGGTGCAGGGCGCCTCCGGTCGGATACTGGTGCGCCGGCGTCAGCAGGACCGCCCGCGCGTCCGTGGCGGGCAGGTCCTCGATCCGGGCGCCGTGGGCGTCCACGGTGAGCGGGACGGTCCTCAGCCCTGCTTCGGCCAGCACAGAGCGGTGGAAGGCGAGCCCGTAGGCCTCGACGGCGACCGGGCCGCGCAGGACCTGGCACAGCAACCGCAGCCCGTGCGCGTACCCCGAGCAGATCACGAGATGCTCCGCCGTGGTGCGTACGCCTCTGGTGCGCGCCAGGTAGTCCACCAGCGCCTGACGCACCTCGGGCCGGCCGCGGGGGTCGCCGACGCCGAAGGCGTCGCTGGGCGCGGCGACCAGCGCCCGCCGGGCCGAGGTGGCCCAGGCGGAGCGGGGGAAGGCGGCGGCGTCGGGTGAACTGGGCATCAGATCGTGGGCGATCCGCGGGCGGGACGGACGCGCGGGAGCTCGCCGCGGGTCCGGCTCCACCGGCGCGGCGCGGTGCGCGACCTCGGTACCCGAGCCCTGACGTGCGGTGAGCCAGCCTTCCTCGACGAGCTCGGCGTAGGCGGCGGCCACCGTGTTGCGGGCGACGCCCAGGTCCAGGGCGAGGGCGCGGTAGGGCGGCAGCCGGGTGCCGGGCGCCAGCCGTCCCGACCGGATGGCCTCGCGCAGAGCCCGCATCAGCCGTACGCGGGCGCCGCCACTGCCGGTGAGCTCCAGATGCAGGTCGCTGCCGCTCACGAATTGGCCCAAGAAAGAGTCATTGGAATGCACCATATCGTGGGCCGATCACGCTCCTAGCGTGGTGGCATGACGAACGTTGCCGTTGCCGAACGGATGAACCTGTCGCGTGTCGCTCCCAAGGTCTTAAAGCCGTGCTGGCCCTGGACGCCGTGGCCCGCGAGGGGCTGGACCCGGTGCTGATCGAGCTGGTGCAGATCCGCGCCTCGCAGATCAACCGGTGCGCGTACTGCATCGACTACCACACCGGCGACGCCCGCCGGGCGGGTGAGAGCGAGGCGCGTATCTACCAGCTCAGCGCCTGGCCGGAGTCCAGCCTCTACACCGCGAAGGAGCGCGCCGCTCTGGCGTTGACGGAGGCGGTGACCCTGCTGCCGCAAGGAGTCGAGGACGAGGTGTACGACGAGGCCGCGCGGCACTTCGACGACAAGGAACTGGCCCAGCTCATCGCGCTGATCTTCACGGTCAACGCCTGGAACCGCATGAACGTGACCACACGCAAGACCCCCGGCACCGAGTAGGCCCGCCGATTCCCCCGTCCCTGAGCGGTGGCCGCCTGCGCGCGGCCACCGCCGGCGCCTTGACCACCTCCGGAAAGGCCCCCACCCATGACCGCCATCGACGCCGGGTCGCCGGACGCGGCCCAGGACCCCGCGCCGGTCCGGGGCTGGCTCGCGATCCTCGCCGTCACGCTGGGCATCTTCGCCCTGATGACGTCCGAACTGCTGCCCGTCGGACTGCTCACCCCCATCGGCACCGCCCTCGACCTGACCGAGGGCACCACCGCGCTCATGGTCACCGTGCCCGGACTGGTCGCCGCCGTCGCGGCGCCGCTGGTCACCGTGGCCACCACCCGCATCGACCGCCGCCTGGTGCTGGCCCTGCTGATCGGCATCGTGGGCGCGGCCAACCTCGCCTCCGCCCTCGCCACCAGCTTCGCCGTCGTCCTGCTGGCCCGCTTCTTGATCGGCATCAGCGTCGGCGGCTTCTGGTCCCTGGCCGGCGGCATCGCCCTGCGCCTGGTGCCCGAACGTCACGTGGCCCGCGCCACCGCGGTCGTCTTCGGCGGCGTCGAAACCGCCTCCGTGCTCGGCGTGCCCGCCGGCACCCTGACCGGTGACCTGGCCGGCTGGCGCACCGCGTTCGCCGCCGTCGGCGTGCTCGGCCTGATCTCGCTGGCCTGCATGGTCATCGTGATGCCGAAGGTGGCGCCGCAGCGCACCCTGACGTTCGCGGACCTGCCGCGCGTGCTGCGCACCGGCCGCGCCGTACGCGCCGGCATCGCCATGACCTTCCTGGCCATCACCGGGCACTTCACCGCCTACACCTTCCTGCGGCCCATCCTCCACGACGACGGCGTCGCCGACGGCATGATCAGCGTGCTGCTGCTCGTCTTCGGCGTCGCCGGCGTCTGCGGCAACTTCCTCGCCGGCGCCCTGGTCGCCACACGCCTGCGGCAGACCGTGTGCGGCATCGGACTGCTGCTCGCCGCCGCCATGGCCGCCGTCGCGACCGTCGGCCACGACGTGCCGTCCGCGGCCGCGATCCTGGTCGTCTGGGGGCTGGCGTACGGCGCCGTCCCGGTCACCTTCCAGACCTGGATGCTCAACGCCGCCCCTGCCGCCACCGAGGCCGCGTCCTCCCTGTACGTCTCGACGTTCAACCTGTCGATCGCCCTCGGCGCCTTCGCCGGCGGCCTGGCGGTCGATGCCGCCGGCCCGGTGAGCGTGTTGTGGATCGGCGGCGCCCTGGCCGTTCTGGTGGCGCCGCTCGTCACCGTCGCGGGGCGCCGGCAGCCTTGATCTCGCTGAGCTCATGGCCGTGTGCGAGAACCGCTTCCGGGTGTCCACCGAGCACAATGACCGGGAGAAGCTTCCGCCGCGCCCGGCTCAGGACAGATCGAGCACGGCCTTGCCGTGCAGCCGTCCCTCCACCAAGGCGGACACGACCTCGCCGGCTCGCGTCCAGTCGTCGCGCCACGAGATGCCGGGACCCGAACGGGAACGTCTCCGGCTCGCCCGTGCCGTGGCCGACGGCGACGAGGGTGCCGTGCGGGGCCAGCCGGTCACGTGAAGGACGGCCATCGATCGGCGGCCCACTCCGGCCAGCCCGGCCAGCCAGGAGGCGGACTTCCGATCTCCTGCCCGCCGAGCTCCGCGGCGTCGGGCTCCTCGAACAGGGTCCTCCAGCGCAAGAGGTCCGCCTCGCTCATCGGGAAGGTCTGATCCGGAGCGGCCGACCGGCGATGGGCGATCCGGGCGCGCTGGGTCTCCAGGTCCACCGGCACGTACACGAGGACGCAGGACGCGCCCACGGACTCCGCCAGCCAGCGGACGGCGGACCTCTCGTCACGGGACCAGCATCCGAAATCCAAGGTCACGTCGGTCCCGAGCCTGAGCGTCTCCAGGGCGAGCGAGAGCAGCCGTCCTTCCAGGACATCGCGCTTCCCATCCGCCTCCGGCTCACCGAACAGCGGGATCATCCACTCATCAGGCGTCAGTCGAAGCGCTTTGTGCTCCTTGGCCAGCTGCCGAGCCCTTGTGGTGCTCAGCGCGCCGGGTCACCGGTCGCGGTGGCGCCTTCCTGCCCGGCGACTGGTCCGCCGACCTCGGCGGTCATGAGGTCCCCGGCTGTGCCGAAGTCGTGCCGCCCGCACCCCGCTCACCTCGGCCCGGGCCGGCCGGGCGCGAGAGGCCGACGGCCCTGGCGGTCGCTGGGACGGCTACCGCCGCGGTTGTAGACGCACGCCCTTCATACCGCCGCTGGTGGACGACCTTTTTCTGCTTTTCGCCGTATTTCACGACTTCAGGGCGGTTGGTAGCGTCAGGCGCGCAACGCGGAATGATCCCGAGCCCAGGAGGCCGGCGTGGTCATGCGATGGTTGACAGCGCTCGCTCTGATCTTCTCCGGGGTCCTGGTGGTGACGGGGGCGACCGCGGCCTCGGCCGCGTCGGCCCAGCCTGGGCCGGGCCAGTTCTACGGCGCCCGGGTGCGGGTGCTGACCAACGCCTCGATCGCCGCCGGCGCCACCACGACCCTCAGCGTGGCGGGCGTCGGCGCGGTGCCCGCCAGCGGCGTCGCGAGTGTGGCGCTGAATCTCGCGGCCAAGGGCGCGAGCGCGGCGGGCGGCCTCATCGTCTTCCCCTCCGACCTGACCGCCGCGCCGGCCGTGACCGGCGCCCGCTACCGGTCCGGGGTATGGGACGACCAGCTCGTCACGGTCAAGCTCGGCGCGGACGGCGCGCTGAAGGTCAAGAACACCGGCACGGCCGCCGTCAACGTCTACGCCGACGTGCACGGCTACTTCACCGCGACGGCCGCCACGACGCCCGGCGCCCGCTACGTGCCGCTCAACACGGCGCGGATCATCGGCAACCAGAGCGTCGCCGCCAACTCGACCGCCACGTTCGCGGTGGCGGGGCTGGGCGGCGTGCCGGCGTCCGGGGTGGCGTACGTGGCGCTGACCTTCGCGGTCAAGAGCACCGGATCGGGCAAGATGATCGCCTATCCGTCGGGCGGCACCCTGCCCGTCGGGTCGAACATCGACTACCGGCCCTCCTACTTCCAGTCCAACCTGGTCATCGCCGCGCTCGGCACGGACGGCAAGATCGCCGTCAACAACAACGGGGCCGCCGCGCTCACGGTGTACGCGGACGTGGCGGGCTACTTCGCGACGCCCGCCGCCGCCGTCGCCGCCTCGGCCCTCGTGCCCGTCGCCCCGTCGCGGACCCTCGCCTCGGTGACGGTGGCGGCGGGCGCCTCGTACACGGTGGCCCCGCTCGGCAAGGGCGGCGTGCCGGCGGCGGGGGTGAGCGCGGTCGGGGTGAACATCACCGCCAAGGGCACGGTGAACGGCCTGCTGCGCGTGTACCCGGCGGGCCAGACCGGCATCCCGGGCGGCGGCTCGATCGCCTACCAGCCCAACGACTTCTGGTCGAGCCTGGTGCCGGTCAAGGTGGGCACCGGCGGCACGTTCGTCATCCTCAACACCGGCACCGCGAGCGTCAGCGTCACCGTCGACACCTTCGACTACTACCGGTCACCGGCGGTGCCGGCCGCGCCCACCGGCATCGGCGCGACGGCGGGCGACGCGGCCGCCACCGTCACCTGGCAGCGTCCCGCCGACGGCGGCGCGCCGATCACCGGCTACACCGTGACCTCCAGCCCCGGCGACCGGACCGCGACCGTGTCCGGCGACCAGCTCCAGGCCACCGTCACCGGCCTGGCCAACGGCACCGCGTACACCTTCACCGTGACGGCCGCCAACGCGGTGGGCACCTCGGCCCGCTCGGCCTCCTCCGCGCCGGTGACCCCGGCCGGAGCACCCGGCCGGCCGTCGCCGCCGCTCGGCGTGTCCGCGACGCCGGGCGACCGCTCAGCGAGGATCACCTGGCGCGCGCCCGCCACCGACGGCGGCTCGACGATCACCAGGTACGCGGTGACGGCCTCCCCGGGCGGCGCCGTCGTGACCACGGCAGGCACCGAGGCCACCGTCACCGGCCTGGCCAACGGCACCGCCTACACCTTCACCGTGACCGCCGCCAACGCCGTCGGCGTCTCCGACGCCTCCGCGCCGAGCGACCCGGTGACGCCCGGCCCGCCGAACCGGCCGGGCCGGCCGTTCATCACCGGCGTGTACGGCCGGGACAGCGCGGTGCGCGTCACCTGGGCGCCGCCCGAGACCGGCGCCGCGGACGTGACCGGGTACACGGTGACGGCCTCCCCGGGCGGCGCCGTCGTGTCCACGGCGGACACCGAGGCCACCGTCACCGGCCTGGTCAACGGCACGGCCTACACCTTCACCGTGACCGCCACCGGCGCGGCGGGCGCGGGGGAGCCGTCGCCGCCGTCCGACGCGGTGCGCCCGCAGCCCGCCGAGGTGCCGATGTCCCCGCCCGCGCTGCTGGTGACCCCGCTCGACCAGCGCGTGGACGTGCAGTGGGCGCCCGCGGTGGACGGCGGATCGGCGATCACGGGGTACACGGTCAGCGTGCAGCCCGGCGGCCTGAGCATGGACATCGCGCCCGACACGACGGTCGCCACGGTCACGGGGCTGGCCAACGGCACCGCGTACACGGTGACGGTGGTCGCGAGGAACGCGGTGGGCGCGAGCGCGCCGAGCACCGCGGCGGCGGTCACCCCGTCGGCCAGCCGGCCGCCCGGCGCGCCGACGCACCTGCGCGCCGCGCTGCCGGCCTCCGGCAGTGTCCAGGTCGACTGGGACGCGCCCGCCGACACCGGCACCGCCCCGGTGACCGGCTACACGCTGACGGCCAGCCCGGGCGGCAGGACCGCGACGGTCACCGCCACCACCGCCACCCTGGCCGGGCTGGACCCGGCCACGGCCTACACCTTCACCGTGCGCGCCACCAGCGCGGCCGGCACGGGCGCGGCCAGTGCGCCGACCGAGGCGATCACGCCGAAGCTCACCGTCAAGACCGAGCCGCGGGTGTTGTCGCCGCAGGCCGCGCTCACCCTGCGCGCCGTGCGGGACGGCGCGCTGGAGTTCGAGGACCCGCCCGCGGAGGTCACCGGGCTCACCGCGGGCACGCTGCTCGTCATCGGCCAGAGCGACCGCACCCCGCAGGGGTTCTTCGGCAAGGTGTCCGGCCTGGCGCGGCAGAACGGGCGGGTCGTCGTCTCCACCACGCCCGCCTCGCTGAGCGACGCCTTCACCGACGCCGGCTTCGCCACCGACGGGCGGGTGGACAGCGGCGACCAGGTACGGTTCGTGCCGTCGGCGCCGGGAGCGCGGCTGGTGCGCCCCGTCCAGAGCGCCCGCGACCGGGCGGCAGGGCCGCGCGTCGGCATCCGCGACGGCAACCTCGTCGTCGAGTTCGAGGAGGTGTTCGAGCACAAGGGCCGCTCCGTCACCAAGGTCGAGGGCTGGGCGGTGGTCGACCAGGACACCAGGATGGGCGCCAGCACCGACGCCTCGGGCCGGGGCGTGGACGTCAGCAACACCACGAAGATCAGCTCCGAGGTGCGGGTGAAGCAGGGCTTCGGGTTCGCCTTCAGCAAGCGGATGCACCTGGGGCACGTCAACGGGCCCTGCCGGACGTTCTGGCTGGGCAGGGTGCCGGTCGTGGTGTGCGTGCGCCTGTCGGTCGCGCTGTCGCTCGAGGCGTCCACCTCGGTCGGGCTGAGCTTCGCCGTGCACTGGGACAAGCAGCTCGGCACGCGCTGCCACACCAGCAAGACCGGCACGTCCTGCACCCCCGACGACGGCGGCCCCGGCTTCTACGCCGACGGCGGGGTGGGCGTCTACGGCGACGGCGCGGTCACCACCGCCATCTCCACCGACATCCAGCTCCTGCTGTACGGTCTGGTCGGCCCCGCCCTGGTGGTGGACGTGCCGGGCGTGCAGCTCAAGGCCGACACCACCCAGAACCCGTGGTGGGAGCTGCGGGCGCTGGCCCGGCTCGGGGCGGCCATCGACCTGGGGGCGATCGGCAAGGACTACTCGGTCTGGCGCAAGGACGACATCATCAGCACGTTCTGGACGATCGCCCACGCCGGCGGCGCGTTCCAGGGCATCAAGGTCACGCCCCAGGTCGGCGGGATCGGCCCGGGCCAGAACTACCAGTTCAAGGTCACCGTGACCGGCTACCCCGACGACGTCGCCACGCAGTGGAAGCTGCTCGAAGGCCCCGGCACGCTCACCGCGGACGGCCTGTTCAACTTTCCGCAGGAAGGCCTCGCCGTGGTCGAGGTGACCAGCCCCGCCACCGGCGGCCATCCCCAGTTGCAGGCGCGCGGCGCGGTCCAGGTCGGCGCGAACTTCGGCGCTCCCGGGCCGCCCACGCTCAACACCTGGACCGCGCCGACGCTGCGCGGGGCCACCGTGAGCTGGTCGCCGCCCACGGACGTGGGCGTCGGGACCATCTCCGGCTACGTCGTCACCGCGACGGCCGAGGACGGCAGCCAGACCGCGCGTGCCTACGCCTACGGCGGCGACGCGACGCACCAGCTCGTCCAAGGGCTCACGCCCGGGGTGAGGTACAGCGTCACCGTGATCGCGCAGAACGCGGCGGGCACCGGCGAGCCGGCCGCGCCGCTGAAGCTGACGCCGACGGACGTGATCTTCTTCGGTCCGCCCTCCACCCTCGGCGCGGACCTGGCGCGCAGCACCGAGACGCAGGGCCGGCCCGACTCCACCGGGCAGGCGGGCGGCGCCACCGGCGCCGCGGCCTCCGGTGACGGCCGCTACGTCTTCTTCCTGACCCAGGAACGCAGCAACCTCATGCCGGACGACCTGCGGGTCCCCTCCAGCACGAAGCCGCGCATCCTGCGCAAGGACACCCAGGGCGGCGGCACGCAGGTCGTGTCGCTGGGCCCCGACGGCGTCACCCCGGTCTACGGCTTCGTCGGCGGCCCGCTGGCCAGCCGCGACGGCAACGTGGTCGCCTTCGTCTCGCTGGAGTGGACCGGCGTGCTGACGCCGAGGGCGGTCATGCACGACATCGCCGCCGGGACGTCCTGGACGCTGGAGGAGTACGGCTACGTCCAGGCGATCAGCGACGACGGGCACGCCGTCGTCTACTCGAAGAAGCTGGACGTGCACTCGGCCACCTCCCGGTGGAACCTCTACCGGCAGGTGAAGGGCGGCACGCCGCAGAAGCTGACCGCCTGCGACTCCCAGACCGACGGCGACTGCCCCACCTCCGCGGGCGAGGCCGCGCTGTCCGGCGACGGCAACCGGGTCACCTGGTCCACCTACGACGTCAGCATTGGGAAGGACCGCACCTGGCTCTACGACGCCGCCACGGGCGGCACGACGGAGATCTTCCCCGGGACCGACGTCGGCGACCCGATCATCTCCGGCGACGGTCAGGTGGTGGCCCTGCGCTACACCGCCCACCCGGCCCAGACCTCATGCCTGATGGTCGCCAGGATCAGCGGCGCCACGCCGGGCGCGGGCAACTGCCTGGTGCAGGAGGACGCCAACGGCTACGGCCGGGCGATGTTCCTGGGCAAGAACGGCACCGCGCTGGCGTACGAGTACACCGACGACGACTCGGTGCGCAGCCTGCGCAGCTACACGGCGGGCGTCACCCACCTGGCGGGCGGCGCGCCGGGCCAGTCGTGGCCGGTGACGGCGTTCATCACCGACGACGACCAGCGCCTGATCTACACCCTGCAGTACGAGGGCGGCACGTCCACGGCCGACACGGTCGTCGCGCACGAGGTGCCGGGCGTGTGGTGGGACTTCACCACGGGCGCGATGGCCGGCGGCGCCCCCGCGCCCGCGGCGGGCCGGGCACCGGCCCGCGACCTGCGGGTGCGCCTGCCCGACGAGCCGGTCACGCTGGCCGGGGAAGCCGCCCAGCCACCACGGCAGCCGGCCCGGGCGGCCAGGAGCAGCCCCAGGTAGCGGCGCGGCAGCTCCGGCGACCAGGACGCCACGACCGGCATGCCGGACACCGCGCCCGCGGCCACCGCCGTCGTTCCGGCGCTGGTCACGGTGGGCTTCCGGCTGGTGTGCCGGCCGGCTGGCCGGAGACCGGGCTGCGCCGGCCGCGGCCCGCCTCACATGGAACTACCGTGGGCGGTTGATGCCGGTCTCGTAGGCGAAGATCACGGCCTGGACGCGGTCACGCAGGCCGAGCTTCATCAGGATGCGCTTGACATGGCTCCTGATCGTCGACTCCTCGACGACCAGCGAGGCGGCGATCTCCCGGTTGGACAGGCCCTTGGCGATGAGTTCGAGCGTCTCGCGCTCCCGCGCGGTCAGCGTGGCGAGCCGGGACTGTTCGGCGAGGTCGGGCACCGGCTGCTGAGCCAGACGGTCGATCACCCGCCGCGTGACCGAGGGGGACAGGAGCGAATCTCCCGCGGCGACGGTGTGCACCGCGGCGATCAGCTCCTCCGGGCGGGCGCGCTTGAGCAGGAAACCCGATGCGCCGGCGCGCAGCGCGCCGAAGATGTAGTCGTCCTGCTCGAACGTGGTGAGCATGAGGATCTTCACCTCCGGCGCCGTCCGCGCGAGCTGCCGGGTGGCGGCGATGCCGTCCAGATCGGGCATCCGGACATCCATGAGCACGACGTCGGGCGCGAGCCGGCCGGCCCGCTCGACGGCCTCCCGGCCCGTGGCGGCCTGGCCGGCGATCTCGATGCCGGGATCGGCGGTGAGCAGCTCGATCAGCCCGGCCCGCATCAGGTGGTCGTCGTCGGCGATGAGCACGCGCGTCATGGCGCAGAACCTCCGTAGGGCAGCCGGGCATGCAGGCGGTAGGCGCCCTGCGGTCTCGTGACGTCGAGGCTGCCGCCGGCCAGTGAGGCTCGCTCGCGCATGCCGACCAGTCCGTGCCCATGGACCCGGCGGGGCGTGCCGCGGACGGGGTTGGTGACGGTGAGCGCGAAGCCCGCGCCGGTGAAGTCGAGCTCGACGCGGGCATCGCCGGTGCCGTGGCGGGCGGCGTTGGCCAGGGCCTGCTGGAGGATGCGGTAGGCGGCCTGGTCGGCGGTCGCGCCGAGTGGCCGGGCCGCGCCGGCGACGTCGAGTTCCACCTGGAGTCCCGCGGCGCGGTGGTGGGCGATCAGCGTGTCGAGCGAGGCCAGCCCCAGGGGAGCGGGCGGCTCAGCGTCGTCCTCACGTAGGGAGCCGACGAGGTGGTCGATCTCCGCCGCCGTCTGCCGGGCCAGCTCCTCGATCGCCTGGAGGGTGCGCGCGTCGCCGTCCTGACGCAGCCGGGCCGCGCCCGCTCGCACGGCGATCAGGCTGATCGCGTGCCCGGCCGAGTCGTGCAGGTCGCGGGCGATCCGGGCGCGCTCCTCGGCGACGGCGAGGCGCCGCTCCCGCTCGGCCTCCCGTACGGTGCGAAGGCGTTCGGCCTCCGCCGCGCGCTCGGCGTCCACGGCGCGTCGCCGCAGCTCGCTGACCTGCTGGCGGCGTAGCCGGGTGCGTTCCCCGGCGAACCAGGCCGCCGCCCAGGGCAGGGCGGTGTGCACCAGGCCGACCACCGGAAAGGCGCCGCCCGCCGAAGCAGCCAGGTACGCCAGCAGCAGCCCGGCGGCGACGGCGGCACTGCGCACCGTCCACGCGGCGCCCGCGGCGAGCAGGTAGAGGGCGGCGACGGGCGCCGGCAGCAGGCCGGTCGGATAGCCCATCCCGGCCAGCACCACGCTGCCCCCGGCCGCCACCGCGAAGACGGCCAGCGGGAAGCGCCGCCAGGCCGCCAGCGGCACGGCGGTGCCGGCGGCCAGCGCGACGCCGGTCAGGTCGAGCCCGCGGGTGCTCACGCGTACCGCCATGGGGCCGTCGTGGGCGAGCAGCACCAGCGAGACGGCGAACACGGCAGCCGCCAGGGCGAGGTCGAGAAGCGCCCGCGAGCGGGCCGTGGCCGTCGATGACATGGCACGGCCAGGGTAACGCCGGACCTGCCCGGCGGACGTCCCCCCGTGGGGGGATCCGTCTGCACGCGGCGGGGACGGGCAAGACCCGCTCGCGGGGTGTTTCGGCGGGCCGGGCGGCGCTCCTAGCGTGGCCGCCCGTAACGACACCACCGCAACGAAAAGGGGGCGAGGGTATGGCCCGCTGGGTGAAGGTGGCGGGGATCGCCGTCGCGATCGTCGTCCTGCTCGTCATCGCCATGATGCTCATCGGCGGGGGCGGTCTGGGCCATCGGATTCCCAGCCACGGGGGCGGGGCGAGCAGCGCGCCACCCGCCGGTGGCCACACTCCGCCGAAGGGAGTTCACGGATGATCGAGGTCACCGATGTGGTGAAGACCTACCCGCTGGGTGAGGGCGAGGTGGTCGCGGTCGACCGGCTCAGCCTGTCGGTCGCGGCGGGGGAGTTCGTCGCGGTGGTCGGGCGCTCAGGAAGCGGCAAGACGACCCTGCTCAACCTGCTCGCCGGGATCGACCGGCCCACGGCGGGCACGGTACGGGTGGCGGGGGCCGAGCTCGACGGGCTGTCGGAGTCCGCCCTGGCCGGATGGCGCGGCGGCAACGTGGGGCTGGTGTTCCAGTTCTTCCAGCTGCTGCCCACGCTGACGGTGGCCGAGAACGTCATGCTGCCGATGGACTTCGCCGCCAAGATCCCCGCCGTGCGGCGCCGCGACCGGGCGATGGAGCTGCTGGAGCGGGTCGGCATCGGCGACCAGGCCGGCAAGCTGCCCGCCACGCTGTCCGGCGGCCAGCAGCAGCGGACGGCGATCGCCCGGGCACTGGCCAACGACCCGCCGCTGCTGCTGGCCGACGAACCCACCGGCAACCTCGACTCGCACACCGCGCAGGCCGTCCTGGACGTGTTCGCCGACCTGAACGCCGAGGGCCGCACCATCGTGGTCGTCTCCCACGAACGCGACATCAGGACCCTCGTCAACCGGGAGATCACCCTGGTCGACGGCCGCGTGGTGGCCGACGAGGGGGTACGGGCGTGAGCGGGCCGCTGCGTGTGAAGCTTCGCCGCGACCTGCGGGCGAGCCGGTCCAGGTTCGTGCTGATGGTGATCGCGATCACGGTCAGCCTGACGGTGTTCGGGGGCATGCTGAGTGCCTGGGCCGCCATCGGCAGGGAGACCAGCGGCGCGTACATGAGCACCGAGCCGGCCTCGGCCACCATCGTGCTCGACCGGGGCGTATCGCCTGAGCGGATGGCGGCGGTGACCGCCGCGGCCCGCGACAGGCCGGGCGTGCTGGAGGCGACCGGCCGGGCGCAGTTCGAGGGCGCGGTCGAGGTCGGCGGGAAGGCTCTGGACATTCCGCTGCAGGTGTTCGTGGCGGCGGACGACGATCCGATGCGGATGGCGAAGTTCGACCTCGGGCAGCAGGGCCGCTGGCCGCCGCCGGAAGGGGGGATCCTGCTCGGCGGGGACTCCCTCGCCCTGCTCGGCGTAGCCGTCGGCGACCCGATCACCGTCCAGGGGCCGGACGGCCGGCCGATGCGGCTGCGGGTGGCGGGCACGGTGTACGACCCGAGCCTCAGTCCCTCACCCCAGGAACAGCGGGGACGCGGTTACCTCTCGACGGATACCCTTGCCGTCCCGCTGGACCAGGTCAAGGTGCAGATCGCCGACGCGGGCGGACGGGAGCCGAACCGGGACCGCGACGCGGTGGTGGCCGCCGCGACGAAGGTGGCCGACTGGCTGCAACGCGAGCAGGGGCTGACGGTGGCCGAGATCCAGGTGCCCGAGCCGTACGCGCACCCGCACCAGTGGCAGTCCGACGTGCTGCTGACGTCGCTGATGGCGGGCGGGGCGGCGGCGCTGCTGCTCAGCACGATCCTGGTGGCGACCATGCTCAACACGCTGTTCACCCAGCAGATCCCGCAGATCGGCATCATGAAGGCGATCGGCGCCCGGTCCGGCGCCATCGCCCGGTACTACCTCGCGATGACAGCGCTGGTAGCGGCCGTCGCCACGGTGATCGCCGTGGTACCGGCCGTCGTGATCGGCCGGATGTTCCTCGGGTCGCTCCTGGCCACACTGGGCATCCGACCCGCGAGCCTCGCCGCGCCCTGGTGGGCATATGCGGTGATCCTGGCCGCCGGGCTCGGCCTGCCGCCGCTGATGGCGCTGCCTCCGCTGGCCCGGGCGAGCCGGACAACCGTACGGGCGGCGATCGACCACCGTGGCGCCGCCTCCAGGCCGGGCGCTCTCCTGGCCCGGCTCAGCCGGCTGCCCCGGCTGGACCGCGGGCTGCTCATGGCGCTTCGCAACACCGCGCGGCGGCCTGCCCGGTTCTGGCTGTCAGCGGGGCTGCTGGCCACCGCGGGCGCGGTCTTCGTCGCCGGGCTGTCCCTCGAAGCCGGCGCGGATGCCATCACCCAGGAGCAGGCGGCGCGGCGCACCTGGGACGTCGACGTGAGACTGAGCGGCCCCGCCGCGCCGGACGCGGTGATCGCGGCGGTACGGCGGGTGCCGGGCGTCACCCGCGTCGAGGCGCTCAACGCCCAGCCCGTCGGGGTGGCCGGGCCGTCAGGGGCTCCCGTCACCCGGACCTACCCCGACCAGGGACACGGCCGGATCACGCTGACCGCCGGCGCCGCCACCTATCCGAAACTCCTGGAGGGGCGCCGGCTCGCCCCTGGGGAGACCGGCGCGGTCCTGATCAGCCAGACCATCAGGAAGAACACCGTACAGAGCCTCGCCGCCGGCGACAGTGTGCGGCTGTTCGTCGGCGGCCGGCCGACGACCTGGCGTGTCGCCGGGATCGTGGAGGAGCGAGGCGGCACCAGCGTGTACGTGACCCGGGAGGGACTGGCCGCCGCCACGGGACGGCCACAGGAGGTCAACCAGTTGAGGGTCTTCACCTCCGGCCACGACGAGGCGACCCGGGACGCCGTCGCCGCCGCTGCGAGCAGGGCCGTCACCGCCGCCGGGTCGGCCGTGACATCGGCGGCTTCGATCAGCCGCGGCCAGGCCGCCGAGGCGGGGCACATGGGGCCGCTGCTGCTGGTGCTCCTCGGCATCGCCGTGCCCTTGGGCGTGCTCGGCGTCATCGGCCTGGCCTCGACGATGAGCGCCAACGTACTGGACCGCACCCGGGAGTTCGGGATCATGCACGCCATCGGAGCCAGGCCCCGCGCCGTACGCCGCATCGTCGTCGCCGAGGGGGTGTTCCTGGCGCTGGCCGGATGCGTGGCCGCGGTGGGACCGGCCCTCGTGCTCACCTGGCTGCTGGGGGCAGGGCTGGGCAACCTGTTCATGAGCGCACCGCTGCCGTACCGGGTCTCCGTCCCCGCGGCCGGGATCTGGCTCCTGCTCGCTCTGCTGGGCGCGTGGCTGGCCACGGACGCGGCCGCCACCCGCGCCTCGCGCGTCACCGTCCGGGAGGCCCTCGCCTGTCTGTGAGCTCACCGGCGCACGTGCAGGGCGGCGGACGGCTCGTGACCCGGGTGGCCGAACGATGCTGACGGCGGATCTTCGGGCGCACGCTCGACCCTGCGGTCACCTTGGCCATGACGTCATCCGGTGTGACGACGGCTGCGGTAGGCGGCGGTCTTGGCACGCGCCGTGCACGCGGCGCCGCAGTAGCGGCGCGAGCCGTTGCGGGTCAGGTCGATGTAGACGGCCTCGCACTGGTGCGCCTCGCACCGCCCGAACCGGCCGGCGCCGTAGCCGTCCACGATGAGGGCCAGCGCGGTGGCGAACTCGCCGCCCAGCGCCTCGACCTCGGTGCCGCCCGAGCCGTGGAAGTGCAGGTGGAACGGCTGGCCGACGTCCTCGGCCAGGTAGGGCTGCGCCCCGTACTTACGGATCATGGCGTTGATGCGCCCGGCCTGGTCGGCGGGATGCTCGGCCAGCAGCGCCTGCCGCAGCTCGGCGGCCAGCTCGCCCAGGCGCCGGCCCGCGTCCGGGACGTCGCGCAGGGCGGCGCCGGTGCGCTCGCCGAGCTGGGCGGCGAACGTGGCCGTCAGGTCCTCGCCGGTCAGGGGCCGCACCGAGGCGCCGCCCCGCTGGTGTGCCGTGGCGAGGTTGACCAGCTCGGCGATCAGCGGGGCCTGCCGAGTTACGTTACAGGCTATTTCCACTTGACTAGTAACACTCCTTCGGCGTGTCATAGGCGTAATCCAGTTAGATAGTAACGGAGCCGTCATGTTCGCGCCCTATCGCCGCCTGCTCACCCACGCGGGCGTCCCCCGCCTGCTCGTCGCCGCCCTTCTCGTCAAGCTCGGCACACCCGTGCTCAGCCTCGCCCTCCTGCTGGCCGCCGTCGACCGGCTCGGCTCCTACGCCACCGCCGGGCTCGTGCTCACCGGCCACGCGCTGGCCCTGGCCCTCAGCGCGCCGCTCGGCGGACGCCTCGCCGACAGGTACGGCCCGCGCCCCGCCCTGACCGGCTACCTGGCCGCCCACACCTTCGCCTACGCCCTGCTGCTGCTCGCCCCGCCCGCCCTGATGATCGGCGCCGCGGTGCTCCTCGGCGCCACCACGCCGCCCGCCGGGTCCGTCGCCAGAAGCGCCTGGCCACGCCTCGTCCCGGCCGCCCTCCTGTCTGCCGCCTACGCCCTGGACAACGCCGTCAACGAGCTGATGTTCATCGCCGGGCCGCTGCTCGTGCCGGTCCTGGTCTGGGTCGTCCCCGCCCAGGGCGCGGTGGCTGTGGCGGGCGCCGCGGTCCTGGCCGGCGCCGCCCTGTTACTGGCCTGCCCGGCGGTCCGCCAGGCCGAGCAGGCCCCGCCCGGCAGGCTGAGACTGGCCGGGCCGCTCACCCACCGACCCACCCTCCTGCTGCTGACCCTAGCCGCTTTCGGCACGTTCACCTTCGGCTGCCTGCGCATCGCCACCGTCGCCTCGGCCACCGCCTCCGGCTCGGCCGCCTCCGCCGGCCTGCTGATGGGCCTGCTGTCGGCCGGCGCCCTCCTGGGCACCCTCGGCTACGGCGCGCGAGCCTGGCCCCTCAGCGATGGACGCCTGCTCGTCCTGCTCTCGCTCGCCGAAGCCGCCGTCCTGCTCGGCGCGGCCTGGGCGCCCGGCTTCGTAACGCTCGCCGTACTGATCGCTCTCGCCGGCCTGGTGACCGGCCCCCGTGACGCCGCCGTGCCCGCCCTGCTCGCCGACCACGCCCCCGCCCGCTACCGTACGGAGGTCTTCGCCTGGCTCAACACGTTCATGTGGGCCGGCTACGGCCTCGGCACCGCGGTCGCCGGCCACCTCACCGGCCCCCACGACACCGGCGCCACCGCCCTCGCCGTGGCCGCGGCGGCGGCCGGCGCGGGCGCGATCCTGGCGGCACTCGCCGGCAGACTCGCCCCGCCCTCGCCGACGCCCGTCGCTTCTCCACCAGCACAAACCCCTACCTCAACGGCGTTGGAGTAGATGGCAGAATGAAGCGCGACGATGCGGCCCAGAAAAGCGGACACGTGACATTGCTCTATCCCACAGCTTCGGATTTCTGCACGGTGTTCACCACCCACGACGACATCGGGGCTGCCGCAACACTGATCGGCGCAGTGGTCGCGTCCAAGATGCGGTGTAAAAGTGAGCGAGCGTAGGTTGCCGTGCTGAACCGTCCAAAGTTCGCACTACGCAAGGATCCACGCTCGTGGCACGCACACTACCGCCCGTCCAGGCCATCCGCGCCGAGATCGACGCTCTGTTCGCCTCCGACCGCGACCTGGTCGAGGTGATCGAGGACGTCGCCCGGCTCGGCGCCCGCCTGATCAGCGTGACCACGTACCTGGTCAACATGAACGACTTCGGCGGCTACAACGAGGTCTACGGCGAGTTCTTCGACGAGAGCGGCCCCGCCCGCACCACCGTCGCCGTCCACCAGCTCCCGCACCCG
This sequence comes from Actinomadura luzonensis, assembly GCF_022664455.2. NCBI lineage: Bacteria > Bacillati > Actinomycetota > Actinomycetes > Streptosporangiales > Thermomonosporaceae > Actinomadura > Actinomadura luzonensis. Next base: position 178,332 of record NZ_JAKRKC020000002.1, read on the forward strand.
CACCTGCTCATCGAGATCTCCTGCATCGCCCACCTGCCGCAGCAAAGGAGCCGGCCATGATGCCTCCCTTCAACCTCCACAAGTGGATCGACGAGCACCAGGATCTGCTCAAGCCGCCGGTCGGCAACGCGCAGATCTGGACGGACGCCGACCTCATGGTCACCGTCGTGGGCGGGCCCAACCAGCGCACCGACTTCCACGACGACCCCATCGAGGAGTTCTTCTACCAGCTCAAGGGCGGCATGGTGCTGCGGGTGATGGAGGAGGAGGGCAAGCCGCCCGTCGACATCCAGATCAGGGAGGGCGACGTCTTCCTGCTGCCGCCGCACGTCCGGCACTCGCCGCAGCGTCCGGTGCCCGGCTCGATCGGCCTGGTCGTCGAGTTCGCCAGGCCGCAGGGCGACCTGGACGCCTTCGAGTGGTACTGCGTGAGCTGCCACCGGCTCGTCCACCGGGCCGAGGTGCAGCTCCAGTCGATCGTGGACGACCTGCCGCCCGTCTTCCGCGGCTTCTATGACAGCGACCGCGTCTGCCCGCACTGCGGCGCCGAGCACCCCGGCAAGGACTGGCCCGACGAGCTGCGGCCGGTGGTCCGGTGACGGTGATCGACGTCCACACGCACGTCTTTCCGCGGATCTCCCGCGAGGAGGCCAGGACGCTCGCCGGAGCGGGCGAGCCCTGGCTGCGCGACGGCATGATGATGAGCGGTGAGGACGACTACCGCCCCGTCACGCCGGAGCTGTGGGACGCCGGGGCCCGCGTGGCCGCCATGGACAGGACCGGCGTGGACGTGCAGGCGGTCTCCTCGACGCCGCTGCTGTTCGGCTACGCCGCCGACGCGTCGCGCGCGGCCGAGTGGTGCGCCATGGTCAACGACCGCATCCTGGCCTTCTGCGCGCAGGCCCCCGACCGGCTGCTGCCGCTGTGCCAGGTGCCGTTGCAGGACGCGGACCTGGCCGCCAGGACCGTCACCGAGGCCAGGGCCGCCGGGCACCGCGGCGTGCACATCGGCAACCACGTCGGCCCGCGCAACCTGGACGACCCGGACATCGTGGCGTTCCTCACGCACTGCGCCGAGCAGGACATGCCGGTGCTCGTGCACCCCTGGGACATGCTGGGCGCCGACCGCATGGCGGGCCACATGCTGCCGTGGTTGGTCGGCATGGCGGCCGAGACGCAGCTGGGCATCCTGTCGCTGATGCTCTCCGGCGCGTTCGAGCGGCTGCCGCGCTCGTTGCGGCTGTGCTTCTGCCACGGCGGGGGCAGCTTCGCCTTCCTGCTCGGACGGGCCGACAACGCCTGGCACAACCGCGACCTCGTCCGCGCGCACTCGCCCCGGCCGCCGTCGGCGTACACCGACCGGTTCTTCGTCGACTCGGCCGTGTTCGACCCGCGCGCCCTGCGGCTGCTGGTGGAGGTGATGGGGGCCGAGCGGGTGATGCTGGGCACCGACTTCCCGTTCCCGCTGGGCGAGCTGGAGCCGGGCGCGGTCGTCAGGGCCTGCCCCGAGCTGGACGACGCCGCCCGCGCGGCCGTCCTCGGCGGCAACGCCACGGCCTTCCTCGGGCTCGCCCGATGACGCTCGCCCGATGACGCTCGCCCGGGGCGGGACGCGGGCACCTCTCAACGTGACGTCCCTGCGCGTTCCAGCAGTTCGGCGGTCGCCTCCCACAGGCGCCGCTCCCGGTCCCGGTCGTGGGCGACCGGCCGCACCTCGGCCAGTCTGGTCTTCACCACGAACGCGCCCTCGCGCAGGTGCGCCCACGTGTCGTCCAGGGCCATCGCGGCCAGCAGCGGCCCCGAACGTTGCGGCTTCGACACTCCCGGCACCCGGCCCAAGGCGCGGCTCATCGCCTGAAGCGCCTTGGGAGCGCCGCGGCCCAGTGCGGTGCCGGGCATCCAGCCCGGTTCGAACACCGACACGTTGATCCCGGCGCCGGCGCGACGCTGCAGCTCATGGGCGTAGTACAGGATCGCCAGCTTGGCGTTGGAGTAGGCGACACCGGACGCGGCCATCCCCGGGGCCCGGTCGCCGGTGGCCGGGCGGGCGAGTTCGACGGGATCGGCCCACTTGGCCTCGGGCACGCCCAGCAGCCTGCGCCAGACATTGGCGTGATAGGTGTTCGAGCCGACCAGGACGACACGCGCGGGGGCGGTGAACGAATTAAGCAGATCGCCGATGAGCTGGGCATGGGCGAGGTAGTTGACAGCGAAGGTCATCTCGTGGCCGTCGGGCGAGGCCAGCCTGGTGTCGGCCGACATGGCGCCGGCGTTGGCGATCAGCGCGCGCAGCGGCCGTACGGCGCCGGCGGCGAGCAGGTCCCGCACGGTGGCCGCGGCGGCACGGACGTCGGCCAGCCGCGACAGGTCGCAGCCGATCTCGCGAACGCCGGCGCCGTGCGCGCGGGCCTCGTCGGCGACCGCCGTCAGGTCGGGCCCGGCGCGGCCGACCAGCAGCAGGTCGGGGCGCTGCCCGTCCGGGCGGCCGGCCATGGCCAGCACGGCGTGACGGCCCAGGTTGCGGGTCGGGCCAGTGATCAGGACAGTTCCGGGTTCGGTCATGTGCCCATCCTCCGGCGGCGGCCGGGCCGCAGGCAGTCGTCCGGTTTTCGTAGGACTGCCAGGGCCAGGACAACCCGCACGGATACCCGCAGAATGGAGAGCGTGGAAACGTGGGAGTTCGGCCGGACGTTGCGCCGCTGGCGCGACCGGGTAGCGCCCGAGGCCGTCGGCGTGCAGGCGGGCCGCCGGCGCCGGGCCACCGGGTTGCGCCGTGAGGAGCTGGCCGGGCTCGCCGGCATCTCGGCCGACTACCTGACCCGCCTCGAACAGGGGCGCGCCACCGCGCCGTCGGCGCAGGTCGTGGAGTCGCTGGCCCGGGCGCTGCGCTTGTCCGACACCGAACGCGACCTGCTCCACCGGCTGGCGGGGCACGCCGCGCCCGGCCCGGACCTCGTGCCGTCGCGAGTCGCCCCGAGTGTGCAACGCCTGCTCGACCGGCTGTCGCACACACCGGTCGTGGTGTACGACGCCAGCTGGACCCTCGTCCTGGCCAACGAGCCTTACAACGCGCTCATGGGCGAGACCACCGCCTGGCGCGGACTGGAACGCAACGCCGTGTGGCGCAACGTCGCCCGCCTGCCCTCCCGGGTCGTGCACACCCCGCAGGAGCAGGCCGAACACGAAGCCCGGCTCGTGGCCGACCTGCGCCTGACGGCCTCGCGCTACCCCGCCGATCGCACCCTGCGGCGCTTGATCGCCGACCTGACCGCCAGCAGCCCGCGCTTCGCCGAACTCTGGGACGCCGGAACGCCGCCGCCCTCGACCGACACGTCCCGGCAGAAGACCGTCGCCCACCCGGCGGTCGGCCCGATCACCCTCGACTGCGACACGCTGTTCGTCGCCCTGGACGACCTCCGCATCACCGTCTACACCGCCGAGCCAGGCACGGAGGACGCCGACCGCCTGGCCCTCGCCATCGTCCTGGGCACCCAGTCGCTCCAGCTCTGACCACCGTCGACGGAGCGGGACGACTCACCACCCGCGCTGGTTGAGCACGCGGTCCAGGAAGTCGTGCGCGAGCCGGTCGGTGTAGTCGCGCCCGACCGGCTCGTCCGTGACCAGGACCCGGTAGTAGAGCGGCCCCACGAGGCGGTCGCTCTCGGCCGCCACGTCGATCCCGGCGGGCAGTTCCCCCCGCGCCACCGCCCGCTCCAGCGGCAGCCGGTCGCGCCGCCGCTGCTCGTCGAGGTAGCGGGCGCGGAAGCCCGCCCCGAAGGCGGGGTCGTGCTGGGCCTGGGCGATGAGCGCCTTGAACACGGCCCCGGTGTCGGTGGCGCTCAGCACGTGGGCGAGCTGGGCGAGGTAGGCGGGCAGGTCGAGGGCGAGCCGGCCGTGGTCGGGCGGCGTCAGCTCCTCGGCCAGGTCTTCGACGAACGCGTCGACGAGCACCGCCGTCTTGCCGCTCCACCACCGGTAGACGGTCTGCTTGGCGACGCCGGCGCGGGCCGCGATGCCCTCCATGGTGACGCCCGCGAACCCCTTCTCGGCCAGCAGGTCGTCGGCCGCCTGAAGCACCGCCCGCCGGGCCGCCTCGCTGCGCCCGTGCCGGTTGCCGTGATGCCGCCGCTCCGTGTCCGCCATGTCGTGAAGAATAGCGTTAGCGTAGACGCCACGTTGCGTCTACTCTAGACGGCATGACACAGACCAGCACACTCGCCGACCCGCGCGTGGCGGCGGCGCTCGACCGCATGTTCGCCGAGGCCGAGCGCGACGACTCCCGGCCGTACCGGGGCGCCGGCGGCACGATGACGGCCCAGGAGCAGGCCGACGCCGCCGCCGAGATCTACATGCCGATCTCCCCTGAAGGCGGCCGGCTGCTCTACACGCTGGTGCGGGCCGCCCGCCCCGCGACGGTGGTCGAGTTCGGCACCTCGTTCGGCATCTCGACCCTCTACCTGGCCTCCGCCGTGCGCGACAACGGCACGGGCCGCGTCCTCACCACCGAGCTGAGCAAGGACAAGATCGCCGCCGCGCGCCGCACGTTCGCCGAGACCGGCCTGGACGACGTGGTCACCGTCCTGGAGGGCGACGCCCGCGAAACGCTCGCCGGGCTGTCGGAGCCGGCCGGGTTCGTGCTGCTCGACGGCTGGAAGGACCTCTACCTGCCCGTGCTCCGCCTGCTGGAGCCCCGCCTCGCCCCCGGCACGCTCGTCGCCGCCGACGACACCACCTTCGACAGCGTCCGGCCCTACCTCGACTACGTCCGCGACCCGGCGAACGGCTACGAGAGCGTCCCGTTCCCGGTGGAGGACGGCATCGAGATCAGCTGCCGCCTCTAGCCGCAGTCCGGCGGAGCCCGGCGACGAGGCCGGGCTGGGCGGTGCGCCGCCCCGACCGGCCTGGTCCGTCCTGAGGCCGTTCGGCAGCAGCTCCACCATGCGCCGGCACGGTCCGGGAGCGCAGAGATGCGCCACGGCGCGGAGCAGGGCGCGGGCCGAGACGTCGGAGCGGATCTCCCCGAAGCTCAGCGGTCGTCGTCGGCGAAGCCTGTGCGGTAGGCGAGGACCACGGCCTGGACGCGGTCGCGCAGGTCCAGTTTCGTGAGGATCCGGGAGACGTAGGTCCGGACGGTCTCGAAGCTGATGACCAGTTCCGCGGCTATCTCGGCGTTGGAGAGGCCACGGGCGATCAGCCGCAGCACCTCGCGTTCGCGGGGAGCCAGGACGGCCAGCGGATCCTCGCCGGGAGCGGGGACGGCCGGGCGGAGGCGGTCGGCGAAGCGGCCTATCAGGGTACGGGTCACGGCGGGGGACAGCAGGGACTCTCCCCGGGCGACGGTGCGGACGCCGTTCACCAGCTCCAGCAGAGGGGCGTCCTTCAGCAGGAAGCCGCTGGCTCCGGCCCGCAGGGCTTCGTAGACGTACTTGTCCACGTTGAACGTGGTCACCACCAGCACCTTCGGCGGCGCCACGACACCGGGACCGGCGACGCGCCTGGTCACCTCGATGCCGTCCATCAGCGGCAGGTGGATGTCCATGACCACCACGTCGGGCTTCAGGCCGGTGACCGCCTCGACCGCGGCCGGGCCGTCGGCGGCCACGCCGGCCACCTCCATGTCCGGCTGCGCGTCGAACGCCGTCACGTAGCCGGCGCGGACGACCTCCTGGTCCTCGCAGATCACGACACGGATGGTCATTCGGCACCGCCTACGGGGATCGACGCGGAGACCCGGAAACCGCCGTCCGGTTGCTCGCCCGCGGCCAGCTCGCCGCCCAGCGCGCCGATCCGGTCGCGCAGCCCGGTCAGGCCGCGGCCGCCGGAGAGGCCGCTTCCGGCGCCGACGCGGACCGCGGCGGCGGCGTTCGTCACCTCGACCTCCACGCGGTCGTCCCGGTAGCCGACGCGGACGGTGGTGGGGCGGCCTTCCGCGTACTTGACGGCGTTCGTCAGGCCCTCCTGCACCACCCGGTACACGGCCAGCCCCACGCCGACCGGGAGCGAGGGCTGGTCGCCGTCCTCCACCAGTTCGATCGGCTGGCCGCCGCTCCGGGTCTGTTCGACCAGGTCCCGCACGCTGCCCACGACGGGCGTGGCCGACTCCCCGGTGGCCTCCAGCACGTCCAGCAGATACCGCAGCTCGGCCAGGGCCCGGCGGCCGGCGCCGCCGATCGTGGACAGTGCCGTGACCACGCGCTCCGGCGACGTGGCCACGAACTGCGTGGCGTCGGCCTGCACGACGATGGCGGTGACGTGGTGGGTCACCACGTCGTGCAGCTCCCGCGCGATGCGCGCCCGCTCCGCGGCGGCCGCGGCCTCGGTGGCGAGCCGCCGCCGCTCGGTCTCCTGGAGCCGCTGCCCGCGCACGAAGGCGCCGACCAGCCAGCACGCGGCGAAAAGCAGATAGAACACCACGAAGTCGCTCTGCAGGACCGGTGAGCCGCGCAGGATCACGGCCGCGCACAGCACGACGTACGCGGCCGATGCCGCGACGGCGGTGACGCGCCGGAACCGCTCCTGGTGCGCGCCCACCGAGTACAGCGCGAGGTACACCGTCACGGTGCCGAACTGCATCGGGTACCCGAGCGTCTCGTGGATCACGAAAGCCGTGCCGTTGACCGCCAGACACGCGGTGGGCCATCGGGTGCGCACGGCCAGCGGCACCGTCTGGGCCAGGATCAGGACGAGCTGGAACGCGTCGGCCGGGCGTCCTGACAGGTTGCCGAACTCGACGCCCATGGCCGACAGCGCCGGCACGAACGCCAGCCCGGTGAACACGACGGCCAGCCACCGGTCCCACACCGTGGCGTCGTAGACGCGCCACACCCTCCGTAACCTCCGCACGCGGTCGCTGGCCCAGGTCCCCGACATGGCTCAGAGCCTAGCGATCTCTGATCCCCGATGTCGCCGCGCTTGTCCCTCATGTGAGCTACACGGAATGTCCGCCACGCAGTGATTCGGGACAGGGCCCTCCGCTCCTACCTTTCTCAGAGTCAGCTCGCGGCACATCGGTCATTCGGAGGACAACACCATGGGAAACACGATCCGCGTACGCGTCGTCGTCGCCGGCGCCCTGACCGCGGTCGCGGCAGCGGGGGCAGTGGTCGGCGGGCAGCCGGCCGATGCCAGGGCCGAGGCGACCACCGGTCACGTACAGACGTCGATCAAGTGGGGTGCGTGCCCGGAACCCGCGCCGGGCGCCGAACGGGACCCCAGGCAAACCTGCGGCACGGTCAGGGTGCCTCTGGACTACCGCCGCCCCGACGGGGAGGCCATCACCGTCGCGGTCTCCAGGCTCGCCACCGCCAAGCCCGGCAAGAAGCGCGGCGACCTGCTGTTCAACCCGGGCGGACCGGGACTGCAGGGCCTGGACATGCCCAGCCAGATGGCAGCCACGCTCCCCAGGAAGGTGCTGGACTCCTACGACCTGATCGGGTTCGACGCGCGCGGCATCGGCCACAGCACCCCGATGAGCTGCGGCCTGTCCGGGCCCGCCCTGCTCACGATCTTCCCCTACCCCGGCGCCGGCGGCTCGATCGAGGGCAACGTCACCACCGCGCGCACCGTCGCCCGGCAGTGCGCCACGATCGGTGCCAAGCTCCGCTTCTTCACCAGCGCGAACACAGCGCGCGACATGGACCGCATCCGCCAGGTGCTCGGGGCGCCGAAGATCTCCTACTGGGGCCAGTCCTTCGGCACCTACCTCGGCGCGGTCTACGCCTCGCTGTTCCCCCGCAACACCGACCGGATGGTGCTGGAGGGCAACGTCGACCCGGGCAAGGTGTGGGCGAAGATGCTGCACACCTGGAACCAGGGCATGAACGACCGGTTCCCGGACGCCGCCCGCGTGGCCGCGGCCGACAACGCCGGCCTCGGGCTGGGCGGCACCGTCGACGAGGTCACCGACACCTTCCTCGCGCTGGCCGACCGCCTCGACAGGAAGCCGGCCACGGTGCCGGACACACAGGTGACCATCAGCGGCGCGCTGCTGCGCGGCGTCACGTACCAGATGTTGCTGCACAACGAGACGCTCGCCCCGCTCACCCGATTCTGGAAGGCGGCGTCCGACCTGTCCGCCGGCAGGACCCCGGCGGACGCGGACGTCGCCGTGCTCCGGCAGGTCCTCGCCGACACCCCGGCCGCCAAGGGCGTGCCGGCGGACAACCAGGCCACCATGGCCCTGGCCATGATCTGCGGGGACACCACCTGGCCGCGGAAGGTGGACTCCTATGCCAAGGCCACCGCGGCCGCCCGCGCGAAGTACCCGCTGAGCGCGGGCATGCCCGACAACATCACGGCGTGCGCGTTCTGGTCGCAGCGGCCGATCGAGCCGGTGGTCAAGGTCACCTCGCACGGTCCGCGTAACATCCTGATCCTGCAGAACCGCCGCGACAACGCCACACCGTGGGCCGCGGGCCGGGGCATGCGCGAGGCCCTGGGCGAGCGCGCCGGCTTCCTCGGCGTCGACAACGGCGGCCACTACGTCTACAACACCGGCTCGGCCTGCGCCGACAAGGCCACCGTCGCGTTCCTGAGCAAGGGGACCCTGCCGGCCGAGGACGTCTCCTGCGCCGGCCCCCGGCCCTGACCGTCATGCCGCGACGGCGAGTCGGCATCGCCGCTCAAGCACTCGTGCGCGGAGGACGGGCGGCGGCGGCCCGGCGGCGGGTGCGTGCCGTGGACGTCAGCAGCCCCACCCATCGTGATAGACGCCGTAGACATTCAGGTAGTAGCCGAGCTCCACCTGCTTCTGCGCCGGGACACAGAAATGCTGGTTGTCGGAGGACCTCCTGTAGGTCACCCAGATCCTTTCGCTGACGTCGGCACAGTTGCGGTAGTACTCCGTTGAGCCCTTGGTGTAGTGGCCGCACGTGTCGTCCGTGAGTGCAGTGGGCCGCAGGCCGGTTGACTGCGCGACGGCCGGCGAGGTGAGGGCGGTGAAACTGAGGCCGAGGGCGAGGGCGGCCGTCTTCATCCGAGCATGCATGTTGATTCCTGTTCTGCGGAAGACCTGAGGTCCGGATGACCGTCGGTCGTCTTGAGAATCAGCAAAGCCACGTGGTGATGCTGTCCAACAGGGCCCCGGACGGACTCGGCCAGACGCGTCCATCCGGCGGCCAAGCTCGGACAGAAGGAACGTGGGAGTGATGTCCGGCGAAGGATGCGCCGCCTGAGGAATCGGCCGCGAGCTCGGTGGCGACAGGCTCGCAGCCGCCGAATAATCTTGTGGGATGCGTGTTTCTGGTGTGGCACCGCTCATCGCGGTCCGCGATGTGGCGCGTAGCGTGGCCTTCTACGAGCGGCTCGGCTTCGTACCCGAGGTGCGGTGGCCGACGTACGCGCGGTTGGCCGCCGGCGAGAACATGGTTCTGCACATCGCCGAACAGGGCGGCGCACCGCCGGACCGGCCTTCGGTCGCGCTTACCGCTCCCTCTTCCGATGGCAGCGCGGTAAGCGCGATCGTGGTTGTACAGGTGCCCGACTGCCGGCGCGCTTGCGCCGAACTCACCACGTCAGGGGTGGAACTGCTTACGGAGCCGGCAACGCCCGCATGGGGCGGCGAAATACGCGCGTTCGTCCGCGACCCCGACGGCCACCTGATCGAGCTCAACGAACGACTGGACTGAACAGGGTCATCTTCCCTGGGGATCAGGACAGAGCGCCCGATCCACGGCTCGCTCGGCCACGCCTCAGCATGACCGCGACCGTGACGGCCATGCCTGCCACGCTCGCGGCGCTGGCCACAGTGGTCAGCTGAAACCCTGTGGTGAACGCCGCACGGGCGGTGCCGAGCAGCATGGCCGCGGGCAGGCCGGCGGGAAGATCGTGGCTCGCCGTCACAGCGCCACCCAGGCTCTCCCTCGCGGCGGACACGGCCTCTGACGGGAGACCCGCCACGTCAGCGGAGCTCATCTCGCTTCGGTACACCGCGGTGATGGCGCTGCCGAGGAGCGCGATGCCGAGCGCACCGCCGAGTTGCGGCGCGGTCGAGGAGATCGCCGAGGCGGCGCCGGCCTGCTCGGGGGGCGCGTTACCGACGATCATGTCGGTGGCCAGCGCCATCATCGGGCCGAGTCCCGCGGACACGACGACGGCCCCGGTGACCGGGAGGGCCAGGGCCTGCGTCCCGGCGGTCGTGCCCGCCTGGGCGACCACGACGAAGCCGGCGGCAGCCAGGGCCAGTCCGGCCGCGATGACCGGTCCCGGGGCTGTCCAGCGCACGATTCTGGAGGCCAGCGTCGATCCGGCGATCACCCCGACAGCCGAAGGCGCCGTCCACAGACCGGCCTCCAGCGGCGAGAGCCCGCGCACCAACTGCAGATATTGCGCGAAGGCGTAGTTGAACCCCCACAACACGAAGATGCCGAGCGCCAGCGTGGCCACGGCGGTGCTGAACGCCCGGTTCGCGAACAGTCGCAGGTCGATCAGCGGGTGCCGCAACGCGCGCTGCCTGCGCAGGAAGACGACGGCGAACAGCAGCCCGGCCGCGACGGAGAGCACGGGCAGCCCGCCGGGGCCGTCGGCGGCGATCTGCTTGAGACCGTAGACCGCCGGCAGCACCGCGGCCAGCGACAGCGCGGCGCTGACCGGGTCCAGCCGCCCTGCCGCCGCGTCGCGGCGCTCGGGCAGCAGGGCCGGCCCCAGCGCCAAAAGCGGCGCCATCAACGGCACGCCGAGCAGGAACACCGACCCCCACCAGAAACGCTCCAGCAACCACCCGCCCACGAGAGGGCCGATCGCGGTCCCCGCGGACACGCTGGCGATGACGATCGCGACGGCGACGGTGCGTTGCCGCGGATCCCGGAACATGGCGACGGTGAGGGAGAGCACGGACGGCATCAACGTAGCGCCGGAGATTCCGAGTAACGCGCGGATCGCGATGAGCGCGCCCGCGCTGGGAGCGTAGGCCGCGAGCACGGATGCGACGCCGTACGCGGCCGCGCCGATCAGCAGGAGGCGCCGGCGGCCGATCCGATCGCCCAGCGTGCCCATGGTGATCAGCGATCCGGCGAGCAGAAAGGCATAGACATCCACGATCCACAGCAGCTCAGCGCTGTCGGCCGCCAGCGCTCTGCCGATGGCGGGCAGCGCCAGGTGGGTCACGGTCAGTTCGAGGGAGGCGAGGAGGGCGGGCAGGGCCAGGACGGCAAGCCCGATCCACTCCCGACGCCCCGCGCGGCCGGTGGTGGGCGGGGCGGTGTCCGCAGGAGATCTTGTCACCCGTCCAGCATGAAACCTCGACTATAGACGAGGTCAAGCGCTAGCCTGAGCGGCGTGACGAAACCCCCTTTCGACGCCAAGGAGCTCACTGTCGGGCAGCTCGCTGCCCGTGCCGGTGTCGCGGTGACCGCCTTGCACTTCTACGAGGAGAAAGGCCTGATCCGCAGCCGCAGGACTGCGGGGAACCAGCGACGCTACCCCCGCGACACCCTGCGCAGGGTGGCCTTCATCCGGGTGGCGCAGCGGGTCGGCATCCCGCTGCGCATGGTGGGCGAGGCGCTGGCGGGCCTTCCGGAGGAGCGCACGCCGAACAGGGAGGACTGGGCCCGCCTGTCCGCCTCCTGGCGAGCCGAGCTCGACACCCGCATCGAGCAGCTCACCCGCCTGCGCGACAGGCTGTCCGACTGCATCGGCTGCGGATGCCTCTCCATCGATCGGTGCGTGCTGCGCAACCCCGACGATCGCCTCGGCGACGAGGGCGCCGGGCCACGTCGCCTCTTGAGCCGCCGGCTGGCAGATGAGAGCCGCTTCCCGGCTCTCTGACCGCGCGGTCGTCGGATCCGGCGACACGTTGATCTTGACGGCTGGTGGATGATATAGGTGGATTGGTGCGATTCCAAGGTGCGGCGGTGACAGCCCGCCGGTTCCGCTGTCCGCGGCGGGACGACTCGGTGTGACTCCGGGGCCACGCGGTGACACCCCGCCACCTCTCGGGCCTTGCCAGCGGCCCCAGATTCTTCGCGCGGTGAGGACCGTCCTCCCGCTGTCGAGAGGTGGTGCCGGATGTTCACCGGGCACATCCATGAGGTCGGCACGCCGACGGCCGCCCCGTCGTCCTGCGAGGGAAGTTCATGAACGGCAACCCGTACGAGACGATCGGCCTCGGCTACTCCCAGCACCGCCGCCCTGACCCCCGCATCGCCGGCCAGATCGAGCAAGCCCTGGGCTCCGCCACCACGGTGGTCAACGTAGGTGCCGGAACCGGCTCCTACGAGCCCCGCGATCGACGGGTCACCGCCGTGGAGCCTTCCACGGTGATGATGCGTCAGCGTCCTCCCGGTTCGGCGCCGGTCGTCCAGGGATACGCCGAGTCCCTTCCGTTCCCTGACCGGTCGTTCGACGCCGCGATGGCCATCCTCACCGTCCACCACTGGACCGACCCGGCCGCCGGACTCGCCGAGCTGCGCCGGGTGTCCGCCCGGCAGGTCGTCCTCACCTGGGACCCGGCCGTCACCGCACGATTCTGGCTGGTCGAGGAGTACCTCCCGCAGATATCCGAAGCCGAGGCCGGACTCGCCTCCCTCGACCTTGTCCAGTCCTGGTTGCGGCGCGAGGGCGCACAGGTGAGCGTCGTCCCCGTGCCGGTCGCCGCCGACTGCACCGATGGATTCCTGGGCGCGTACTGGCGACGCCCGCACCGCTACCTCGACCCGCGGGCTCGGGCCGCCGTCTCCGCCCTGGCGAACCTCGACCAGCACCTCGTCGAGCGCGCGATGCGACGCCTCGAGATCGACCTCGCCACCGGCCACTGGCACGAACGCCACCGCGACCTCCTCGACAGCCACACCCTCGACCTCGGCTACCGCCTCGTCACGGCCGCCCCTCCCGCCGGCGCCGACCAGACCGGGGCCTGACCATGCCGATCATCGACGCCTGGGCACAACATCCGACCCAGCGCTTCCTCCAGGACGACATGTTCGACTCGCTGCGCCGCTGGGGCGGCACGTCCATCCCGGCCGAGCCGCCGCCGGTCTCCGCCACGCTCGCCGCCATGGACGCGGCCGGCGTCGACCTCGCCCTGATCAGCGCCTGGTACGGCCCGCAAGGTGTGCTGATCTCCAACGACGAGGTGGCCGCCTTCGTCGCCGAGGCCCCGCACCGCCTGGCCGGCGTGGCCTCCGTCGACCTGCGCAAGCCCATGGCCGCCCTCCGCGAGCTCCGGCGCGCGGTCACCGACCTGGGGTTCAAGGCGCTGCGCGTCCTGCCCTGGCTATGGGAGCTGCCGCCCGACGACCGCCGCTACTACCCCCTGTACGCCGAGTGCGTCGAACTCGGCATCCCCTTTTGCACCCAAGCCGGTCACACCGGCCCGCTACGTCCCTCCGAACCGGGCCGGCCCATCCCCTACCTCGACCGGGTCGCCCTCGACTTCCCCGAGCTGACCATCGTCGCCGGGCACATCGGCTATCCCTGGACCACCGAGATGATCGCCGTGGCCACCAAACACCGCAACGTCCACATCGACACCTCCGCCTACACCGTCCGCCGCTATCCCGCCGAACTGATCGCCTACCTCAAGCATCACGGCCGGGCCAAGGTGCTGTTCGGCACCAACCACCCGATGATCACACCCGCCAAGGCCCTCGACGGGCTGGACCATCTCCACCTGGAGGACGAGGTGCGCGAACTGTTCCTGCACGGCAACGCCGAGCGGGTCTTCGGCCTGGAGCGCCGACGATGACGCCCGGCCCGCCGCCGGCGGAGCAGCTGATCGGAAAGGGCCGACCCGCGCCACCTGGCGCGTCCGCGGCCCGGGTGCGGCGGCGCCGCGGTGCTCGTGATCGCGCCGGCCGGCGGGTGCGGTCAGCTGCGCAGGAACTCCAGCAGGTCAGCGTTGAACTTCTCCTTGTCGCCCGGGACCAGAGCGATGCCGTGTGAGCCGCCCTGGTACACCTTGTAGGTGGAGTTCTGAATGATCTTGGCGGATTTGTCGCCGGATGCCGCGATCGGCACCACCTGATCGTCGTCGCCGTGCACGATCAGAGTGGGGATGTCGAACTTCTTCAGGTCCTCGGTGAAGTCGGTGGCGGAGAAGGCGTCCACGCAGGCCACCCCTGCCTGGATGTTCTCGGCCATGGCCATCAGCCAGAAGGCGTCCTTGTTGCCCTGCGTCACCTTGTTGCCCGGACGGTTGGCGCCGAAGAAGCCGTCGGCGGTGTCCTTCCAGAACTGCGACCGCTCGGTCAGGATCCCCTTCTTGATCTTGTCGAACACCTCCTGCGGGGTGCCCTCGGGGTTGTCGGCGGTCTTCAGCATCAGCGGCGGCACCGCCGACAGCAGCACGGCCTTGGACAGGCGGCCGGTGCCGTGGCGGCCGATGTAGCGGGCCAGCTCCCCGCCGCCCATCGAGTGCGCCACCAGCGTCACGTCGCGCAGGTCCAGAGCGGTCAGGAGGTCGTCGAGGTCGTCGGCGAAGGTGTCGAAGTCGTAGCCGTCCCACGGCTGGCTGGAGCGGCCGTGACCGCGCCGGTCGTGCGCGATGGCCCGGAATCCATTGTCGGTGACCGCCTTCATCTGGTCGTGCCAGGCGTCGGCGTTCAGCGGCCAGCCGTGGATGAACACGACCGGCGGGCCGCTGCCCCAGTCGTAGAAGAAGATCTGCTCGTCGTCGCGCGTGGTGATGTACGGCACGGTGAACCCCCCAGGGTCGATGGTCAGGTCGATGGACGCCGTGGGAGCGTCCCGGCCGCCTTTGCCGCAGCAGCCCTCGCCGAGGGCCGGACGGCGCACCAGCAGAACCGGGCACATCGCTCCCGGACAGGCAATACCGCGCTTCACGGTCGCCCTAAGGCCAAGGCCGGGTGCGGAGGTCTTTGCCTGCCCGCCCCGCCGGTGCCGCCACGAGCGGGTTGGCGGCGGGACAGGTGCGGGTAAGAGAGCCGTGGCCCCCCGGCCTGAGCCGTCGTCCAACACCGGGGGACCCTGTGACCGACCACAACAGCGACAAACAGCGCCAGCTCGACCAGTACCGGGTCGATGACACCAACAGCCGCTACACCACCGATCAAGGCGTGCGCGTCGAGGACACCGACAACTCGCTGTCGATCGGCGAGCGCGGCCCGACGATCCTGGAGGACTTCCACTTCCGGGAGAAGGTGACGCGTTTCGACCACGAGCGCATCCCGGAGCGGGTGGTGCACGCGCGCGGCTCCGGCGCGCACGGCGTGTTCCAGGTCTATGAGTCGCTGGCCGAGTTCACCTGCGCCGACTTCCTGTGCGACCCCTCCCAGCAGACGCCGGTGTTCGTGCGGTTCTCCACCGTGGGCGGCTCGCGTGGCTCGGCCGACACGGTCCGCGACGTACGCGGGTTCGCCACCAAGTTCTATACCCGGCAGGGCAACTACGACCTGGTCGGCAACAACTTCCCGGTGTTCTTCGTCCAGGACGCGATCAAGTTCGCCGATTTCGTGCACTCGGTCAAGCCCGAGCCGCACAACGAGATCCCGCAGGCGCAGTCCGCACACGACACGCTGTGGGACTTCGTGCAGCTGCAGCCGGAGACCATGCACACGATCATGTGGCTGATGTCGGACCGGTCCATCCCGCGCAGCTACCGCATGATGGACGGCTTCGGCGTGCACACCTACCGCCTGGTCAACGCCGACGGCAAGGGCACGTTCGTCAAGTTCCACTGGCGGCCCGCCCTCGGCGCCCACTCGCTGGTGTGGGACGAGGTGCTGCGCGTGCAGGGCAACGACCCCGACTTCAACCGGCGCGACCTGTGGGAGGCGATCGAGGCCGGCTCCTACCCGGAGTGGGAGCTGGGCCTGCAACTGGTGCCCGAGGAGGACGAGCACAAGTTCGACTTCGACCTGCTCGACCCCACCAAGCTCATCCCGGAGGAGGAAGTGCCGCTGCGGATGGTCGGCAGGATGACCCTCAACCGCAACCCCGACAACTTCTTCGCCGAGACCGAGCAGGTCGCCTTCTGCACCGCCAACGTGGTGCCCGGCATCGACTTCACCAACGACCCGCTGCTGCAGGGCCGCAACTTCTCCTACCTCGACACCCAGCTGCTCAGGTTGGGCGGCCCGAACTTCCAGCAGATCCCGATCAACCGCCCCCTCGCGCCGGTGCACAACGACAACCGCGACGGCTTCCACCAACACATGATCCACACCAGCCACACCAACTACAGCAAGAACTCCATCAGCGGCGGGTGCCCGGCCACCGGCGTCCTGGCCGGCGACATGAACGGCGTGTTCAAGCACTACACCGAACGCATCGACGGCGAGAAGATCCGCAAGCGCAGCCCCAGCTTCGCCGACCACTACAGCCAGGCCACCCTGTTCTGGAACAGCATGGCCCCCTGGGAGAAGGACCACATCATCAAGGCCTTCCTGTTCGAGCTCGGCCACGTGCAGCGCCGCTACATCAAGGAACAGGTCGTCGACCGGCTCGCCAACGTCGATGCCGGGCTGGCCGCGCACGTCGCCGCCGGGATCGGCCTGCCCGCCCCGGCGGCCCGCGGCAGCAATCACGGCAAGAGCTCACCGGCGCTCAGCCAGGACAACCAGCCGGCCGGCCTGGCCACCCGCAAGATCGCGATCCTGGCGGCCGACTCCACCGACGCCGGCGCCCTGTACCCGGTGCTGCAGGAGCTGGAGAGCGGCAAGGCGGTCTGCCACGTGATCGCCCCGCACGAGGGAATGGCCGGCACCCTGGCCGTCGACAGACAGGTCAGCGCCGCCGCCTCGGTGCTGTACGACGCGGTGCTGTGCACCGGCGGCGAGGAACTGTGCGGCAACGGCTACGCCGTGCAGTTCGTGCGCGAGGCGTTCAAGCACGGCAAGGCCATCGGCGCGCTGCCGGACGGGGAGGCGCTGCTGCGGGCCGCCGCCCTGCCCGGCCGCCAAGGCGTGATCGACTCCGCCGCGGGCGACGGCTTCACCGGCCAGTTCATCGCCGCCATCGTCAAGCACCGCCACCACGACCGGGAGGTGACCGCCTTCCCCGCCTGAGACGCGCGCCTCCGAGCCACCCCCAGGTCAGACGGACGTGATCTCCAGGGTGACCAGGCCGTAGTGGCTGGAGACGGTGCCCTGGCCGAGGGTGCACAGCGTGAGGTCGGTGGCGGCGCCGACCTGCTGCTGGACCACGGTGTCACCGGCGAACAGCCCGGAGGTGACGGTGCCGGTGACGGTGACGGTGAGCACGCCGCCCGAGAGGTTGGCGACCAGGTTGCCGGAGATGGTCGAGGTCTGTCCGGTGTTCCAGGTGATGGTGAACCCGAAGGGCCTGGCGGCCAGCAGTTCCAGGCAGGACAGGCCGGAGGAGGTGACGACGGTGAAGCGGCTGCCGGAGGTGAGGCCGGGGACGCTGGCCGACACGCACGGTCCGTACTGCTGGTTCGTGGTCGAGGTGACGGTCTGCGGGGATGCCGTCAGGGGTGGGTCGTAGGTGACGGCGACGCTGCTGGGCGGGGTGCAGGTGACGTCCAATGTGCCGGCCGAGGCCGGGGTGGCGCTTCCCAGCAGGGCGAGGATCAGGATGATTGCTCCGGCGGCGGCGGTGCGGATGCGATGCCTTGACATGAGGACTCCTTGAGGCCAGTACGGGGGATCTTCCGCCGTTGGTTGTGACGGAGGGGTCCCTCCCGTGCGACGAGGGTTGATGGGTGAGGAGGGTGCCGGACGGACTCGGCCAGGTCGCTCTGAGCCGGCTGCGGCAGAGTCGTCCCTTGCGGACTGGTGCGCGGGCGGGGTTGCCTGGGTGGGTCACGCGGAGGTGATCTCCAGGGTGACCGTCGAGTAGACGCTGCTGACGGTGCCCAGTCCTGCGGTGCACAGGGTGATGTCGGTGGCCGGAGCGGTGGCGTTCTGGACTACCGTGTCGCCGACGAACAGCCCAGAGGTGACCGTGCCGGTGAAGGTGCTGTTGATCACCGCTCCGGCGATGCTGCTGGTGCGGTTGCCGGACATGGTGGAGGTCTGGCCGGTGTTCCAGGTGATGGTGAGGGACTGAGCGCGGGAGCCGAGCAGGTCCAGGCAGGAGTATGAGGGGGATGTGCCGGAGGCGGTGTAGGACCCGGAGGTCAAAGCCGGAGTGCTGAGCGAGACGCACGGCCCGAGTTGAACGGAGGCGATGAAGCTGATCGGTTGTGCGGCCAGGGTCAACGGCGGGGAGTAGCTGGTGGTGTTACTGCTGGGTGGCGTGCAGGCGACGTCCAGCACCCCTGCGGAGGCGGGGGTGGAAGCCAGCAGGACGGCGCCCAGGACGGCGGCCAGCGGAAGGGCAAGCGCGCGCGAGAGCCAGGACATGTATGGTCTCCGTTCGGTAGTGTCCGTCGCGTTCCGCCTGCCATGAGCTCTCGTTGCCGGGGTTCAGAGCGGCAGGACGGTGAGGTTGGCCGGGCCTGCGACGTTCTGGAGTCCGTTCGCGGTGGCGCAGGCGGCCAGGTCGGTGTTGAGCAGGGCGATCTCGTACACGAGTTTGCGGCCGGTGAACGGGCCCGAGGTGATGTCGGCCTCGACGATGACCACGTTCTGGCCGGTGGGCCGCTCGGTCAGGGAGATGCCGCCGCTGAAGTGCGAGGTGCCGGTGTTGTTGCCGCTGGTGCTCTTCCAGGCGACGGTGCCGGTCACGCCGGACACGGGGAGGCTGACCAGGCAGCTCAGGGTGCCGCTGCCGCCGGCTTGGTAGCTGGCGAAGGCGTGGTCGGGGTCGAGGGTGGCGGTCAGGCAGGGGCCGAAGTCGCCTTCGGCGTGGAAGGTGATGTTCTGGGGCAGCAGTGTCATGCCGGGGTTGAAGTTCTGCTGGGCGTAGCCGGGGCAGTCGGCCAGGGGCGAGTCGGCGTGGGCTGATCCGCCGCTCAGGGCGGTGAGACCGGCCAGGGCCATCAGGCCGGCCATCAGCAGCCGGGTGAGAACGTGCATGGATGCCCCTCCCTTGACGCACTGTTACTCGGTGCGCCTTTGAAGTTACTTAGAGTCCTTTACTATGCGCCGGTCAGACCGATTCCGACCCGTCCGGCTGGACATAGTTTTGTCACTCTAAGCAGTTGATTCATCGCAAAGAGTGCAAACAGGGCGAGCCGGCCACCTGGCCCTTCCGCTTCTGGCGCAGCCGAGGGGGTCGAGGCCGGGGTGACGTCCGGCCGGGTGCCGGCCGGGCAGCTCCGCACGGTGAGCTGGACGGTGACCGTCCCGCCGACGACGCCGTCCGGGGCCGACCTCACTGCCACCCCCGTCGTGTCCGCCGACGTGCCGCTGGCGGGTCTGCCGAACCTGTACTCCGTCCCGCCGCTGACCGTCGAGGTGAACTGACGGATCACCTGCTCCCGGCCAGGGACATCGCGCACAGCGCGGCGAGGGCCGCGGCCAGCCCGGCGAGCTGGCCGCGGCTGAACCGTTCCCGCAGCACCAGCCGGGCCAGCAGCACGGTGGCGGCCGGGTAGAGGGAGGCGAGCACCGCCACGATGCTGAGCAGGCCGCCCCTGGCCGCCAGCAGGTAGCACACGTGCGCCATCGCCTCCAGCGCGCCGGCGGTGAGCGGCAACCGCACCCCACCGCCCGCGACGCGGGCCGGCCGCAGCACCGACAGCGCAGCCGTCATGATCACCGCGGAGGTGAGGTAGCACACCAGCAGCGGCACGAACCCGGACCGCGGGTGAGCCAGCGGCAGCACCACGAAGAACAGGCCGAACGCGGTGCCCGCCGCGACCGCCATGGCGAGGGCCCGTCCCGTACCGGCCGTCGCCGCGCCGGCTCCGCCCGGCCTGGACACCAGGACGATGGCCACCAGCGCGAGCAGCGCGCCGGCCAGTGCGAGAGTGCCCGGGCGCTCGCCGCGCAGCAGCCCGGCTGCCAGCGGCACCCCGGCCACGAACAAGGCGCTGACCGGGGCGGCGACCTTCATGGGGCCGCGGGCCAGCCCGGCCCACAGCAGCAGCCCGCCCGCAGTCGCCAGCGCTCCCGCCGCCGCTCCGGCCACCACGTCCCCCGTCTCCGGGCTGCCGGGCGACACCAGGACGAGCGCACCCAGCAGGGCGGCGGCGGCGAGCTGAGCGAGCAGCAGGACCCGCACCGGGTGCGAGCCGCGGCTTGCCAGTCCGCCCGCGAAATCGCACAGCCCGTAGGCGATCGCGGCTGCCAGGGCGAGTAACGCGCTCACCGCGGCTGTCAGCTCAGAGCGGGCGCGGTGGCGCTGAGCGGCCGCAGCCCGCTGGGTTCGACGAGGAAGTTGTCCTCCACCTTCAGCACCAAGGGCAGGCCGTTCACCTCCACCGTGGTCTCCGGCTCGATGGCCAGCACCTGACCGGCGCGGATCACGGCGTCCTCGTCCATCCGGTCGCGCCGGTAGATGGTGGGCAGCTCGCAGATGCGCAACCCCACGCCGTGGCCGGTGGCGTAGGGGGTGTGTGGCAGGCGATGACCGTGCAGGCACGCGTTGATCGCCTCGTGCACGGCAGAGGCCCGCACGCCCGGCCGGGCGCTGTCCTGCCCGGCCAGGTGGGCTTCGAGCAGGCAGGCGTACGCGTGGCGCACCGCGTCCGGCACATCGCCGACGAAGCCGGTCCTGCACAGGTCGGAGGCGTAGCCGCCGCGTCCGTAACAGCCGATGTCGAGGAAGAACGGCTCCCCTTCCCGAAGCCGAGCTCCGTCGGCGAACCAGCCGCCGCTGCTCTTGCGCACGTTGCAGACCCCGTGGGTGAGGAACTCCACCCCGGCGGCATGCTGATCATGGGCCGCGACGGCGAGCAGGTCGTGATCGCTCATCCCGGCCCCGGCCGTCTCGACCGCCCGTCGCAGCGCGGCTTCGTTGGCCCGGCAGGTGGCGGCCAGCAGTTCGACCTCGATCTCGTCCTTGATCTCCCGCATCTGGAACAGTTCCCGGCCCACCGGCCGCAGCAGCAGCCCGCGCTCCGCCAGCCCGTCGCGCAGCACCACGTCCAGGCCCTCGTAGCCGACGCGCCGCGCGCCCCGCCGCGCCAGCACGCCACCGACGGCCGTCAGCCATTGCCGGGGGTGGCAGGCCGCCGGCGCCCAGGACGGCAGCGGGTGCACCGCACGCACGTGCGGCAGCCCCTCGTCGGGACGCGGCAGTTCGTCCTCCACGTACGGGACGAACACCTCCGCCTCGCCGTCCGCATCCACGATCGCGGCATACCAGTCGAACGCCTCGCTGACCAGCTGGGTGCGGTAGTCGGTGGCGTACCTGATGTGGTCGGCCCCGGACAGCAGCACGTGATCCAGATCGAGCTCGCGCAAGAGCGTGGCGAGCCGGTCGCCGCGACGAGCCCGCAGCGCGACGAGATCGGCGTGCGGCCGGTCAGGCATCGCGCTCCTCCTCCCGCCCTGCGGCGAGGACGGCGTCGAGGAGCTCGTCCACGTCGCTCTCCGTCGCCAGCGGATTGATCATCGTGAGCTTCAGGTAGACCGCCTCGCCCTCCTCCGATCGGCGGACGGTGCGGCCCAGCACCGCACGGCCCCGCGCCAGCAGCCTCCTGCGCAGAGCCGCGTTGACGTCATCACGGCGAGCGGGGTGGCGCGGCAGATACCGGAACACCACCCGGGTGAGCGTGACCGGGGCCGCGAGCTGCAGCCGGTCGTCGGCCTCGATTCGCTCGGCCGCGTAGCAGGCCAGCTCGTGGCAACGGTCCACGAGGTCGCTCAGGCCGTCCCGGCCCAGCGCCCGGAACGCGGCGGCGATCTTCAGCACGTCGGCCCTGCGCGTCGTCTCCAGCGTGCGGCCGAGCCGGTGGGGCAATCCGGCCTCGGCGTCGTCGGCCGGGTTGAGATAGGGCGCCTCCCGGTGCAGCGGCGCGAAGTCGGCCTGCCTGCGCAGCATCAAGACGCTCGCCGAGGCCGGCTGCCAGGCCATCTTGTGCAGGTCGACGGTGACCGAGTCGGCCAGCTCGATGCCGGCGAACAACGGACGCAGCCGCCGCGACATCAGCATGCCCCCTCCGTAGGCCGCGTCCACGTGAAACCACATGCCGCGGGCGGCAGCCAGCCGGGCCAGCCGCGGCAGCTCGTCGATCGCGCCCACGTCGGTGGTGCCGGCGTTGGCAATCAGCAGGAACGCCGCATCGCCGGTCAGTCCGGCCAGCTTGCGCTCCACCGCCTCGGCGCGCATCACCCCGCGGGCGTCAGCGGGTACCACGATCGTGCTCCGGTCGCCCAGGCCCGCGGCCGCCACCGCCCGGCGTACGCTGACGTGCGACTCGCCAGAGCACACGACGCGCAATCTTCCCGGCACGCCGGCGAGCCCGCCGTCCACGATGTCGGCCCCGGCCAGCCGCGCTCCCGCCACGTCGCGGGCGACGATCACGGCCAGCAGGTTGGCGAGCGAACCGCCGGGAGTGGTCACCCCCGCCGCGCCCTCGGGCAGGCCGAGCAGGTCGCGGATCTCGGCCATGACCGCCTCTTCCAGCTCCATCGCGAACGGGCCGCTGTCCCACACGTCCACCGACTGGTTCAGGGCGCTGACCACCAGGTCGGCGGCGGCGGCCACGGTCAGGGCGGGACACTGCAGGAAGGCCGCGGTGGACGGATGCGTCAGATCCACGCTGCCCGCAGCGAACGCGCGGGCCAGCGGCTCCAGAGCGGCCGCATCACCCATGCCGCGGTCCGGCAGGATCGACTCGCTGAACGGTCGGCTCCGCCGCCGCACCTCGCGAGGGCCTCCCGCCGGCAGCGGACCGTCATGGTCGGCCAGCCCCGCCCGCACGGTCGCGAGCACCAGATCGACGAGGCTGTCCAGGGCGCGAAGCCCATCCGCGCTGCCGGCGAACCACGCCGGGGCAGGACGATCCATGAGACCTCCAGCAGGCCCGGATCCCGTGACACCCCGCAGCGCATCCTCAACGCCTCACCACCGGCACCCTCTCCTCTGCCCCCGTTGCGGCCGGTAAACCGGCGACGCGCAACGAGAGCACGTCCATCCCTTCGCCGGTCCGCACCCGCTGGACAGCAGCAGCCCGCCCGCCGCCGCCCAGGCCACCGCGTCCCCCTCTCCGGCCGGCCGGGCAACACCAGGACAAGGACGCCCAGCAGGGGGCCAGGGGCTGAACGGCGTAGCGCCCGAAGGCAAGACGTGACGTCGGGTACGGCGCGCGCCAACTCATCTCCGTGAAGCGGAAAATCCGAGATGCACTCACTTCAAGGAGTTGGACGGATACAAAAGCGAGAGAACGCGCCAGGGTGAGCACGGCTGTGCTGCCCAGGACTACAGCGGCGAGATGAGCACGATGAGATTCGGCGAGCCGGCCATCGGCAGCCGTTCGCCCCGTTCGTCCGAAGCCTGACCTCCGAGGCTCACCGTCCCCATCCCCACGAGGCCGTCCCTCCTGGCTCAAAAGCGATCCGAGGATGATCCCCAACCATGCGCAGAAAGGAACTCCCGCCATCTGCCCGCAGAGTCCTCGCCGCACTCGCCGCACTGTTCGCCCTGGTCTGCGCGAGTCTGATCACCGCCCCGGCTGCCTCCGCAGCCGCCCTGGCCGACATCAGCTGCCCGGTCGGCTCCCACCACGACAGCTACGACCCGCCGCTGACCAACCCCCCCGAAACCGCGGTGCTGGCGGGGCTGGCGCTGGCCGTGACCGGGGTGCTCGCCGCCGTCCTGCCCCGGCAGGAGGCGCCGGTCACGAGCGTGCGGGACGAGGTCGCCACCGTGCTGGGGCGGCGGGTTCTGGTGGTCATCGCGACGACGGCCGTCGGGCTGGCGGCGACCTCGACCGTCTTCACCTACCTGGCGCCGACGCTGACCAGGATCACCGGCTTCGGAGCCACGGCGGTGTCGACACTGCTGCTCGTGTACGGTGCGGGCAGCCTGGCCGGAGGGCTGGTCGCGGGGCGGCTGGCGGATCGGTCGCTGGGTGCTACCGTGCGGGGCACGTTCGCCGGGCTGGCCGTGGTGCTGGCCGTCTTTTCGTTCGCGGTGCCGTGGGCCGGGCCCGCCGTGGCGGCGGTGCTGGTGCTGGGAGTGCTGACCTCGGCCGCCACCCCCGTGCTGCAGAGCCTGGTACTGCGGCACGCCGGGCGGGCGCCCACCCTGGCGGTGTCGGTGAACGTGTGCGCGTTCAACATCGGGATCGCGGCCGGATCGGCGCTGGGAGGCGGCCTGGTGGCGGCGGACGGGCTGCGATGGCTCGGCCTGGCCGGCGCGGTCCTGAGCCTGGCTGCCCTGGCGATCGGCTACGCCGCGGTTCCCAGGCGGGAAGCGCTGGTGAGCTCGCCGGCTTGAAGCGTCCCGTCGGGGCCCGTGCAGGAGTCCAGGACGGGACGAGCGACGCCCCCGAGACGATACGAGACGTCAGCCGACCTGCGTCGGTCGTGCTCAGGGACGCACGGCCGCACGAAGCCCTCGATCACCTCCGCCTCGAGCGGCGACATGAAAGGGCCCGTCCGGGTTCTCGGTGACCTCCAGCAGCACCGTCTGTACAGGCACCCGGCGGGGGCGCTCAGGAGTGGACGGCGCGGATCTCCGTCACAGTGAACGCGTCGACGATGTGCCGGTTCTGCACCAGGAACCCCACCACTCCCGCCACCGCCTCCACGCCCAGGGCGGCTCTCACGCGCGCGCTCAGGAGGTAGACCAGGGGTGTCGAGGGTTGGGTCAGTGTGAGGCCGCGGTCGTGGCGGTGCGCGTCCTGCAGTGCCCTGATGGGGATCGGCCGCTCGGTGGTGAACCACGCCGCGACCTCCCATTGCGGATGCGCCGGATCGGTGCCGGCGCAGGCGTGGTAGCAGGCGACGCAGCCATGGCCGGCATGCCGCCCGTGCGGGCAGGTCCATCGGGCGATGTCGGCCGGGCTCTGATGGTGGGCGCCCAGGACGGCCGCTTCGGTGACGCGGCGGCGCGTCGGGCGTGACCGCTGCTCCGGCGGAGAGGCGAAGTCGCTGCTGATGATCGGATCCCTTCCGGCTGCGTCCCACATGTCAGCGCCTGGATGGATGAGCCCAAGGCGCAGCTGCGGGGACAGGGCGAGGGTGCCCATGCTCGATGTGTGACGAAAGAGTTCGACACCTTCGCACCCGCACTCTATGTGAGGGTCGATGATCTGCTGAAGAGTGCGCCGGAATGGCGCCGTGGCGGCTGCGGGCGGGGATCGCGCCCCGGATCAGTGGCGCCGGGTTGGTGACGCCGGGTTGGAGACGCCGGCGGTGCTGAGGGTGCGGACGCTCGCTGGAAACCGCGCGGCGCAGCCGGTTGGCCGGGTGGGCCGAGTACGGCTACTGCGCCTCCCGTCCTCGATGTTTCTGGGGACTGCGCCTGCATCTGGTGTGCGCAGTGATACGGTCGCGCGTTCGAACGCGAGCCGGCGCGCATTTCTCAAGCCGCTGCGGCAGAGCACCGAGACGATCAATCAGACCTTCAAGGGCAGTTTGACCTGGAACGACACGGCGGCCGCACCCCTTGGACTCATCCGTCTAGAGAGTGACGGTGAGGCTCAGGGCTCCGCTGTCGGAGGTCAGGCCCTGGGGGGTGAGGCAGGCCAGCAGGTCCAGGGCGGGAAGGACCTTGGTCTGGACGACGGTGGCACCTTCGAACAGGCCGCCGACCACGGTGCCGACGCGTACCAGGACGGTCTGGCCGTCGGGCTTGATGTTGATGGCCAGGGTGCCCTCCACCACGCTCTGCTGCCCGGTGTTCCAGGTGTAGACGCTGCGGTCCGCGAACGAGGCAGTGGTGCAGCTGGCCGTGCCCGTGCCCGCCGCGGTGAAGGTGGCCCCCACGATCTGCGGATGGCTGGAGGAGACGCAGGGGGCCAGTGATCCCTGCGCGGTGAACGTCGTCGTGCGGGCGGTGTAGGTCAGGCCCGGGTCGTAGGTGCTGTACTGCGTCCCCGTAGGACACGTGACATCCACGACGGCGGCGTGCGCGGACGGGGCCGCGGTGACTGGGGCGAGCAGGCCGGCGACGAGCAGGGCCGCGGCGGCGATCGACCGAGATCTCATGGCGTTCCTTCGCGCATTGCCGACCGGGCCGTCAGCCCGTGACGGTGAGTGAGGTGGGTCCGGACGAGCTGTTGAGGCCGGTGGTGAGGCACGCGGCGAGGTCAAGCGTCACCTCGGCGGTGGTGCGGACGACGTCGCCACCGGCGAACTGGCCGCTGTCGACCTGGCCCACCGAGACGAACACGGTTTCTCCGGCGGGCTTGATGTTGACCGTCAGGTCGTAGGTGATGACGCTGTCGGGCCCGTCGTTCCAGTCGACCACCATGGTGGCGTTGGGGAAGCTGGAGGTCAGGCAGCTGCCGGTGCCGCTGCCGTTGATGACGAAGGTGGCGTTGTTGAGGGCGGGGTCGGTGGCGGAGACGCAACTGGCCAAGATCCCCTCGATGTGCAAACTGGTGGGCTGGGGAACGTAGGTCAGGCCGGGCGACCAGGTGACGGTCTGCGTGCCCAGCGGGCAGGCCACGAGCGTGGCCAGGCCGTGTGCAGGTAGGGCGGTCGTGGCGGAGGCGGCCACCAGGGTGATCGCGGCGGCCAGCGCGGCGAGCGAACGATGGATCATGAACGTGTTCCTCTCGTCTCCCCCCGAAACCGGGCGCCGGCGCCGCCCCTGGCTGGTCGGAAGACCCACACTCCACCTACTGAGGGAGGGCGGGTAGAGCTTGCGCCGTCACACCAGTGTCACTTTTTGTGCTCATCCAATAACTTGACGTGGCTTCGCGTGCCCGGGCGACGGTTATGCCAGGGTTAGGCGGGTGGTCGCATGATCTTGAAGTCACCGGATCGCGTCTCATCCCGACCACGAAGGATCGTATGAAGAGTCACATCTTGCTCGCAGTCGTCTCGTCCCTGACCATCAGCTTGCTCCCGGGAGGCGTCGCCAGTGCCGGCACTGCTCCGCAGACGATCGTCTGGGCGGCATGCCCCGGGGACACGACCGCCGAATGCGGCACGCTGAAGGTGCCCGTCGACTGGGACACCCCCGGCGGCGCCACCGTCGACGTGGCGGTGGCCCGCCGCAAGGCCGCCGACCCGGCCGCCCGGGTCGGCTCCCTGGTCGTCAACCCCGGCGGGCCGGGCGGCTCCGGTGTCGACTTCGTGGTGCACGGCAGCGACTACTTCAGCGTCGAGCTGCGCGGCCGCTTCGACCTCGTCGGGTTCGACCCACGTGGGGTAGGACGCAGCCACCCGGTGATCTGCTCGGCGGCACTGCTGCGGGAACGTCCACACCCCCTCATCGACAACCAGACGGACATGGACGCCTGGGTGTCGTTCAACCAGCGGCTGCGACAGGACTGCCGGGCCCGCACCGGACCGCTGTACGACCACGTGAGCTCGCTCGACGTCGCGCGTGACGTGGAAGCTCTCCGGGCGGCGCTGGGCGACGACCAGCTCACCTACTACGGCGTCTCACACGGCACCCTGATCGGCCAGGCCTACGCCGAGCGTTTTCCCGGCAAGGTCAGGGCGATCGCGCTCGACTCGAACTTCGACCACAGCGTGAACACCGCGAGCTACCTGAACACCACGGCCGCCCAGACGGCAGGGGCCTTCGACCGGTTCGTCGCCTGGTGTGCGGCGACAGCGTCGTGCGCGTTGCACGGCAGGGACATCCGGGCGTTCTGGAAGGGGCTTCTCGATCGGGCCGACCGCGGGGAGCTTCACCAGCCGGGCCTGCCGGACGTGGCGCTGGACGCCTACGAGCTGGTGGACACGGCGTTCGCCGGACTCTACAACCCCAACTGGGCGGAACTCGCCGAGACGCTGGCGGCCATCGACGCGGGAGGCCCGGGCCCGGCGGCGAGCGCCGCTAACGACGAGGAGGTGAAGGTCAGCACGCCGGTGTTCTGCCAGGACTTCCACCTGCCGGTCGCCGACTACGCGGAGTACGCCTCGCTCCTGCGCCGGCAGGAGCCGCTCGCCAGGGACATGAGGTACAGCCCGCCCGCGCTGGGCCGGATCGCCGGTTGCCTGGGCCGGCCCGCGCCTGTTCCCAACCCGCAGCACCGCCTGCGGGTGGACGCCACCCCGCCCATCCTGCTGGCCTCCTCGCTGCACGACCCCGCCACCGGCTACCTGTGGACGCTCAGCACGGCCGAGCAGATCGGTGCCGAGGCGCGCGTGCTCACGTACGAGGGCTCGGGGCACGGCGTGTACGGCCGGAGCGCGTGCACCGCCGGCGCGATCTACCGGTACCTGATCTCGCAGTCGGTTCCGGCCGACGGGGTCCGCTGCCCGGAGGCGCCGCCCTCGGCCACGGTTCGATGAGCGGGCGCCTGCCTACATGGCTCGCCGGCCTTCAAGGCAAGTGGCTGACCAGCTCGCTCGCTTGGGAACCCCAGATGACGGGATGTGCTGGGCGGTCAGGCGGACCTGGCGTTCCTCGTGCGGGTCGCGTCGTGCGTGGTTGTGCGCGGCGGACCGTTACCCGGGGGAGGACGCCGGGCGGCGGGGCGTGCGGGCGGTGAGGCGTTCCCAGTTGCGGTGGGCGATGTCGGCCTTCTGCCCGTCGGTGAAGGGCGCGTCCTCCAGGAAGGAGCGGGCGGCACCGTTGCTGGTGTCGACATAGGGGAAACCGCCGGGCCGGAAACCGTAGGTGAAGGGGTAGTCGGTGGAGTACAGCATCCGGTCGGTGCCCATGACCTCGGCGGTCCAGCGCAGGTAGCGTGGGCTGTTGGTGCCGCTGCCGGCGACCCAGAAGTTCTGCCTGAAGTAGTCGGCGAGCGGCCGCTGCAGGCCGCCGGCCTGGGCGAAGAATCCGGCGTGGTCGAGGTAGAACATGACGACCTCGCCCCAGTGCCCGGCGATCACCTGGAGGTCGGGGAACCGGTCGAAGACGCCTGAGAAGATCATCCGCAGGTACTGGATGCCCAGGTCGTAGTACCAGCCGATCGCCGCCCCGGCCAGCGCCGTGCCGATCGGGCCGATGCCGGAGTAGTAGGCGTCGATCACCGGCTTGACCGGCATCTGCGGGTGGAAGTGCAG
The DNA here is from genome assembly GCF_022664455.2 of Actinomadura luzonensis. Taxonomy (NCBI): domain Bacteria; kingdom Bacillati; phylum Actinomycetota; class Actinomycetes; order Streptosporangiales; family Thermomonosporaceae; genus Actinomadura; species Actinomadura luzonensis. The sequence goes on from NZ_JAKRKC020000002.1 coordinate 207,218, forward strand.
TGGCACACCGAGCCGCTCGGCGGTGGCGTACAGCTCGTCGTTGTCGGGGTGGTCGGCCAGTTTGTCCCCGGTGCGGCCGTACAGCATGGCGCCGGGGAAGCCCAGCTCGCGCACCGCCCGCTCCAGCTCGGCGGCGGCCGCGGCCGGCGACTGGGTGGGGATCGCGGCGAACGCCTGGAAACGGTCGGGGCGCGAGGCGACGATCTCCGCGAGCTGGTCGTTGGCCTCGCGGGCCACCGTGATCGCCTCGGCCTCGGGCAGGTCCTGCACGCCGGGTGAGGACAGGGACAGTACGGCGACGTCGATGCCCTGGTCGTCCATGTGGGCCAGCCGCTGCTCACCGGTCTCGCGCAGGCTCTTGGCGATCGGGCTGTCGCCGAAGCCGCGGGCGGGGATCCGCGGTGATCCGGCTCGCTGGTACGCCTCGTGGACGGCAGGTACGACGACGGTCTCTTCGACTCCGATGATCCGCAGACGGTCGGACATGCTGACGCTCCCTCAGATAGCTGTTTCCGATGACAACGCCCGAACGTTATCACCGATATTATCGATGTCAATAGAACGATGTTTACGGTGATACGATCAGCGCTATGCGGTAGGCGTTATCATCGATAGGTGGCTGACCCGAACCCTGCAGGCATTGCTGCGGAGCCCAGCGTCACAGCGCGCGAGCAGACCCGCCGCCGGATCATCGACGTCGCGATCGACCTGCTGGAGCGCGGCGGCCGCGACGCGGTCACCACCCGCGCGGTCGCCGACGCCGCCGGGCTGCAACCACCGGCCCTGTACCGGCTGTTCAGCGACAAGGAGGGACTGCTCGACGCGGTGGCCGAACACGGCTTCGTCCGGTTCCTGGCCGCCAAGAACCTTGACCCGGACCCGCAGGACCCGATCAAGGAACTACGCGTCAGCTGGGATGCCGCGGTCGAGTTCGGACTCGCCAACCCCGCGCTGTACGCGCTGATGTACGCCGAGCCCGCCAGGTCCGCCGTCGCTTTCCGAGCCGGCCTCGCACACCTCATGGAGCGCATCCGCCGCCTGGCCCTCGCCGGCTTGCTGCGCGTCGAGGAGCACCTCGCGGCCCAGATCGTCCACGCCACCGCACGCGGCGCCGTCCTGACGTGGCTGTCCCTGCCCGAGCCCCAACGTGACCGCGCCCTCCTCCTCGCGCTGCGCGAAGCGATGGTCACCGCAGTCACCACCCAGGAAGCGGCCGTGCAGGAGCCAGGCCCGGCCGGCGCCGCCCGAGCCCTGCGCGCCGCCCTGCCCGACCAGAACGTGCTCAGCCACGCCGAACAGCAGCTACTGACGGAATGGCTGGATCGCCTGTCCGCATAGCGGCCCCTGCCGCGCGGGCCAACGGCGTGCGCGCCACCGGCCGGTACGTCGTTCGAGCGGGTGATCCGCGGGTCCACCCGCTGAGCCGCGTGTGCCCGGCGTTACCGGGGGAGCGCGTACTCGGACGCGGAAGCGGGCGCCCGCCCCGGTGTGTACTGCTCGAGGTCCACCGGCCGGTGGACCCCGGTCATCTCATCGGGGGGAACCTGACATGTCCGCATCACGAAAACTGCGGTACGCCGCCGCACTCGCCGCGACGGTAGCCGGGATCGGCGCCGCTGTCGCCTCGCCTGCCCATGCCGACGTCGTCTACAAGGAGCTGGAGTACCGGGGCAACAGCGCCCATCTCGTCATGACCGCGTTCGGGAACGTCAACGGCGCCAGCGTGGCGCTGCGGCCGGACACCAACAGCAAGTTCGGCCAGTGGGCGCAGACGGCCACGGTGTCGTCGGGCGGCGGCCAGCCGGCCTTCATCTACACCCTGCGGGCCAGCCTGGAGAACGGCGGGCCCGCGCTCTGCCTGAACGCGAAGAACACGGTGGAGGTCACGGTCGCCGTCTGCGACAACTCCGACAACCAGAAGTGGTTCCACCCGACCGCGGTGGCCGGGCCCGGCGGCACGCTGCCCACCAAGAACGTCGCGACGCTCCGCCACCTGGGACAGAGCGCCTCCTCGCAGGCGCCGCTGTCGTTGTTCCAGCAGATCGGCGTGCACTTCTGGGCCAAGCGCACCGCCTGATCCCCAAGGTCTCGGCCGTCCCGCCCGCGCGGGGCGGCCGTTCTTCTGTTTGGCAGCTCCAGCTCGTACTCCGCGGCCGCGGAGCTCGTTGACGGTGGTCAGCGCGTATCCCGCTGAGCGGCCGGAGCTCCCGCGCCGAGATCGCCGTCTCAGCGGAAGGGCCGGGCCAGTGAGGACGTTCGCCGTCACCCGCCGGCGGGTGGGCGTGCCGAGCGCTCATCGCAGCGCGGTGATGCCGGTGCGGGTGCGCACGTAGATCATTCCGTTGGCGGGGAGGACGGGGAGGCCTTCCTCCGCGTAGTCCGCCCCCAGGTACTCGGTGAGCTCGTATTGACCGCCGACGATCTCCTCGCCGAGGTGCGACTCCCAGCCGAGCCGGCCGGTGAGCGCCTGGTAAGTGGCTAGGGTGCCGTCTCGTGCCGCCAGGTAGATCAGCCCGTCGGCCAGCACCGGCGAGCCCACCGGGAGCGCCGGCAGCTGGATCTTCCATGCCGGTGCGGCGGTGGCGATGTCCACGGCATACAGCATGGCGTCGAAGGTCGGCTCCGCCTCTGTTCGGACGGGGCCGCCCTGCACGGCGATGAAGAAGATGCGGCCGTCGGCGACCGCGATGGCCCCGCTGATCTCTGACCGCCGGTGGGGATCGAGCTGAAACAACCAGCGCTGCTGACCTGTGGCCGGGTCGAGGCCGACCACCTCGGCGCTGGTCCACGGCTCGGGATGAAAGCCATCGTCGGAGTGCTCCCTGCGCACCGGCATCCAGACCAGGCCTTCGGCCACCGCGGGGTGTGCCTGGCCGAACAACACCCAATCGCTTGGCCCCTCGTCGTCCTCGTCGTCCTCGTCGTTCCTGGCGGAGAGGATCTCTGTTCTCAGCGGACACTGACCGTCCTGGTCGTCGCCGACCTCGAAGATCCCCGTTCCGGATCGCACGTCGAAGGCGACGACACCGCTGTGCGTGTGATGACCTTCGAAACCCAGAGCCGCGTACGCCGAGCCGGCGGCGGAAACGGCAGGATCAGCCTCGATCAGCCCGGTCCAACGTGTGCTGTGCCAGCGCGGCGTGAGCTCCGGCAGATCCAGCGCACGGACGCCGCCGTTCAGGTCGGCGAGCAACACAACGTCGCCCGCGATCGTGCAGCACCCGGCACCGCCCTTGATACGGCGCAGCAACGCGCCGGTCAACCGGTCACGGACGAAGACGCAGCCCTCGTAGTCGCGATCGGGAAGGAACAGCAGGTCGCCCCAGACCGCGGGCGCCGAGGTGAACACCGGGCCGAGGTAGTCCCACTCCTCGTCGAGCCCGTCGGCCCGCCAGCGGGGGGTGCCGTCCATGGCGTCGAAGGCGTGCAGGGCTCCCCGGACATCGACGGCGTAGAGCATGTCGTCCGCCAGCACCGGCGCGGCCAGGACCGCCGCCCCGGTTACCGCGCGCCACGCGACCGAAGGCCGGCCGGTCACGCCGCCGCCCGGATAGACACCGCTACGCCCCTCATCGCCGAACCCGGGCACCACAACGGTCACCGTCGTCGCCTCCGCATCTCCGTCCCGCGGGCCCGATCGAGGGCTCTCCGGTGGTGTCTTCAGGCCACGTGAACGGCACCAGAAGGCATGTGCCGTCAGTGGATCTTAGAGGGTCCCGGCGGCGTCCCGCTCCCGCAGTCCGCGGCACGCCCCAACGCTGCCGCTCATCGAAGACGACCTCTTCCCAGGACAGTCATCAAGGCGGTCCAGGACATGGGAGCGCATCAGGCCGCCGCGCTCCTCGACGGCCGGTTCCCCCGCCCTGGACGTCACCCGGGATACGATCCGCTTCCGGGCCTCGCGACCCCGCCCGCACCCTCAGCGAGAAACAGCGCCGCTGGGGACGAGCCGTGGACCACGCCCCATAGCGTTCCGGCACGTCACACCAGCCCGAAGCGCGCCACATCGAGCCGGCCCAGCACCGATCTCACCAGGATCCGAACCCGGCCAGTGGCGCGGGTTGCGGGACGGACGGCGTCTGCTGGTCCTGCTCGAGCGGTTCCTGCGGGGGAACGCCGCGTCGTTGCCGGAGACGTCGCCCGCAGTAATTTGTTTGGATATCACCACAGCCCGCTGTCAGTATGAGGGCCCATGCGTCACCCTCTTGACACGCTGGACTGGCCGATTCACACCGAGCGGCTGCTGTTGCGCCGGGCCGCCCCCGACGATCTGGACGCCACCTGGGTCTTCCGGCAACTGCCGGAGACTCACGAATGGATCACGGCCGCCACGAAGACCTATGACGACTACCGTGAGCGTTTCCTCCGCGAGGAGCGGCTCGCGGACCTGCTCATCGTCGAACTGGACGGCCGGGTGATCGGCGACCTGACCCTGCGAATCCAGAACGGCTGGGCCCAGGAGGAGGTCGCTGACCAGGCGGAAGGCGTCCAAGGAGAGCTCGGGTGGACGCTCGATCCCTCCTACGGCGGTAAAGGCTACGCCACCGAAGCGGTACGCGCCCTCATCGACATCTCCTTCAGGAGCCTTGGCCTGCGCCGCGTGCACGCGGACTGCTTCTACGACAACGAACCCTCGTGGCGGCTGATGGAGCGGGTCGGGATGCGCCGCGAACAGCACACGGTGAGAGACTCGCTCCACCGCACCAAGGGATGGCTCGACGGTCTCTCATACGCGCTCCTGGCCGAGGAATGGCCCACTCACGAGTGATGACGGCGGAGACGCTCGACAGCCCCCCGCCGGACCAGGACCCGTGGGGTCGTTCGGCGGGGCACGTGCTGCTGACCACGGTCGACGAGCTGCGCGACCGGGCCAGCACGATGGTGGTGCGGCTCGGGCTGACGGCCAGCGGGTGAAGCCGCGGTTCATCCCGGACACCGACCACCTCCCGTAGCCATATCCGGCGACTTTCCGCGAAGCCGGCATGGCCGGTTGCGGCCACATTGTTTCTCGATCCCCAGGCGCGATGGAGACTCCTCAGTGGCGTCCACGACTGCCGCGGAAAAGGAGGTGCACGGCGTGCGGGTTCAGGACAGGCAGCGATTGCCCGTCAAGGACGGCGATGTCCGGGGGTTCGGGATCGGCGTCTCGGCCGTGACCATGTCAGGCACGTTGCGCTCATGCCGGCTCGCCGGCGGCGGTATCGCGAAGTTCTCCGGCCGTAGCGCCGGTGTGGGGAGTGACAACACGTCCGACAGTTTCTCCAGCTGGCGCAACGATCCGGACGGCGGCCCCGTTCACGGAGCCGTGCACGTCTGGACCGACAGGTGACCCGGCGCGAAGATCACCCTCAAGGGCAACACCGGCAGGGACAACGCCGGACATCTCATCTGGGCGGCGCCCGGACAGGTCATCGACGGCGGCGGCGACCCCGGCCCATGCCTGCCCCAGCCGAACCCGGATCTCGCCTTCCATCCCTGCCGCACCGTCAGAGGAGAAAGGGGTTCCATCTTGTCCGGACGAGCATCAGCAACCTGTCCGCGATCCTCGGCCCGTTCAGGAGCGATCATCGCCTGCCTGGTCCTGACGCTGACCGCCGGCCTGACGGCCGCCGTCCTGAACACGGCCCCCGCCCACGCCGCCTACCCGGGCGTCAACGGCAAGATCTACTTCCTCATGGACGGGGACATCCACAGCGTCAACCCCGACGGCACGGGGGCCGCCCCTGTCGTCCAAGGCCCCGAGAACGAGTGCGCGGTGGACGTCTCGGCCGACGGCCGCAAGGTCGTCTTCGGCCGCTGCGACACCCCGTCCGAGCTGTACGCGGCGAACGCCGACGGCACCGGGATCAACCGGCTCACCACGGGCTCCGGGTTCAACGGCCGGGGCCTCGCCCTCTCTCCCGACGGAACCAAGATCGCCTACGCCTCCGCCGACGGGCTCAAGACGGTCAACGCCGACGGCACCGGCCCCGCCACCCTGGTGGCGGGAGACGCCGCACAGCCGGCCTGGTCCCCGGACGGCACCCAGATCGCGTACGTGTCCAAAATGGACATCTACCTCCGCGACGCCGACGGCACCAACCCCCGCAAACTGACCCACCAAGCCGTCACCGGCGCCTCCACCCGCCCGGACTGGTCCCCAGACGGCACGAAGATCCTCTACATCCAGTCGCAGATGGGCCCGCCCCCGGCCGTCCACGTGATGAACGCCGACGGCAGCGGCAAGACGACGCAGAATGTCATCGCCACCTCGGCCGTGTGGTCACCGGACGGCACCAAGATCCTCCTCGACCACATCGGGAGCCTCCTCACCATGGACCCCGACGGCTCCGGCCAAGTCGCCTTGAACCGTCTCGCCAACGCCGTCGGCGACTGGGCGCCCTCGCGCTTCCGCTTCGGCGGCTTCCAGCCGCCTCTGGCCGGCCCGCCCGCTGTCAACCGCCGCAAGGCCGGCGCCGCCGTACCCGTGACCTTCAGCGTCGGCGCCTACCTGGGCCTCGGCATTCTCGCCCCCGGCTCTCCGTCCAGCCAGCCGTACGACGTCCAGACCGGCGAGCCGACCGGCCCGCCCGAGCCGGCCCAGGCCGCCGGGAACTCCGGCCTGAGCTACGACCCGGCCGCCGGCGTCTACACCTACGTGTGGAAGACCGACAAGGCGTGGCAGGACACCGCGAGGAGGCTGATCCTCACTTTCGACGACGGCACCCGCCACACCGCCGACATCCTGTTCCGGTGACCTGCGCGCACACCGGGCAGGCGGAGCCGCCGGCCGGCGCGGCTCGACAGGGAACTGGTGCGTGGTCAGGTGTCGGCCGGTTCGATCTCGCCCCATTGGCCGACCATCCGGCGAACGTGTCCGGCGGGTGCGTGAACGAGCACGACGACGGTGTGCGCGGCCGGGGCAGGAAGGGGGCGCCGGTGTTGCGCGGCTGCGCCAGCCGGTCGAGGCGGAAGCTGCGCCGGTCGTGCCTGGTCAGGTCGTAGAGGATCAGGTACCAGCGGCCGCCGAGCGCGACGAGACGATGAGATCGTCTCGGAGATGAGCGCCGACCTGCGCCACTACACCGGCCCCGACGGCCGGCGCCTGCTCGACCTGCCCGGCGCCCCGCTCCCCGACCCCGGCATCCCCGCCCCGGTGCGACGGGTCGCGCCCGGCCAGGCTACGTCCGCGGCACCTGATCCTTCACCGCGGGCGAGGTACGGCTGACGCCGTTCCAGGCCCTGTCGGCGGACGAACAGCGGGCGATCGACCAGGAGATCAGCCGGCTGCGGCCCTTCCTGTCGCTCCGCTGGACGCAGGGCCGGAAGGCTGCCGCGCCCGGAACCGAAAATCTGTAGTGGCGATGGTAGACATTCGCGAGCGCAGGTACTATGGTTTCTGACATCGCAAGAAACGGATTCACCGGGCAGCGAAGTAGTTCCTGGCATCACGACGAACTGCCCGTAGCAAGACGAAGTGAGAGGTTGCCGGCAGAAGGTCGGACGTGACGGGCCAGCGCAGTGGAACAGGGCCCTGACCGTGGACGCGCTGCCGAAAGTGAAGTTGGAAGTGGTCCGGAAGAGATACAGGAAGGGAGTGTTGACGCCATCGGGATCGCCCGTTGCCGGCTGAAGTCGCGCCGCTCGGGTACCGCAGTTCCACACGATTGGAAGGTGGTCTACGGTCACGCATCCGCGATCCGCGCATCACCGCCGCTCCTGCGGCAGCTGCGCACAACAGTAGGCCGGCCGGATGGCCGGTAGATGGTGTTGAACTCTTTCGGGGCCCCGGCGCAACAGGCGCCGGGGCCCCCTGTGCGCGTGATGAGAAAGGAATGCATGGATCAACGTCGCTCGGCTGCCGAGGGTGACACGCTGGCTCCCGGCAGAACCATGGAAGCAACGGCCGGACGCGCGGCCGAAGAACGGTTCGACGACGAGGACTATCCCGCCTACAGCATGGGCGCGGCCGCCGAGATGCTCGGCGTCACCCCCACGTTCCTGCGGGCCCTGGGCGCCGCCCGCCTGATCGAGCCGAAACGCTCCAGCGGCGGCCACCGCCGCTACTCCCGCTACCAACTGCGCCTGGCCGCGCGGGCCCGAGAGCTCGTCGATCAGGGCACTCCCGTGGAAGCGGCCTGCCGGATCATTATCCTGGAAGACCAGCTCGCCGAGGCGCTGCGCATCAACGCCGCGTACGAGCGCGAGCGCACCGCCGGAAGCTGACGGCCTGCGTCGCGCCCTGGGGCCTGGTCCGCGACTTGTGCTGACCAGGCCACACCGCGTCCCGCCCACCTCCGCTCCTCATGCGTAGCCGTGCCAGGGTGATCGGTCATGCGGAGGGGGCGCCGCCGACGAAGGTTCGTTCCGGCGGGGACGCGACGAGTTCGACCATGGTGCCCGTGCGGAGTTCCTCGCCGAGGACGCGGGTGATCGCGTCGGTGAGGCCGGTGCCGAGGCGCGCGGTGATCTGGTCGGCGTCGGGGCGGTCGAAGACGCCGGCGCGGACGCCCAGGATCACCGAGGCGCTCGTGTCCACGGCCTTGCCGCCCTGCGCGAAGCGACCTGCGGGGACTCCGGTCAGGCGGATGCCGACGTGGTCCCGCGCCCATTCGCCGTAGACGTCGACGATCGCCTCGGTCAGGGCGGTGACGAGTTCGGGTTCCCTGCCCGACAGTCTGTTCTCCGCAAGGTGCACGGTCAGGTGCGGCATAGTGGACCTCGTTCGCTTTGATGACAAATGCTTTGATGGCAAAGGTATCTGGGGGTGTCGCCGATGTCCATGGAGAAGGAGGCGGACGGTCCGGCCGTCGACGAGGCCGTCCGTACCTTGCTGCTGCTCATGCCGCGGCTCGTCGGCCGCGCCAAGCGCCTGCCCATCCCCGCGGCGCTGCAAGGGCTGGAGCTTGCGCCGCGCCATCTCGCGCTGCTGGCCCATCTGGAGTATGACGGCCCCACCAGCGTCAACGAGCTCGCCGCCCGGCTGGAGGTGGCCCCGACGACCGTCAGTCTCATGGTCAGTGAGCTGTCGCGGCCGGGAGTCCTGCAACGCACCACTGATCCCGCCGACCGCCGCCGCCGTATCATCGCCATCGCCCCCGCCTACACGGCGCCGATCAGTGAGTGGCTTTCCGGCAGCGCCTCCGCCTGGGAAAGCGTCATGCGCGAGCTCGACCCCGCCGGGCGCGCCACGGTCATCGGCGCCCTGCGTGCCTTCGAAGCCGCGTTGGAGCAGGTGAGCGAACGGCATCGGAACGCGAAGTGACGTCGGCCGGCGCGGCTCCGTCATGCCACGCAAAGCATAACGCCATAGCGATATTGATCTTAGACAAGATAGCTTCAGAGCCATAGCGTCGGAGGTGTCAGAAGCAAGGCCTCACCGCGAAGGGGAAGGGCTGGGGTAGCGATGCCCACGCAGCGCGAGGTGGATGAAGCCAGGATCCGCCAGGTGGTCGACGAGATCGCCGAAGGGCTCCAAAGCAAGGATCCGGAGGGTCTGAAGCGGCTCTACGCGACGGACATCGTGTCCTTCGACATCGAGCCGCCGCTCCAGCACGTGGGGATCGAGGCGAAGCTCAAGAACTGGGCGCCCGTGTTCACGTTCTTCGAGAGCGTGACTTACGAGGTTCGCGACCTGACGCTCACGGTGGGCGATGACGTGGCGTTCGGGCACGCGTTCGCCCGTCTCAGCGGCACGTTGAAGAACGGGACGGCCACGAGCGGTATGTGGGTCAGGGTCACCTACTGCCTCCGGAAGATCGACGGCAGGTGGCTGATCGTGCATGACCAGGTCTCGGTGCCGCTCGACATCTCCAGCGGCAGAGGCGTCGTCGACCTCGAGCCCTGATCCCGCCATCCCGCTCCGCGCTGTGGAGGAAGCCATGATTCACCTCCCTTCGACCGTCGAGATTCCGGGCTACCTGGCCGGCACCTGGAAAGCCGACCCGGTGCACTCCGAGGTCGCCTTCACAACTGCCCGTCATGGCGTCCGCCAGGCCCGGGACGGCTGGACCGTCGACGGTGAGCTGACGTTGCACGGCGTCACGCGGCAGGTGCCGCTGGCCGTCGAGGTGAACGGGTTCGGCGCGGACCAGTGGGGTGCGCAGCGGGCTGGCTTCTCCGCGATGGTGGAGATCAACCGGCGCGACTTCGGTACCCCGGTGGAGGCCGGTGGCGTCGTGGTCGGCGACAAGGTGTCGATCAGCCTGGAGATCCAGGCCGTCCTCCAGGAGCGAGGGCCCGTTCATGACCTCAACCCTGCTCCTGCGGTTCGCCGGCGGTCCAGTTCCAGTTGGCGATCGTGGTGCGCATCAGGCGGGCGGCGGTGCTCAGGTGGCTGCCTGCGCCCCAGTGCAGGGTGACCGCGCGGCGGCAGTCAGGGTCGTCGACGGGGACCCAGGCGGCGGGGACCCGCGTGGGGTTGGTGCGGGCGAAGGCGGGGACGAGGCCGACGCCGAGCCCCGCGCTGATCAGGGCCGCGATGGCGCTGAGCTCGTCGACCTCGCAGACGATCTTCGGGGTGCGGTCGCGTGCGGTGAAGAGACGGTCCAGGAGGCGGCGTTGCCAGTGCCCTTTGCGGGCGCTGACGAAAGGCTGGCCGGTCAGCTCGTCGATGCTCACCGACGTACGGCCGGCCAGCGGATGGTCGAGCGGCGTGGCCAGGCCGACCGCCTCGTCGAGCAGCTGGACCGCTTCCAGGCCCTCGGCCGGGATCGGCTGGGAGGCGACGCACAGGTCGACGTCCTGGGCCCGCAGGTGACGGCCCATCTCCTCGGCCGCCATCCAGCGGAGGTCGACCTCGATGGCCGGGTGCGCCCGTTTGAAGGCCGCCAGCGGCCCGGTGAGCGTGAGGAAGGTCTCCGAGGCGAGCCGCACCGTGCCCACACCCTGGCTGACGGCCTCGGCGACGGCTCGCCGCCCCGCGTCCAGTTCCCCCAGGGAGCGTTCGACGTGGTCACGGAAGAGCTTGCCCGCGTCATTGAGCCGCAACCGGCCGCTCCGGTCGAACAGCGGTGTGCCCAGCTCGCTCTCCAGCCGGGCGATGGTACGGCTCAGCGACGGCTGGGCGACGCGAAGCTCCTCGGCCGCGCCGCTGAGGTGTTCCAGGCGCGCCACCACCAGGAACTGCCTGAGCGAGTTCAACTCCATCACGCCTCCAGATCCATAGCAGCACAGTAATATCGATCACAGTCAAGATAACTTGTGAGCCATGCCTCCGGGTCGGTCCGCGCGTGGGTGAGGCGGAAGGACCGTCCGGTCCGGCCATGTCGCTACGGCAACCGGTGCTTGATCCACTTGGCCGGGGATCAGTATGGTTGGGCGCTCTCCTCCTCGCCCCCCATCCCGGAGTGCCTCATGCGCCGCCATCGCTTCGGCCGGCTCGCCGCCGGTTTCGCGGCCCTGTACCTGGCCGCCGTGATCGTCCTCGCCGTCGTCGGACTGGTCACCGGCAGCCTCGTCCCCTTGTGGAGAGTGGTGGCGGACCCGAACGGGTTCATGGCGGACGAGATCCGGGCCTGGCCGTGGCTGGCCGCCCTGCTGGTGGCGATCGCGGCGGTGCAGGCGTGGGCGTACCGGGAGGTGTTGCGCGGGCCGCTGCGGGGGGAACCGGCGCGGCACGGCCGTGAGGTGCGGCTGCTGCGGCTCGCTCTCTACGCCATGGTCGTGTACGAGCTGACCTGGGAACTGCCGATCCCGTACCTGTGGTGGACGTCGCTGGTCGCCGATGTCATCCAGCTCGTGGTGATGTGGCTGTTCTTCCGCGTGCTCGCCGGGACCACCCGGCGATGGGTACGGGTGCTCATGCTCGTGACCGGGGCCCTCAGCGTGGTCCGCGACGCCGTCACCACCGTCGCGTACCAGACGGGCCACTACCTCTTCGCCGGGCAGAACTGGACCTGGGCGCTGGAACTCCTGTCGTTGGTGTGGCTGGTGTCGCTGCTGGTGGCGCAGGCGCGGGAGCCGCGCTGGAGCGCCGCGACGGTACGGGCCGGCGTGATCTCGGCTGTGTTCTCGCTCCTCTCGTCCGGCTCGGTGTCGATCGTGGCGTTCGGCGGCGCGGACGAAGGGGCGTTGGAGCTGCTGATGCCCGGGCTGCTGGGCGCGGCTTCGGTCTTCTCGCTGGTCTGGTGGGCGCGGTCCGCCCACGACCTGGGCACGCTCCAGCCCGCCGTGCCCCGGACGGAGCCCGTGCGGGCGCGCGCCGGACGGTGGCCGCTGCCGGTCCTGGCGATCGTGCTCCCGCTGGTCCCCGCGGCCGTCAACCTCGCGCGGGGCGTGCCGTTCTGGCTCGGACCGAAGAACGTGCTGAGCGACGCGGTACGCGAGTACACCGGTACGGAGGCCACGGCGTACTTTGTCGCGCTTGACCTCCTCGTCGGCGTCGGCGCGCCGGCGGTGCTGATCCTGGTCGCCGTGCGGCGGCGGACGCGCACGTTGCTGCGCGCGACGACGCTGAGCCTGTTCCTGCTGGGCGGGGCGGGGGCCGTGAGCGCGTTCGCCCCGGAGCACTCCACCTTCTTCGGGGAGCTGTGGCTCTACCCGGAGAGCCTCTACGTCAAGCAGGGCGCCACCGTCCCCTACGACGGGGACCAGCTCCTGGCCCCGGGCATCTCCCCGCTCTGGTACGCCCTCGCGCTCACCGCCTCCGGCCTCATCCTGCTCTTTCTGTACGCCGCCCCGCCCGCCCACCGCGTCCGCCACCACGTCCTGCTGGCGGGCCTCGCCTCGGCCGTGGCCCTGTGCCTGCTGCCCACGGCGGACATGGCCCGCGGCCCCGTCGCGGACTGCGACCTGCCCGAGCAGTGGCAGATCGACACGGGCGAGGCGCAGCCGCGCGAGCTGACGGCCGAGCAGAAGTTCGTGTGCTCCCTGCGCGACGAGTACGGCGCACAGGGCCTGCACGTGTTCCCCGACACCACGCCCGACCAGGTCGTGCTCGCCTACGGGCGCCACCTGTGCGGCGTCCACACCCGCAACGACCCGCGGGAGCTGGCCCGCCTGAAGATCAACCGGGCGGCCCTCACCTATCCGCTGGCCGGCATCTGTCCCAGCGCGAGCACCATCGTCCAGGCGGCGAAGGCCGAGCAGGACCGGGAGATCGCGGAGATGCAGGCGGACTCCCAGGCCATGTGCGACGCCACGCCGCGCCACCGTCCGCGCATCGAGCCGGCCCGGGCGATCCGGCTCAAGGAGCCGCAGTGGACCGACTACGGGGTGCTGCAGACCTACGAGGGGGAGGAGGAGAGCGACCTGGACGCGGGCCGCGGCAACGGGCTGGTCTACTCCGCGCACGGCATCCTGGCCGTCGTGACCCACCCCGACTTCGACCTCTGCGTCACCCTGGAGACCTACAGCCGCCGGCCGCCCGTCGAGACCAAGGGCTGGGACAAGGTGGTCGAGGTCGGCTACGACAGCCCGGGCGGCAAGATCGTGCTCTACGACAGCCTCAGCGGCACCGAGCTGCCCAACCTCGCCCTCAACGGGCGCAAGGGGCACTACCGCATCCGCGTGCACCATGCCTGGTTCCCCTGGAAGGGCGAGGCGCAGAGCGGGCAACGGCTGCTGATCATGGCGTATCCCGGCAAGGGCGACAAGGAGATCGTTTACCGGAACCGGAACCGGAAGTGACCCTTCATCCTGCCTGGGCCCACAGGGCGGCCCTGGGATGTCACAGACTGCCGGAGGCGCTGGGCGTCACTCCGGACGCCAGGGCAGAACCTTGCCGAAGCGGACCAGCTCGCCGTAGTGGGCCGGATCCACCGGGCCGAGGGCGAGGTCGAGCAGAGGCCGCGCGGCCTGCGCCGGGGACGGGGCGTCGCGCACGTCCCACCAGGCGCCCGACGTCGGAGTGTTGATCATGCCGGGGCAGACGGCGGCCAGCAGTATCCCGCGGCGGGCGTCCTCCTCACGGCGCCGGCCGGCCAGCACCCGGACCGCCGCCACCTGAGCGATCTTGGAGGGGATGTTCACGAATCCCGGCCAGGCGCCGGCCCGCGCGCTCCCGTCCGCGACCGCGTCGCGCCACGCGGCCACCTGGTCGTCCACCTCCTCCAGGGAGGTCAGGGCGTCGAAGCGGTCGTGCAGGACAGGCGCCAGGTGGCGCAGGGTGCCGAGGCTGCTGGCCACCACGATGAGGCGGCCGCCGTCCCGCATCAGCGGGGCGAAGGCGCGCAGCAGGCGGGTGGTGCCGAAGTTGTTGACCTGGGTGTAGGAATCGATGAGCGCGCGCGGGTCGTCATCCGGCCCGATGCGCATCACCGCGTTGCCGAACACCACGTCGACGCCGCCGTGCCGCTGCCGCATCTGCTCGGCCAGCTTGCCGGCGGCGTCGGGGTCGGCGACGTCGAACAGCTCGCCGCGCACGGTGGCGCCGGTGCGCGGCGTCGCGTTCACGGCCTCCGCTATGCGGCCGGCGTCGCGGCCCGTGAGGTAGACCGTGTCCGCGGGCTCCAGGCGGCGCGCGAGCCCCTGGACGAGGGCCAGCCCGAGCCCCTGCGTGGCGCCGGTCACCAGGGCGACCCTGGGCATGGTGGTCATGATGCTCCTGAACGGGGGAGAGGGTTACCCGGCCAGCGTAGGAGTGCGGCCGGTCATGCCACCAGCGCAAGTTCTTCACCTGTGGTATGCGTAATCCTCATGGCCTTCACCGATGCCTCGCTCACCGCGCTGCGCGTCTTCCGCGAGGTGGCCGAGCGGGGCACGCTCACCGCCGCGGCCACCTCGCTCGGCTACACCCAGTCCGCCGTCTCCCGCCAGATCGCCTCGCTCGAACGCGCGGCGGGCGCCGCCCTGCTGGAGCGGCGGCACGACGGCGTCCGCCTGACGCCGGCCGGACGCATCGTGCTGCGGCACGCCGCCGCCGTCGTGGACCGAATCGACGCGGGCGCGCGCGAGCTGGCCGGGCTGCCGGACGAGCCCGCCGTCGTGCGGCTCGGCTGGTTCGCCAGCGCGGGCGCCGTCCTCGTGCCCGAAGCGCTGGCCGCCCTGCGCAGGGCGCACCCGGAGATCACCGTGACCGGACGCGAGGGCAGCACCCGCGCGCTGGCCCGCGCGCTGCGGGCCGGCACGCTGGACCTCGCCGTGCTGGCCGCCGAGCCGCCGTTCCGCCCACCCGACACCGAGACGCCGCCGCTGGAGACCGAGATCCTCGCCGAACGCGACCTGCGCGTCGCCGTCCCCGCCGCCGACCCGCTCGCGCGCGGCAGCTACGTGGACGTCGCCGACCTGCACGGCCGCCGCTGGATCGCCGGCCCCGCCGCCGGGACGGGGGAGAGCGCGACCATGGGCATCTGGCCGGGGCTGGACGAGCGGCCCCAGGTCGTCCACGTCGCCCGGGACTGGCTGACCAAGCTCGCCCTGGTGGCGGCCGGCTGCGGGCTGACCACCGTGCCGCCCTCCCTGGCCCCGGCCGTGCCCGCGGGCGTGCGCGTGCTGCCGGTGCGCGGCGGGCCCCGCGAGCGACGCCGCCTGCTGCTGGCCCGGCCTCCCGGCCCGGCCGCCGAAGCGGTCGCGCGCCTCGCGCAGGCCCTGCGTGCCGCCGTCCTCACCCCATGACCGCCGCCGACGACGCCGGGAATGCGCACCGCTGAGCCGCCGCCGGGGAGCCTGTCCGGCGCGGGCGGGCAACGCCCTGGCAGCGACCCGCTTGAGCGCGTTGATCACGACATAGCATGCCCTGATGGGCAGTTCCCGACTTTCCGCACATGCACGGCAGCGGCGCAGTTCCGAGATGCGCGCGTTCCTCCGGTCGCGGCGAGCCCGGGTGACGCCCGCCGACGTGGGCATGCCGGCAGGCGAGGGCCGCCGTACGCCCGGGCTCCGGCGGGAGGAGGTGGCGGTGCTCGCCGGGGTAGGGGTGTCCTGGTACACCTGGCTCGAGCAGGGACGTGACATCAACGTCTCCGCCGACGTCCTGGACGCCGTCGCCAGGGTGCTGCGCCTGGAGCCCGCCGAGCGCGAGCACCTGTATCTGCTCGCCGGCCTCAACCCGCCGCAGGCGACGCCGTCCGAGAGCCGGGTCCCGGATGCGGTGCGGCGGCTCCTGGAGGGCTGGCTGCCGCGACCCGCGTACGTCATCGACCGGCACTGGAACGTGCTCGCGGTCAACCGCGCGACGGAGATCGTGTTCCAGTGCGACGAGTACGACCACAACTGCCTGGTCAGCTTCTTCACCAACGCCCGCTACCGCGCGGCGGTCGTGGACTGGCGCGACGCGGCGCGGGCGATGATCGGCCTGTTCCGGGCGGACGCCGCCCGCTACCCGGACGACCCCGAGTTCGGCCGCCTGGCCGCGGACCTGTGCGCCGCGAGCCCCGCGTTCGCCGAGATCTGGGCGGAGTTCCCCGTGGGCGGCCCCACGCACGGCGCCAAGGCTCTGGAGGTTCCCGGCCTGGGGACGCTGACGTTCGAGGCCACCACCCTGCCGCTGCCCGGCCACCGGCTGGTGCTGCACACTCCCGCGCCAGGGACGGGAACGCAGGCCCTGCTGGAGCGCTTGGTGGTGGTGTCAGACCCAGGCTCAGCCGGCACTGCCGCGTAGGCTCGCGCCGCCCGAGGATCGTCGGCATGACACGATTCACGAACAGCACAGTCCTGATCACCGGCGGCACCAGTGGCATCGGCTTCGCGACCGCGCGCAGGTTCCTCGACGAGGGCGCGTACGTCGTCATCACCGGCCGTGACCAGACCCGCCTCGGCACCGCGGCGGAACGCCTCGGCTCCGAGCGGGTCCTGCCGGTCCGCGCGGACGTCAGCGTCGACGCCGACCTCGATCTCCTCGTGCGGTGCGTCGGGGCCTGGCGCGGCGCCCTCGACGTGGTCTTCGCCAATGCCGGAATCGCGGACTTCAGGCCGGAGCCCACCCCGGAGGACTTCGACCGCATCGTCGGGATCAACGTCAAAGGGGTGTTCTTCACGATCCAGAGGGCGCTGCCGCTGATGGGCGACGGAGGCGCCGTCGTCATCAACGCGTCCTGGACCCTGCACCGCGGCCTCCCGGCGGCCTCGCTCTACGCCGCCGGCAAGGCCGCCGTGCACAACCTCGCCCGCACGCTCGGCACCGACCTCGCGCCGCGTGGCATCCGCGTCAACTCCGTCAGCCCCGGCTACATCGAGACCGAGATGTACCGCTCCGCCATCGACCCCGGCGCGGAGACCCGCATCACGGCGGAGGTGCCCCTCGGCTCGCTCGGCCACCCGGACCACGTCGCCGCCGCCGTCGCCTTCCTGGCCTCGGACGACGCGTCGTACATCACGGGTCAGGACCTCGTCATCGACGGCGGTCTCGTGGCGGCGGCGCCCCTCGGGTTGCGCCTTTGACCGCTGTCCGACGAGACCTGGGAGGAACCGGGGAAAGGAAGGGCGGCTCGCCGGCCATCGCGCGGCGCAACGTGGTCAGCGCCACGATCCGGCCCGACGGGCGGGCCGCCATGATCCGCTCGGTAGCGGTGATGCGGCTGGTCACGGTGCTGCGCGATCCCGCCCAGGTGGGTGACGGGCCGGTCTTCCCGCTGGTCGATCACGCGGCGCTGCCGCAGCCACTGCGATCACGTCGCCCGCGACGAGCGACGCCGGCAGCGTGGCGGTCGCGGCCAGCGGCACGCACGTCCGCCAAGTGGCCTGTACGGCTCCTCCTTGTGGCCGGGCAGCCGGGACACCCGGCGGAGGCGGCGGCCCCAGCCGGCGCGAGACAGTCGGTCCAGACCGTTTCGGCTGACTCCCTTCGAAGGACGACAAGGTGGAGAACGACAGGGTGGAGAACGACAGGGTGGAAGACGACGAGGTGCCGGAGCGGCCTGCCGGGGCGGGGCGCGGCCGGCGCGCGTTCTTCGGCCTGGCCGCCGCCGCGGCCGGTGCGGCGGGTCTGGCCGGCGCGGTGGTGATCCCGCCGTACCTGACCGACCCGCCGACGAGCGCGCCGGCCCCGGCCTCGCCGCGCGGCCGTTTCGCCGGCAAGGTCGTCCTGATCACCGGAGCCACCTCCGGCATCGGGGAGGCCACGGCCAGGGCGTTCGCCGCCGAGGGCGCGAAGGTGGGCTTCTGCGGGCGGCGCGCCGAACTCGGCCGCCGGGTCGAGCAGGACATCCGCGAGGCGGGCGGCACCGCCCGGTACCAGCAGGCCGACGTCCGCGACCCCGATCAGTTGCGGCGCTTCGTGGACGAGACGGCCGCCGCGTTCGGACGGCTGGACATCGCCTTCAACAACGCCGGCATCACCAGGACGGCGCCCCTGCACGAGATGTCCCTCGACGACTGGACCGACGTCCACCACACCAACACCAGAGGTGTCTTCCTGTCGATCCAGTACGAGGTGCCGCACATGCTGGAGAACGGCGGCGTGATCATCTGCACCGCCTCGGAGTCGCGACGCCCGGGCGGCGCGGCCTACACCTCCAGCAAGCAGGCGATCAAGGGCATCGTGGAGACCGCCGCCATGGACTACGGTCCCAAGGGCATCAGGATCAACGCCATCTCCCCGGGCACGACCGACACGGCGCTGGTGCGCCCGGCGTCCCTGCCGGACGCGATCTGGGAGGCGTTCAAGCGGGCCTGGGGCCCGTTGAACGCTCCCGGCACGCACCGGATGGCCATGCCGGAGGAGATCGCCAGGTCGGTGGTGTCGCTGGCGAGCGCCGAGTTCGCCTACATGGCCGGATCGACCGTCCTGGTCGGCGGCGGCCCGCTCGGCGGCGGTCCGATGCGCATGCCGCCCGGTTTTCCCTCCGGGCGGTGAGCGAGCGGCGTGGGCTCCGCCGGCCAGGCCGGCCGTCCCCCGGTCCGTCGTCCGGTGTGGGAAGGTGCGTGCTGAACGACCCATGGGTCTGAAAGGACGGGCGGGTGTCCAGCGAGAGACTGAAGCCGCTTGAGGCGGGCGACCCGAAGCAGGTCGGTGGGTACCGGCTGCTGGCGCGGCTGGGGGCGGGCGGTATGGGGCGCGTCTACCTGGGCCGCTCGAAGGGCGGCCGGCGGGTCGCGGTCAAGGTGATCCACCCCCATCTGGCGGAGGACGCGCAGTTCCGGCGGCGGTTCAGGGCGGAGGTCGCCGCGGTGCGGCGGGTCGGGGGCATCCACACCGTGCAGGTCGTGGACGCCGGCGCCGACGCCGACCCGCCCTGGCTCGTGACCGAGTACATCGCGGGCCCGTCGCTGCACGATGCCGTCGGCGAGTGCGGCGCGTTCCCGGCGGCGGCGGTCGCGGCACTCGGCGCGGGCCTGGCCGAAGGGCTGATGGCGATCCACGAGCGGGGCGTCGTCCACCGCGACCTCAAGCCCGGCAACGTGCTGCTCGCCCAGGACGGGCCCCGCATCATCGACTTCGGCATCGCACGCGCGCTCGACGCCGCCTCGCAGACCACCCGCACCAGCGTCGCCGGCACGCCCGGGTTCATGTCGCCCGAGCAGCTCCGGGGCCGCGAGGTGGGGCCGGCCGGCGACGTGTTCTGCCTGGCCGCCGTGCTGGCCTTCGCCGCCACCGGCCGGCGGCCCTTCGGCGAGGGCCCGGTCGAGGCCCTCGGCTACCGCGTCGTCAATGAGGAACCCGACCTGACCGGCGTGCCGGAGCCGCTGCTCCCGCTGATCGCGTCCGGCTTGGAGAAGCGTCCGGAGGACCGGCCCGGTCTCGGCGCGTTCCTCGAACGCTGCTCCGCGCTCGCCGAGGGCGGGGACGCGCCGCTGCCGGCGCCCGTCAGCACGATGATCGACACGTGGGTGGCGGAGACCGAGGTGCTGGCGCCTCCGCCGCCGGACGAGCCGGGGAGCGGCCGGCGGTTCCCGCCGCTCGGACGGTTGGGGCTCCCGGTGGCCGCGGCCGTGGGCGTCCTGCTGGTCGCCTTGGCCGTCTGGGCGGTCGGGGACGACGGGAGCACACCGGCCACCTCCGAGGCCGTCACCACCGCCCAGCAGACCTCCGTTTCCCCGGCGCCCGTGCCGGGGAAGCGGTCCGAGACCCCCACCCCCACGCCGACCCCGACCCCCACGTCTGATCCCGTCCGCAAGGCGTTCGAGAAGATCTCGGCGGGCGACTGCCTGGACGCCTACGAGCGTCCGACCGGCGGGTGGAGCAGGAGCAAGCCCCGCGCCGTCGGCTGCGGCCGGTCCGACGCCCACCTGAAGGTGCTCAAGGTGACCCGCGACTCCTCCGGGTGCTTGAGGCACGGCGCCGATCTGGACGGGGAACTGTGGTGGAGCTACGGCGAGGACGCGGACGAGATCGCCCTCTGCGTGCAGCGGCAGTTCCACACGGGGGAGTGTTTCCTGGCCACCAAGGGCGAGAAGAAGAACACGGTCGCCATCAGCAACAGGGATCTGATGACGTCGTGGCCGTGCCGGGACGGCTCCGCGCCGGAGGAGTACGACTTCGTCCTGCGTATCACCGCGTTCACCGACGGTCCCTGCCCGCCGGGCGGCCGGAGGGTCGACTGGGAGATCCGGGGACGCACCCTCTGCACCCGCATAGTCTGACCGCTCACCCGTCCCCCCTCGGGAACACCTCGTAGCCGGGGGTGAGGACGTGGCCGGGATCGTACGCCCGCTTGGCGGCGGCGAAGCGGTCCCACACCGGGCCGAAGTGGGCCTGCCAGTCGCGGGCGGACATGGGCAGGGCACTGGCCGGGTTGAGCGTGCCGCCCGCCGCGGCGACCCGCTCGTACACGGCACGGTTGCCGGCCACCATGGCGGCGACCGTGCTCGCGGGGCCCGGCGCCGGGATGCGCATGAGGTTCATCGCGAACGCCACCGGCTCCGCGGGGAGCCGGAACAGCGGGCTGCGCACGGCGTCCGTCCGCAGCGGCAGGACCGAGACGACGCCGTGGTCGCCGAGGTCGCCGGCGGTGAGCCCGGCGAGCGTCCCGGCCAGGACCGCACCCGCGCGGGACGCGCCGACGAAGGTGAACAGCCAGGGGTGCGGGGAGTCCCAGCGCCCGCCGCCGCGCAGCGTGTTCTCCAGAGGCGTGAACCGGTCGGTGTAGGTGCGGTAGTCGTGGGTGTCGATGGTCGCCTTCGCGCGGTCGTCGGCGAGTCCGGCGAGCAGGGCGGCGTCGTCGGGCGCCGCGCCGGGGAGCAGCGCCGCCCCGTCGACGAGGTAGGTCCAGCCGCCTTCCGGGCCGGGGGCGGCGCGGCCGTGGAGGTAGTCCCATCTGCGCTCGTCGAGGAGCCGTCGCTGGTCGGCGAGCATGGTGTCGAGGTCGGAGTAGACGAGCCGGTACCTGCGGACGGCGCCGGGCGCCGCCGTCAGCCGCAGGGTCGCCCGCGTGATGACGCCCACCTGGCCGAGTCCGGCGCGGACGGCGTCGAACAGGTCCGGGCGCTCGCCGGGTGAGCAGGTGCGGACCTGCCCGTCGCCGGTGACGACCTCGAGCGCGAGCACGGTGTCGCTCATGACGCCGTGCCGCCAGCTGGTCCCGCCGACGCCGCCGACGGCGATGGTGCCGCCGATCGTCAGGTCGAGGTACTCGGGGAGGACCGGCGGGGTGCGGCCGTGGCGGAGCGCGGCCGTGAGGACGTCGCGCCAGGTCGCGCCCGCGCCGGCGACGATCCGGTCCGCGCCCACGTGGTGGATCGCGTTGTGCCCCGACATGTCGACGACCACGCCGCGCCCGACCTGGGACCGGCCGTACACCGAGTGCCGCGTGCCCTGGGCGGCGACCTGCCGGCCGGTGCCGGCCGCCCACCGCACGACGGCGGCGATGTCCGCGGCCGAGCCGGGGCGGAGCACGGCCTCGGGGACGGTCCGCACGACGTGGCCGAAGTCGGCCGCGGCCCGCTCGCGGGCGGCCGGGTCGCGCACGAGTTCGCCGTCGAGCGGGGGCGGGTCGAGGTCCTGCGGGTACCAGCGGAGCTCGACGGTGTTGCCGTCGGGGTCGCGGACGTAGACCGACCGGCCGTCGCCGCGGGCGCCTGAGCGGACGACCGGGCCCTCGACCACGTCCAGGATCCCGGCGTCGATGACCGCTGCCCAGTCGAGCGGCGCCACGACCAGGCAGATGTGGTCCACGTTGGACTCCCCGCGCGTACGTTGCACGAGGTCGATGATCGTGGCTGCGTCGACCCGGACCGAGGGGAAGGAGACCTGGCCGCGGCGCCACTCGTTCACCCGCTCCGCCGCCAGGCCCAGGACGTCGCGGTAGAACCGCAGCGAACGGTCCACGTCGGCGACGTTCAGGACGAGGTGGTCCAGCGCCGTCACGCGGATCGCCCGGCCGCGCGCGCCGGCGTTCACGGGTGTGCCTCCTTCCCGGCGTGCGCGGCGAAGGCGGTCAGCAGCGCGATCACCGTCAGCGCGACGCCGAACCACACGGCGCCGGCGGTCCCGAATCCGCCCGCGAACAGTCCGCCGAGCAGCGCGCCGAGCGCGATCGAGATGTTGTAGCCCATGGTGTTGAGCGACATGGCGGCCTCGAAGGTGTCGGGGGCCGCGGCGAGCATCATGTTGACCTGGCAGAGGTTGGCGGCGCCGAAGGACACCCCCCACAGCACCACGGCGACCGCCAGGCCCGCCGGGCTGCCGCCGATGGCCAGGAGCAGCAGCAGCGAGGCGACGAGCCCGCTGCAGGCGACGACGAACGTCGCGCGCATGTTCTTGCCGGCCGTGTGCCCGGCGACGAAGTTGCCGACCGCGCCGCCGACCCCGAAGACGATCAGCAGCCCGGTCACCCACGCGGCCGACGCCCCGGCCCGCTGTTCCATGAAGGGGCGGATGAACGTGTACGCGCCGAAGTGCCCGAGCACGTAGAGCGCGACGGTGATCATCACGACCCGCAGCCGCCCGTTCCTGACCGGCAGCGCGAACACCTCCCGCACCGGGATGGCGCTCTGGGACGGCAGCGACGGGAGCGTGAGCACGACGGCGAGCAGCACCACCAGGCTCAGGCCGCTCCAGATGAGGAACGTGGTGCGCCAGTCGGTGAGGCTCTCGATGAACGTGCCCAGCGGCATGCCGACGACGGTGGCGATCGACATGCCGGACAGCACGACCGCGGCGGCCTTGCTGGCCTTCTCCCCGGGGACCAGCCGCATCGCCATGGCGACGCCGATCGCCCAGAACACGCCGTGCGCGAACCCGGTGACGAGCCGGGCGGCCAGGACGATCGGGAAGTTCGGCGACACGGCCGTGACGAGGTTGCCGGCCGCCATGATCGCCAGCAGCGTGGCGAGGAGCGCGCGGCGGTTCACCGTACGGCTCCACGCGACCAGGAACGGCACCCCGACGCCCGCGGAGACGCCGTACAGCGTCACCATCATGCCCGCGAGGCCGACGGAGACGGACAGTCCCGCGCTGACCGGGGTGAGCAGCCCGACGGGCATCAGCTCGGTGGTGACGAAGACGAACAGGCTCGCGGTGATGGCCGCGACGCCCAGCCACGCCCGGACCTGCGAGCGCGGTTCAGTAATGACAGTGGTCATGTGTGTCCTTGCGAACGTCCCCGCGCGAGCGGGGGAAGACAGTGCGGTCAGGAGAAGCTGGGTTCGCGGTCACGGCCGCGCTTCAGCTCGAAGAAGCCGTCCGTCCCGGCGACGGCGACGACGCCGTCCCACAGCGCGCCCGCGGCCTCGCCGCGCGGCGCCGGGGTGACGACGGGACCGAAGAACGCGATCCGGTCACCGGCGGGACCGGGGACGTGGATGACGGGGGTGCCCACCTCGCCGCCGACCGGGGCCATCCCCGCGTGGTGGCGGGCGCGCAGTGCCGCGTCGTGGCCGGGGTCCTCCGCCGCGTCGGCGAGCGTGTCCGGCAGGCCGACGGCGCGCAGCGCGGCGAGCGTCATGTCCCGGCCCAGCCCGGCGCGCTCGAGGTGGATCCGCGTTCCCATCGCCTCGTACAGCGGGCGCAGCACGGCTTCCCCGTGGTGCTCGGCCGCGGCGACGCACACCCGCACCGGGCCCCAGCCCTCGCGCTGCGCCTGCCGGTACTTCTCCGGCACCTCCCGGTTCTCGTTGAGCACCGAGAGGCTCATGATGTGGAACCGGGCCCGCACCGGCCGGACCCGCTCGACCTCCAGCAGCCACCGCGACGTGATCCACGCCCACGGGCAGCGCGGATCGACCCACACGTCGATCGCGGTCACGTTCCCTGGCGCATCACTCATGACGATCCGTTCACCTCCGAAGTCCCGATGTGGCCTTGCCACGCATCGAGTCTCGCGGCGGCGCCAGCGATGAGTCCAACGCAATGTTGTCACTTCAGCGATGCCGGACCATCATTGATCCATGGAACTCCAGCAGATGCGTTACGTCCTCGCCGTCGCCGAGACGAACAGCTTCACCCGCGCCGCGGAGCAGTGCCTGGTCGTCCAGTCGGCGCTGAGCCGCCAGATCGCCAGCCTCGAACGGGAGCTGGGCGCGCGGCTGTTCGACCGCACCAGCCGCCACGTCCGCATCACCCCGGCGGGGAAGGCGTTCGTGGCCGCGGCCCGCGAGAGCCTCAACGCCGCGGAGCGGGCGGCCGCCGACGTCGCCGCGGTGACCGGCGAGGTGCGCGGCAGGCTCGCCCTCGGCCTGATCCCCACCGTGGCCGCCGTCGACATCCCGGACGCGCTGAGCCGGTTCCGCGCCAGCTATCCCCAGGTCCAGCTGAACATCCGGGTCGGCGGCAGCGAAGAGCTCACCGAGCAGGTCAGGCAGGGCAGGATCGAGGTGGCCTTCCTCGGGCTGCCCACCAGCGCGCGGCCGGTGGGCGTCAACGCCCGTGAGCTCGCCCGGGACCGGCTGGTCGCCGTCGTCGCCCCCGACCACCCGCTGGCGGGCGAACCCGCCGTCGATCTCGCCCGGCTCTCCAGCGAGACCTTCATCGACCTGCCGCCGCACTCGGCCGCACGGGCGCAGTCGGACGAGGCGTTCGCGGCCGCCGGATTGAGCCGTGAGGTGGCGTTCGAGGTCACCACCGCGGACTTCATGATGGCCCGGCTCGTGCGCAAGGGGCTGGCGATCGCGCTGCTGCCCTCGGCCTACGTGCCCCACCTGACCGGCCTGGCCACCGTCGAGATCACCGACGCGCCCATGCGCGTCGAGTACCTCATCTGGAGCGGCGTCGGACGCACCCCGGCGGCGACCGCGTTCCTCGGCCTGCTGGACCTGCCGGACCGCTGACCACCGGGGAGCGCGCTCACCAGGCGTACGCCTCGGGCGCGGGCTTGGCGCCGTTCGGGGCGGGCGGCGGGAACAGCTCGTCCAGCCTGGCCAAGGTGTCCTTGCCGAGGGTGATCGACAGGGCCCGGAGCGATCCGTCGAGCTGCTCGGCCGTACGCGGGCCGATGATCGGGCCGGTCACGCCCTCCTGCGCGAGCAGCCAGGCCAGCCCGACGTCCGCCGGGTCCTCGCCGAGGTCGGCGCAGAGCTTCTCGTACGCCTCGATCGTCGCGCGATGCGCGGCGAGGGTGGCGGCCGACCGCCCGGAGACGCCGCGGGCGGCGGCGTCGCGCCGCTGCTTGCGCAGGACGCCGCCGAGCACGCCGCCGTTGAGCGGTGACCAGGGGATCAGGCCCAGCCCGTAGTGCCGCGCCGCGGGCAGCACCTCCAGCTCGGCCCAGCGGTTCATCAGGTTGTAGACGGACTGCTCGGCGACCAGGCCGAGCCGGTGCCGCGCGCGTGCCGTCTCCTGCGCCTGGGCCAGGTGCCAGCCGGCGAAGTTGGAGGAGCCGAAGTAGAGCACCTTGCCCTGCTGCCGGAGAACGTCGAAGGCCTCCCAGATCTCCTCCCACGGCGTGTTCCTGTCGATGTGGTGCATCTGGTAGACGTCGATGTGGTCGGTCCCCAGCCGCTTGAGCGAGGCGTCGCAGGCGCGCCGGATGTGCAGCGCGGACAGGCGGCCGTCGTTCGGCCACGAGCTGGTCGTCAGGTAGAGCTTGGTGGCCAGGACGGTCCTGTCGCGCCTGCCGCCCCCGGTGCCGAACCACCGGCCGATGATCTGCTCGGTCCGGCCGTCGGCGTAGACGTCGGCGGTGTCGAAGAAGTTGACGCCGTGCTCGTGCGCACGGTCCATGATCGCGTGACTGTCCTGTTCCGGGGTCTGGGTGCCGAAGTTCATCGTGCCCAGGACCAGCCGGGACACCGCCAGGCCACTGCGGCCGAGCTGGATGTAGTCCATCTCAGGCGGCTCCGAACTGCTCGGCGAAGCGGCCGGTGAACAGGTCGGCCCCCTTGTACGCCGACACCGTCCCGGCCGGGACGACGACCGGCCCGTCGGGCGTGGGGAGCTGGCCGACGCCGCCGCGCGGGCCGAGCGGGAGCAGGATCATGGGGTGGGGCAGCGGCCGGTACGTGGCCTCGGGCCGCTCGCCGCGCAACTGGGCGAGGATGTTCCTGGCCACCACCTCGCCGTGCTGCATCGCGTACCCGGCCATCTTGGCCTCGGCGACGTCGGTGAGGTCGCCGACGGCGTAGACGTGCTCGTAGCCGCGGACGTTGAGGGTCTCGGTGACCGGGACCTGGCCCTGCGGGTTGCGGGTGGTGAGCCGTCCGTCGGCGAGATAGTCACTGTTGGTCCGTACGCCGTGCGCGCGGAACCAGAGGTCGGCGATGATCTCCTCGCCGGCGGTCGTGGTGACGGTGAACGTGCCCGCCTGCCCGGGCCCGGTCGCCGGCAGGGCGCTCAGGCCGGCACCCAGCCGCAGGTCGACGCCCAGCTCGTCGAGCTGACGGCGCAGCTCGCCGCGCATCTCGGCGGGGAAGGCGGGCAGCAGGTCCTCGGCCGGATCGACGATCGTCACGTGCTTGTGCGGCCATACCTCCTTGATCTCCCCGGACAGTTCCAGGCCGACCGGTCCGGCGCCGAGGATCAGCACCCGCTCGGAGCCGGCCAGCTCCTTGTGGGTGCGCAGCAGGTCGTCCAGCACGTCAGGGGTGGCGTCGGAGGCGGGCTTGGCGGGGTAGGCGTAGCTGGAGCCGGTGGCCAGGACCAGGAAGTCGGCCTCGACGCGCCGGCCGGAGGCCAGGGTGACGCCGCCGGGATCCACCGAGACCGCGCGCTCGCGCACCACGGTGCCGCGCCTGAGCCACTGGTCGTAGGGGAAGAACATGTTGGGCGCCCAGTCGGGCTGGGCCAGCGCCCGCAGCGAGCCGGCGGAGTTGATGAACGCGTCACGCGGGTCGATGAGCACGACGTCCGCCTCCGCGTCCAACGCCTTGGCGACCGTGGAACCACCGTAACCCCCGCCGACGATCACGACTGTACGACTCATCATTCACGCTCCCGGTAGAGAAGGAGTTGTAGTTCGCGCTACGAACCATAATGGTTCGTAGTACGAACTGCAACTTAGTTCGCGGGACGAATTGCGGCCGTTCCTGCCGTCGCGCCAAGCGACACGAGAACGTCAGCGGCCTACGACATGAAAATGTCAGTAGCTGCCTCGCATGTCGTTGCGTGAGGGTCCTGCGGCTCTCCAGGGGTCGGATCCGATCTGGTTGCAAGCCACAACTATCTGGTTGTACGGTCGAACCATGGCGGATGATCGCGAACTCCAGGAAGCCGTGGCACGCTTCGTGCGGGCCTTCGGCCTCCACCGGCCGGACCAGACCCCCTGCGGGCAGCCCATCCCGGTATCGGAGGCTCACGCGCTGGGCGAGCTGGCCAGGGACGGAGCTTTGCGGCAGATCGATCTGGCGCACCGGCTCCGGCTGGAGAAGAGCACCACCAGCCGGCTGGTCAACCAGCTCATCAACCGCGGCTGGGCCGAACGCACCCCGGCGCCCGACGACGGGCGCGGCGTGTTGGTCCAGCTCACCCCGCAAGGGATGAAGGCCGCGGCCCGGCTGGCCGAGGCCAGAGCCGAACGGTTCTCCGCCGTATTGGAGCGTGTCCCCGAGGGCGAACGCGCCGATGTGCTGCGCGCCCTGACCATCCTCACGGAGGCCATGGATGAACCTTGAGAATCGACGCGCCCAAGCGCTCATCGCGGCGCTCGCGCTCATCGTCGTCGCCTCGACGGCGTACGTGCTCACCAGCCGGGGCGAGCAGCAGGCGCTGGCGACCCGGCAGGCCGAGATCGCGGCCAAAAGCCGGCAGGTGATGCCGTTCGACCTGGAACGCACCACGCACCAGTTCGCCAAGGCCGCCACCGGCGGCGTGCAGACGGTCACCTCCGACGACCCCGCCGACGCCCAGCAGGTACGGCTGATCCGCGAGCACCTGACCGCCGAGGCGGCCGGCTTCAGCCGGGGCGACTACGGCGACCCCGCCTCCATTCACGGTGGCGAGATGCCGGGGCTGCGCGAGCTCGAACAAGGCCACAGCCGCATCGACATCCGTTACACCGAGCTTCCCGCCGGCGCCCGGATCGCCTACACCACCGCTGATGCGGCGCTGGTCAAGGCGCTGCACGCCTGGTTCGACGCCCAGGTCACCGACCACGGCCGGCACGCCGAACACGGCTGACCCCACCCCCCGGACATCCTCTTTTCGGCCGGACCCGTGCATCCGCTTCATACCTAGCCGGGGTACCGTGTCTCCGTTCCACGACGATACCTAGCCCCGGTACCGTTTCGATCTGGTTCGTGGAGCCTCCATGCGGCCAGGCCATCCCCTGTCAACGCCGGTGGGGCGGCGTACGCCTCCCTGGACCGGCGATCGAAAGGACACCTCTCGTGACGACCACGGATATCGGCTCCGGCCGACGCGCCGGCTTGAATGAGTGGCTCGGCCTCGGTCGCCGACTGCTCGACGGTGCCCCGCAGCGGGCCGCGCGGGAGCGCGCGGCCTCGGCGGGAACAGGTCACTCGCCGGCCGTAGGGAGTGTCCAGGTCTGGCCGGGTTGCCGGCACGGGCGCAGCGTTGTCGCGGTGTCCTGGCCGGTGGCGGTCAGGCACAGGCCGCTGGCCAGGTTGTGCAGAGTGCGGGTGGCGGGGTCGTAGCGCCAGCGCCTGGTCACATCGGTGACGCGGCCGTCGGGGGGCAGGCCGTGGCAGTCGCGCAGGCTCACCGCCGAGCCGGGGAGGGTGCCGTCGGCAGTCAGGCAGTAGGAGTCCTTCAGCCGCAGACTGGCGTCGGCGGCGTGGACCCAGCCCTGGTTGAGGCGGCCGGTGCAGGCGTTGACGGTGGCAGTAGGCGGCGCGGACACGTGCGGGCATCCGACCGATCAGCGTGTCTCCTTGCTCGTCGTGTTGGTTGTGGCGCCGGTCACGTTCGTGGGGGTGCTGATGTTGACGGTGGCGTCGGCCGGGCAGCAGCCGTCGGCGCAACCCGCATCGGTCGTGGCGGCATCGCCTGCGGCGCCGATCGGGGGCGGGCAGCAGGTGTCTCCGCGCCAGGCTTCGCGGCCTTCCTTGACCGCGACGGCGGCGATGACCAGGGCGGCGATCGGGTCGGCCCAGGACCAGCCGAACAGGCTGTTGAGCGCCAGGCCGACCAGCAGCACGCCAGACAGGTAGGTGCACAGCAGGGTCTGCTTGGAGTCGGCCACCGCGCTCGCGGAGCCGAGCGCGCCGCCCGCGCGACGCTGGGCGGCCGACAGGAACGGCATGACGACCAGGCTCAGGGCGGCCAGGATCAAGCCGGGGGCGGAGTGTTCGGCCTCGCCGGCGCCGAGCAGCGCGCGGACGGCGTCGAAGGTGACGTAGGCGGCCAGCGCGAAGAACGAGATCGCGATGACGCGCAGTGCCGCCTTCTCCCGCTTCTCATGGTCGGCGCTGGAGAACTGCCAGGCCACCGCAGCGGCCGAGGCGACCTCCACGATGGAGTCCAGCCCGAACCCGACCAGCGCCGCGGAAGAGGCGAGGGTGCCGGCGGTGATGGCGACGGCGGCTTCGATCACGTTGTAGGTGATGGTCGCCGCGACCAGCAGTCTGATGCGGCGCTGAAGTGCAGTTCGCCGGGCCGGGGCGGGCAGGTTCAGCGTGGTCATGACACCGCCTCCCCCGCGGCCTGGCCCTTCTGCTCGCCGAGGCGCTTGAGGTCGTCGTCGAGCTCGGCTTGAAGGCCGCCCTGGGCGGCGGCCGTCGGCTGGGTGTCGTGCACCGGGCAGAGCACCACGGCGTGGCCGGTGGCGGCCAGCAGCTGCTCGGCGGAGGCCAGCAGGTCCATCAGCTCCGGCCGGGTCAGGGAGTAGAAGGACTGGCGTCCTTCGGCGCGGTAGTCGATCAGGCCGCAGTCGCGCAGGCAGGCCAAATGCTTGGACACCGTGGACTGGGCCAGCCCGAGCTGGGTGGTCAGGTCCACCACGCGGGCCTCGCCTCGGGCCAGCCGCTGCACGATGCGCAGCCGGGTCTCATCGGCCAGGGAGTGGAACAGCGCCGCCGCCGGGGAGATGCCGGCGGCGATGTCGGCACTGACACACCGGCCACCATCAGGATCAATCGTCATATGGCGATGATAGCCCGATTTGGTTATGTATCGGCAAGGGGTGTGCGAGGCGGAACGTCGTTGTTCCAGGTCAGGCCCGGGACGCTGCCGGTTCGGTCAAGCCAACCCCCGAGTGAACGCCTCCGAGCATGGCGCGATCGATCGCGCTTCCCCGTCACGCCGGTGTACGTACGCAGGCAGGTCAGCGCAGCGGGAGCAGCCGGGGCACCAGGCGGACGTAGACGACCATGCCCACCACCTCCACCAGGGTCTGGGTGACCACGACCGCCGCAGCGACGGCCATGCTGTCGGGCAGCGCCAGCGCGAGCGGCAGCACGACCAGGGAGTTGCGGGTGGCGCCGGTGAACACGATCGCCCGCCCGCCCGGCACGTCCAGCCGGAACAGACGAACGACGGCCAGGCCGACGACGGCCATCACGACCAGGAACAGCACGTAGAACGGCACCACGGCGGCCACCGCGGCCAGGTTGCCGTCCAGCTTAGGCACCTGGGAGGCGACCACCGTGATCAGCGTGACCGCCATCAGCGGCACCATTGCCGCACCTGTCGCGCCGGCGACCGCGCGCCCGGCCGGGCGGCGGGCCGCCCACGCCTGGAGGAGCCAGGCCAGCACCAGCGGGATGACGATCAACACGGTGAACGCCTCGACGAACGGCCCCGGCTCGACGACGCGGGTCAGTGAGGCGCCCATGAACGCCACCAGCAGCACCGGCAACGCGGCCATCTGAGCGAGCAGCAGCAGCGGCGTGGCGGCCAGGAGCCGCCGGCTGTCGCCCCCCGCCAGCCCGGAGAAGACGATCACGTAGTCGACGCACGGGGTCAGCAGCACCAGCAGCACGCCGAGGCGCACCGCCTGGTCGGCGGGCAGGAACGCGAACATCGCCGCGACCACCAGCGGCACTGCGGCGAAGTTCACCACGAGTGCGGCCGCCAGGAACCGGCCCGCGCGCAGCGAGCGCACCAGTTCGGCCGCGGGCACCTGCAGGAACGTCACATACAGCAAGACCGCCAGCACGGGGTTGATCGCATGCTCCAGCACCGGCCCCAGCCCAGGGGCGGCCCACCCCGTCACAGCGCCGGAGGCGATCGCCCCCACGTAGATGGCGACCTGGTGCCGCTCCATCCCCGCCACCGCTCCCGCCACGACCCCCGTCGCCGGGCCCGGCACCTGTTGTGCCTGTTGCGTCACCGCTCATCTCCCGGTCGTGCCGTCCTATCGCCCGAGGTGACGGTAGCGGCACAGCCTGACCGGTTCAGAGCAGGGGGCGCGGAGCGTGCCGAGGTTGAGGTCAGCACCCGCAGCTGCTCCCGCCACAGCCGCAGCCGGCTCTGCGCATCGGCGGCCCGGCGCCGTCGGTGATGCGTTCGCCCGGCTCGCTGCCGCGTGCGGTGATGGGCACGGTGACGGGCCTGCTGGTCGCGCTGGTGGATTCGCGGTGGTCGTGGTGAGTGCTCACAGGAGTCGGCTCTCCCTGCTTTGTTGTGCGGGGGTGTGGGGGGCACGGTTGCCTTCGGCCAGGTCGGCGAACGGCAGGGGACAGTCGGGGCAGGTGCAGTGGGTCAGGCTGTCGCAGCCCGCGCTGACCACCTGTTTCAGCGCGGTCCGGATGGTGGTCAGGTCGGCGATCTTCGCTTCCACTTCGGCGATCTTGGCTTGGGCGCGCTCGCGCAAGTCCGGGGTGGGGTGGCCGCGCCGGCCGGTGTCGAGGAGCTCGGCCACCTCCTCCAGGGTGAAGCCGAGCCGCTGCGCGGCCTTGATCACCGTCAGCAGGGTGACGGTCTCGGGCGGGTAGGCGCGATGCCCGCCGGGGCTGCGCGCCGGTTCGGCGATCAGCCCGCGGCGCTCGTAGTAGCGCAGCGTCTGCGGGTTGACCCCGGCCTGCTCGGCCACCTGCCCGCTGCGCAGGTACGGCCCGCCCGGCTCACCTGGGCCGCTCTGCAGCACGATGTCCTGTCTCACGACGGCCGCCCCACCGCGGCGGCGCTCTTCGAGCGGTTGCGGTACGGGCCCGAGCAGTAGACCACCACCGGGGCGGCCCGACCGGGCGCCACCTGCCCTGCCAGCTCGGCCGACACCTGATCCGGCACGTTGCGCGCACCGGGCAGGTGCTCGGCGGCGAACGCGTCGGCCGGCAGGGCCTCCACCAGCTGTACGCCCCCGCCCTCCGGCAGCGCGAGCAGTTCCTCACGCGTGATGCGCTCCATCACCGGCCTCCTCCCGCGGCCGCGAACCGCGGCCGTCTCACGCTGTACCTCACGCGGATGCCGCCGCGCCGGCGCGCTCGGCCAGCGCGTCCAGCACCTCGACGTGCTCGGCCGGGACCGCCACCTCCAGCGCCAGGCTGCCCTCGGCGACGGTCAGGGTGAAGGTGAAGAAGGAGCAGCAGCCGTTCTCCCGAGCGGCCAGCTCGGCGGCCCGAGCGGCGTTCTCCGGGCTGAAGACGAGCTCCAGCCGCAGCCGCGTCTGCTCGGGGTGCTGCACCGCCTGGACCGCATCGGCGAACAAGGCGTCGAACTCGGCCACCCGCAGCGGCTGCTCGGCGGTGGGCAGGGTGCACGCTGAGGGAGCCCATCCCAGGTCAAGGGCGACGTTCTGTGTCATACCCCGACGGTAAACCTGTACCTAGGTACTGGATGCAAGTCCTAACGGCCCAACGCCACAATCGGGTCCGTTCCTCCCCCGAGAGCCGTTCTGCCAGGACATCGGCATTGCCGGAGCTGGAGCCGGAACGGAAGGCCACGCCAAGCGCCTCCCGTCCCCGTTCACTAGCGCAACTTTTCGTTCGCCAGTCCCAACCCCATGGCACACCGCCGATCTTCAGGAATGGAGCGGACCTGCGCCGCGCGCCGGGACTCTACCCGTTGTCCCTCCCGTCTCCCGGCCGGGAGAGGAGGATGGCGCTCATGGGCCGGCCAACCCGGGAGCAGTGGGCGGCGGCTCTGCAGCGGCTGGGACGGCTGGCCGAGCGTACGGTATGGCGCCGGATGGGTACTCCTGCGAAGCCGCGGCCGCGGTGCACCGGGCCCGATCAGCGGCGATCGCCGGGCAGCACGCCGCGGCGGGCGTACCGATCGACCCGGTGCTGGCCCAGGGCTGGGCGGGCGCTCCGCAGGTGGATCTGCGGACGCTGCAGCGCGCCTTCCAACGCCAGCTGACGCCCGCGTTCGTGGCCGGAGTAACCGCCGGACAGCGGGCCCGGCGGGCCAACCTGGTGTATCTGGAGCGCCCGGCGACCTTCCGCAACCAGGTGTGGGAAGGCGATCACAAGTGCCTGCCGATCCTGGTGCTGCCGCCCCGCGGCCGGGCGGTAGCGCCGTGGGTGACGATGTTCCTCGACGACGCGACCCGCCTCATCACCGGGTGGGCGCTCGCCCTGTCCCCGCACGCGCGCACGGTGCTGACCGCGTTACGGATGGGCATGCTGGACGATCCGGCGTACGGGGTCGCGCACGGGGTGCCCCGGCTGCTGCGGCTGGACCGGGGCCTGGAGTTCGCGGCGGCCGCGGTCACCACGGCGACCGGGGCGCTGGGGTGACGGTGTCCTTCACCCCCAGGCCGACGATGCGCCAGGTCGTCGACGGGCTGTATCTGGTGCTGACCGGAAGCCAGGGCTCCAACAGCCGCTTCCACATCACCCGGGATCTGATCACCGAGCTGGCCCGGCTCCCGCGGCTGGTCGTGGTGGATGAGGCGCAGCGGCTGAGCAGCGACGGCATCGAGACGCTGCGGCACCTGCACGATGATGACAACACACCCAGTTCGGGCTGCTGTACGTCGGCGGGAACGGCTGCTGGGAGGTCCTGTCGCGCGAGCCGATGCTGGCCTCGCGGGTCTGGCGGCGCCTGGCCATGGCACCGCTGGAGCGCGCGATCGTCCCGCAGGTGATCCGCGGCTGCCACCCGATGTACGAGGGCGCCGACGACCTGCTGCACTACGTCGACGAGCGGCTGGCCCACGGCATCTGGCGCAACTGGGCCTCCTTCTCCTCCACCGTCCACGTGCTCGCCCAGCGCACCGGCCGCACAGCCCTCGATGAGGAGATCGTCACCAACGCCTTCGCCCTGCACGCGGGAGGCGGCAAGAGTGCTCAACGTCCGGGTCACTGCCGGCGGCGGATCCTGCGGGCGAGGCCGCCGTACCAGGCGGGGACCTCGCGCTCCTCGTCGAACCAGCGGGCCACCACGATGTCGGTGGAGGAGTGCAGCAGGATCGACAGCACGATCGTCACGGCGACGAGCTGGAACACCGGCACGGCGGCGGCGATGCCGGAGCCCAGCACCAGCAGCCCGTACACGACCGAGGCGAAGCCCTTCGGCCCGAACCAGGCCACCGCCGCCTGCTCGCGCACGCTCAGCCCGGAGCGCAGGAACGACACCCAGATCGCGACCGGCCGCGCCACCACCAGGGCCAGCAGCGCGAACAGCCAGCCGGTCCAGCCGACCGAGGCGAGCAGGGACGGGGTGATGAGCGCGCCGAACACCAGCAGCGCGGCCAGCTTGAACACCTCGGCGATCAGCTCGCCGAAGTGCTCGAACGACTCCCGCTGCCGCGGCCCGAAGGTGGCCACGGTGATGCCGGCCGAGAACGCGGCCAGGAACAGGTTGCCGTGCGTGGCCTTGCCGGCGGCGAGCACGAGCAGGCCGATGGCCAGGGCGTTGAGCGGCTCGTAGGCGGTGGAGGCGGCGAACCAGCGGGTGCGCTCCAGCTTGATCGCGGCCCACGGGACGGCGACGCCGATGACGACGCCGAGCCCCAGCTCCAGGCCCAGCTCTCCGAGGTGCAGATCGTCGGATCCGGCCGCGACGGCGAGGAAGAGGATGACGAACGGCAGCGCCAGGCCGTCGTTGACGCCGGACTCGACGTTGAGGAGCTGCCGCAGCCGGGGCGGCACCTTCTCGTTGCCGACCAGCGCGGCGGCGAAGACCGGGTCGGTGGGCGCGAGGATCGCGCCGATCAGCAGTGCCTCGATCCAGCCCAGGCCGAGCAGGTAGTGCGCGCCGACGGCGGTGATGGCCAGGGTGAGCGGCAGGCCCCAGCCGAGTGCCCGGCCGGGCAGCCGCCAGGCGCCGCGCAGCTCCGGCCAGCCCACCCGCATGCCGTCGGTGAACAGCACGGTGAACAGCGCCAGCTCGGCCAGCGTGGCCACCAGGTCGTCGCCGGGCCTGAGCGCGAGCACCCCGAGCACGCCGTCGCCCAGCACGAACCCGGCCACCAGGAACAGCGCGGCGGTGGACAGGATGGTGCGGTGAGCCAGGCTGGACAGCAGCACCGCCAGCAGCAGCACGGCCGCGAACGCGATCAGCAGCGTGCCGCCCATCAGGGGCACCGCGTGAGGGTCATGGGATGAGACGCCTTCCGGTCGGATCCGCTTGCACGAACTTGCCGACCAGACTTCCCGGCGCACCGCGCCCAACCCTAACAGCGCGCGCAGGAGCGGCCAACACAGTGCGTCGCGGGCAAGAGTGTGGTGACCCATCCGTTGCGTGGACGGCTCCGAAGCCACGGTGGCTGGTGCTGTGCCGGTCGGGGCAGGAGGGGCTGTATGGGAGCGCGGGACCGGTCGCCGGTGGGCCAGGACGGTCCGGGTGGTGATCCGCCGGGGCCGGAGGAGCTGCTGCAGGCGGTCGGCAGGGGTGATCGCGCGGCGTTCGAGCGGTTGTACGAGATGCTGGCGCCGCGGGTGTACGGGCTGGTGCTGCGGGTGTTGCGGGACCGGGCGCAGACCGAGGAGGTGGCGCAGGAGGTGCTGGTGGAGGTATGGCGCGGCGCCGCCCGCTACGAGCCGGGCAAGGGGTCGGGGCTGGCGTGGGCGCTGACCATCGCGCACCGGCGGGCGATCGACCGGGTGCGGTCGGCGCAGGCGGGCACCGACCGGGAGGAGCGGGCCGCGCGGCTGGAGCCGCACCGAGCCTTCGACGAGGTGTCGGAGCTGGTGGTGGGGCGGTTGGAAGGTGAGCGGCTGCGCCGCTGCCTGGACAACCTCACCGAGCTGCAGCGGGAGTCGGTGACCTTCGCCTACTACGGCGGCTACTCCTACCGGGAGGTCGCCGAGCTGGTCAAGGCGCCGCTCGGGACGGTCAAGACACGGATGCGCGATGGGCTGATCCGGTTGCGCGACTGCCTGGGAGTGGAGCGATGAAGGCGGCGGAGGACGGGTTCGACCCGCACACCCTGGCGGGCGCCTACGCACTGGACGCCATCGACGACGAGGGCGAGCGGCGCCGTTTCGAGCGGCACCTGGCCGCGTGCGCCGAGTGCGCGCAGGAGATCGCCGGGTTCGCCGAGACGGCCGCCCGCCTAGGGGCGGCGGTGGCCGCCGAGCCGCCGCCCGGCCTGCGGACGCGGGTGCTGGCCGAGATCGAGCAGGTGCGTCAGCTGCCGCCGGCGCTGCCGCCCGCGGCGCCTTCCCGGCGGAGGCGGAAGGTCGGGTGGCGGCCGTGGCCGGCGGCGGTGGGCGTGGCCGCGGCGTTGGCCGCGGTGGCCGGGCTCGGCGTCGCGACGATGCAGGCGCGCCAGGAGCTGGCGCAGGTCCGGCGGGCCGAGCAGCGGATCGCCGCGGTGCTGGGCGCGGACGACGCCCGCACGATCACCGCCCCGGCCGGCCGGGCGGGACGAGGCGGCCGGGGGACGGTGGTGCTGTCGCGTTCGCAGGGCGCGCTGGTGTTCTGGGCCGCCGGGCTGGGCGAGCCGCCCGAGGGCCGGGTCTACCAGCTGTGGCAGCTCGCACCGGGACGGATCACCTCGGCCGGGCTGCTGGCCTCCAGCGGCTCCGGGGGCACGGTGCCGGTGCTCAGCGCCCTCAGCGCCGGTGCGGGCCGGGTAGGGGTGACGGTGGAGCCGGCCGGCGGGTCGCGGCAGCCGACCGGCACGCCGTTGCTGCTGGTGGACCTGCCCGCCGCCTGACCTTTCCGCCGGCACTCGCGGTCCGGGGAAACCGGCGCCCATCCGTTCCGGAAGTGACTCCGAAGCCCTGGTGTGACTGCAGAGGAGACATCCAGCGACGTGGCGGCCCCGAGACCGGCGGGCCGGACATCGGGGGTCCTCGGTGTGCTGGCGGCGGCGCTGGCCCTGGGGGTGGCGGAGCTGACCGCCGCGCTGGTGGGCCGGCCCGAGGCCGGTCCGCTGCTCGCGGTGGGGTCGGCGGTCATCGACCTGAGCCCGGCGTGGCTGAAGGACTTCGCCGTCCGCACCTTCGGCACCGCCGACAAGCCGGTCCTGCTCCTGACCCTGGCGGCCGCGACGGTGGCCGGGTCGGCGGCCGTCGGAACGGCCGCGTCCCGGCGGCCGCGCTCGGCCATCGCGGCCTTGGCAGGGCTCGCCGCGCTCGCCGGGGCCGCGGCGCTGTCCCGGCCGCGAGCAGGACCGATCCACGTGCTGCCCGCCGCGGTGGGGGCGGCGGGCAGCACCTTCGCCCTGCTGTACGGCCGGCGCCCGCCACGGCTCCGCCGGGAGGGCCGTATCACGCTGGGCGACCTGGCGCGCCACGGTCGCCGAGAGGGCTGTAGCACACTGGGCGACCTGGCGCGCCACGGCCGTCCCGTGCCACGCACGGCGCCGGCCGCCGATCGGCGGACGCTGCTCACCCGCGGCGCCGTCCTGCTCGGGGCGGCCGTCCTGACCGGCGGCACCGGGCGGGCGATCACCTCGGCCCGGCAGGCGTCCGCCGACGGCCGCGCCCTGGTGCTGCCCCCTCCCGCCGACCCGGCCCGGCCGCTCCCCCCGGGCGTGGGGGCGCGGGTGCCGGGGCTCGGCCCGTTCACCACCCCCAACGACTCCTTCTACCGGGTCGACACCGCGCTGATCGTGCCGCGGGTGCCGCACCAGGAGTGGACGCTGCGCATCCACGGCCTGGTCGACCGCCCGGTCGAACTGGACCTCGCCGACGTGCTGGCCCGGCCGCTGACCGAACGCGACATCACCCTGACCTGCGTGTCCAACGAGGTCGGCGGCCCTTACGCCGGAAACGCCCGCTGGCTCGGCGTCGACCTGGCCGCGCTGCTGCGCGAGGCCGGCATCCAGGCTGGAGCGGATCAGGTCCTGTCCCGCTCCGCGGACGGCTGGAGCGCCTCCACCGCCCTGGACGCGGTGCTGGACGGCCGCGACGCGCTGCTGGCCGTCGCGATGAACGGCGCCCCGCTGCCGCCCGCGCACGGCTTCCCGGCGCGGATGATCGTGCCCGGCCTGTACGGCTACGTCTCGGCCACCAAATGGGTCACCGACCTCAAGCTCACCCGCTTCGCCGACGAGCGGGCGTACTGGACCCGGCGCGGCTGGGCCGAACGCGCGCCGATCAAGACCGCCTCCCGCATCGAGGTGCCCAAGCCCTTCGCCGAGGTGCCCGCCGGTCCGGTCGCCGTCGCCGGCACCGCGTGGGCCCAGCACCGCGGCATCGCCGCCGTCGAGGTCCGCGTCGACGACGGGCCCTGGCTGCGGGCCGGCCTGGCGGCGTCCGGCGGGCCGGACACCTGGCGGCAATGGCGCATGACCTGGCAGGCCACCCCCGGCCGGCACCGCCTGCAGGTCCGCGCCACCGACGCGGGCGGCGACGTCCAGACCGCCGAACGCGTACCGCCGATCCCGGCTGGCGCCACCGGCCGGCACACGGTCCTGGTGACCGTCACCTGAACTCCCCTCAGCACGTCCATCCATCGAACACAGGAGCATCATGAAGATTCGTCATGCCGCCGGACTGCCGATCCTGGCCATGGCCGGCGCGATGACCGTCTCGCTGACCGGCACCGGCCCGGCCGCGCTCGCCTCCGCCCGACCCGCCGGCACCGCTGCGGGCGGCGGGTCCTGGTCCGCCGCCGCGCAGCCGATGACCGTCCGGCGCCCCTTCGGCCCGGGCTGCTCGGCGGTGCCCCGCACCGGCAAGGGCAGCTTCACCGGCATGGCCGCCGACCCGGTTGCCACCGCCGCCTCGCACAACCCCGTCCTGTCCACCCTCGTCGCGGCGGTGAAGAAGGCCGGCCTGGTCGACACCCTCAACGGCGCCGACGGCATCACCGTCTTCGCGCCGACCGACCAGGCGTTCGCCAAGATCCCCAAGGCGACCCTGGCGAAGGTCCTGGCCGACAGGAAGACGCTGACGGCGATCCTCACCTACCACGTCGTCAAGGGCCGCAAGACCCCGGCCGACCTGCGGCGCGGCCGCTTCACCACGCTGCAGGGCGGCGCGGTCGCCACCCGCGGCTCCGGCGCCACGTACATGATCAACAACGCGCGGGTGGTCTGCGGCGACGTGCCCACCCGCAACGCCACCGTCTACCTCATCGACACCGTCCTCATGCCCAAGAGCTGACCCGCTGGCCCTCCGCGCCTCGGGGTCAGGCGCGGAGGGCGTCGATCAGGGCATCGACGGCGGCGAGTGCGGCGGAGGTGTCGAGCCCCGCGCGGGAGACCAGGGAGAGACCCTGGACGGTGAACAGCAGGAGCTGCGCCTGGGCCTCGGGCGCGGCGGCCCGGGTGACCTCGCCGTCGGCCTGCGCGCGCCGCAGGGCGTCGGCGACGATCCGGATGAAGCGGGCGTGCGAGCGGGCCACGATCTCGCGGGCCTCGGCATCGTGCGGGACCAGTTCTGCGGTGGTGTTGCCGATCATGCACCCTTGGGGGACGCCGACGTCGGAGGCGTACTCCTGGGCCCGGGCCGGATGGGTGAGCACCTCGCGCAGCGCCGGCAGCACCGGCCCGGACTCCAGCGCCGTGACCAGCTCGCGCTCGTAGGTGTCCCAGTACAGCCGGACCGCCGTCAGGTAGAACTGCCGCTTGTCGCCGAAGGCGCCGTACAGGCTGCCCCGTTCCAGGGCCAGCGCGTCGACCAGGTCCTGGATGGAGGTGTCGGCGTAGCCGCGGGACCAGAACAGCAGGAGCGCGCGCTCCAGTGCCTGGTCCTTGTCGAACGCTCGGGGGCGTCCCGTCCGTGCCATGTCCCCAGGTTACGACTTTTTGACCGCCCACACAAAAGTCTGTACGTTGATGGCCGGGCGACTTATTGAACGGTCGCACAGAAGTCGTCGGCGTGCTCCGCCGGCGACGGAGAGAGGCGGGACCCCATGGACTTCAACGGCAGAACGGCCCTGGTCACCGGATCGGGCGCCATCGGCGGGCTCGGGCACGCGACGGCGAGGATCCTCGCCGCCGGCGGGGCCGACGTGATCATCACCGGCACCGACCCCGGCCGCGGCGCCCAGGTCGTCGCCGACGTGCGGGCCGGCGCGACCGGCAGCGTGCGCTTCGTCCCCGCCGACCTGGCCGACCCGGAGGCCGTGCGGCGGCTGGCCGAGGACGCCGGGACGGTGGACATCCTCGTCAACAACGCGGGCGTCGTCCCGTTCGGCGCGACCGCCGAGCAGGACCTCGACGCCTACGACGCCGCCTTCGCGGTCAACGTGCGCGCGCCGTTCCTCCTGGTCGCCCGGCTCGCGCCGCGGATGGCCGCCGGCCGGGGCGGCAGCATCGTCAACGTCAGCTCCACCGCGGCCGCCCTGGGCCTGCCGCAGATGGCGGTCTACGGCGCCACCAAGGCGGCGCTCGAATCGCTGACCCGTACCTGGGCGGCCGAGTTCGCCGCCTCGAACGTGCGCGTCAACGCCGTGGCCCCCGGCCCGATGACCACCTCCAAGGTGGTGGCGGTCATGGGCCCGGACGTCGGCGGCATGGGGCTGACGACGGCGCTGCGGCGCGCCGCCGACCCGGCCGAGGTCGCCCAGGTGATCGCCTTCCTGGCCGGCGACCAGGCGGGCTACGTGACCGGCGCCGTCGTGGCCGCCGACGGTGGCCGCACCGCCATCTGACGCGGGGCGCGCTCCGGTCCCTCCGCACCACCGCCGTCACGAGCAACCGCGCGCTCCGGTCCCTCCGCACCACCACCGTCACGAGAAACCACGCGCTCCGGTCCCTCCGCACCACCACCGTCACGAGAAACCACGCGCTCCGGCGCGGGCAAGGAGATTGAGGTCAATGCGTCGTCTAGCGGGCAAGTACGCCCTGATCACGGGAGGAACGGGCGGCATCGGGTTCGCGACCGCCCGCGAGTTCCTGGCCGAGGGAGCGGCCGTCGCGATCACCGGCCGGTCGCGCGAACGTCTGGACGAGGCCGCCCGGCGGCTCGGCGGCCAGGTGCTGCCCGTGTTGTCCGACGCCGGCGACGTGCCCGGCCAGGCGGCGCTCGCGGCGCGGCTGCGGCAGGAGTGGCCGCGGCTCGACGTCGTGATGAGCAACGCCGCCGACGTCACCCACCTGCCGATCGAGGAATGGACCGAGGAGGCGTTCGACCGGCTCGTCGCCACCAACCTCAAGGGGCCGTTCTTCCTGATCAGGGCCCTGCTGCCGCTGTTGTCCCGGCAGGCGTCCGTCATCCTGGTCGGCTCCGTCTCCGCCTTCGTCGGGCACGAGAACGCGGCGGTCTACGGCGCGGCCAAGGCCGGCCTGCTGTCCCTGTCGCGCGGGCTGACCTACGAGCTGAGGGAGCGGGGCGTCCGCGTCAACGGGCTGAGCCCGGGGCCCACCCGCACGGACACCTTCGCCGCACTCGGCCCCGAGCGGCAGGCCGCCCTGTACGACGAGCTGCGGCGGACCGTGCCCCTGCACCGCATCGGCACCGCCACCGAGCTGGCGAAGGCGGCCGTCTACCTGGCCTCCGACGAGTCCGCCTACACCGCCGGCACCGTGCTGCGCGTCGACGGCGGCGTCGGCGAGCTCGCCTACTGACCGCGACACGGGCAGCGGTCCTGTCCGGCGCGCCGCTTCCGGTCACCGGAGGGTGGCGAGCCAGTCGGTCAGCAGGCGGTTGACCTCGTCGGGGCACTCCTGCTGGACCCAGTGGCCGCAGCCGTCCAGGAGGTGGGCGGCCGACAGGCCGGGAAGGGTGACGGGGTAGGCGTCGATGGCGTCGGACATCCAGGTGGTGGAGGCGTCCAGGGCGCCGCCGATGAACAGGGACGGCTGCTTGATCGGGGCCGCGTGGTGCGGGGCGAGGTCCGCCCAGTCCCGGTCCAGGTTGCGGTAGCGGTTGAGCGCGCCGGTCATCCCTGTGCGCTCGAACTCCCCGGCGTAGACGTCGAGGTCGTCCTCGCTCAGCCAGGCCGGGAGGACGCCCGTGGGGAAGCGGTCGCGCAGCCGGCCGCCGCGGGTGACGAAGTGCGGGTCGGGCTCGTCCGGGGCGGGCATGGTGTCGGCGGACAGGGCCGCGTAGAAGCCCGCGAGCCAGCCCCGGACGTCGGGCTCGATCTCCGCCTCGGCGCGGCCGGGCTCCTGGAAATAGGAGACGTAGAACTCCTGCTCGGGGCCTCCCAACCGGCTGAAGACCGCGCTGGGACGGGGGCCGCCGGGCGGCGCGTAGGGGACGCTCAGCAGGCCCACGGCGCGGAAGACCTCGGGGTGGAGCAGGGCGGAGGTGGCGGCGACGGGGGAGCCCCAGTCGTGGCCGACGACCACCGCGCTCTCCTCGCCGAGGGCGCGCACGACGGCCAGGTTGTCCTCCACCAGGTCGAGCATCCGGTACGCGTCGACCGCCGCCGGCTTGGAGGAGCGGCCGTAACCGCGCACGTCGATCGCCACCGCCCGGTGCCCGGCCGCGGCCAGGGCCGGGAGCTGGCGGCGCCAGGAGTACCAGGACTCGGGGAAGC
Organism: Actinomadura luzonensis; assembly: GCF_022664455.2. Taxonomy (NCBI): domain Bacteria; kingdom Bacillati; phylum Actinomycetota; class Actinomycetes; order Streptosporangiales; family Thermomonosporaceae; genus Actinomadura; species Actinomadura luzonensis. The sequence continues at coordinate 250,113 of NZ_JAKRKC020000002.1, forward strand.
CGTGCACGAGCAGCACCAGCGGGCCGCTGCCCTGCTCCACCAGGTGCAGGCGCCCGGCCGGGGCCTCGACGGCGCGGTGGCGGAGCTGGGCGGTCGGCTCGGGCTGCATGAGCTTCTCCTCGGTTTCACTGCGGAACGGGGCTACCCGTCGAGCATGCGACGCGGCGGCCGCGCGCCGCGAACCGCCTTGCCGTTCCGGCAAACCCCGGCCGCTCGTCAGCGTCCGGACGGGGACGGCGGGAGGGCGCGGGAGATGGCGCGGGCGCTGGTGCGTACGAGGTGGGCGAGCGCCCGGGTCGAGGCGGTGCCGTGGTGGACGACCAGGGACACCGCGGCGACGACCTGGCCGTCCTGGTCGTGGATGGGGGCGGCGACGGACAGGGCGTCCATGGTGACCTGCCGGTCGCTGACGGCGTAGCCGCGGGCGCGGGTGTCGGCGAGGGCCGCGCGGATCTGGCGGGCGGTGGTGAGCGTGCGCGGGGTGTACCGCTCGACCGGGCGGGCCAGGACCTGTTCCCGCACGTCGGCGGGGGCGTACGCGAGCAGGACCAGGCCGACGCCGGTGGCCGTGAGCGCGAAGCGGCCGCCGACCCTGGTGAGCACCGGCACCGCGCCGCTGCCCGCGATGCGTTCGACGAACACGACCTCGGTGCCCTCCCGCACGGCCAGCTGCACGTTCTCGCGGGTGACCTGCGACAGGTCCTCCAGGTACGGCAACGCGGCCTCGCGCAGGCCCAGCCCGCGCGGCGCGAGCGAGCCGATCTCCCACAGGCGCAGGCCGACGTGGTAGCGGCCGGCCGGGCCTCGTTCGAGGGCGCCCCAGGCCACGAGCTCGGCCACCAGCCGGTGCACGGTGGAGACCGGCAGCCCGGCGTGCCGGGACAGATCGCTGAGCGTCAGCGACCGCCGGTCGGGAGTGAACGCGCCGAGGATCTGCAGGGCGCGCGCCACGACCGGCCCGGTCCGCGCGGCGGCCGGCGGCATCGGAGGTTGCGGCGGTCCGGGCTTCATGGTCAGAGGTCGAGGACCAGCTTGGGGCCGGCGGCGCGGGAGACGCAGACGAACATCACGTCGTTCGCCGCCCGTTCCTCGGCGGTGAGGAGCGAGTCGCGGTGGTCCACGACGCCGGCGAGGACGGGGGTCTCGCAGGTGCCGCAGGTGCCCTCCCGGCACGAGGTCAGGACGGGGACGCCCGCCTCCTCCACGACCTCCAGGATCGACCGGTTCGGCGGCACCGGCAGAGTCAGGCCGGAGGCGGCCAGCTCGACCTCGAACGCGCCGGTCACGGCCGGGCCCGCCGGGTCCTTGGGGGCGAAGCGCTCCACGTGCAGGGGCCGGTTCGCGCACCGCGCCTCGACGGCCTCCAGGAGCGGGGCGGGGCCGCAGCAGTAGACGAGGGTGTCCATGGGCTCCTCCGCCAGGAGGGCGTCGAGGTCGAGCAGGCCGTGCTCGTCCTGCGGCCGCAGGAGCACGCGGTCGCCGTGGGCGGCGCGCAGCTCGCCGGCGAACGCCATCGACGCCGCCGTGCGGCCGCCGTAGACCAGCCGCCAGCGCGCGCCCCCGACGGCGGTGATCATGGGCAGGATGGGGGTGATCCCGATCCCGCCGGCGATGAACAGGTAGCGGGCGGCGGGGCGGAGCGGGAAGTTGTTGCGCGGGCCGCGGGTCAGGACCGTGGCGCCCGGGTGGAGCTCGTCGTGCGCGTACGCCGAGCCGCCCCGGCCGCCGGGCTCGCGCAGCACGGCGATCCGCCACGTCGTCCGGTCGGCCGGGTCGCCGCACAGCGAGTACTGGCGGACCCGGCTCTCGTCGCCGAGCACCAGGTCGATGTGCGCGCCGGGCGTCCAGCCGGGCAGCGCCCCGCCGGCCGGATCACGCAGCTCGAACCTGACGACCCCGTCGGCCACCTGCTCGCGCGCGTGCACGACGACCGGGCGGCCGGCCGCGTCACCCACGCTCGCCATCGCGCTCATCGCCGCTCCCGCGCCCCGCCGGGGACGGCCGTAGGCCGGTCAAGCGCCCCGCCGGGGACGGCGCCGGGCCGGTCAGGAGCCGGGCCGGGGGAGTGGCCGGCCGGGTGGGAGAGGAGCCACTCCCACACCTCGACCGGCCCTTCGGCGAGGTGGGCGGCGCCGCAGTGGCACAGGCCCCGCAGCACGTCGCTGCCCGGCAGCCACTCCACCCGGAGCACCTCACGCCCGGCGGGCCCGCGGGCCGGTCCCATGCCGCTCACGCCCCGCTGCCCGCGCCGCGGCGGGCGAGGCCGGCCAGCATGCGCCGCGCCGCCAGGCCGCCGGTGTCGATGTTGATCGACAGCTCCTGGTAGCCCTCGGGCTCGGCCGCGATCACCTGCTCCAGCACGTTCAGCGCGGCCACGTCCTGGAGCACCACGGTCCGGTTGTTCTCGGCCAGGAAGTCCGACACGCCCTGGTCGTCCAGGGCGAAGTCCCGCGCCACGGCCCAGAAGTCGTGCGTGGTGTGCTCGGTCTCAGGCGTGATCGCGTACACCACCTCGACGTGGAAGGCGTCCGGGTCGGTGCCGTCGGCGTTCGGCAGCACCCCGGGCGGCGCGATCCGCGAGTGCAGCTTGTACAGGCAGGGCGGCGTGTACTCGATGTCCTGCCAGCGCATGATCCGCCCGGTCAGCCCGGTGGACTTGGCGTAGAACGGCGGGCACTCGGCGTCGTCCATGTGCCGGCTGACGTACACGATGCCCGCCTCCTCGTCCACCTCCGTGGTGATCGGGGTGGCGGCCACCTCGGGGGTGCCGATGTACCCGCCGTGCAGGTACGTCTCGTGCGACAGGTCCAGCAGGTTGTCGACCAGCAGCCCGAACCGGGCCTTGAGCGGCTCCATCCCGGACACGGTGGTCCAGCCGGGCGCGGCCAGCCAGGGCGCGCGCGGGATGCGGGCGGCGTCGGCGCGGGCCGGGTCGCCGATCCAGACCCACACGAACGAGTCCTGCTCGACGACCGGGTAGCTCTTCAGCCGGGCGGTCCGCGGCACCCGGGTCTGGCCGGGGACGGCCACGCAGCCGCCGTCGGCGCCGTAGGTGAAGCCGTGGTAGCCGCACACCACCTGGTCGCCGACCAGTCGGCTGGGCGGCTCGGACAGTGGGAACCGGCGGTGCACGCAGCGGTCCGACAGGGCGGTGACGGTCCCGGCGCGGGTGCGCCAGAACAGGATGGACTCGCCGCAGACGGTGCGGCTGAACAGCTCGTGGCCGATCTCGCGGCCGTACGCGGCGACGTACCACTGATCGCGAGGAATGACTGACATGGGCGGCTCCTTCGACAATGGGACGATGGTGACCTGTGTCACCACGGCTGCGGAACGCCGGTTTCCGGATGCCGGGAAACGAATGCGGGTCAGCCGCCGACGCCCGGCAGGTCCCGCAGCTTGAGCTTCTGGATCTTGCCGGAGCCGGTCTTCGGCAGGTCGTCGACGAAGGTGACGTACCGGGGGATCTTGTATTTGGCCAGCCGGGGGAGCAGGAACGCGCGCAGCTCCTCGCCCGTGACGGCGTGCCCGGGACGGACCACCACGAACGCGCGGCCGCTCTCGCCCCATGTCTCGTCCGCGACGCCGACCACCGCCGCCTCGCCCACCGCGGGGTGCTCGTAGAGCGCCGCCTCCACCTCCGCCGGATAGACGTTCTCGCCGCCGGAGATGTACATGTCCTTCACCCGGTCCACGATGTACAGGTGTCCCTCGGCGTCGCGGTACGCCACGTCGCCGGAGCGGAACCAGCCGTCCTCGGCGAAGGCGGCGGCGGTGGCCCCCGGGTCCTCCCAGTAGCCGGGGGTGACGTTCGGGCCCTGGATCAGGACCTCGCCGGTCTCGCCGGGCGCGGCGTCGCTCAGGTCCGCCCGGACGACCCGGACGTCGGCGAAGAAGACGGGCACGCCCGCCGAGCCGGCCTTGCGCGTGCTCTGGCTGGCCTCCAGGAACGTCGCGCCCGGCGCGGTCTCGGTCATGCCGTACCCCTGGCAGAACACCAGCCCGCGCTCCTGGTAGGCGCGGATCAGGGCGGGCGGGACCGCCGCCCCGCCGGACATCAGCGTGCGCAGCGACGACAGGTCCGCCCCGGCCCAGCGCGGGGAGGCGGCGAGCGCGGCGAACATCGTGGTGACCCCGAACATCCAGGTCACCCGGTGCTTCTCGATCAGGTCGTAGCAGGCGTCCACGTCCCACGACGGCATGATCACCGACCGGCCGCCCTTGGCGAAGGTCGGCAGCAACGTCTGGTTCAGCGCCGCGACGTGGAACAGCGGGGCGCTGACCAGCGTCGTCTCGTCGCCGGCCACGTCGACCCCGATGAGCATGTTGAAGGTGTTCCAGATCAGGTTGGCGTGACTGAGCGTGGCGCCCTTGGGCCGCCCGGTGGTGCCGGAGGTGTACAGGATGAGCGCGAGGTCGTCCCGCGCCACCGGCACGTCGGCGGGGGTGGGGTCGCCCGCCGCGAGCCAGCTCTCGTAGGCGCCGAGCGGGACGATCAGGTCCAGATCCGGCGTGCCGGTCAGCGCCTCCACCACGCCGGCGCACTGCGGGGCGTGCACCAGCGCCTTCGCGCCGCAGTGCGCCAGCATGTAGCCGACCTCGGGCGCGGCGAGCCGGAAGTTCAGCGGCACGAAGATCCCGCCGAGGGCGTGCGTGGCGAACATGGTCTCCGCGAACGCGGGGTGGTTCGGGCCGAGGTAGGCGACCCGGTCCCCGGGCCGCACGCCGGCGTCCCGCAGCCGCGCCGCCAGCCTCGTCACCCGTTCGTGCACCTCGGCGTACGTCAGTGAGCGGTCCTCGAAGACGAAGGCCGTGCGGTCCGGCGTCATCATGGCCCGCCGCGCCGGCCAGCCGCCGATCCCGGAGTTCTGCATGAGCGTGCCTCTCCCGTCAGGAGGTGAGGGTCTTTCCCGCGACGGCGGACGGCTCCGCCAGGTCGCCGCGGCTGGTCTCCTTCAGCGCCAGCGTGCAGACCACGGCCAGCAGGCACGACGCGGCGATGACGGCCGAGATCACGAGGGTGCCGTCGCCGCCGGTCGAGGCCTGGATCTGGGCGAACAGCACGGGCGCCAGCCCGGCGCCGAGCCCGGCCAGCTGGTAGCCGAGCGACGCGCCGGTGTAGCGGGTACGGGTGCTGAACAGCTCGGTGTACAGCGCGGCCAGCGGGCCGTACATCATCGGGTGCACCACGGACTGGCCGAGGACGAGCGCGGCGGTGAGCAGCCCGGCGCTGCCCGTCTGCACCAGCGGGAACAGCGCGAACGCGAACACCGCCATGATCAGCGCGCCGGCCACGACGACCGGCCGCCGCCCGATCCGGTCGGACAGGGCCGACCAGCCGAGGATGCCGATCACGGCCAGCGCCGACGACAGGGTGAGGCCGTTCAGCACGGTCTGCCGCTCGAAGCCGGCCGCGACGCCGTAGGCGATGAGGAACGTCGTCAGCGTGCCCTGCGCCACGAACGCCGCCAGCCCCACGCCGGCCCCGAGCAACAGCGTCCTGGGGTGGTCGCGCAGCACGTCCAGCAGCGGCATCCTGGAGGCGCTCTCCTTGACGGCGGCGCTGAACACCGGGGTCTCCGCCACCCGCGTCCGGACGAACAGGCCGATCGCGAGCAGCACGACGCTGATCAGGAACGGCACCCGCCAGCCCCAGGACAGGAACGCCTCGTTGCCGAGCACGGCGGCCGTGCCGCTCAGCGCGGCCGTGGACAACACCATGCCGAACGGCGCGCCGGCGTTGGTGAAGCTCGCCCACAGGCCGCGGCGGGCGGTGGCGTGCTCGGCGGACATGAGCACCGCGCCGCCCCACTCGCCGCCGACCGCGACCCCCTGCACGATCCTGAGCAGGACGAGCGCGATCGGCGCGAGCACCCCGGCCTGCGCGTACGTGGGCAGCAGCCCGATGAGGAAGCTGGCCGCGCCCATCAGCACCATGGTGAGCACCAGCATGCGCTTGCGGCCCAGCCGGTCGCCGTAGTGGCCGAAGATCACGCCGCCGATCGGCCGGGCCAGGTAGCCGGTGGCGAACGTGCCGAGGCTGGCCACCGTGGCGATCAGGGGGTCGAGGCTGGAGAAGAAGACCTTGTTGAACACGACGGCCGACGCCGTGGCGTACAGGAGGAAGTCGTAGTACTCGATGACGCTGCCGAGGAAGCTCGAGGCCACCGCGCGGCGCAGCTGGACGGGATCGGACATGAGAGGGGGGCTCCTCACATCGGGGGAGAGGGCGTCGGGCACTACGTTGGGCACAATTGCGACCTAAGTCAAGACTTTGCCCGACATCTCCGTCCGGTCTACCCTCGTGCCTGTGAAGCACGACGACGAGCAGGACCGGCTGCCCTCGGCGCGCCCCCAGTCGCTGATGTTCAGCTTCCTCGGCATCTACGTGCTGGGGCGCGACACCGCGGTCTACTCGGGCAGCGTCATCGACGTCTTCGCCCGCCTCGGCGTCTCGGAGGAGGCGGTGCGCTCGACCCTCACCCGCATGGTCAAGCGCAACCTGCTGGCCCGGCACCGCCACGGCAAGAAGGTCTACTTCGGGCTCACGCCGCACGCCACGAGCGTGCTCGACGACGGGCGCCGGCAGGTCTGGGAGAGGGGCGCGGTCAACCGCGACTGGGACGGCACCTGGACGCTGGTCGGCTTCTCACTGCCGGGCAGCGAGCGCAGCACCCGCCACGACCTGCGCTCCCAGCTCGTCTGGGCCGGGTTCGGGCTGCTGCAGGGCGGCCTGTGGATCGCGCCCGGGACGAAGGACGTCGAGGCGACGCTGGCCCCGCTGGGCCTGGGCGACAACGTGACCGTGCTGCAGGCGCGGGCGCTCAAGCCGACGGAGTCGGCCGACCTGGTGCGCAAGGCGTTCGACGCCGACCAGATCGCCGAACGCTACCGGGCCTTCCTCGACCGCTGGGACACCGCGCACCCGCTGCCGTCGGCCGCCGACGACCTGGCCAGGCAGCTGTTCCTGCACACCGACTGGCTGCAGCTGGTCCGCCAGGACCCCCGGCTGCCCGCCGAGCACCTGCCCGCCGACTGGCCGGGGATCCGCGCCGAGACGGTCTTCCACACCCTGGCCCACCGGTACCAGCCCAGCGCCGCGACGCTCGCGGCGTCCGTGCTCGACGAGCTTGCCTTGTCCCCTTGACGGCGCTCGTTCAGTCGCGGCCGGCGGCCTGTCTCCTGGACCACGCGGTGGCGTCGGCGCCGTAACGGGCCAGCAGGCGCGCGAACTGGACCCGCTCCTCCGGCGACCAGGCCGCGGTGATCTCCAGGAACGCCTTGCGCTGTTCGGCGGCGAAGCGGGTGCGTTCGGCCTCGCCGCGCTCGGTGAGCTCGAGCACGGTGCGGCGGCCGTCGGCCTGGGACGCCGCCCGCCGCAGCAGCCCCTCCTCGATGCAGGCGGCGACGGTCCGGCTGGCCACCGGCTGGGCGACGCCCATCTCGGCGGCCAGGCCGCCGACGGTCGTCTCGCCCGGCGCGTCGGCGATCACGTTGAGCACGAGGTTGCGGGAGAGGTCCTTGCCCGACGCCGGCGCGCGGCGCCGCAGCCGTGACAGCGCCGGGCCGATCTGGTCCAGCGCCGGGTCGTCGGAGGGCTGCTCGGAGAAGGACGCGCCGGTCATGCGCCCGATTCTAGGCCGCGCCCGGGCATTTGCATAGCAACCGGTAAACGCATAGCTTTAGGTATGTAATTTGAGCGAGCGAGAGAAACGAGGCGGACCGCCATGGCGCTCACCGCGATCACCAACGCGCAGATCTTCGACGGGGAGAAGGCGGTCGGCGTGCGGACCGTGGTCATCGACGGCGGAAGGATCGCCCGCGTCGGCGGCGACGCTCCCGAAGGCAGCGAGATCGTCGACGGCGGCGGCGCCACCCTGCTGCCGGGGCTCATCGACGCCCACGTCCACTCCGCCCCGGGCTCCCTGGCGCTCGCGCTGCGGTTCGGGGTGACGACCGAGCTGGAGATGCAGGGCATGAACACCCGGGAGAACCGGGGGCTCATCACCGACGACGACACTCTGGCCGACGTGCGCTCCTCCGGCTTCGCCATCACGCCGCCCGGCGGCCACCCGAGCGAGCTGATGCCCGAAGGCTTCCGGCCCACGTGGGACCTCCCCCCGGTGATGCCCCTGATGCCGTTCTCCACCACTCCGGAGGAGGCGGCCGCCTTCGTCCCCCAGCTCCTCGCGCGGGGCTCCGACTACATCAAGCTCATGATCGACGACGGCACCGTGGAGGGACACCCCGGCCTGCCCACGCTCGACCAGGCCACCGTGAACGCCGCCGCCGCCGAGGCCAGGAAGTACGGCGCCCTCACCGTCGCCCACGCACTGACCGCCGAGGCCACCAGGATGGCCGCCGAAGCCGGCGTCGACGGCGTCACCCACGTGTTCATGGACCAGCCGCACACCGACGAGATCATCGGCCTCGTCAAGGACGCGGGCATGTTCGTCATCCCCTGCATCACGCTCAACGCCTCGATGATGGGGATCACCGCCGGCGACCTCGCCGACGACCCCCGCGTCGCCGCCCGCCTGGACGACAGGTGGGACCGGACCCTGCGCTCCAGCTACGACCGCTACCCGCAGGGCAAGCTCGACGACGTGTACGACACCGTGCGCGCCCTGGACGCCGCCGGCGTCGACCTGCTGGCCGGCACCGACGTCTCCGTGCCCGAGCCGTTCTTCGGGGGCCTCGCGCACGGCGCCAGCCTGCACCACGAACTGCGACACCTGGTGGCCGCCGGCCTCACGCCCGCCCGGGCCCTGCGCGCCGCCACGGCGACCACCGCCCGCCGCTTCCGCCTCAGCGACCGGGGCCGCATCGCCGAAGGACTCCGCGCCGACCTGCTGCTGGTCGACGGCGACCCGCTCAGCGACATCAGCGACACCCTCAACACCCGCGCCGTCTGGCGCCGCGGCACCCGCCTGGCGGCATGACCGCGCACCCGGAACGCCGCCGCCCGCCCGCGCGGGTGCCGGCCAGGCGGTCAGAAGCTGAACCACTGTTGGGTGAGAAGTTGCAGGACCGTGCCCAGGACGGCGCCCACCGCCAGGAAGATCACTTGAGAGCGGCGTGAGCGCCGCTCGATGGCGTCGACGATCGGCTCGGCGCGAGCCGCGACCAGGCGTTCCACCGCCTCCAGCGCCGCCCGCTGATCATCGGCATAGGTGCGGCTCTGCTCAGCATGGCGCCGATTCTCCTCCGCCTCGCGAGCGAGCTCCCGAGCCGCGTGCGCCCGCGCCGTCATCTCCGCCTGGAGCAGGGCGAACGTGGCCGCGGACGCGGAGAGCTGCTGCGCCATCGCGGTGAACTTCTCCTCCAGGTCGTCGGCCGCGTGCAGCCGCGTCCGGGGCGGCGCGGCTCGCTCGTTGCGGGCTTGGACGCGGAAGACGGCGAAGGTGATGAGGGCCGCCACGCAGACGGCGAGAAAGGATCGAAGCGCGTCCAGGAAATCCTCACCTCGGGAGCCGAGGAGTTCGCTGGGGAGTGCGCCCACGACGACCGTGACCAGCGCGACCGCCGCAGCCGCGTACGCTTCGGGGTTGCGCCGGGGGCGTGCGCGTGACGCGTCGGCCTGGACGAGGCACCGCGGCACGGACAGGGCCGCAACGATGAACACCAGGAACTCGGCGGCACGGTTGACCTGCGCCCGTATCTCGTCGAGCTGCACGACATCGACGACGTACGTCACGGCGAACGACAGGACAACCGCAGCGCCCACGATCAGCGCGGGCCAGTGACGCCTCAACAGGGCAGCGAATCCGCTCACGGCCGTTCATCGCGCCCGGCCCGGCCACCGTTGCGTGATCCTCGGCGCGGCTCGGACGCTGCGGCGGGCGCGGGGCATACTCGACGGGTGAGCAGGAAAAGCGATCTGCGGTCGCCCAGGGGCCGGGTCTCTCCCAGGCGGCCGGCTTGCCCGTCACCACCGGGCGGCGCCGAACCGGCGGGTCGCGGCGCGAGGAGGCGGCGATGCTCGCAGGCGTGAGCATCGCGTACTGCATGCTGATCAGGCAGCTCGTGCTCGCCGTGCTGTTGTCCCCGAACGTGTCCGTACAGGCTCAGCCCCCTGTCGTCCACGTGATGACGTGGAACGTCTGCGCGGGCACGAACGCGGGGTGCGCGCTCTTCCGCCGCCCGGCCGCCGAGCTGGCCTGGCACGTCGCGGTGCTGGCGACCGACGCGGACGTGGTCTTCCTCCAGGAGTTCTGCACGGGCGCGGAGGCCGACCTGGAACGCGAGCTCGAACGCCGTACCGGCCGGGCCTGGAGCGTCAGGTCGGCCGGGCTCTCGTACGCCGACGGCTCCCCGTACCGGTGCTATCCCGACATGAGCGGCAGGCCGCGCGGCGTGCTGAGCGTCACCCTGGCCGTGGCGGGAGCGGACGCCGGCCTGGTCGTGCGTCCGCTGACCTCGCCGCCGTGGGGAGCCCGCAGGTACGCCGTCTGCACGGCCGACCGGGCGTTCTGCACCGCGCACTTCTCGTCCGGCTCGGTCTACGACGACAGGCAGAAGGGCAGGCCCTACCGGCGCGTCCAGCTTCGCGAGCTGTTCACGCTGGGCCGGGGCGTGATCGGCGGCGACCTCAACCTGGTGCCGCGCGACGCCGCCGCGGCCTACCGGGGCCGCGACGAATGCGACCCGCGCCGGCGCTGGACCTACGTCACCGGCAAACGGAAGATCGATTACGTGTTCGCCGGCGACGGGCGCGTCCGCCGATGCTTCGTCGACTACGCCAGGAGCACGTGGTCCGACCACGTCCCGCTGCACGCGTGGGTGACGCGGTAGGGACGGCCCGGGGTCAGCGGTACCGGGTGGTCACCGTGCCCGGGTCCGGCGCCTTGATCGACACCTTGCTGCCCCATCCGGTGTAGCGGCTGTCGACGGTGACCTCGCTGAGCTTGCCGTCCTCCGTCACCGTGTACGACGTCCGCAGCCGGTTCACCAGGCCCGACGAGCCCAGCGTGAGGGTGTAGGACATCTTGATCCCGTCGTACTGCTTGCGGACGCCGGCGGCGGCGACCCAGGCCGAGACCGCCTTGAGCTCCTTGAGGGTGATGGAGCCGGTGACCGAGCCGCCGGTCCGCACGCCCTTCTTCATGAGCGCGGCCAGGGTCGCGGGCTCGGCCGGGTTGAGCCACTGGGCCCAGGAGTCGGGGATGGCGCCGCCGACGTCCTTGAGCCAGGTCTTGCCCTTGGGGAGCCGGCCCTCCAGGACGCCGCCCGAGTAGTAGCCGGTCTTGCCGATGGAGATGACGCGCTCCTGCTCATCGCCGTAGTCCATGGTGAGCTCGAAGGCGGCCACGCCCTTCTTGCCGAACTGGAAGGCGCCCTTGGCGTCGCGGGCCCCCATCTCGTCGAGGCCGTCGCCCCACGTGACGGTGTCGGTGAAGCGTACGCCGTGGCCGGGCGCCATCGTGGCCTTGAGCGCGCTGACGGGGTCCTTCTGCGCCGCCTGCGCCGGGACGGCGACGAGCGCCAGCACGCCGCTCACAACCGTCCCGGGAGACGATCGTTATCCCAATGTTGGACGCGGCCGCGGCGCCGGCGCTCCCGCCCAGTAGGTTCTCGCCTGTGAACGACATCCGGCTTCTCGGCCCCGAGGACCTGCCCCTGTGCCGGCGGCTCGAGAGCGACCGCGAATGGTCCACCGACGAGGCCAAATGGCGGCTGATGTTCGAGGCGGGCGAGGTCTACGCCGTCGACGCGCCCGACGGCGACGGCCTGGCCGGGTGCGTCGTGGTGACCCGCTACGGCGACTCGCTGGCCGACGTCGGCATGATGCTGGTCGCCGGCCGGTACGGCAGGCAGGGGCTCGGCACCCGGCTGATGCGGCACGCCTTGGAGGTCGCCGGCGGCCGCGTCGTGGAGCTGACCGCGACCCGCTTCGGGCGTCCCGTCTACGAGCGGCTGGGCTTCCGGCCCGCGGGCAGCCTGACGATCACCATGGGCCCGCTGCGGACGTCCGCGCCGACGCCCGCGGTGCGCGTGGCCACCCCGGACGACCACGCCGCGCTGCTCGGCCTGGACGCCGAGGTCACCGGCGCCGACCGGAGCAAGGCGCTGGCCGCCCTGCTGGCCAGGGCCGAGCGCACGGTCGTCACCGACGGCGGCTTCGCCGTCGCCTGGAACGCCGGCCCGCACCGAGTCATCGGCCCCGTGGCCGCGCCTTCGGAGGAGGCCGCCCGCGAGCTCATCCTGGCCGCCGCCCACGGCGCCGACCGCGATGTGCGGATCGACCTGCTGGACGCCTACCCGGGCCTGCGTCCGTGGCTCACCGGGCTGGGGCCCGTCCAGGGGCCCGCGGCCCTGCCGACGATGGTCCACGGGGCCGACCGGCACCCGGGCGACCGCGGGCGCTACGTCGCGCCCATCCTCATCTCGATGGGCTGAGCGGACCGCAGGCCGCCCGAGCGGCACGCCCGTCGTGCCGGCGGCGGGCTCAGCGGGGGCCGCCGAGCGACCACAGGGACGCCGCCATGAGCAGGGCGGCCACCCCGCCGCAGACCATCACCGCCGAGACACCGAAGGCGTCGACGATCCGGCCGCCGAGGAAGGCGCCGAGGGCGAAGGTCGCCTGGAAGGAGGAGGTGAACACGACCGTGGCGGCCTCGGGCGCGTGCGGGGCGGCGGCGCTGAACGACGCCTGCGAGCAGACCGGCACCCCTCCGTAGGCCAGGCCCCAGACGACGAGCGACACCACGGCTCCGGCGGCCGTGCCGCCGGCCGACGGCAGCAGCAGGGTGGTGGCCGCGATCAGGCAGCCGGAGACCGCGAAGGCGGCCCGCAGCCGGGTGGCGGCGGCCTTGCCGGCCAGGAAGTTGCCGGCGATCCCGGCGACCCCGTACGCCAGCAGGACGGCGCTGACCGCCGCGGGAGGCAGGCCGGTGACGTCCTGGAGGAACGGCGTGACGTAGGTGTAGGTGCCGAAGTGGGCCAGGACGATGAGGAAGGTGGCCAGCAGCGCGACGCCGGCGCGCCGGGTGCGCAGCAGGCCGAGCAGGACGCGCGGGCTGGTGACCTGGCGGGCGGGCAGGGGCGGCAGCAGCACCAGCAGGGCGGCCAGGACCAGGACGGCCAGCAGGGCCAGCACCAGGAAGGCGGTCCGCCAGCCGGCGAGGTCGCCGATGAGGGTGCCGGCCGGCACGCCGAGCACGGAGCCCAGCGGCACGGCGGAGAAGATCACCGCGGTGGCGGCGCCGACGGCGTGCGGCGGCATCAGGCGGCCGGCCAGCCCGGCCCCGATCGACCAGAAGCCGCCGATGGTGAGGCCGACCAGCACCCTGGAGATCAGCATCACCCAGTAGGACGTCGCCGCCGCGGCCAGCACATCGGCCACGGCCAGCACCGCCATGAGGACGCACAGCATCACGCGGCGGTCCAGGCGCGCGGTGGTCAGGGTGACGGCGGGGGCGGCGACCGCGGCGACGACGCCGGGCAGGGTCATGGTCAGCCCTGTGGTGCCGTCGGAGACGCCGAAATCGGCGCCGATGGCGGTCAGCAGGCCGATGGGCAGGATCTCGCTGGTGACGATGGCGAAGATGCCCAGCATGAGCGAGGTGATCGCGAGCCATGCGACGAGGGGCGTGCGGGGCCGGGCGAGCGTGGTGGTGGACATGACTTCCGTTCGGGCGAGGGCGCGTGACGTGCGGGCATCCAGCCAAGCAGTGCCGGAGGAGCGCGCACTGGCACGTTTCGGACGCGACCGTCGCCCTGACCCCCGCGCCCCCGTCCCCCTCGCCGGCCTGACCGCCCGTACCCTGCCGTGGCCGCCGACGCCGATGCGGGGGAGGACGGCCGCGGCAAGCGCCGCGGCCGTCCCGGGCGGCTGTGAGGCAGGAGATCGCGGCTACTCGGCGTACGGCTGGTCGGTTCCCCTGGAGCTGTAGCCGAGACTCCAGATGTAGCCCTCCGGGTCGGCGAACGTGCCGCCGTACCCGCCCCACGGCAGCGCGCCGGCGGGCTTGAGGATCGTGGCGCCCGCCTTCTCGGCCTCCGCCATGACCTCCTCGACCCGCGCCTCGCTGCGGACGACGTAGGTCAGGACCAGCCCGCTGAAGCCGCTGCCCGCCGGCTCCGTGCCCACCTGGTCGGCCAGGCCCTCGCGGCCGTAGAAGCCGACCGGCGAGGCGCCGTCCGACTCGAAGAACACCGAGATGCCGTAGTCGTTCTTGATCTTCCAGCCGAGTCCGTCGGTGTAGAACCGCTTGGCCCGGTCCAGGTCCCGGACACCGAGCAGGATCGAGCTGACGTGTGCTTTCATGCCTGGCTCCTTGCACTTCAGGTGGATACATTCCGGACCTCTGGGTCAGGGCCCGGCTGTCACATCGGCGGGTGTTCGCCGGTCAACCGGTATGACAGACCCGGACGGAGGAATGTGACCGATGATGGAGCAGGACTGGCTGAGCGAACGGTTCGCCGAGCACCAGAGCCGCTTGCGCGCGGTGGCCTACCGGATGCTCGGCTCGCCCGGCGAGGCCGAGGACGCGGTGCAGGAGGCCTGGCTGCGGGTCAGCCGCGCCGACACCGGCCAGGTGGACAACCTGGCCGGGTGGCTGACCACCGTCGTCGCCAGGGTGTGCCTGAACATGCTCGAGGCGCGCCGGGCCCGGCGCGAGAGCTCGGCCGGGGTGCTGCCGCCCGAGCCGGCCGCGCCGCGACCCGACGCCCGCCCGGCCGGCCAGGCCACCCCCGAGGACGAGACGCTGCTGGCCGACGCGGTCGGTGTCGCGCTGATGGTGGTGCTGGACACGCTGACTCCCGCCGAACGGCTCGCGTTCGTCCTGCACGACGTCTTCGCCGTGTCGTTCGCCGAGATCGGCGCCATCATCGACCGCTCCCCGGCGGCGGCCCGGCAGCTCGCCAGCCGCGCCCGGCGCCGGGTGCAGGGAACCGCCGACGCGTCCGATGCCGCGCGTTCGGCGAAGCGGGAGATCGTCGAGGCGTTCCTCGCCGCCGCCCGGGGCGGAGACTTCACCGCCCTGGTCGAGCTGCTCGACCCGGACGCGGTGGCCATCGAGATCCGCGGCGCCGAGGCGGTGGCGGCCTTCTTCGCCGGACGGGCTCAGGCCGCCAGGCTCGCCCTGGTCGACGGCGTTCCGGCGGCCGTCTGGTCACACCGCGGCCGGCCGAGAGCCGTCATCACCTTCGCCGTCCACGGCGGCAGGATCACCCGCATCGCCATCGACACCGACCCGGACCGGCTCCACGACCTCGACATCGTGCACCTCTCCGCCGCCGACGAGGAGCGGCGTTGACCGGCCCGGACCTCGAACCCTCCCTCCGCGCTCTCGCCGTCCACGACCGCGACGAGGCGCACGCGGCTGCCGGCCTACCGGACCTGCCACCAGGCCTGGACGACGTGGCAGCCCTGGGGGTCGCCGGAGACGAGGGAGTACGGTCCCACGTGGCCGGAGACCTTGGTCTTCCACGGGCCGACGACCGTTCTCGTGTAGGGGTAGTGCGCCGAGTTGCACTTGGCCGCCACCCGGTAGGTGCCGAAGCCGCCGGCGCACCTGGCCCCCGCCACGTTGGTCGTCGTGTTCACGAAACTCGTGCAGGACCACACCTCGGCCTGCGCCGGGGCGGCGAGCCCGGCCACCGCCATCGCGCCGCCCGCGACCGCGGCCAGCACCTTCGCGAACCTTCGCATTGCGTCTCCTCTGCGTCTTCCCGTTCGGCTTGCACGCCTCATGGTCAAGCACGCGCGGGACCCGCTGCCAGGACGCGAGGAGGACATCCACGGGACATTCGGCAGGCGGCCCGGGCATGCGCGCCCCGGGCCGCCGGCCAGGGCGTCACCACGTCGCCGGCTTGCCCGGGGTGAACAGCCAGACGTCGAAGAACCCGGTCAGGTCCTGGCCGGAGATCTTCTCCGCGAGCCTGACGAACTCGTCGGTGTCGGCCACGCCGTAGCGGTGGTCGGCCGCCCACGTGCGCAGCAGCCGGAAGAAGGGCTCATCGCCGATCTTGACGCGCAGCGCCTGGAGCGTCATGCCGCCACGGTTGTAGACGGCCGTGTCGAACATGGTGTCGCGCTGCGGATCGCCCACCTTGACCTGCCAGAACGCGTCCGGCCTGGTCGCGTACTGCCGGTCGAACCACGCCTGGACGGTCTCCCCGCCGGTGTGCTCGGTCCAGTAGCGCTGCGCGAAGGTGGCGAAGCCCTCGTTGAGCCAGATGTGCTGCCAAGTCCGCACCGAGACGCTGTCGCCGAACCACTGGTGGGACAGCTCGTGCGCGACCGTGGTCACGCTGCGGACGGCGGAGTACAGCGGCTTGGTCTGGTTCTCCAGCGAGAACCCGACGACGGGGGCGTTGTCCACGATCGCGCCCGTCTCCTCGAACGGGTAGCGCCCGAACAGCTCGCTCCAGTAGTCGGTGATGTCGGCGGTCTGCTGGAAGACGGCCTCGGTGCCGGGCACGGTCGGATCGGTGGCGACCCATTCGCGCAGGCCGCCCGGCGTCGTGCCCTTCCGCACGTCGAACCGCCCGATCGTGGCCGTCGCCAGGTACGACGCCATCGGGCGCAGCTCGTTCCACAGGAAGGTCGTGGTGTCGCCGTGCGTGACCTGCGCCGCCAGCACCCCGTTGGAGGCGACGGTGAGGCCCTTCGGGACGGTCATCGAGATGGAGTAGGTCGCCTTGTCGCTCGGGTGGTCGTTGGACGGGAACCAGGTGCTGGCCGCGTTCGGCTCGCAGGCCACCAGCGCGCCGTCCTCCGTGGCGATCCACCCGTACGGCGAGCCGAACACGATCGGGCCGCCGAGCGGCTGCGGGACGCCGTTGTAGGTGACGGCCACGTCGAACACGCTCTGGTTCCGCAGCCCCGCGCCGGGCGTGACGATCAGCTCCTGCCCGTCGCGGACGTAGGCCGCCGGACGGCCGTTGACCGTGACCGAGGTGACGGTGAGCTGCTGGAAGTCCAGGTCGAAGCGGGACAGGTCCTGGGTGGCGCGCGCCAGCATGTGCACCGTGCCCTTGAGCACCTTGGTGGCGGGGTCGTAGGCGAGGTTGAGCACGTAGTGCTGGGCGTCGTACCCGCCGTTGCCCTCCAGGGGGAAGTAGGGGTCGCCGACGCCGGGGGCGCCCGGCCGGAAGTCGGGCGGCGCGGCCCCGGCGGAGGCCGGGGCTGCTGCCAAGGTCGTGGCCGCGGCCATGCTGAGAGCGGCGGTCCAGCGAGCGATCCGGGCGAGCACCATCGCGAGCCTCCGTGGGGGGTAGGCCATCAGCCATCAGCCCGAGAGTGAAGGAAACATCCGGCTTTGTCTGGACCCAAATCCGGCGACCGCGCCGCCGACGACGCCCGGCGTCCCGATTGACCTGGAGCACGCTCCAGCTCCTAGCCTTGATCGCACCGGGCCGGAATCCCCGAGGCACAGGAGAAATCGCATGAGGACCGTACAACTCGGCCGTACCGGCGAGCAGGTCAGCAAGCTCGCCCTGGGCTGCATGATCATGGGCACCGTCACGCCGGAGGACGAGGCCGTCACGATGCTCGACCGGTACGTGGAGGCCGGCGGCAACTTCCTCGACACCGCCGACTGCTACTGCTGGTGGGAACGCCGGGGCAGCCACGGCGGGCACAGCGAGGAACTGCTCGGCCGCTGGCTGGCCAGGTCCGGCCGGCGCGACGAGGTGTTCCTGGCCACCAAGGGCAGCGCCGTCGTACGGGACCTGGACGCGGTCTGGGCCGGCGGCCGGCCGGACTGGGCCGCCGCGTACCGCACGTTCGTCGGGGCCGGGGCGAAGACGTTGCGCGAGGCGATCGACGGCAGCCTGCGCCGGCTCGGCACCGACCACGTCGATCTCTACTACGTGCACGTCGACGACCGGGCCACCCCTTTGGAGGAGACGCTGGAGGCGCTCGCCGGCATCGTCCAGGCCGGCAAGGCCCGCTACATCGGCTGGTCCAACGTCCGGACCTGGCGGCTGGAGCGCATCCGGCAGCTGTGCGCCCAGCACGGCTGGCCGGCGCCCGTCGCGCTCCAGCAGCAGCACTCCTACCTGCGGCGCCGTGCCGGGCTCCGGCACGCCTCCATCGTGGACGACGAGCAGCTCGACTACCTGGAGACGCACGACGACCTGACCCTCGTGGCGTACTCGCCGATCCTCAAGGGCATCTACGACGACCCGGCCAAGCGGCAGGGCCATCCGGCGATGGACCCGTACCGGGGGCCGGACGCCGAGGCCCGGCTGGCCGCGGTCGCCGAGGTGGCCGCCGAGGCGGGCGTGACCCCGAACGCGCTGGTCCTCGCGTGGCTGATGCACCAGACGGCGCCGGCGATCGTGCCGCTGATCGGGCCGCGCACCCTCCAGCAGTACGAGGCCGCGCTGCCGGCGCTCGACGTCAAGCTCACCGACGAGCAGCTCGGCCGGCTCGACACCGCCGGCGCCTGACGCGGCCCGCCGGCCGGCTACCGGGCCGGCCGGCCCGCCGGCCCCACCGACACGGACTGGAAGAGCGGCCGCAGCCCGCCGGTCTTGACCGGGCCGTGGATCCGCGTCAGGTCGCCGTTCGTCCCGACGGCGAACGTGAAAAGCTCCGAGCGCAGCGTGCTGACGTAGGCCCGCCGCCCGTCGGCGCTCAGCGCGACGCCGACCGGCCCGTGCCCCGCCTCGAACGGGGCGTTCGGGGTGGGCCGCAGCGACCCGTCGGCGGCGATGGCGAAGCCCCATACCTTGGTGGCGATGTCGGGGTTGACGTTCAGGCCGCCGCTGGTGACGTAGAGGTGCCTCCCGTCCGGGGTGACGGCCGTGCCGATCGGCACGTCCGGCGCGCTGTACGGCGAGCCGGGGACGGGCGTGAGCGAGCCGTCCGCGCCGATCGAGAAACCGAAGAGCTGGCGGTCCGACACGCTGGTCAGCGCCTCGCAGGCCACGTAGAGGTGGCGGCCGTCGGGGGTGACCGACATGCCGTTCCCGCCGCGCTCGACGGATACGGGCTTGCCGATCCTGCTCAGCGTGCCCTGCGGGCCGACCGCGAAGACGACGACGAAGCCGGGCGGCCCGGTGTCCTCCGGCGTGATCGCCGGCCGGCCGTGGCTGACGAACAGGAAGCGCCCGTCGGGCGTCATGGCGAGGCCGCGCGGAGCGGCCTGCCCGGTGGGGACCGGCCGGGCGGGTTCGCGCAGCCGGCCGTCGGAGCCGACGGAGAACACCGACACGGTGCCGTCCTCCGTGTCGGCCGTGTAGAAGGTCCTGCCCGACGGCGCGAGGAGACTGCCGAACGGGAAGTCACCCGCCCGGACGGCGGGCGGCGTGAGCGGGGTGAGCCTGCCGTCGTCGCCGACGCGGTACTGGTGGACGCTGTCGTCCAGGGCGGTGGCGACGTAGGCGGTGCGGCCGTCGCCGGAGAACTGGAGCTGCCGCGGCTGCGGGCCCGTGGGGATGAGCGGCGGCTCGAGCGCCGGTTCCCCCGCGGGGCCGAGCCGGAACAGCGAGATGTCGCCCGAGTCGCCGTTGGTGACGTAGAGGGTGCCGTCGCCGGCGGCGGCGCCGGCCGGCGTGCCGGTGAGCAGCACGCTCGCGGCCGCCGCGGCCAACGCCAGGCGGGGCCCGCGTGCGGCGGGCAGTCGTGGGGGACGCGTGGAGCGCATGATGCCTCTTCCCCGTGCCGGAGCTTTGTCCGCCTCAGGGTGTCACCCCGCCTGGTCCGGCCCCAGGACATTGCCCGGACATGTACCGGGCACCCGGCGCCGGGGGCTTTCGATCACACCGTCTGCTCGGGTGGCCGGCAGTCGCCGCAGTCGACGTCCGGGAAGAGCCGGCTGCGCAGCACCTGGTTCAGGACGGCCAGGCGGGACAGCAGGCCGACGAACGTCCCGCACCGGGTCACCGCCACGTACTCCGACTCGGAACACAGAACCGTCCTGATCCACTCCTGTGACGGCTGCTTCTCGTCCACCGCCTCGCGGTGCAGGAAGGCGCCGAACAGGTCGCGCAGTTTGATGACGCTGATGCCCTGCGGCCGCTGCTCTTCCAGCTTGGCCAGCTCGTGCAGGAGGAACTGCTCGGGCGCGTCGAGCCTGCGCGTCGATCCGGCGAAGGCCAGGGCGCCCAGGTGGCCCGCGACCGGATCGGCCAAGGGCGGCAGCATGCCTTGGACGGGGTCGCCGCCGGGCGGGTAGGCGAGCGCCCAGCGTGCCGTGGCGGCCGCGGCCGCGTCGGCGGCATGCTGAAGCTCCGGTCTCGCCCGGTACAGCGCGCGCAGCAGCCGTTCGGGCTCGCCCCAGCCGACGAAGCGGTGCCGCTTCTCGTTCTCCGTCGCCGTGAAGGCGATGGCCTTCGGCCTCCTCAGCCGAGCGGCGCCCGAGCAGACGACCGCCAGCCGGGTCTCCCACCACGCGCTGCCGTCCTCCAGGTCGATGACGGCCACGTCGCTCCTGGGGAACTGCTCCAGCGCCTGGATGACCTGCGGCCCCCGGCTGTCGGCGATGGGGAGACTCTCCGGGACGCCGAAGTTCGGCGGCAGGTCCTGCGAGGACATGCTGTCGGCGGCGGGCGCGCCGAAGCTGAAGCCGAAGCCGAGCGCCTCGACGGACCCGTTGCTCTGCGCGGCCACCTCGATCACCATGAAGAGCAGGGGAATGCCGGTGATCACCGCCGCCGCCACCAGGATGACCGGCAGCAGCGCGTCGCCGGGCCATCCGGCGAACATTCTGAGCAGGACGAGCGCGAGCAGCAGAGCGGCGAGGAGCAGGAGCGAGGTCAGCAGGCTCCACTTCGGGCTCAGCGGCCAGACGCGCCATCGCCTGGCGCTCTTCTCCTCTGCCAGGATCATGACCGCTCCCAACGGGCGGGGCTCAGCGGCACGGACGAGCACCAGATACTGCCATGTGAGCCCGCCGGTGCGCTCCCGGGACCGACCTAGGGATATCCCCAGTGCCGGGGCGGGCCGTTCAGCCGCCGGACCGCGGCACGCGCCCGTCCAGGAGCCCGGCCGCCACCAGGTCGTCCCACAGGCCGTCGGGCACCTGCTCGCCGAACGCGGCCAGGTTGCGCCGCACCTCCTCGGCGGAGCGCATGCCGACCACGATGCCGGCGACCGCCGGATGCCGGAGGGGGAAGGCCATGGCGGCCGCCGGCAGGGACACGCCGTGGGCCTCGCAGACGTCGGCGAGGCGGTGGGCGCGCCGGATCTCCTCCTCGGCGGCGGGCCGGTACTCGAAGTGGGCGCCGGGCGCGGGGCGCGGCGTGGCGAGCAGGCCGGAGTTGAAGACGGACGCCGCCAGGATCGAGGTCCCGCGGGCGGCGCAGGCCGGCAGCAGCTCGTCCAGGGCGGAGTGCTGCAGCAGCGTGTAGTGACCGGACAGCATGACGACGTCCACGTCACTGTCGCGGACGAGGCGGGTGAGCAGGCCGGTGTCGTACATGCCCGCCCCGATGGCGCCGACCAGGCCCTCCGCGCGCAGTTCGGCCAGGGCGGGGTAGCCGTCGCGCAGGGCCGCCTCGAAGTGCTGCTCGGCGTCGTGCAGGAAGAGCACGTCGAAACGGTCGACGCCCATGCGGGTCAGGGAGTCCTCGACGCTGCGCCGGACGCCGTCGCGGGAGAAGTCCCACACGCGACGGTGCGTGGCGGGCACCTGGAAACCCTCGTCCATGCGGCCGGCCGGGTCCTGCGGCAGCAGCAGGCGGCCCACCTTGGTGGACAGGACGTACTCCGCGCGGGGCAGCTCGCGCAGGAACGCGCCGATCCGCCGCTCGGAGTGCCCGATGCCGTAGTGCGGGGAGGTGTCGAAGTAGCGGATCCCTCCCTCCCACGCCGCGCTCAGCGCCGCTGCGGCGTCGTCGTCGGTCAGCGGCGTGAACAGCCCGCCGAGCGGCCCGCCGCCGAACCCCAGCTCCGTGACCTCCACCGCGCTGCGCCCAAGCCGCCTGGTCTTCATGCGTCACTCCTTGTCCGGTTGCTGCGTACAGCTCACAGCCCGGGACGGGAGGCGGCCAACTGATTCAGCGCCCGGCTTAATGGTCCAGGAGGCGGTCGCCCAGGCGAGAGCGCGAAGCGGGGCGTGCGGCAGACTGGGGCGGTGGTGACGGGAGTGCAGGTCTCGCCTCGGGAAGCCGAGGTGCTGGAACTGGTCGGGGCCCATCTCAGCAACGCCGAGATCGCGGCCCGCCTGGTCATCTCGGTGCGCACGGTGGAGAGTCACGTCTCCTCGCTGCTGCGCAAGCTGGAGGCGCCGGACCGGCGGGCGCTCGCCCGGCGCGCGCGCACGGCGGCCGGCGCCGGCCCGGCCCGCCCGGCGCCGGTCCTGCCGAGCCCGCTGACCTCGTTCGTCGGGCGGGTGCGGGAGCGGGCCGAGCTGGCCGAGCTGGTCAAGGCGCACCGGCAGGTGACCGCGGTCGGCCCGGGCGGCGTGGGCAAGACCCGGCTGGCGTCCACCGTGGCGGCGGAGGTGAGCGGCGAGTACGCCGACGGGGTGTGGTTCGTCGACCTGGTGCCGGTCACCGACCCCGGCCTGATCGCCACCGCCGTGGCCGGCGCGCTCGGCCTCGGCGAGCAGCCCGGCCGCGACCTCGCCGGGTCCGTGCTCGCCGCGCTGGCCGACCGTCACGCGCTGGTCGTCCTGGACAACTGCGAGCACGTGCTGGACGGGGTGGCGCTGTTCCTGGAGCGGCTGCTGGCGTCCTGCCCGCGGGTGACGGTGCTGGCGACCAGCCGGGCCCGGCTGATGGTGCCGTTCGAACGGGTCTACCCGGTGCCGCCGCTGTCGCTGGCCGCCGGCGGCGACTCGGACGCGGTCGCGCTGTTCGTGGAACGGGCGACGGCGGCCGGCAGCCCGCCGGACCCGGCGCTGCGCGGCCAGGTGGCCGCGATCTGCGCGCGGCTGGACGGCATGGCGCTGGCCATCGAGCTGGCCGCCGCCCGCTGCCCCACGCTCGGGCTGGACGGCATCACCGCCGCCCTGTCCCACCCGCTGCGGATGCTCACCGGCGGGTCCCGCGCCGACGAGCGGCACCGCTCGGTGCGGGCGGCGCTCGACTGGAGCCACGCCCTGCTGGAGCCGGCCGACCGGGAGCTGCTGCGCCGGGTGTCGGTGTTCGCGGCGCCGTTCACCGCCGCCGCCGCGGCGGAGGTGACCGGGGCCGAGGAGTGGCTGGTCGCCGACGGGCTGGCCCGGCTCGCCGGACAGAGCCTGCTGACGGTGACGGCGGGCCTGGGCCGCACCGAGTACCGGGCGCCGGAGACCATCCGCCAGTACGGGACGGAGCGGCTGTCGGAGGCCGGTGAGCTGGCCGACGCCCGGTCCCGGCACCTGCGCTGGTGCCTGGCCGGGGCCGCCGCCCTGGCGGTGGACGGCCAGGACTGGCGGGCCCGGTTCGACCTGGTGGCCGACGACCTCCGCGCCGCCCTGGCGTGGGCGGCCGACCGCCCGGAACTACGCGCCGACGCGTTCGAGCTGGCCCGGCGCCTGGCGGAGCTGACCTTCACCCGGCACCTGACCGGCGAGTCCCAGCGGCGCTACGAGCAGGCCGCCGCGCTCGCGACCGACCCGGCCGCCGCCGCGTCGATGCTGCGGCAGGCCGCGGCCGTGGCCGGGTGCCGGACGGTCGGCGACGACATGTACCGCCTGCGCCGCGCGGCCGCCGACGCCGCCCGCACGGCCGGGGACGCGGCCGGCGCCGCCGCCGACCTGGCGGCCGCCGCCACCATCGCGTTCCGGTTCTCGACGACGTTCGTGCGGCGCCCGTCCCAGGAGGAAACGCTCCGGCTGGTCGCCGAGGCGCGGGAGCGGGCCGGCGACGACCCGGCGGCGCGGGCGGCGGTGGCGCTGGCCGAGGCCGGGGTGCTCACCGACGCGTTCGGCGCCGTTCAGGGGCCGCCCGGCAACGCCGTGCCGGAGACGCGCGAGCGCGCCGAGCGGGCGGTCGAGCTCGCCCGCCGGACCGGCGACCCGCTCGCCGAGTCGGCCGCGCTCGACGCGCTCACCGGCGCGCAGAGCTGGGCCGGCGACCCGTTCGCCGCCGCGGCCACGGCCCGGCGCCGGATCACGCTCCTGTCGTCGCTGCCGGTCTCGCCGGCCGGCACCCACGAGCTGATCGACGCGCTCGGCATCGCCGCCGAGGCCGGCCTCGGCGCGGGGGACGTGCCGGGCGCCCGCCGATGGGCACGGCGGCTGGCCGGCCATCCGTCGCTGGCGGAGGTGGGGCACCGCGCCACGTGCCGGCTGCTGATGGTGGCCGCGCTGGCGGGCGACGTCGAGGAGGTGCTGACCGGCAGCGTCCGGTTCCTCGACTCCTGGCAGCGCGCGGGGAGCCCCGCCCGGTCCATCCTCGCCCCGGCGGCGGCCGGCGTGGCGATGATCCACGGCCTGCGCGACGACGACGCCGCCAGGCGGGCGTGGCAGGAGGTCCTGGGGCGGCTCGGCAGCTCGCCGGAGCACGCCTACGGCTACGGGGCGGTGTTCGACGCGATGCTCCTGCTGCACCGCGGGCAGGCGGCGGAGGCGCTGGAGCGGATGGCCCCCGGGCCCCGGCAGGTATGGAAGTGGATCACCTGGATCTGGCACCACTGGTACGTCGCGCTGCGCAGCGAGGCCGCCGTGCTCGCCGGCGGCCGCGACGCCCGCGCCGTCGTGGCCGAGGCCCGCGCCGTCGTGGCCGGCAACCCGGTCGCGGCCGCCGTCGTGGACCGGGCCGCGGCCCTGCTCGACGGCGACCAGGAGGCGCTGCTCGCCACGGCGTCCGCGTTCGGCGCCGCGGGGTGCCGCTACCAGGCCGCGCGGACCCTCGTGCTCGCCGGCGGCGGCCACGCCGAGCGGGGCGCCGCCGCCCTCGCCGCCCTCGGCCTCGCGCCCGCACCGGAAGCCCTCCCTCGGCGCCCGTGAAAGCGGGAGCCCAGCCCGGGGCCCGCCACGCGAGGGGTTCCGCCTGCCCCACGTCTGCGTACGGGCCCCACCACGGCGGCCCAGGCCGGTCGAGGGGCGGGTCAGGAGGCGTCGCAGGCGCGAAGGCGGGCAACTCCCCGCGCCGGACCATGACCGTCCCTCCACAGGGGCTGTTCGGGGATCACAGGCCGAGGTAGATGCGGCGGACTCGGGGGTCGTCGCTCAGCTCGGCCGAGGTGCCGCCGGCGGCGATCTCGCCGTTCTCCATGACCAGGCAGGTGGTGGTGACGTCGAAGGTGAGCTTGGCGTTCTGCTCGACGAGCAGGATGGCCAGGCCGTCGGCGTTGAGCTTCTTCAGCGCGGCGGCGATGTCGCCGACGAGCTTGGGCGACAGCCCCATGGAGGGCTCGTCCAGCAGCATCACCTTGGGCCGGCACATCATGGCCCGGCCGACGGCCAGCATCTGCTGCTGCCCGCCGGACAACGCGCCGGCCAGCCGGCCGCGCATGTCCCTCAGCACCGGGAACAGCTCGTACACCTCGTCGATCGGGGTCTGCTTCCAGCTCCTGGTGTACGCGCCGAGCAGCAGGTTCTTCTCCACGCTGAGCCCGGGGAAGACGTGCCGGCCCTCGGGGACGTAGCCGATGCCGTGCCGCACCAGGGTGTGGGCGGGGGCGCGGAGCAGGTCGTGCTCGCCGAAGCGGATGGCGGTGGCCCGCCGCGGCGCCAGGCCCATGACGGCCTTGAGGGTGGAGGTCTTGCCGGCCCCGTTGGCGCCGATGATGCCGAGCGACTGGCCCGGCTCGACGGTGAAGGACACCTCGTGGGCGGCCCGGACCCCGCCGTAGTGCACCGACAGTCCTTCGACGGTGAGCGTGCTCATCGGCTCGCCTCCTCGACCGCGGCCTCGGCGGTCTCCTCGGTCGGTGCGGTCATCGAGTCGCCGAGGTAGGCGGCGACCACGTCGGGGTGGACGGCGACCTCGGCCGGCGCGCCGTCGGCGATCACCTTGCCGCTGGACAGGACGGTGACGTGGTCGCACAGCGACATGACGAGCCCCATGTTGTGCTCGATGATGACGACGGTGACCCCGGAGTCCCTGATCGAGCGGACGATCTCGGCGAGCCGGCGCACCTCCTCGCCGTTCAGCCCGGCCGCGGGCTCGTCGAGCAGCAGCAGGGCGGGGGACATGGCCATGGCGCGGGCCAGCTCGATGCGGCGCTGGATGCCGTACGGGAGCGAGCGCGGCTCGGCGTCGGCGACCTCGTCGAGCCCGAAGCGGCCGATGAGCTCCGCGGCGCGCCGGTGCAGCGCCCGGTCGTGCGCGACCACCTTCCAGGGCAGCAGCGGGTAGCGCCAGATCCAGGTGGTGCGGGTGCGGTCGAGGGCGAGCAGCAGGTTCTCGCGCACGCTGAGGTCCTCGAACAGGCGCAGGTTCTGGAAGGTGCGGGCCACGCCCAGCTGCGAGAGCCGGTACGGCGCCATCCCGGTCACGTCCCGCCCGCCCAGCAGCACCGACCCCGCCGTGGCGTCGTAGAAGCCGCTGACCACGTTGAACAGGGTGGTCTTGCCCGAGCCGTTGGGGCCGACGATGCCGCGGATCTGCCCGGCGGGCACGCTGAGCGTCACTTCGTCGAGCGCCACCAGGCCCTTGAACCGCTTGGTCACCTCCCGCACCTCCAGCGCGACGCCCGCCGCGGCGGCGGGCGCCGGCTCGAACGGCCGGAACGCGCCGAGCTGGGCCCGCGAGCCGCCCTTGCGCCCGCGCAGCAGGGACCGGAGCTGCTCCGGCAGGCCCGCCAGCCCCTTGGGCGCGAACACCACCACGAGCACGACCACCAGGCCGTAGCCGAGCTGGGCGTAGCCGGAGGCGTCCAGCAGCGCCTCCCTGACCAGCGACAGCGCGACCGCGCCGACCACGCAGCCCAGGATGCTGGCCCGGCCGCCGATGATCACCATGGCGAGCAGCAGGAACATGTTGGCGATGTTGAACGACTCGGGCGCGACGAAGCGGATCAGGCCCGCGTACAGGACGCCGGCGAGGCCGCCGTACAGGCCGGACAGCACGAACGCGGTCATGCGCAGCAGCGGGATCTCCGCCCCGAGCGCGCCCGCGGCGAGGTCGTCGTCGCGCATGGCGCGGAGCCGGCGGCCGAGCGGGGAGTGCGTGACGAACAGGGCGAAGGCCAGCGCGATCGCGAGGACGACCAGCTCGACGTAGTAGAACAGGTAGCCGCTGGACAGGTCGAGGCCGAACAGGGGCGGCACCGGCAGGTCGCTGATGCCCTCGGCGCGGCCGGCGATCGCGGAGTTGGTGACCCAGTTGGTGAAGGCCAGCGCCAGGCCGAGCGTGACGATGCCGAGGTAGTGCGACTGCATGCGCAGCGCCGGGATGCCGGTCAGCACGCCGGAGACCACCGCCGCGACGACGGCCAGCGCCGCGGCGGTCCAGAACCCGAGCCCGGCCCCGGTGGTCAGGATGGCCACCGTGTACGCGCCCACGCCGAAGAACGCGACCTGGGCCAGGTTGATCTGCCCCGCCACGCCCATCGTCAGGCCCAGCCCGACGGCCAGGATCGCGAAGATGATCGCGACGTCGGCGACGTGCATGGCGTAGCCGCCCAGGGCGTAGGGCAGGAACCACGCCGCCACGGCCGGCGGCACGATCCGGATGAGACGTCTCATGCCCGGTTCACCGTCGCCTCCCCGAAGATGCCGGTCGGCCTGATCATGACCACCGCGGCGAACACCAGGAACGTGACCAGCTCGCTGTACTCCTGGAAGTTGCCGGCGGCGAAGGAGTCGAGCAGCCCGAAGGCCAGGCCGCCGACGATCGCGCCGGGCATGCTGCCGAACCCGCCGAGCATGGCGGCGGCGAAGCCCTTGATGCCGAGGGTGCCGCCCATGGTGGGGTTGACGTACAGCATGGGCCCGATGAGGCTGCCGGCCAGCGCCGCGAGGCCCGCGCCGATGGCGAAGGCCAGGGCGTTGCTGCGGCCGACGTGGATGCCGACCGCGGTGGCGGCCTGGTGGTCCATGGCGACCGCCTGCATGGCCGCGCCCCGCTTGGTGTGCTGCAGGAACAGCGCCAGCAGCCCGGTGGCGGCCGCGGCGACGGCGATCACCAGCAGGCTGTAGGTGGGGACGCGGATGCCGGCCACGTCGAGCGGCCCGGTCGCCACCGGGGACGGCACGGCGTGCCCGGTCGCGCCCCAGATCAGCACCGCGCCCGCCTCCAGGACCGCGCCGAAGCCGATCGTGCCGATCAGCATCAGCGTGAAGTCCTTGTTCTCCAGCGGGCGCAGGAACCGCTCGATCACCAGGCCGATCAGCCCGGTCACCGCGATGGCGACCACGATGGCGACGGCGAAGGGGAGGCGGGTGGTCATGTAGAAGGTGGAGGCGGCGTACGCGCCGATCATCACGACGCTGCCGTGCGCGAAGTTGACCAGCCCCATCGTCCGGTAGACGATCGAGAAGCCCATGGCCACCAGCGCGTACACCGCTCCGAACGTGACCCCGCCGATCAGGGTCTGAAGGAAGACCTGCACGTCAGCTCGCGGCCTCGGGCACGACCTTGCCGTCCTTGACCAGGCCGATCTTGGTCTCGTGAATGCCGACGCCGTTGGCGTCGTAGGCGTAGTCGCCCAGCAGGCCCGCGCGCTTGACGCCGCGGATGGCGTCGGCCAGCTTCTGCCCGCCCGCGCCGTTGGTCTGCTTGAGCGCCTCGATGAGGATGGACGCGCCGTCGTAGGCCTTGGCGACGTGCATGCGGGCCTCCTCGTGGTAGGCGGCCTTGTACTTCTCGGCGAACGCCTTGATCTCGGGGGTGGCGTCGTTGCTGAGGTACGGGGAGCTGACGACGGTGCCCTCGGCGTTCTTCAGCCCGGCGGTGGTGGCGTAGACGTCGGTGCCCACCGGCGCGCCGCCGGCGAAGACCGCCTTGATGCCGAGCTCGCGGGCCTGCTTGGCGATCAGCCCGGACTGCACCTCCTCGGCGCCGATGAACAGCACCTCCGGGTCCTGCTCGCGGATCTTGGCGAGGTTGGCGTTGAAGTCCTTCTGGTCGGGGGTGACGACCTCGTCGGCCAGGGGGGTGACGTTCCTGGTCCGGAGTGAGCTCAGGAAGGCGTCGTGCTCGCCGGCGCCGTAGGCGCCGTTGTTGCTGATCAGCGCGATCTTCTTGTGGCCCTTGTCGTCCACGAGGTACTTGGCGAGCGTCTCGTCGAAGGTGACGCTGGTGGGGGCGTTGAGGAAGAGGAAGGGGCTCTTCAGCTCGGCGAGCTTGGGCGACTGGCCGGAGGTGATGTTCGGGATCCTGGCGTCCTTCAGGATGGGCGCCATGGCGAGCGTGACGGCGCTCTCGGCGGTGCCGAGCATCGCGACGTAGCCCTCGGCGGCGATCTTCCTGGCCACGTTGGTGCCGACGGTGGGGTCGCCCTGGCTGTCGAACAGGTCGAGCTGGATCTGCCGGCCGTTGATCCCGCCGGCCTTGTTGGCCTCGTCGATGGCGAGCTTGACGCCTTTGTGCTCCCACTGGCCGAGCGAGCTGAGCTGGCCGCTCTGCGCGTTGGCGTTGGCGATCTTGATGGGGCCGGTGGCGGTGGCGCCCTGCTCGGCCTGTTGTCCCGGAGGGGCGCAGGCGGCGAGCGCCACCAGGGCCGCGGCCGCGATGGAGAATCTCGTGAAGTGCACGGTTCACCTCTGGCAAGGGGGGTGGGTGAGATCTAATTCACGGACTAGTACGTTCGTTATAAGCGACGGGAAACGCCGAGGGAATCTCGAACGTGCAACGGTTTCAGTCGCCGAAGCGGCCCTGGTAGATGTCCTTGATGTTCCAGTGCCCCGGGGTCGGCACCGGCTCGTTGACCATCGGGACGTCGATCACCGCGGGGCGCCGGTTCGCGACGGCCGCGCGCAGGGCGGCGCCGAGGCCGGCGGGAGTGGTGACGGTGTGGCCGTCGGCGCCGCACGCCCGCGCGAGCGCGGCGAAGTCGGGGCTGTACGGCCGCCCCTGCGGATCGGTGAAGTCGCAGCCGTGGCTGCGGCCGAAGTGCGCCGCCTGCAGGTCGGAGATCGTGCCGTGCGAGCGGTTGTTCATCACCACGAACACCACGGGCGCGCCCTGCTCGACCGCGAGCGGCACGGCGGGCAGCTGGGCGCTCATCCCGCCGTCGCCGATGAGCGCGATGACCGTCCTGTCCGGCCGGGCGAGCTGCACGCCGACGGCGGCGGCCGGCCCGAAGCCCATGGTGGAGGCGCCGCCCGGGGTGATGAAGCGGCCCTCGGCGGGCAGCTCGTAGCACTGGGCCACGCCGTTCTTGTTCCAGCCGACGTCGGTGACCAGGATCGCGTCCGGCGGCAGCGTGTCCCGCAGATCCCTCAGGATGCGCTCGGGGCGGAGCGGGAAGTCCTCGCTCCTGCCGCGCTCCCGGCTGGCCGCGTACAGCTCCGACCGCGCTTCGAGGATCTGCTTGCGCAGCTCGTGACGGGTGCGGGCCGGGTGGGACGCGACCGCGCCGGCGATCGCCTCGACCGCGAGCCGGACGTCGGCGACGGCGCCGATCTCCGCCGGGTAGTTGCGGCCGATCTCGGCCGGGTCGATGTCGACCTGGATCAGTGTGCTGCCGGAGAAGTCCCAGGTGAAACGGGGATCCCACGAGCTGGCGTCGGTCTCGGCGAAGCGGGTGGCGAGGGCCAGCACCACGTCCGCCTCGCGGGCGTAGGCGTTGGTGAGCTCCAGCCCCCAGAAGCCCGGCATCCCGAGGACGAGCGGGTGGGCGTCGGGCAGCGTGCCCTTGGCCATGAGCGAGTGCGCGACGGGGATGTCCAGGTGCTCGGCCAGGCGGGTCAGGGCCGCGGCGCCCTCGCGCAGGCCGCCGCCCACGTAGATCAGCGGCCGCTCGGCGGCGGCCAGCCGGGCGGCGATCAGCCGCGCGGTGTCCTCCGGCAGGCCGGGCGGCGCGGCGTGGCTGCTCGGCGGGTGCGGCGCGGCCGGCCGGGAGAAGACGTCCATCGGCACGTTGACCAGCACCGCGCCGGGCCGGCCCGAGGTGGCGGTCCAGAACGCGCGCTCGACCGAGCGGCCGAGGTCCTGGGCGCGGTGCACGTTCCAGGCCCGCTTGACGAACGGCCGGAAGACGCTCGCCTGGTCGGCGTCGGCGTGCAGGTTGATCTCCTGGTGGGGGTGGCGGCCGTGGTAGTAGGACGGGATGTCGCCGGAGATCACCACCAGCGGCACCGAGTCCAGCGCGGCCGTCATGACACCGGTGGCGGCGTTCGTCAGGCCGGGGCCGACGTGCACGAGCAGCACGCCGGGCTTGCCGGAGGCGCGGGCGTAGCCGTCGGCGGCGTGCGCGGCGGCCTGCTCGTGGCGGGCGATGACGAAGCGGATCGGGCTGTCGGCGAGCGCGGCGAGCACGGCGATGTTGGTGTGCCCGCAGGTGCCGAAGACGTACTCGACGCCCAGCTCCTCCAGGTGGGCGACAAGGGCGTGGGCGGCGGTGCTGGTCACTGGTCTCCCCAGATGGTCAGGCCCCTGAGCAGGAGGGTCTTGGTCACGGTGAAATCCTCGATCATCCAGCGCGGCGACTCCCGGCCGATGCCGGAGTCCTTCACCCCGCCGAACGGGACGTGGTCGAGCCGGAAGTTGGACGAGCCGTTCACGACCAGGCCGCCGACCTCCAGCTCGCGCCAGGCGGTGACGATCCGGCGCACGTCGTGGGTGAACAGCCCGGCCTGCAGCCCGTACGAGCTGCGGTTGCACTCCTCGACGACCGCGTCGAAGTCGTCGTAGGGGAGCACCGCCACCAGCGCGCCGAACACCTCCTCGCGCACCACCCTGGCCTCGGCCGGCGGGGCGACGACGACGGTCGGCGCCATCACCGCGCCCTCGCGGGTGCCGCCGGTCGTGACCCGCGCGCCCTGGCCGGCCGCCTCGGCGGTCCAGCGGACCACCCGCTCGGCCGCGTCGTCGTCCACCATCGATCCGACGTCGGTCGCCGGGTCCAGCGGGTCGCCGACGGTCAGGCCCTTGACCTGCGCGGTCAGCTCGTCGGCGAACTCCTCGAAGCGGCTGCGGTGCACGTAGACCCGCTGCACGGAGATGCAGCTCTGCCCGGAGTTGCTGTAGCCGGTGCGGGCGCACACGAGCGCCGCCTCCGCGACGTCGGCGTCCTCGCAGACGATGGTCGCGGCGTTCCCGCCGAGTTCGAGCATGACCCGTTTCGGGCCGGCGGCGTGCGCGACCGCGTGCCCGGCCGCGACGCCGCCGGTGAAGCTGACCACGGCGATCTCCGGCGCGGCGCACAGCGCCGCGCCGACGTCCGCGCCTCCGTGCAGCACCTGCACCGCCTCCACCGGCATCCCGGCCTCCAGCAGCACCTCCACCAGGGCGGTGGAGGCGGCGGGCGCCTGCGGCGGCGGCTTGACGATCGTGGTGTTGCCGGCCGCGAAGGAGGCGGCCAGCTTGTGCGCGAGCAGGTTCGCCGGCGCGTTGAACGGCGTGATCGCGAGCACCGGGCCGGCCGGGGCGCGCTGCGTGATCGCGGTGTTGCCGACCCCGCGGCCCCAGCCCGCCACGGGCAGCACCTCGCCGCCGATCATCCGCGCCTCGGCGGCGGCGACGGACAGCGTGTCGACGACGCGAGCGATCTCGCCGCGCCCGTCCTTGAGGGGTTTGCCCAGCTCAAGGGCGAGCAGGCGGGCCAGCCGCTCGCTCTGCGCGGTGACCGACGCGGCGGCGCGTTCCAGGATCCCGGCCCGGGTGGCGGGTGCCAGCCGCGCCACCCGCCTGGCCGCCTGCCGGGCGTAGGCCAGGGCCGCGGCGAGATCGGCGGGCTGGGCGGACCGGGCCCGGCTGACGACGTCCCGCAGGTACGGGCCGACGCGTTCGGCCCGCTCGCCGCCGGTCAACCATTCTCCGGCGACCAAGCACCCGGCGTCGTTGATGGTGTTCATGGCTGAGGTCTCCCATGTGATCCGCGCAGTGGTTCTCGCAATCCGCACTGTGGATTGCCTCACGGTATGAGTGCCGCGAAGGTTCTGGCAAGGGGGCCGCGTATTCCGCTTGATGGAGCGTATGGACCGCCAAGCGGACTGAGTGTTAGCGTACGGACGACGTGAGAGGGTGAGCAGCGGGTTCACCTTCAAGCCACTAGTGAGGATTCGTGTCTTCGAACGTTCCTGCGGATTCGGGGGAGGGCGGGGGTGTGCGCAGCGTGCAGCGCGCGTTCGACATCCTCTCGCTGCTCACCGAGGACCGCCGCACGCTGACCATCCGCGAGGTCGTCGACGAGACGGGGCTGGCCAAGACCACGGCGCTGCGCCTGCTCCAGACCCTGGAGCACATGGGCCTGCTGTGGGCCACCCCGAAGGGCTACGCGGCCGGCCCCGCCCTGTGGCGCTGGGCGCACCTGGCCCGCTCGGCGTGGGAACTGCCGCCGGAGACCGTGCAGCTCATGCGCGAGCTGGGCGCCCGGCACCGGGAGACCGTCAACCTGTACGTGCTGCGCGACACCCACCGCGTCTGCATCGCCCAGCAGGAGAGCCCGCAGCCGCTGCGCCACGTGGTGCGGGTGGGCGACGAGCTGCCGCTGTGGGCCGGAGCCTCCTCGAAGGTCCTGCTCAGGGACGCGCCGGAGCGGCTGCTCGCCCGGGTGGCCCGCTCCTCCCCGCACGGGGAGGCCCACCTGGCGACGTTGCGCGAGTGGATCGGCCGGGCCGCCCACGACGGGTACGCGGTCAGCCACGGCGAGCGCGAGCCCGGCCTGTCGGCCGTCGCCGTCCCGGTCGTGGGCGGCTCGGGCCGGACGGTGGCGGCGCTGACGCTGAGCGGCCCCACGGTCCGCTTCACCGACGACCGGGTCGAGGAGTTCACCGCGGACCTGCGCGAGGCGGCCAAGCGAATGTCGGAGCGCGGCTTCGACCACCCTCTGACCTGACTCCATGGAGCGTGAATGCACCGTCAGCAGTTGCCACTGGACGGCGTCAAGGTCGTGGACCTGACCAACGTCCTGGCCGGGCCCTACTGCAGTTACCAGTTGATGCTGTTCGGCGCCGAGGTGGTCAAGGTGGAGCTGCCCGGCGCCGGTGACCTCGCCCGGCGGCTCGGGCCCGACCCCGGGCTCAACCGTGAGCGCATGGGCGCCTCCTTCCTGGCCCAGAACGCCGGCAAGAAGTCGGTCGAGCTCGACCTGAAGAGCCCGGCCGGGCGCACCGCCTTCGAGACGCTGGTCGCCGAGGCCGACGTCCTGCTGGAGAACTTCAGGGCCGGCGTGATGACCAGGCTCGGCTACGGCTGGGAGCGCCTGCGCGAGCTCAACCCCGCCCTGGTGTACTGCGCCATCTCCGGCTTCGGGCAGAGCGGCCCCATGAGCGCGGCCCCCGCCTACGACCAGATCATCCAGGGGCTGTCCGGCATGATGAGCGTCACCGGCACCCCCGACACGGCCCCGCTGCGGGTCGGCTTCCCCATCTGCGACACCGTCGGCGGGCTGATGGCGGCCCTCGGCATCTGCGCCGCGCTGGCGGGGCGCCGCACCAGCGGGCGCGGCTGCTTCCTCGACCTGTCCATGCTGGAGGCGTCGATCTCCGCGATGGGCTGGACCGTCTCCAACTACCTGGTCAGCGGCGTCGAACCGGAGCCGATGGGCGACCAGAACGCCACCGCCGCCCCGTCCGGCACGTTCGAGACCGCCGACGGGCCGCTCAACATCGCCGCCAACCAGCAGGCCCAGTTCGAGACGCTGTGCCGGCTCATCGGCCGGCCCGACCTGCCCGCCGACCCCCGCTTCGCCGAACGGGAGGCCCGCAAGACCCACCGGCAGACCCTCAACCAGGAGCTCAACCAGGCGCTCCGCGCCAAGACCGCCCTGGAGTGGGAGGAGCTGCTGTCCCGCGAGGGCGTGCCGGCCGCCCGCATCCTCACCGTCCCCCAGGCGCTCGCCCTCGACCAGGTACGCCACCGCGGCTTCCTGACCGAGGTGCCGTTCGCCGGAGCCGGCGAGCGGCCGGTCACCGTCACCGGCAACGGCGTGCTCATCGACGGTGTCGCGCTGCGCCCCCGCGGGCCCGCCCCGCTGCTCGGGCAGCACAACGACGAGTTCGAGGCCGTGTCATGACCGGGCGGGCGGCCCCCGCGGCGGGCGACGGCCCGGCGTCCGCGGCGGCCGACTGGTGGGCCACCGCCGTGTCGCGGATCGAGCCCGGCCTCATCGAGCTGCGCGGACACCCGGTCCAGGACCTCATCGGGCGGATCGGCTTCGCCGAGATGATCTGGCTCATGCTGCGCGGCGAACGGCCCGGCGCGCACCAGGCGGCGCTGCTGGAGGCGGCGCTGGTGGCCTCGGTCGACCACGGGCCGCACGCGCCCTCCATCGCCGTCGCCAGGATGGCCGCCACCTGCGGCGTGGGGCTCAACAACGCCGTCGCGACCGGCGTCAACCTGCTCGGCGACGTGCACGGCGGCGCGGGCGAGCAGTGCGTCGGGCTGCTGGAGGAGGTCGTCGCCGACGGCGACGCGGCCGCCGTCGTCGCCCGCCGCCGCGCCGCGGACAAGTACCTGCCCGGCTTCGGCCACCGCTTCCACCGCCGCGACCCGCGCCGCGACCCGCTGCTCGGCCTGGTCGCGGAGGCGGTCGCCGCGGGGGTGGTGGCGGGCGCGCACCTGCGGGCCGCGCTGGAGGTCGAACGGCTGATCGCGCCGGTGCCCATGAACATCGACGGGGCGACCGCCGTGATCTACGCCGAGCTGGGCTTCCCCGCGCCGCTCGCGCGCGGGCTGTTCGTGCTCGGCAGGTCCGTCGGGATCCTCGCCCACGCCTGGGAGGAGAGCGGGCAGGGGCGGCGCAACAAGGGGCCGATCCCGCCGTCCATCCTGCCGACCTGGCTCTGAACGCCGAAAGAGGGAGCCCCGCCGGCCGCGGGGCTCCCTCTTTGTCGCGTGGCTCAGTAGACGACGATCTTGCCGGTGTTCTGCGGGAAGATCGCGTCGTTGTAGAAGTACTCGCCGGGCGTGTCGAAGGTGTGGGTGAAGGACTGGCCAGGCATCAGGACGCCGGTGTCGAACTCGTACTCGAAGAACGAGACGGCTGCGTGGGCGAAGGCGTTGCCGGCCGGGTTGACGAAGGTGACCGTGGTGCCCTTGGGCACCCGCAGGTGCTGGGGTGACATGGCGTTCTGGGCGACGGTGTTCTCGGTCGCGCCGGGCCGCCCGCCGGCCGCGTCCCAGACCCGGCCGAGGGTCACCGTGGTGCCGGTGACGGCCGCCGCCCTGATGTCGTTGCGCTTCTTCGGCGGCGTCGGCGCGGGGGCGGGCGGCACCTTGCCGCCGAGCTTGAAGGCCCACAGGTGGTCGCCCCTGGGGATGTCCGGGTACGGCAGGCCGTTGCCGCCGGCCAGCACCGCGATGTACTGCTCGCCGTCGATCTCGTAGCTGATCGGGCTGGTGTGCACCCCGGCGCCGCACTGGAAGCTCCACAGCACCGTGCCGTCGGTGTCGTCCATGGCGTGCAGCACCCCGTCCGGGCCGCCCTGGAACATCACCCGGCCCGCCGTCGTCAGGATGCCGTTGCCGTGCGCGAGCGACCACTCCCGGTCCAGCGTCCACACGGGCGTGTTGGTGCGCGGATCGACCGCCGCGATGCCGCCCGCGAAGTACTCGCCGAGCGGGCGGGAGGTGTTGACCCGGCCGTCGCGGCTGTTGGAGAAGCCGGAGTTGATCAGCCCGTAGCCGACGTAGATCCAGCCCGTGTGCGGGTTGTACGACAGATGCGCCCAGTCGGCGCCGCCGCCCGCGCCGGGGAAGATGATCGTCGCCCGGTCCCAGTGCGGCGTGTAGAGCCCGCCCCAGGCGTAGAACGGCACCGGCCGGGTGGCCTTGCCGAACTCCGGAGCCTGCGTGATGAACGGCTTCCCGCCGGGGAACGGCTGCGTGGCCGCCGTCTTCTGCCGGGCGTCCTGCGGGACGGGACGCTCCTCCATGCCGTGCAGCGGCTCGCCGGTGGCCCGGTCGAGGACGTAGAACATGCCGACCTTGCTGCCGTACACGACGGCCTTGCGCAGCCGGCCCTTGACCTTGATGTCCACCAGCACCGGAGCCATGACGTTGTCGAGGTCCCAGATGTCGTGGTGCACCGACTGGAAGTGCCACTTGCGGGCGCCGGTCTTGGCGTCGATGGCCACGATCGAGTTGGCGAACAGGTTGTCGCCGCCCCTGGTGGCGCCGTCCAGGCGCGGGTAGGAGCCGCCGAACGTCCAGTACACCAGCCCCAGGTCCGGGTCCACGGCCGGGTGGATCCACGGCACCGCGCCGCCGGTCCGCCAGGACTCGCCCTCCCAGGTGTCGTTGCCGAACTGGCCCTCGCCGGGGCACGACCAGAACGTCCAGGCGACCTCGCCGGTGGCCGCCTTCAGCGCGTACGCCCGGCCGCGCGCCCCGCCGGTGCTGCCCTGCATGCCGACGTAGACGAGCCCGTCCCAATGGACGACGGCGCCGGCGAGGGTGCCGGTCAGGCCGCCGCACTGGCCGTTCTGCGGGTCGCAGCCGCCGGTGTCGCCGCCGCCCTCGTCCTCGGTGATGAGCTGCCGCTGCCAGGCGATCTCGCCGGTGTCCTGCTTCAGCGCGTACACGATGTTGGCGCCCGAGGTGGAGAAGACCAGGCCCTCGCCCAGCGCGACGCCGCGCATGTTCGTCTGCTTGCTGCCCAGGTTCGTCTTCCACTTGATCGCGCCGGTCCTGCCGTCCACGGCGAAGACGTTCTGCTGCGTGGTCTGGACGTACAGGACGCCGTTCGCCACGACGCAGGTGCTCTGCTGGGCGGCCGACGTGCTGCCGCCCTCCAGGTTGACGTGCCAGGCCCCGCCGAGCCGGCGCACCGTGCGCGCGGTGATCTGCTTGAGCGGGGAGTAGTTGTGGTTGCCCAGGTTGCCGCAGACCTTGGGGAAGTCCTTGCCCGTCACGCCCAGGGAGGCGGGCTGCCGCTCCAGCGGCTCCGCGACGGCCTGGGCGGGCTCTGTCACGGCGGCGGACGCGGTCAGCGTGGCCGCGGCCCCGAGGAGGAAGTTTCGTCGTTCCACTGGCACCACACCTTCGATGGTCCATGTGATGGACCACTAGAACCGTACGACGGACGCACCATAAATCCCGTCCGCGG
The DNA here is from genome assembly GCF_022664455.2 of Actinomadura luzonensis. Classification (NCBI taxonomy): domain Bacteria; kingdom Bacillati; phylum Actinomycetota; class Actinomycetes; order Streptosporangiales; family Thermomonosporaceae; genus Actinomadura; species Actinomadura luzonensis. Next base: position 288,103 of record NZ_JAKRKC020000002.1, read on the forward strand.
GTGAAGGCAAGAGCTTGTGGTGGTGAAGATCCGCAGTTACGCTCAAGCCTCCGAGTGGACCGATCGATCCACCTAGTGGTTCCCCTGTGAGGTGCCCATGCGCAGCAAACTCTCCGTAGCCGCCGCCGCCGGAGCCGCGGCGCTCCTGCTCACCGCCACCGCGCCCAGCTCCGCCGCCTCCCCGGAACCGGCGCAGAACCTCGGCGACCCCGACTACGGCGTCTGCCGCGGCACCGACCCCCGCTGCTACCACGACTGGGGCAACTTCGACCCCGCCAAGGGCTACCGGCTGCTCGTCTACAGCCGCACCGCCGGCCCCCGCCACGCCCACCTCGGCACCCCGCTCGGCCCCGGCCTCAACCCGCCGCTCAACGCCGACAACGTCGCCGTCAAGGCGATGCTCAAGCTCGGGCAGGAGAACGGCTTCGCCGTCGACTACACCGAGGACGTCACCCAGCTCTCCTCGGCCGGGCGGCTCCTGCCGTACAACGCGGTGATGTTCCTCAGCACCACCCGCGACGCGCTCGACGACGCCGCCCAGACCGCGCTGCGCCAGTACGTCCGCGCCGGCGGCGGCTTCATCGGCGTGCACAACGCCTTCGGCACCGAGTACAACTGGCCCTGGTACGAGGGCCTGCTCGGCAACGCCAACTTCTACGACCACGGCGCCAACCAGCCCGGCACCGTCGTCACCGCCGACCGCCGCGACGCCTCCACCCAGGGCCTGCCCCGCACCTGGGCCTTCTCCGACGAGTGGTACAACCTCGTCCCCGCCCCGACCCGCGTCCGCGTCCTCGCCGAGGTGGACGAGAGAACCCTGCCCCAGGGCGTGCGCGGCAACCTCGGACACCCCGGCCACGGCGAGCACCACCCGGTGAGCTGGTGCCAGTACTACGACGGCGGCAAGGCCTGGCTGACCACCCTCGGCCACGACGTCAAGGCGTGGACCGACGAGCCCATGGAGGGCGACCAGTACTTCGTCCAGCACCTGCTGGGCGGCGTCAGGTCCGTGCTCGGCATGACCCCCTTCTGCCGCTGAGCCGGGAACGGCTCCCCCCGTCGCCCACGGATCCCTGACCGTTGCCGGCCACACCTGGCTCAGTTGCCGGGGGGTCAGAGCCAGCCGCGCTCACGGCCGTACATGAGAGCCTCCGTGCGGTTCTTGACGTGCAACTTCGTGTACAGCTCACTGAGCTGCCTGAACATCGCGCGCTCCGAATAACCCACCTGGTCGGCCAGCCGGCCCACGGTGACGCCCTGGGCGAGCTGGCGCAGCCACTCGATCTCGTGCGCGGCGGGGATGCCCGGGGCTCGGGACCGGGACCCGGCACGCGCGGCCATGGCGCGCACCACCTCCACGGGCAGCAGACTCGCGCCGCGCGTGGCCGCTCGCAGCACGTCCCGCACGGCCTCTGACGGTGCGTCGCGGGGCAGGGCGCCGCTCGCGCCGTTCCTGATCGCGCTCAGGTACGTCTCCTCGGTCGGCTCGTCCAGCAGCGCGATCACGACGGCATCGGGAGCACCGTCATGCAACCGGGACAGCAGGGTCCAGTCGCCGGCCGTGCTGAGCGTCAGCAGGATCGCCGAGGGCTGCCCGCCTTCGGCCCATGCCATCAGGTCGTCCGGCTCCTCCACGACGTAGCCGTCCAGAATCGCCATGATGCCGCGCCGGAAGACGGGCAGCGGATCCGAGACGGCTATCCGGACCGACATGACCGCGAACGCCTCCTGGCCTGTGCACGGGACCGATATCAGGGTCGTCGAGTCTGCCAGACCAGACCTTCGATACCCCGCATACTGGGGCCGCGTTCGCGGGGAATATGCCGCGTCCTGTCAGGGCCCTGCCGAAATTGACGTCATGGACCTGCTGTGCAGCGAGTTTTACCGTTCCAACGGGGAGTTTCGCTCGGAGACCGGGTGAAGGGGGGAACGCGAAATGGTGGATGGTCATGCCCAGGAGCCATGGGTCCGGAAACCGGCGCCGGATGAAGTGCCGAAGGGCCAGCAGCGGGGGCGGCTGCCTGGTCAACCGCACGTACCCGGGCCGCAGGAGCAGGAAGAGTCATCGCGTGATGAGGGTTGCGGGAAAAGCGTCGCGGTCGCCGCGATCGCATTTGTTGTGATCTTGGTGCTGGCCGTCATCGTCTGGTGGAATGTCCGCTGATCCGGATCACCTTCCTGATGCGGCGCGGCAGATCTCCTGCCATCCTTCGGGGTGACCGTCCATACAGAGCTGCTCCAGGAGCAGGCGGGCCCGCCGGGCGGCACCCCGAGCGGGGGCCAGGTGCCTGGCCTTCCGGTATGCGGCGACGGCGCGGTCGAACTGCTCGGGCCCGCCGCACAGGTTGAGCCCGTAGAGCACGAGCCCTTTGGTGTCGAGGACCTGGTAATTGTCGGCGGCCCGCTCATGCAGGGTCCGGGCCCGCAAATAGGCCTCAAGAAAGGCCTCCCGCGCCGCAGCGTCGCGCCCGTGGCGGAAGGCGGCGATTCCCTTCACCGCGAACGCGCTCATGGACCACAGGTCGTCCCCGTTGTGGACGGCGGTGTTTGCCGCGTGCCATGCTTCATCGATCTGCTTTCCGCACAGCAATGCGACGGCGAGCGTTCTGTTCGCCTCGCACGACAAGCGAGAATCGCGCGTCCTCGCTGCGATCTTGGTTGCCTCTCTGGCAGGTGCGAGGGCCTGCTGCCACTGCCCTTCCGCTATGAGGATCTCGGCCTCCTCGGCGAAGAGATGGCCCTCCAGCAACCAGTCGTCGCGTTTCCGGAGGTCATGCCCTCGCCGTAGTGCTTCCTTGGCCTCGTCCGTGCGGTCGAGCTGGCCGAGCACCCACGCCAGGCTCAGTAGCCGCTCCGCGTCCAGCAGACCGCGGGCCGCTCCCGCGCCGACGTCGTTGAGCAGCCGCAGCGCCTCCTCCAGCCGTCCCATCCTGGCGAGGCACAGGGCGAGACCATGGCGGGCCTGCGCCTCCAGATCCGCGTCCCTCAGCTCCCGCGCACCCTGCTCGGCTCGGACGTAGCTCTCGTGCGCCTGGTCGTACAGCCCGCAGCGCAGGCGCGCGCTGCCGACGTCTATGTCGAGCCCCACCAGTGTCTCCAGGTGGCCCGTGGGCTCGGCCACCTTCACCGCGTCCTCGAGAAAGGCGAGTTGCTGCTGGAGATCACCTTGCTGACCTCGGGCATCGGCCAGGGTGACCAGGTTGTTGACCTCCCTGCCCCAGAAGTCCAGCTTGCCGATCAGCTCTCTCCGCCAGGAGTCGAGTGCGTCGCTGTGACCCCACCCGCTGAGATGGTCCTCGTCGACCTTGTCGATGAGCTTGTACGCGGCCACGTGATCGTGAGCCCGCATGAGCAGGTCGATCTCCGCGAAGTACGCGTCAAGATCGTCGACTGACCGCGGATCCCTTTTCCGCGCGTCCCTGTAGAAAGTCGCAGCCAGCCGGCACAGGGAGAGCTTGGTGAACTCGGGAGAGCCGGGGTCGTCGTCGGGGCTGCCGGATCGGACCTGGCTGAAGACGAATTCACCGTCCGGCAACGGTGGCAGGTAGTAACGGTCTCCGAATCGCCTGATGAGCCGTTTGTTCGTCAGATGGCGCAGAGTCGGCTCGCTCTGGCAGCCGGGCAGGTACTGGCGCAGTACGGAGTCCACCGCGCCGTGGGGCACGGGCCGCCGGTACACGGCCAGGACCTGGAGCACCCGCCACTCTTCCCGGTCCACCCGGTCGAAGACCCGTCCGATGAGGTAGTTCAGCACGGCCTGCCCCGATTCCAGGCCGTCCAACGTCCGCAGCAACTCGGGCAACGACGTGTCGCGGTTCTGCCGCAGGACCACGGACAGCGCCTGGAGCGCTCGAGGGCTGCCGTCGGTCAGCTTGCAAGCCCACGCCAGGTCCTCCTGGTGAGCGTTCCGCAGGCCGCAGGCGTCGTCCTCATCGAGGGCGCGCAGGAAGAAGTCGGCCACAGGCGCGGGAAGACCCTCCTCCAGATTGAGCGGGGCGACGGTGGCCGGGTTGCCGTTGATCAGCAGGTTCGGCGGTTTGTCGGTGATGAGGACGATCTTCACAGGATGGTCGCTCCTGCGCATGAGCCGTGCCACGATGTCGCCGAGCGCCGGGTCACTGATACGGCCGTAGGAGTCGAGAAGAGCCTCGGCGTCGTCGATGACGACGACAGTGGGCTCGGTGAGCACACGAAGGACCTCGTCGAGTTTGTCGGCGAGGGCAAGGGACCTGTCGTTCAGCCGCTGCCCGAGCCGGTCGCGGACGGCCGGGTCGCGCACGGTCTTCCTGAGGTCCTCCAGGAGTACCGCCGGACGCAAGGGGTGGGTGCTGTACGGCGTCAGATAGACGAAGGCGCCGATCGGCGCGGGCTTCTCCTCCAGGAGCCCCTCGCGCCACTGGGAGATCATCGCCGTCTTCCCGATGCCGGGCCGCCCGAAGAGGGCCAGGAGGCGGATCCTCGGCTCGTGCAGGCACCTCTTCAGGACGTCGATCGGGTCCTCGCGGTCGAGGAACAGGTTCCTCGCCATGGGCGGTGGGTCGTTCACCAGGATGATGCCCGACGACTCGACGGCCCGGCTGGTCCGCTGCTTCTCCCGTTCCTGGCTGAGCCTGGTCTGCTCCTCCTGCATCCGCATGGCGTCCCGTGGGCGGGCCATGCGTGCTTCGAGCTCGCTGATGCGCGCGTCGAGCAGGCTGAGCTCGTCGGCCAGGGCCGGACGACGCTCGTCGCCGGCCCGTTCCAGCTCCCACTTCACCGTGTCCCGCTCCTGCTTCAGCCTGGCGAGCGTGCCCTTGGACGTGGCGAGGTCTTCAAGCTCGCGCCGGAGCTGGTCCCATTGCCGTGCCAGCCCGCCCGTGCAGTCAAGGGGAGAGTAGCCCTGGTAAAAGACGTCGTCCGGGGCGTCAGGATGGACGAGCAGCGGGATCACCGACTTGCCGTGCCTCTGGGCATAGATGATCTCTTGTGTGCACTTCTGGCTGCCCCGCAGCTGCCTGGTCACGACGGCGATGAGCACGTTCGCCTCGTCTATGCCCTCTCGCATCCCATCCGGGAAGAAGAGTCCGAGCGGGCGATCGGTGTAGATCCATGGGATGACGAACGGCAGGCCGTCAAGGCGCTTATGCAGGTCCACGGCGAACTCCGCGCCGTCGCCCGTGAAGCAGATGAAGACCTTCAGGTAGTTCCTGATCTCGTCATTCGGGTGGCGCATCGCAACCTGCCGCGTCGCACGTCCAACGGTTCGCCGGTCATGTTCCGGACGGAACAGTCACGGTCCTGCCAGCCGAGCTGTCAGAGTTCTCCGGGAACCGCGAGCATAGGCATCGGCGACACGACCGCGTACCAGGGTGTGACTCAGGGATTCCCCTAGGAACAGGGGTCGATGATGTGCAGGCGCTCGTCGCCGGCGTCGTAACCGAGCAGCCGGACCAGGTCCGACGTACCGCCGGCGCCGTCACCCGCTTTGCCGTCCCAGACGACGACCGCGCGCGGCTCGAGGGCGAGATGGTGCGCCAGCCGTACCATCCACTCGTTGGTACGCGCGAACACCTCGTCCCCGGAGCCCGCCTCCTCCGGTAGCACGGCCACGTCGGCGCGCCGGCACAGCCGCTCGAACCGCTCGTGCCAGTCGGTGCCCGGCAGGTCCACCGAGCGGCGCGCGAACTGCTGGGGAGGCAGCGCCAGGCACAGGCGTACCGCGGCGCCGCGGAGCAGGCCCTGCTCGGCGCCGATGATGTCCGCGCCGCGCGCGCCGCCGCAGATCACGGTCGTGCCCGGGCCGACGCCCCATGCGTCGAAGACCGCGCTCATGGCGGCGGTCACCGCGCCGACCAGCTTCTGGGGGAAGCGTGGCGGGGTCCTGCCGGGGACGTCGACCAGGTGGCCGCTCACGATGAGCGCGTCTGTCACTCCCTTTTCGGGGTGCTCAGCCTGCCGAGCACCCTGCGCAGCCGCGATCTGGTCCGCCACCCTCTGGTCACCGCCAAGCTGATCTTGAGGTCCTGAATCGTCGTGTCCAGCGCATGCTGACTTATGCCCCTGGCTTCGATGTCCTTCACCAACTGCCGTGCCAGTTTCACGTCACCGCGGTCGAAGGCGTCGCCGAGCTTGGCGGGCAGCACCCACGGGTCGCCGGTGTTGCGCCGCTCGCTGGCCTGCCAGGCCACTCTGGCGATCTTGCAGATCTCGTCGGCCTGCCGCATGTCGTTCCTGCCACCGCGCAGCCGGTAGAGCCTGGGCAGGTTGGAGGAGGGGTAGTAGTCGTTGAGGTCCATCGTCATGCCCTGTTCGTAGGCGTCGATCGCCTGGGACAGATACTCGCGCCGGACCGCCGCCTTGCGCGCTTCGAACATGAGCTGCTTGTACCTGCCGCCGAGCAGGCCCAGGCGTTCGGAGGTGGGGCCGTGCCGGTCGATGAGCTGGCGCAGCGCCGCTGCGGAGTCCGCGACCTTGCCCGTCTTGGCAAGGGCGAGCTGCTCGCGCTCCATGACCGGCGGGTACTGCTGGAACTCGGGCGGCAGGCTGTGGATGTAGTCCAGGACGTCTGTCCAGTCGAGGTTGTCCTGGATGAGCTTGAGCAGTTCGAGCATGACCGACTGCCGAACGACCGGCTGGGCGCCGTACTCCTCGACCAGCGCGCGGGTGCGTTTCGCGCGCTCCTGGTCGTTCCTGGTCAGCTGGATGGCGGCGGCCTCGATCTCGAAGTCGTACAGCGGGCGTACGATCGCGCTGAACGGCTGCAGCTGGGCGGTGTCGAGGTCGGGGTAGCCGGGGATGGCCTCGTACACCGGCGACGATCCCCGCAACAGCGGGCCCAGTTGGCCGCGCAGGCTGGCCTTGGCCGCCTCGGCTGCCGCGGCGCCGCACCTGCCGTCCGTCAGCGGGTACGCGAGCCGCCGCATCTGGCGCAGGTCGAAGAGCGGATCGGCCCACGACGCGGCGATGAGCACGCAGCCGTCGCGCTTGGCGGCGTGGCGGACGCCCACCTCGTAGTACACATTGGAGTTGTCCAGCGACACGTCGGCGATCACGGCGTCGGCCAGCGCCAGCCGCTGGATCATCTCCACGATCACCAGTGCGCCGAGGTCTCCGTCGGCCCTGACGGCCTTGAATCCCAGCTCCTCCAGCAGGGGTTGGTGCACGTTGCGCCACAGCAGGTCGAAATCCACTTCCGACGGGATGCCCGGACCTGCCTTCCCGGTGGGCTTCCTGTCGAACGGCATGACCATGAATGCCACAGGCTGATTTCTCATCGCCTCTACCTCCATGCCGGCCGCGCCGGCACCCGGTTCAGGGCGCGTCTTCAGGGACGGGCTCGGCGCTCAGCGGGAGCGTTCCTTCCTTCTGGAGCATGAGCTGGCCCCATTGACCGTTCTCCGTACGGAGAATCTGCTCGACGCGCTCGATCTGCTCACTCACGTCGGCGTCGGAGGCCGCGGCGTCCCAGTCGATGGCCGCGGCCCGCAGGCTGTGCGCCGCGTCGGCATACAGCTTGTGCAATTGCGCGAAGCCGATCAGCGCCTCGAACGCCGTGACCGCGCCGGCCAGCGCCGCCAGGACGGCGGCCGCGACCCCGCAGGCCGCTCTGCCGGTGCCCGAGGTGAACTGTCCCGCTGCGCCGACCAGGGCCGACAGGAGCAACAGCACGTTGCGCACCATGACGGCCTGGCGGTGCGCGCCTTCGTATTCCTCGCTCCGCCGCTCGTAGAAGCGGCTCTGCTCCTGAATGCGCAGCTCCCGGTAAAGCGCACGGAACTGCGCATCTCGCTTCATTCTGGCTCCGTGTTGGACTCGATGGCGAGCACGGCGCGGCGGAGCGCGATCTCCCTGTCCTCTCCGGCGAAGGAGCCGGTTCTGGACAGGTAACGGAAATACTGCGCCCGGAGCCGCTCGGCCTTCACCCGGCGGGAAAGGTAGGAGTCCAGAGTTTCGCTCTCATGCGCGTATCTGCTGCTGGCGGCCAGCGCCACCCCGACGACCACGACCAGGATCGAGGGCCAGCGCTGCTCGGGCAGCACCGCCTGCAGCCCGCCCAGACCGGCGATGAGCGTTGACCCGAGCAGGATGAGGACCTGCTGGCGGCGGTAGCGGTTCTGGTCGCGCAGGGCCTTGCCGTCGTACGCGGTGAAGGCCGGGGTGAGCTCGCGATCCAGCACCTCGAAGTCGTCGACCAGTTCCGGATATGCCGCCCGTGTCTCGGAGGGGATCACCGGCCAGGAGGTGACCGATGCGCGGAAGGCGGGAAATCGCATCAACAACCGTGGCCTCACGTCTGCCTCCTGCGGCGGGGGAGTGCCGGCCTCGTGGCAGACGAAATGTATGAGAATTCCGGGGAGGCGGCAATGAAGGGCGGGTTTCGGAAAGGCGGGGTAAGGGCATCGTCCACGCCGTTACCGTGCGTGCCCCGCCGCTCGTGTGAGGCTCCGCCATGTGAGGTGAGCAGGACCATGAACTTCCGGGCGGCAGCTCAGACATGGTGCGGTGCGGACGGTGACGGTGAGCGCGGCCGGCACGAACGCCGAGGCCGAGGTAGTCCGCACAGTCGCCTGGCTCCGCGCTGCGCGCTGCACCAGACGGAAGGACGCGTCGGTGGAAGCGTACGACTGGCCAGACCAGGCGCCCCGGTCGTGCCTCAGCCGGTCGTGGTGGCTGCCTGGGCGGTGCCGCCCCTGGCCGACAGTCTCCGTATGTGCCGTACGGCGACGAGCGGCACCGTCACGCCGATCAGGTTGCAGTACGCCACCGCGGCGTAGAAGCCGTCCGCGCTGCCGGCGGCGTGTGCCGCCGCCGCGCCGACCGCGACGATCAGGCCGAAGTAGACGGCGTTGAGCGCGATGGCCCGGAAGCCGCCGCCGGTCTCCTCCATGACAGTCAGCGAGGCGAGCACGGGCCCCTGGACGGCGTACGTGAGCGCCACCGCTCCCAAGTATGCGGCCGTGGCCGCGGCCACCCCGGCGTCGCCGCCCATCAGCCGCGCCAGCGGGTCGTGCAGCGACCACACCAGTGCCGCGATCACCACGTACGTCATGACGGTGACCTCGATGCCGCCGCGCATGGTTTCCCGGATGCGCCGCCATTCGCCCGCGCCGCGTTGCTGGTTGACGATGATCGCGGTGGCCGTGCCCAGGACCATGCCGGGCAGCAGCACGACGTTCTGCAGGGTGGAGACGACCGTGAACCCGGCCACGGCGTCCTGCCCGTAGCTCCCGAGGACGCCGATGACCGCGAGGTTGTACGCGGAGAGCACGAGGAAGGACAGGGCGATGGGCACGCCGATGCGGCGCAGGCCGGTGACCACCTCGCGCCGCCAGATCCGGGCCGCCGGCGGATGCCACAGCTCGGTGCGGCGCAGCAGCGCCAGGCCCATGGCCAGGCCGGTCAGGCCGGCTGCCGCCTCGGCGACGGGCACCGCCGCGATCCCTAGCCCGGCGCCGAGCCCGAGGCCGGCCACGAGGCCGATCCGCACGCCCGCCGTGCAGATGACCAGGACGGTGGCCCGCCGCACGTGCCCGTAGCCGCGCAGGCTGGACGCGCACAGCTCCCCTCCGGCGGTCAGCAGGGCGGCGGCGGCGGTCCAGCGCAGGAAGGAGGCGAACGGGTCGCGCAGCTCCGCGTCCACGTGGAGGAGCCCGGTCAGGGAGGGGGCGGCGACCGCGAGGACCAGGTACAGGGCCGCGCCGAGCCCGAGCCATACCCGGGCCAGGCCGGCGGCGGTCGCCATGACGTTCTGGGGGCGTCCGGCGCCCTTGCTGATCGCGGCGGCGACCTGGTTGCAGGCCGAGAAGCCCACGCTCAGGGCGAGAACGACGAGACCGACAGGCTGATACAGGGAACGCACATAAACGGCCTCTCCTCCCATGCGCCCCAGAATGGCGACGATTCCGAGCTGGGCGGCGAAATTAAGGAAGCCGGCCACGAAAAGGGGGAGAGCGAGAGCGGAGATGGTTCGCCGGACTCCCCGCCTTTCTGCTGAAGAAAGCAGGTGGGCCTCCTCGGGGGTGCGTCGACCTGTGCGACGGTAGCGACATTCGTTGAGGAATGTCCACAGCGGGGCTCATTCATTCAGGTCCGGTCCCGGAGCGATTTGGCGCGCGCATTTGTCCCATGCGGACGGCATTCGTCGTGCTGCCGCGCCCGGCAACCCCCGAAACCTGGGGATGTCCGCGAGCGGGGCCCCGATCCTACGGTTGGAGCGTTCCAGTCAAGAGCTCCCCGAGGGGACGATCATGAGTTTCCTGTCACGCGCCCGCGGCCGCGTCCTGGCCCTCACCCTCGCCCTGCCGGCAGCCGTCCTGCCCGGCGTGGCACCGCCCGCGCTGGCGGCGGCGGCCAGGGCCGACCAGAACTACGTCGTGGAGGTGCAGAACTACTCCAGCCAGGGCTTCGACGAGATGGTCCTGGCCGTCAGCCGCTTCAGCAACCCCGCCCCCGAACTGATGAGCCGGCCGGGCGTCCCGCCGTTCACCGTCGTCTCCTTCGACCTCGGCCCCTGCGGCGACGTCCGGCAGTACGCGGTCAGCGGCCTCGTCGGCGGCGAGCGCCTGTTCACCACCGGCGACGTGGACGGCGACCCGATCGGCTGCAACGACGTCATCACCATCGGCGACCGCACCGGCGCCCTGGCCGGGAACGCCCGGTGAGGCGGGCCACGGCCGGGCTCGCCCTGGCCGCCACCGCCGTCGTCGGCGCCGTCTGCCCGCCCGCCGCCCCCACCCCCGCGCACGCGGCGGACCGGCCCTACCGGATCGAGGTGATCAACCATTCCGGGTTCGGGCTCGACGAGGTCCGGGTCGCCTACACCACCCGCTCCGACCCCGCCGTGCGGATGCTCGGCCAGCGCCGGGTGGGTCCCGGCGCGACCGCCGCGTTCGAGCCCGCCGGCTGCGCCGACCTGGCCCGCTTCGCGGCCAGCGCGTTCATCGGCACCCGCGAGGTGCTGCACACCTCCGACCTCACCCCCGACGCCGACTGCCTGACGCAGATCGAGCTCACCCGTACCTGAAGGAGACCTCATGCGCCACCTGCTCGCCGCCCTCGCGGCCCTGCCCCTCGCCCTGCCCCTGACGCTGCTGCCCGCGCCCGCCGCCCACGCCGCCACCGGCGAGTTCTTCTTCGAGACGGGGGCCGGGCGGATGCTGCGGCTGTTCAACCCGCCTTCCGGCCGGTGCATCCGGCTGCCCGACGCCTCGCCCGCGGTCGCCAACCACACCGACCGGACGGTCTCGCTGTGGATGTCCGACCACTGCACCGACCCGCTGTTCAACCTCCCCGCCGGTGAGAGCTGGCGCCGCACCGAACGCGTCTACGTCCGCTCGGTGACCTTCGCCTGACCGCCGGCGGACCGGCGGGCCCCGGCGCCCCCTCCGCGCCGGGGCCCGCTGCCGCGCAGCGTGCCCGCGCCGTCAGGCGACCGAGCCGTAGGACGGCTTGCCCGCCCAGGAGTAGCTCACGTACACCACGCCCGCGCCGGTGGTGCGCGAACCGGTCAGCCTCAGCCCCGCCGGCGTCGTGCCCGGCGCGAACAGCCGCTTGCCCTCGCCCAGCACCACCGGGAAGATCAGCAGCCGGTACTCGTCCACCAGCTCCGCCTCCTGCAACGATCCGATCAGGTCGCTGCTGCCCTGCACCAGCAGCTCGCCCTCGGTCTCGCGCTTGAGGTCGGCGACCGTCCGGGCCGCCTCGCCGACCAGGACCCGCGTGTTGCGCCAGGTGGCCGTCATGGGCGTGCGGGTCGTCACGTACTTCGGCATGCTGTTGATCTTCGCGCCGCCCTCCTCGTCCGGCACGTCCGGCCAGTGGGAGGAGAGGATGTCGTACGACCGGCGGCCCAGCAGCAGCCCGTCGGCGCGCTCGAACACCTCGCCCATGATCTCGTTGAACCCCTCGTCCACGAACGGCGGCAGCCATCCGCTGTGCCTGAAGCCGTTGGAGTCGTCCTCGCCCGGACCGCCCGGGGCCTGCATCACGCCGTCCAGCGACACGAAAGCCCCCACGACCAGCTTGCTCGCCATCTCGCCACTCCTTGCTGCTGTCTGCGTCGTTCCTGACGTGCTCGCAGCCTGCCGCAGGGCGTTTAAGAAGTCCTTACGACATTCCTACGCCCGCCGTCGTAGCCGGGACCGGCCGTACCACGGCGGGCGCACGACGCACTGCCTCCGGCCGGACGACGACGCCACCGCCGCCCGCCCGCCACGATCGAGGTCCCGTCACCTCCAGCGCCGTGGAAAGGCGAACTCCCATGCCGACCCTGGTCCGTCACGTCACCCCCGTTCCCCGCGCCGCCGCCTCCGGCCTGGTCGCCGAGGTCTACGCGCAGGTCGAGGCCGAGTTCAGCAGCATCGGCCCGGCCGTGCTGATGACCTCGCCCGCGCCGGAGCTGATGGCGGCCGGCTGGTCGCTGATGCGTGAGGCGCAGCTCGCCGGTGACGTCCCCGTCCTGGACAAGGCCCTGGTCGCGCTCGGCGTGGCCCAGGCCAACGAGCTGGACTACGACGTGCAGGCGTTCCTCGCCATCCTGCGGCTGCTGGGCGAGGACGAGCTCGCCGACGCGGCCGGGCACGGCCGCCCGCCCGCCGATCCGCGCCACGCGGCGCTGCTGACCTGGGCCAGGGCCACCGCGACGGGGCCGGTGGCGGCGCCGTTCCCGGCCGCGCAGGCCGCCGAACACCTCGGCACCGCCCTGTTCGGGCACTTCGTCAACCGGATGGCCGCGGCCATGCTGCCCGCCGGGCTCACTCCCGGCTCGATGGACCCCGGCGACGAGCCCGCCTTCGACGGCGCGCCCGTGCTGCGGGGCATGCGCGAGCCGCTGGCACCCGGGGCCACGTTGCCGCTGCTGAAGGGGCTGCCCGCCGGGCAGGAGCCGGCCTGGGCCGCCGGCCGGCCGATCGGGGCCGCCTACGCCGCGCTGGCCGCCGGCGCGGCGCAGGGCGCGGGGCTGCTGAGCCCCGCCGCGGCCGCGACCGTCACCACGGCCGTCGCCGCGCACCGGGGCCGCCGCCGGGCCCGCGGCCCCTGGCTGGAGCAGGCCCTGGACGGGCTGCCCGAGCAGGACCGCGCCGGGGCCCGGGCCGCGATCCTGACGGCGCTGGCGCCGCAGGACCTGACCGACGCCGACGTGGCCGCCTGGCGGGCCACCGACCGCCGCTTCAGCGACCACTGCACCGTCTACCTGCTGGCCTTCGGCGCGATGGCCGCGGTCGGCCACCTCGCCGACGACACCGCCGCCGCCCTGTACGGCACCTGACCCGGGCGAACGCCGCCCCCGGCGCGCAACGGCCGCCGAGCCACGACCAACCGAGAGTCAGGGCCCGGAGCGGCTTCAGGAGAGCCCGAGGCGCCGGCCGCGGGCGCGGCCTGTCAGTGCAGGATGACGGCGCCGAGGCGGGTGGAGGCCGCGGTCAGCCCGATGTCCTCGGCACGGACGAGCTGGGCGGTGGACGGGACGCCGCCGGCCGTGCCCTTCATGATCGCGAGCATGCCCCGGCCCTCGTTCTTCCCGGGTACGCCGGCGATGAGCTCGCCCTTGCCGTCGCCGTCGAGGTCGAGGATCGACACCCCGTAGCCCATGAGGTCCTCCGCCACGGACTGCTCGCCGATCGGGTCGGCGGCGGGCGCGCCGCCCGGGGACGCGACACCGTCCTGGCTGATGATCCGCGTCGCCGAGACGACCGGGCCGGACGGGGAGCCGGGGACCAGCGCGACCGCCCCGGCCAGGAACCGGCCCGACACCTCCGCGCCCGGCATGCCGACGGCGAGCTCGGCCGCGCCGTCGCCGTCGAAGTCGCCGGTGGCGAGGGTCGTCAGGGTCGCGGCGGTGGTCTGGAGCCAGGTGAGGTTGCGGGCGCTGAAGCCGGGCCGGTACATGCCTCCGCCGTACTTGTCGCCGTACCAGGCGTTGATCGTGCCGGTGCTGGGCGTGACCATGATCAGGTCGCGGTGCCCGTCGCCGTTGACGTCGCCGAGCGCCAGCTTGGAGTCGTTGCGCGGGCAGGCCAGGGTGCTGGTCTCGGGGAAGGCGCAGGCTTGCGGGCCGCCCATCACGAAGGGGTTGGCGGACGGGTTGCGGAGGTCGTCGAGGTACCACAGGTACGGGTTGTCGGCGGCGGCGCGGTCGGTGCCGATCACCATGGCCTCGGCGATGCCGTCGTTGTGGATGTCGCCGAAGACCGCCGACGAGACCGTCAGATCCCGGGTCGGGCTGGTCCTGTACAGCTCGAAGGCGTTGCCGTTGTGACGGCCGCCCAGACTCGGCCAGCCGTTGCTGGGGTCGCGGTAGATGCCCAGGACGTCGGGCTTCGGGTCGGCGTCCTCCTGGACCACGCTCAGCGAGGAGCGGTACGTCTCGCTCTGGTAATGCTGACGGGTGATGCCGTACGTCTGCGACCAGGAGTAGGTCTGCAGGTCCGCGCTGCCGGTGGAGACCAGGTCCGGCCGGCCGTTGCCGTCGAGGTCTCCCGCGGCCAGCGCCGTGCCCCATTGCCGGCACTCGCCGGACGGCGGGATGTAGCAGGCGCTCTCGGGACGCAGGCGCTCCACGCCGGTGAACCCGCCGGGGCCGCCGTACAGGACGGCGATCAGGCCGCTGTGGCGGCTGGTCCACGGCCCGGGGTAGCCGGGGCTGCCCACGGCCAGGTCGTTGTAGCCGTCGCCGTTGAAGTCGGTGTTCAGCGCGAGCGGCGCCGCCGCCCGCGCCGGGGCGGTCGCGGCGGTGAGGGCGGTGAGCGTGACGGCCAGCGCCGCCGCCGACCGGCTGATCTTGTCGATGCGCATGCGGGCAGGATGCGGATCACCTCTTGCGGCCTGGTTGGGCCTGACTGGTATGTACGGGCACGCGGCTTCGTGTCCGGGGCCCGCGGGAGCTCTGGAGTCGCAGGGGGCTGCCGGGACGGCGCGTACGGCCCGGATCCTCGCAGGGTCGCGGGAAAACGGCACACCTCCTGGTGTGTCACTCGGGCGGGGCCAGCAGGCGGACGTCCGGTTCGCCGCTGATGGTGAGCAGCGATCCGCCGTCCGCCGTCCGCCGTTCGGTGAGTCCGGCGTTCTTGACGCCGACGACGAGGCGCCGGCCGCCCGCGGAGAACACGAACGTGGGAATGCGCCCGATCGTGAGGGGCTGCCGCTTGGACAGGACCGCCGAGAGCGCGTCGGAGAGCATCGTCGGGAAGGCGCCGACGAACTCGCTGAGGCTCCGGTCGAGCCAGCGTGGCGTGTTCCCGAAGTCCAGTTTCGCGCTGAAGCCTTCGACGCCGGTAAGGCGTGCCCGCAGTTCGTTCGCCGCGGAGACCTCCGCCCGGCCCCGGACGGTCCCGGTGAGCGAGCCGGAGGCCGACCACGATCCCAGGTTCTTCGCGCGGAGGCGGGCGCGGACCTCCGTGGTGATCGTGCCGCGGATCTCGCCGGTGTGCCCGGGCACGAGACCGAGGGTGATGCCGGTGACCTTCCCCTCGTACGCGGCCTTGAGGGTGATCTGACCGATCAGGAGCCGGACGGTCCTGGACCAGGTGCCGCTGACCGGGTCGATCAGGGGGACGAGCTCGTCCACCAGCTTGCCGAGCAGCTCCAGGTCGGCTCCGGCGAACAGGCGTCCTTCCGGCCATTCCTCGTCGAGCGGGGCCGGGCCGGCGGACTTCGGCGCGACCGCTGTCGTGACCAGCAACCTTCCCATGCCCGAGGCCAGGGCAGGGGGAGAGATCCAGAAGTGGCCGTGGCCGACCGGAGGTATCTTGATGGGCTTGAGGACCGAGGTCCGGATGAGGTCGGCGAGGTACGGCGCGAGGGCCTTGTCGAGGATCTCCGAGAGAGCCGGCTCGTCGCTGACGCCGATGGTCAGCCTCTCCAGACGGGGGCTGACGATGCCGTCCGGGTCGACGGCGAGCGCGAGGCCGGCCCTGAACGCCGCCTTGAGGGCGGTCGGATCCCGGCCGCCGGAGTAGTGGAGGGCCACGGCGACCTGATCCGCGCGGATCTGCAGCACGGCCCCCAATGTCGCCTCGCTGAACGACACGCTGGGGGGCTCGGCGAACTCGTACGCGATGTCCGTCAGAAAGCCCAGGTGCAGGTCCTCGACGTGGAATTTCCCATGGAACAGCTGGTCGTGCGCACAGCGGTCGGCGAGCTCGATGTACCGGACCAAGGCGGGCTCATCGATGCCGATGACGCCGTTGGGAACCGCCATCTCCTGACCTCCCTGCTTGCGGGGCTCGCCGGAGGCGGGCGCAGCGCTTTCATTGCACGGAGCAGCGGACAGGTCAGGTAGAGGCGAAAGTCGCGACAATGCCGCCGGAGGCCTCGTCAGGGGGCGTCCTGCGACAGGAAGCGGCTGACGAGCCGGTCGTAGCGCGGGCGGTCCACGTTCCACGCCTCCGTGTGCTCGCCCTGCGCGAACGGCTCGAACTGGATCCGCCACCCCAGACGCCTGCCCGCGCCGGCCAGACCCCGCGCCTCCTGGATCGGATGCTCGGCGTCGGGGACGGTGTGGATCAGCAGAAGGGGCGGCCGGACGCGGGGCGGCGGTCGTCCGTACGTCGATCATGGGCGCGTCCATGATCACCTGGCCGACCAGGCCGGCCGGCGACCTGCCCAGGAACTGCCCGATGACCTGACCGCCCATCGAGGTGCCGTACAGGACGAACCGCCGCGCCCCCATGCTCTGCGCCTGGCGCAGGGCGGCCTCCAGGTCGCGCCATTCCAAGTCGCCCAGGTGCAGCAGTCCGTCGGGTGAGGGCGGCGCGCCTTCGTCGTTGCGGTAGCTGATGTCGAGGAAGGGCAGCGCGAGCCGGTGCACGACGGGCAGGATCTTCAGCTCGGCCTTGCGCCGCCCGTTCCGGCCGTGGACGGCGACGACCCAGGTGGCGCCCTTGCCGGGCACGTACCAGGCGGGGGCGGGCCCCAGCTCGGTGGGCACCCGGTGTAGCCGATTCCCCACGCCACCTCGGGATCGCCGGCAGGCGTCACCCGGCCGGGAGCGCTGGACACGACGTCGCCGAGCATCGCGTACGAGCCGCTCCATTCGAGCCAGTACGTGCCCGGCTTGGCGGTCTCGGGCGTTCGCGCGAGCGTCACCAGGTCGCCCCGCACGGCGAGTACCGTGGCGTTGCCGCCGCCATGACCAGGACGACGACCAGGACGACGACCAGGGCCAGGCCCGCCGTCCACGCCCGTCTCGTCCAGCGCCGTTCACATCCGGACGCCATCGAAGATCCTCCTCACCGTGCGCTCGCACAACCGGCGGAAGCCGTCCTCGTCCAGGCCGACGCGGCCGCCGAGGTGGAGCTGCACGAGCCCCTGGACGGGCGAGGTCAGCGCCAGGGTGACCTCCAGGGGGTCGTCCTCGCGCAGGAGCCCGTCGCGCATCCCCTCCTCGACCAGCGTGACGAGCTTGCCGAACGGCGACCCACCGCCTTCGAAGCCGTCAGGGAAGCGCCGGGCCCGCTCGCGTCGATCGGTCATGAGGAACGTGTACAGATGCGGCTGTCCCAGGGCGAAGTCCAGGAAGTCCGTCAGGAGGCCGAGCACCCGTGCCTCCCAGGGGCCGTCCGGCGCCCGGTTGCCCCAGCCCTCGCTGAGGGCGCGGAACGCCCGTTCGGCCACCCCGTCGAGCAGCGCCTGGCGGTTCGGGTAGTGCTTGTAGGCCGCCATGGGGGACACGCCGGCCAGGCCGGCCACCCGCCGCATGGTCACGGCCGCGGCGCCCTCGCTCACCAGGACGGCCTGCGCGGCGTCCGCGATCTTCTCCGCGGTGTTCGACGTCATCACGGTGTACGCGGCGCGGGCGGATCAGCGGCGGGAAGGGGCCTTTGGCCTCTACGGCGGCGTGGGGCGCGGGGTGTGCGCTGAGGATGCTCCGATCGGACGGTGACATCATGATCATTCACAAGCCCCGCCATCCGGCCGTGCCGCCGGAGTTGCCGGACTACGAGACCGCGCGCCGCACGTTCACCTGGCCCCCGGCCACCGGCGTCAACATCGCCTGGCAGGCGGTCGACCGGCACCTCGGCACCCCGGCCCGGGACCGGGTGGCCCTGCGCTGCATCGGCAGGGACGACACCCTCACCGAGCTGACCTACCTCGACCTGCACCGGCGGACCGCCCGCTTCGCCAACGTGCTGCGCGCGCTCGGCGTGGGCCGGGGCGAGCGGGTCTTCACCCTGCTCGGCCGGGTCCCCGAGCTGTACGTCACCGTGCTCGGCACGCTGAAGAACCTCAGCGTGCTGGCCCCGCTGTTCTCCGCCTTCGGCCCCGAGCCGATCCGCGAGCGGCTGCACCTGGGCGACGGCCGGGTCCTGGTCACCACGCCGGCTCTGTACGCCCGCAAGATCGCGCCGATCAGGGACGCGCTGCCCGGCCTGAAACACGTGCTGGTCACCGGCGACGGCCCGGCGCCCGAGGGCACGCTGCCGCTGGCCGGGCTGATGGCGGCGGCGAGCACCGCGTTCACGATCCCGGCAACCCAGGCCGAGGACATGGCGCTGCTGCACTTCACCAGCGGCACCACCGGCAAGCCGAAGGGCGCGGTGCACGTGCACGGCGCGGTGACCGCCCACCTGACGACCGCCCGCTACGCGCTCGACCTGCGGCCCGGCGACGTCTACTGGTGCACCGCGGACCCGGGCTGGGTGACCGGCATGTCCTACGGGGTCATCGCCCCGCTGGCGCTCGGCGTCACCATGGTCACCGACGCGGGCGAGTTCGACGCCCGCCGCTGGTACCGGACGCTCCAGGAGCAGCACGTCACGGTCTGGTACACCGCCCCCACCGCGCTGCGCATGCTCATGCGGCACGGCAAGGAACTCGCCGCCGGGTACGACCTGTCGCACCTGCGCTTCATCGCCAGCGTCGGCGAGCCGCTCAACCCCGAGGTCGTCCTCTGGGGCCAGGACGCGCTGGGGCTGCCCGTGCACGACAACTGGTGGCAGACCGAGACCGGCGCCATCATGATCAGCAACTACGCTTCCATGGACATCAAGCCCGGCAGCATGGGCCGCCCGATGCCCGGCATCACGGCGGCGCTGCTGGAGCGGGGGGAGGACGGCCGTGCCCGGGTGACGGACGGCCGGGTGACGGTCGTGACGGAGCCCGGCGCGGAGGGCGAGCTGGCGCTGCGGCCGGGCTGGCCGTCGATGTTCCGCGGCTACCTGGGCGATCCCGGCCGGTACGCGAAGGCGTTCGCCGGCGGCTGGTACCTGTCGGGCGACGTGGCCCGCCGCGACGAGGACGGCTACTTCTGGTTCGTCGCCCGCGCCGACGACGTCATCAAGTCCGCCGGCCACCTGATCGGGCCGTTCGAGGTCGAGTCGGTGCTGATGGAGCACCCGGCGGTGGCCGAGGTGGGCGTGATCGGCACGCCGGACCCGGTGGCGGGCGAGCTGGTCAAGGCGTTCGTCACGCTCAAACCCGGCTACCAGCCGGGTGAGATCCTGCGCAGGGACCTCGTCGCGTTCGCTCGCACACGGCTCGGCGCGGTCGCGCCGAAGCAGATCGCCTTCGACCAGCACCTGCCGCACACCCGCAGCGGCAAAGTCATGCGCCGCCTGCTCAAGGCGCGCGAGCTGGGGCTGCCGGAAGGGGACACCTCCACGCTGGAGGACGGCGGATCCAGGTGACCGCGACGGCCGGTGGCCGCGCGCTCACCTCGGCCCGGCGGCGGCGATGAAGGCGGCCGCGCCGGCGATGGTGCTCACCTTCGGGTAGTCGTCCTCGTCGACGCGCACGCCGCCGGTCTCGCTGAGCACCTCGACGTAGCTGAGGAAGTCCAGCGAGTCCAGCTCCAGCGCGTCGCGGAAGTCCGTGTCCGGGGCGAGGGCGGCGAGGTCGGCCTCGGGCGCGATCTGCAGGAGGGCGTCCTGGACGATCTCCGTCGCTTGCTGCGGGGTCATAGCTCCTCCGGGTGGTTGAGCAGCCGGTCGACGGCGGTCAGGAACCGGCCGCCGGTGTAGCCGTCGCTGGCGCGGTGGTCGGCCGCGAGCGTGACGGTGACCAGCGGGCGGACGCCGAGCAGGCCGCCGACCGCCCACGGCCGCTCGGAGATCCGGCCGAACCCGACCAGGGCGACCTGCGGCGGGTAGATCACGCCGTGCACCGACTCGACGCCCTGGTCGCCGAGGTTGGTGACGGTGATCGTGGCCTCGGTCATCTCCGAGCCGCGCAGCCGGCCCGTACGGGCGCGGCCGACCAGGTCCTTCATCGCGGCCATGAGGTCGGCGAGGTCGCGGTTCGCGGCGTCGTGCAGGGCGGGCGCGATCAGGCCGCCGTCCCTGAGCGAGATGGCCACGCCCAGGTGCACCGCCTCGCCGGGGACGAAGGCGTCGTCCCGCCAGAAGCCGTTGAGCTGCGGCACCTCAGCCACGGCCCGGGCGGCGGCCTTGAGCAGCAGCGCGGCGGGCAGGATGCGCCGGGGCACGGGGAGCTGCCGGTTGCGTTCGCGCAGCCAGGTCAGGGCGGCGCTCAGGTCGGTCGTGGCGGTGAGGTAGTAGTGCGGGATCTCGCGCTTGGAACGGCTCATCGCGCGGGCGATGGCTTGGCGCATCCCCGGTCGGGGCCGCGCCCGGGCGGCCGCGGTGGGCGCGGGGGGCGCGGCCGCGGTTCTGCGGACGTCGTCGGCGCGGATCGCGCCGGTGCGGCCGGTCGCGGTGACGGTCCTCAGGTCGACGCCCAGCTCGGCGGCGAGGCGGCGGGCGAGGGGCGAGGCCTTGATCCGGGCCGGGGCAGGGACCTGGGCCCGGGTTTTCTGGATCCGGGTCTTCTGAATCCGGGTCTGGGGCGCGGCCGAGGGTGCGGCGGGCTTTCCGGCGGGCTCTCCCGCGGTGGCGCGTTCGAGGTCGGCGCGGGTCACCCGGCCGCCCGGCCCGGTCCCGTGCACGGCGGCCGGGTCGAGACCGCGTTCGGCGGCCAGGCGGCGGATGAGCGGCGTCATGGCGGGGACGTGTTCGGGCGACGGCCCGGGAACGGGTGCCGCCCCGGCCGGGGGAGCCTGTGCCGGGGGAGCCGGTGCCCGGTGGCGGGCGGCCGGCGCGACCTTCTCGCTGATCACGGCCAGCGGGGTGCCGACCGGCACGCGCTCGTCCAGGCCGACCAGCAGCCTCTCCACCACGCCCGTGTGGAACGACTCGACCTCGATGGTGGCCTTGTCGGTGTCGATCACCGCGATGGGCTCGCCCCTGACGATCGTGTCCCCGGGCTTGACCAGCCACTCGGTGACCGTGCCGGTCTCCATGTCGGCGCCCAGCGAGGGCATCAGGAACTCGGCCATCACGAGCTCACCGCCCGCCGCGCGGCCTCGACGACGGCGGGCACCTGAGGCAGCGCCGCCTCCTCCATGTGCCTGGCGTACGGGATCGGCACCTCGGCCGTGCAGACCCGCTCCACGGGGGCGTCCAGCTCGTAGAAGGCGCGGTCGGCGAGCCGGGCGGCGATCTCGGCGGACAGGCTGCCCGACCGCCAGCCCTCGTCCACGATGACCGCCCGGTGGGTCTTGGCGACCGAGGCCACGATGCTCGCCTCGTCCAGCGGGCGCAGCACCCGCAGGTCCACGACCTCCGCCTCGATGCCGCCGCCGGCCAGCTCCTCGGCGGCCGACAGCGCCTTGTGCAGGGTGCCGCCGTAGGCGAGGAGCGTGACGTCCCGGCCGGGACGGCGGACGGCGGCGCTGACGATGTCCACCTTCTCCGTGCCCGGCTCGCCCGGGACGTTGTAGAGCGAGCCGTGCTCGAAGATCAGCACCGGGTCCGGGTCGGCCAGGGCGGGCGCGAGCATCCAGCGGGCGTCGGCGACGGTGGCGGGCGCCAGGATGCGCAGGCCGGGGATGTGGGCGTACCAGCCTTCGAGGCTGTGGGAGTGCTGGGCGGCGAGCTGGCGTCCCGCCCCGGTGGTCATCCTGATCACCAGCGGGACGTTGAACTGGCCGCCGGACATGTGCAGGATCGTCGCGGCGTTGTTGAGGATCTGGTCGAGCGCGAGCAGGCTGAAGTTCACCGTCATGATCTCGACGATGGGCCGCATGCCGCCCATGGCCGCGCCGATGCCGGCCCCGACGAACGCCGACTCCGACAGCGGCGTGTCCCGGACGCGCTCCGGCCCGAACTTCTCCAGCAGGCCGAGGCTGACCGCGAAGCAGCCGCCGTACATGCCGACGTCCTCGCCCATGAGGAAGACCCGCTCGTCGGCGAGCAGGGCCTCACTGATGGCCTCGCGCATCGCCTCCCGGTAGGTGGTCATGTCAGACCTCGCTGTAGACGAAGCGGGTGAGCTCCTCGACCGGCTCCAGCGGCGCCCGCTCGGCGAAGTCGATCGCCTCGTCCAGCTCCTGGGCGATCTCCTTCTCCAGCTCGGCCGTCTCCGGCCCGGGCAGCTCGATCACGTCGAGCGGGTCGCGGTGCTTCCACTGCTCGATCTCGGCCTTGTCGCGGTAGCGGTCGGGGTCGTACATGGAGTGGGCGCGGAAGCGGTAGGTGCGCAGCTCCAGGAAGTGCGGCCCGGCCCCGGCGCGGACGGCCTCGCACGCCTTGCCGGCCGCGTCGGCGACCGCGCGCGCGTCCATGCCGTCCACCGGCCAGGCGGCCACGTCGTAGGCGGCGGCGCGCAGCGCCAGGTCGGTCTCGGCCTGGGAGCGGGCCAGCGCGGTGCCCATGGCGTACTGGTTGTTCTCGCAGGCGAACAGCACCGGCAGCCGCCACAGCGAGGCCAGGTTGAGGCATTCGTGGAACTCGCCCTCGGCCATCGCGCCCTCGCCGAAGAAGCAGGCCGTCACGCGCGGGCGCTCGAGCAGCTTGTCGGCCAGGGCCAGCCCGACCGCCAGGGGCAGGCCGCCTCCGACGATCGCGTTGCCGCCGTAGAAGCGGCGGGCGGCGTCGAAGATGTGCATGGAGCCGCCACGGCCCCGGCTGGTGCCGGACACCCTGCCGTACATCTCCGCCATGATCGTCTTGGCGGGGACGCCGCGGGCCAGGGCGTGGCCGTGCTCACGGTAGGTGGACACGACCGTGTCCTCCGGGGTCAGCGCGTGGCAGACGCCCGCCGCCACGGCCTCCTCGCCGATGTAGAGGTGCATGAAGCCGCGGATCTTCTCGCCGCTGTACAGCTCGACGCAGCGTTCCTCGAAGCGGCGGATGCGCAGCATCTGACGCAGCAGTTCCCGGTCGCGGGACGGCTGCGTACGGGATTTGCGTGCCATGCCTCGACGGTGCGCTCGCGAATTCCCGCCCGACAGGGGCCAAAGTCCTCCGGACGGAGGAAGTGGACCTGAGCGGGCGCGGGCCCGCCGCCCGGCGGGGACTTTCAGCCCTACCCTCCCCTTGCCTCGTGCGCCGATCGTGGAAGCGGCCCCATCGCGGAGGCTCGTGCCATGGAGGCGAGATGACACACGAGGACGAGGGAGCGGGCTGCCGCGCCCGCTACGCGAACGGCCGGATCATCCTGGACGCCTGGGCGCCCGGCAGGGCCGAGTGCATGGCGCAGGCGGTGCGCGGCCTGGTACGGGACGCGGTGCGGCCCGGCGGCGCGCCGCCCTGCGAGCAGGACGTCGAACGGGTCGAGGCGCTCCCGGACCGTGAGCTGCTCGCGCACGTCCTGGGCCGGGCCGTCGCCCAACTGGCCCGGCGCGGCCTGGTCCCCGCCGACGTGCTGATGAAGGAGGACGACGAGGGCGGCGTCACCACGACCCTGCTCCTCGTCCCGGGCACGCAGCTGCGGCGCATGCCCGCCGCCGGTCCCCGCGCCGACGACGTGCTGATCGAGCGGTCGGACGCGGGCTGGCGGTGCCACGTCGTGGTGGAGGCCCGGCCGGTGGCCGCGCTGCACGAGGGTTTCCCGCCGGCGACGCCGCGAGGATCCGCCGGGACGGCAGGGAGAGACGCGGGGACGAGCGGAGGAGGCGCGTGATGACGCGACACGTCGTCGTCGGCGTGGACGGATCCGGGCCCGCGATGGCGGCGGTGGAGTGGGCCGCCGCCGACGCGGGCCGCAGAGGACTGGAGCTGCGCGTCGTGCACGTGTGCGAGCAGTGGCCCTACGGGGGCGCGGGCACACCGTGCTGCGCCGAGGCGCTGGAGACGGCCGCGGCGCGGGCCCGTGAGCTGGCGCCCGGCATCGAGGTGGCCACCCGGCGCCTGCCCGGCAACGCAGTGGAGGCACTGATCGGCGAGTCGGCGTCCGCCGACAGCGTGGTGCTCGGCAGCCGGGGGCTGGGCGGGTTCGCCGGGATGGTGCTGGGCTCGGTCGGCCTGGCCGTGGCCGGGCACGCCGCCGGGCCCGTCGTGATCGTGCGCGGGCCGTCCGCGGTGCGGCACGGCCGGGTGGTCGTCGGCCACGACGGCTCCGGCCACGCCGAGGCCGCGATGGGGTACGGCGTCGAGCAGGCCCGGGCGCGGCGGGTGCCGCTGCTCGTCGTCCACGTGCCGTGGACGCCGGCCTTCTCCCGGTACGGGTACTCGCCGCAGCAGGACGTCCGCGAGGCGGCCGAGCGGCTGGAGCCGTGGCGGGCCAGGCATCCCGACGTGGACATCGTCGACGTGCGGCAGGCCGGGCATCCGGTCGCCGTGCTGGCGGCGGCCGGTGCCGCGGCGGACCTGCTGGTGGTGGGCTCGCGCGGGCTGGGCGGGTTCGCCTCGGCCGTGCTCGGCTCGGTCAGTCACGGCGTCCTGCACCACGCGACCTGCCCCGTCGCGGTCGTCCGGCCGCGGACCGGCGGTGCCTGAGCAGCCGCGGTCACGGCTCCAGGCTGTTCGGGACGGAGTCGGACGGGCCGTACGGGTACTGCGTGTGCCCGCCCGCGTCGTAGATCTTCACCCACGTGACGGACGGGAACTGCTTGAGCGTCGGCATGATCTCGTCGGCGATCGTGAAGGTGGAGCCGGCGCCGGTGACGGGGCCGGTCAGGTAGACCCTGGCGATCCCCTTCTGCACGGTCAGCCTGCTGAAGCCGGTCGCCTTGGAGCTGACGAAGCGCAGCCCCTGCGCCTTCTCGGCCGGTGTGGGGCCGGCGAACAGGCGCTGCAGCGCGCCGTAGGCGGTGGCCGGCGGGACGGCCGGCCGTTGCACGGCCGTGGTGTACGGCAGGCGGCCGGCGTTGTAGTTGGCCGTGTTGAGGAAGTGGTCGCGCACCGGGACGGTCCGGTAGGGCGTGGTGATGTCGACCACGACCCGGCTGGGCCGGGTCAGCTTGTGGACCCGGTACGGTGTCCGCCTGGCCAGCCCGACGCCGTAGGTGAGCGTCGAGTTGTACGGCGTGGCGCCGGCGACCTGGATGAGGCCCGGCAGCGGGTACGTGGTGCGGGCCGTGCCGGCGCCGGCGTCGGCCGCCTCGAACCGGACCCGCAGCAGCGCGTCGCCGACGAGGCCGACGGTTCGGCCGGTCGCCTGGTCGACGACCCGGTCGACGTAGCTGGTCTGCGTCCACCGCGGGAGGCCGCCGCGGAACTCGAACACGAGCCGGTCGAAGCCCGGCTGGTGCGCGGCGCGCACGCCGATCAGCGTGGGCACCCGGGCCAGCTGGGCGGCCTGCGCGGGCAGGGCCACCGGGACGGTCACCGCCGCGGCCAGGGCCGCGCCGGCGATGAGGGGACGGATCGGGAGCATGGCGCATCATCTTCTTCCCCGATTGTGCTCCTGAGCCCAGCGTCGGACACGGCGGGCGGCGGCGGCAGAGGCGAAGGTCACGGACCGGCCGCCGATCAGCCGGGCCGCCCGGTGATGTGGTCACGGCGCGAGGCTCAGCCCAGGAGGTAGGCCACGACGTCGGCGGCGGTGTAGCCGGCGGGGTGAGCGGCGGACAGGTGGCGGACGGCGGTCAGGTCGGTGCCGCAGGTCACGATCGCGGGCTCGGCGTAGCCGCCGGGGCGTTCCTGGGCGTAGCCGGCGGTGGCCAGCAGCGCGTTGCACAGGCAGCGGCGGCCCTCGGTGTTCTGGACGCGGCCGCCGCGCCGCTGCTGGTAGACCTCGACCGGCTCGGCCGGGCAGCGGTAGCCGACCGTGCCGTCCGGCTTGCGGTACGGCGAGCGCAGCACGCCCAGGTCGCACAGCCGGGGCCGGTCGGCGTACACGTCCTCGCGCGACACGGTGCCCTCCAGGTCGACCACCTTGAACGGGAACCCGGTCGGCGAGACCCGTGCGTCGGTGCGCACCCGCGCGCCCTCGCGCGCCACCCGGCCCAGCACGGCCTGCTTGAGCGGCGCCGCCATGCCGGACTCGGCGCAGAACGCGAACGCGGTGCCCGCCTGGATCCCGGCCGCGCCCCCGGCGAGCGCCGCGGCCAGCCCGTCCGGGCCGCCGTACCCGCCGGCCATCCAGAACGGCAGCCCGATCGCCGCCATCTCCGCCGGCTCGACCACGTCCCGTTCGCCGTAGACGGGCTGGCCGGAGGCGTCCAGGTGGCGCGGGCCGCGCGGGGGCGCGTTGTGCCCGCCCGCCGGCGGCCCCTCCACCACGAAGCCGTCCGGCCGGGACGCGGGGTCGGCGGCCAGCGCGGCGGCCAGATCGACCGAGGCCACGATCGCCTCGAACCGGGGCCGGCGCAGCGCCGGCGGCCGGTCCCACAGGGCCGCCGGGTCGAACTCGACGCACGTGTCGCCGTCGGCGGAGGTCGCCCCCTGCACGCGGACCGGCAGCGCCACCGGCCGGTGCGCGGCGAGCCGGTCGAGCAGGGCGGGCAGCTCGGCCGGGTTGCCCGCGCCCATCAGGATGTGGTCGGCCCCGGCCAGCAGCGCGCCGTAGCAGGCGAACGGGATCGGCAGCTCGATCTTGCGCAGGTAGTTGACGCCGACGCGCCCGTCGTGTCCCTCCTTGGCCAGGTACACCTCGGCGAAGTTGGCCACGATGGTCAGCGCGACCAGGGCGCGGCCCGGCCGCAGCGAGTAGCGCGGCACCGGCCGGAACGGCGTGCCCGGCCGCTTGCCGCCGGGCACGTAGAAGGTGCGGACGACCTGATCCGCCATCTCGGGGATGGGGAAGCGCGCCAGCGCGCGCCGCAGGTGGCCGCCCGGGTCGCCGAGCTGCAGCCGGCGGGCGCAGACCAGGTCGACGGCCGTGCCCGAGACCGTGCCGAGCTGGCCCAGGCGGGAGACGGTCCGGGCGAGGCGCCAGTCGGAGACGGCCACGCCCATGCCGCCCTGGATGATGCGGGGCAGGCGTTCCTCGTTCACGGTGCCCCTCCCTTACAGCTCGACGTGCGGCGGATCTTGCTGTCCCGGCCCGCAGCGCGTGTCCTCGCCGTCGTGCCGGTGCGTCCACCACATCAGGGCCGCGCACGGGAGCCGCAGGGCCGTTCGGCCTGACGCCCGGCGCCGAAGGGCCCCCGATTCCAGGCGGGGCGGGCCGGCCCCGCCGTCGCCACGCCCGTGCTCCTGTGCCCGGCCGATCACGACACGGGGGGACGCAGCCCGTCCGCCGTGGGCTTCGCGGCCCTGGCGGACGTGGTCGCGACGCGGCGCCGGGCCTGCACCGCCGCCGCCCGCTCGCCTTCGTCGAGCGCCAGGTCGAGGTCGGTGAGGGCGCGCCGCAGCGCGGGCGTCCACCGTTCCCGGAGCGCTCTGATCCGGGTGGTCGTGGTGGCGGTCTCGGCGGTCACGACGCGGAGCGCCTCACGTGCCGCGGCGTGCCTGGCCCCCGCCTCGACGGCGGCGCGGCAGGCGAGCCGCGCGGGGGTGACCGCGGCGCTGAGCGGCAGCAGGCCGGACGGGTCGGGGAAGCGGCAGTGCACGCGTTCGGGGAAGGCGGCGCCCATCACCTCGGCCCACTCCACGGTGATCTCGGCCGGTGGGGCGTGCGGGAGCGCGCGCTCCCCGGCGAGGGCGGCCGCTCTGAGGGCCCAGGTCTCGGCTTCGGCGAGGGCGGCGTTCCACTCGCGTCCGGTCCGCTCGTTGAGCAGCCGCAGCCGCTGCTGCTCCTGGCGCAGGATCCGGAGCTTGCGGTCCAGCAGGTCGATGCCGCGTGCGGCGGTGGCCAGGCGGTGCCGCAGCCACAGCCGTCCGGCGCGGCCGGAGGGCACGTGCAGCTTCATGCGGCCTCCCTGTAGCGGGCCTCCAGGACGCCGGGGTCCAGCATGGACAGCTCGCGCCGCGGCAGCACGGACAGGACGCGCCAGGCCCGCTCGAACGTCTGCTCCAGTGTTCTCGCCTCGTCGCCGGGCTGGCGGAGCAGGTCCTCGGTGAAGGCGCGGGCGAGGTCGAGGTAGCAGCGGTCGGTGGCGCTGAGCGCGCCGGCACCCACCAGCTCGGCCAGTTCGCCGGCCTGCCGGGCGCGGGCCAGCGCGGCGAGCGTCTGCGCGGCGAGGTCCATGTGCTCGGGCTCGGTGCGGCCCGCGCCCACTCCGCCGCGCATGAGCCGGGAGAGCGAGGCCAGCGGATCGATCGGGGGGTAGACCGGGATGGCGGGGGACAGCACGATCTGCCCTTCGGTGATGTAGCCGCTGAGGTCGGGGACCGGATGGGTGATGTCCCCGGCCGGCATGGTCAGCACCGGCAGCAGCGTCAGCGATCCGGGCCGGCCCCGTACCCGGCCGCACCGCTCGTACAGGGAGGCGAGGTCGCTGTAGAGGTAGCCGGGGTAGGCGCGGCGGGCGGGGATCTCGCCGCGGGCGGCAGACACCTCGCGCAGCGCCTCGCAGTAGCTGGTCATGTCGGCCATCACGACCAGGACGTGCCGGCCCAGCTCGAAGGCGAGATGCTCGGCCACGGTCAGCGCGATCCGGGGCGTCAGCACCCGTTCGATGACCGGGTCGTCGGCGAGGTTGAGCAGCAGCACCAGCTCGCCGGCGGCCGAGCGCAGCTCCAGCGCGTCCCGCACCGCGGCGGCGTCGGCGTGGGTGAGCCCCATCGCGGCGAACACGACGCTGAACGGCTCGCCGCCGACGTGTGACTGCGCGGCGATCTGCGCCGCCAGCTCCAGGTGCGGCAGGCCCGGCGCCGAGAACAGCGCGATCTTCTGGCCGCGGACGAGCGTGGTCAGCAGGTCGACGGCCGACACCCCGGTCAGCACGGGCTCGGCGGGCGGTACCCGCCAGGTCGGGTTGAGCGGGAAGCCGCCCGCGGGAGCGGCGGCGGTGCCGAAGACGGGCGGGCCGCCGTCCAGCGGCGCGCCGCGGCCGTCGCAGACCCGGCCCAGCCAGCCCGCGCCGACCGGCACGCGCAGGGGAGAGCCGGCGAAGCCGACCCGGGTACCGTCCCTGGACATGCCCGAGGTGCCCTCCAGCACCTGCACCAGCGCGAGATCGCGGTCCACCTCCAACACCAGGCCGTGCCGGGTCTCGCCGGACGGCAGCCGGATCGTCGCGGACTCGTCCCAGCCGACGCCGGAGACGCCGCTGACCACGGCCAGCGGGCCGCGCAGCTCGCTGATCGCGGTGTACTCGAGCTCGATCATGGCCGCTCCTTGGCGCGCAGGACGTCGGAGAAGTCGCGGGTCTCGACCTCGCCGGCGGGCGTGCCCCGCTCGGTCAGCCGGAGACAGTCGTCGACGGCGCCGAGGATGAGACCGGCCAGGCGGCTCGTGCGCTCCGGCGCGCAGTAGGCGTCGGCCGCGCTGAGCGCGCTCTGCTGGAGAAGACCCTCACGCAGCAGCCGCCCGGCCAGCAGCACGACGCGCTCGCGGGCGGGGAAGGTGGCGGTGCCGACCAGCTCGGCCAGCGCGGAGAGCCGGTCCGCCTCCGCGAGCAGGCCCGCCACCCTGGTCCGCGCCACCACCCAGTCCCGCCTGCCGTTCCTGGCGTGCCAGGCGGCCAGCGCGGCGGCGTCCCGTGAGAACGAGCCGCTCCACGACACGGCCGGGTAGTGGCGGGCGTAGGCGAGGTCGCGGTCGAGGCTCCACACCGCCCGCACGAAGCGCTGGGTGTGCGTGGTGACCGGCTCGGTCAGGTCGCCGCCCGGTGGTGAGACCGCGCCGATGATCGTCACGGAGCCGGGCCTGCCGCCGAGCGTGGTGACCAGGCCGGCCCGTTCGTAGAAGGCGGCGATGGCCGACGCCAGGTCGGCCGGGTACCCCTCCTCGGCCGGTAGCGCGCCGCCGCGGGAGGCGAACTCGCGGCGCGCCTCGGCCCAGCGGGAGGTCGAGTCGGCGATCACGACGGCGTCGTAGCCCATGTCGCGGAAGTGCTCGGCCACGGTCACCCCGGTGTAGACGCTCGCCTCGCGGGCCATCATCGGCATGTTGGAGGTGTTGGCGATCACGACGGTGCGGTCCAGCAGCCGCCCCCCGGTACGCGGGTCGGCCAGCTCACGCAGCTCGGCTAGCACGTCGGCCATCTCGTTGCCGCGCTCGCCGCAGCCGATGTAGACCACCACGTCGGCGTCGCACCACTTGGCGATCTGCTGCAGCAGCACGGTCTTGCCGGTGCCGAACCCGCCGGGCACCGCCACGGTCCCGCCCCGCCGCACCGGGAGCAGCAGGTCGATGACCCGTTGCCCGGTGATGAGCGGAACCTGCTCGTCCAGCCTGTCCCGGTACGGCAGCCCGCGGCGCACCGGCCAGAGCCATTCCATGGTGACGTCCCGGCCGCCCACGGTCGCCACGGGCGCGTCCGCCGCGTAGCGGCCCTCGGGGCGGACGGCCGTGACCGTGCCGCCCGGAGACCGGACGAGGTAGGGGAGCGTGCCCGCGCCCGACACGGCGCCGATCGGCGTGCCCGGGGCGACGGGCGTGCCCTCCGGCACCGACGGCCGGAAGGGCCACAGCCGCCGCTCGGACGTCCGCAGAAGCGACGGCTCCAGCCACATGCCTGTCCCGTCGAGCGGGCGCAGCAGGCCGTCGAAGATCCCGCCCAGCAGGTGCGGGCCCAGCCTGGCCGACAACGGGGCGCCCAACGACGCGACGCGGGCGCCGGGCCGGAGCCCGCCGGTGTACTCGTAGGCCTGGACGGTCGCGTGCTCGCCGGCCAGTGCCACGATCTCGCCGGGAACACCGCCGACGTCCACCAGTTCGAACATGGCGGCCCCGTCGAGGCCGTCCACCTCGACCAGCGGCCCGTTGACCCGCGTCACTGCCGCCACAGCCGTTCCACCTCCGCCCCCAGCTCGTCGATCGCCTGGCCGGCCAGCGTGGGCAGGCCGGCGTCGACGCGGCGGCCCGGCGCCTGCCCGACGAACCCGCCGTCGGGGTGCTCGCGCACGGTCCCGTCCTCGCCGAGCCGGTCGCGCACCAGGCGGCGGAGCCGCTGCAGCAGCGCCTGATCGTCGCGCAGGACGCGTGCCGCCGCGGCGGCACGCGACCGCAGCTCCTCCAGCGCGTCCCCTTGCGCGGCCAGCACCAGCCGGCGCGCCTCGCGTTCGGCCTTGACGCGCTCCGCCTTGTCCTCGGCGGCGGCCTGCGCCAGGCCCTCCGCGCGGGCGGCCGCCAGGAGCTCGCCGGCCTCCCGCCGGGCGGCGGCGACGCGCCCGGCGGCCTGCTCCTCCGTCCGCGACCGCACCTGCGCCGCCTCCTGGCGGGCCGCGCGCAGGAGCTCCGCCCGCAGCGGCGCGATCGCCTCGGTCACGCCCCCGGCTCCGCCGTCGCGTCCGGCGTTCATCCGCCCGCCCCCGCCCTCGCGTCCGGCCTTCGTCCGCCTGCCCCCGCCCCCGCTCCGGTCCACGCGTCGGGCGGCGCGATCCGGCGCATCACGCCCTGCCGATCAGGATGATCCCGATGACCAGCCCGTAGATGGCGATGCCCTCGGCCAGGCCGACGATGACGATGGCGCGGCCGAACAGCTCCGGCCGCTCGCTCAGCGCCGCCAGCGCGGCGGCGCCGGTGTAGGCGACCGCCACGCCGGCCCCGACGCACGAGCCCGCCACCGCGATGGCGGCGCCCAGCAGCGCGGCCCAGTTCGCCCCGGCGGGCTGCGCGGCGGCATCGGCGCCGGCCGCCGTGCCGGTCAGCGCCATGATCAGGAGCGTGACGGCGAGCAGGACGAGGACAGAGGAGACGGCGAGGACGCCTCGCCTGAACCAGACGGACATGCCGATCCCTCCAACGGGACGTGCCAGGGACGGAACGGCCGCCCCTCGGCTCGGAAGACGCGCGAGAACAGCTCGTAGTACTCCAGGCGCAGCGCCTGGATGGCGACGACCAGGCCCTCCAGGGCGAAGGCGACCGTGTTGCCCAGCAGGAACACCACGACGGCAGCCGGGGAGGGCCACAGCCCGGCGGTGCCCTCCCACACGATCGCGCCGATGGCGGCGTGCGTGAGCCCGAAGGCGGCCAGCCGGGCGAACGACGCCACGTTCGAGCCGAGGCTGACGATCACGTCGAACAGCTCCATCACCGCCTGCGTGACCCCGCCGCCCTCGGCCAGGAACCCCGCGAAAGCCAGCCCGAGCCCGGCCACCGCCAGCACGGCCCCGGTGGTCAGCAGCGGTGCCACGCCGAGGAACCAGCCGCCCGCGGCCAGGCCGAGGCCGAGGAACGCGGCCGCGCCCGCGATGCCCGAGCGGGCGTACAGCGCCAGCGGCCAGCCGCCCTCGCGCCACCGGTTGACGCTGCCCAGCAGGTACGCTCCGCCGAGCAGCACGCCGCCGGCGCCGAGCGCGGCCAGCAGCAGCGGGATCGGCTCGGCCAGCGGCTCCAGCCAGAGCACCGGCACCAGCCCGGTGGGGCCGAAGAACTCGCCGTACAGCAGCCCGAACACCACACTGGTCAACCCCGCCCCCGCCGCGAACGGCCACATCCGGCGCAGACGCGGCCACCGGCCCGACAGCAGCAGCCCCGCCAGAGCGAGCAGCAGCAGCCCGTGCCCGGCGTCGCCGAACATCATGCCGAACATCAGCACGTACACGGCCATGGCCGAGGGAGCGGGATCGACGTCCGCGTACGGCACCGCCCCGTACGTCTCCACCAGCGGATTGATCGACCCGCGCAGCCCGCCGGAGCGCAGCAGCGACGGCGGCTCCACGCCGCGCGGGCGCGGCAGCGGCACCACCACGCCGCCCAGCGGGGCCAGCCGCTCCGCCAGCACGGCCACGGCCGGCTGCGGCGTCCAACCGGGCAGCGCCGCCACCCCGTCACGGACCACCGCCGCCTCCGCGTACCCGTCCAGATCCAGGCCGCCCTCGAACTCCACGCATCCGGCGTCGCCCACCTGGGCGAGCACCTGCCGCATGCGGGAGCGCGGCGCCGCCACGGCCACCCGCGACATCCGCACCGGACGCCACCCGGCCCTCGCCTCATGCCGGCGCATCGTCATCATCCGCTCCGCGCGCGAGACGGGCCAGCGCGGCCCGCGTCCGCCAGGCGTCGGCGGCCAGCACGGCCAGCGCGCCGACGACCGGTTCGAGCCGGAACCCCGATCCGGCCAGCAGGGCCCGGCCGTCGCGATCGATGCGCTGCCAGCAGCGGACCTCGCCGCGCCAGAGCTCATCCGGCCCGTCCAGCCCTTCGAGCGCCCAGGACGCCGCCACGGGCAGGCCGGCGGCCAGGTCCTGAAGCGACGGCGCAGCCGCTGCCCCGGCTCCGAGCAGCCCCGCGGCACGGGCTGACGCCTGCGGGTTCAGCTCACGCCGCTCCAGGAAGCGTTCCCTGGCCACGAGCAGCGCCGCCGCCCCGGCCGCCCACGGCGCCGCCGGGTCGAGCGTGTCCGCCACCCGCGCCGCCCAGGACAGGCGCATGCCGAGCTGGACGTCCCGCGGACCGTCCCCGCCGGGATCGCCCCAGGCGGAGGAGGCGAGCGCCGCGCGGAGCGCCTGCGGAGTGGCGGCACGGCTCAACCGGGACCACGACGTGCCGAGCGCCCCCAGGTCGAACGGCGCTTCCGCGCCGCCGAGCAGGGCGTCGACGTTGGCGATCTCGAACCAGCGGGCCAGCAGCCGCAGCACGTCCGCCCCCTGACGGGGCACCCATCCGGCCAGCACCCGCGTGTGCCACAGCAGCGTGGCCGCCACGGCGTGCTGGGCCTGCGCGGGGTCCAGGCCGGGCCGGACGTCGTGACCGTAGGGACCGGTGGACAAGGTGGCGACGGCGGCCTCGAAGCTCTCGGCCCGCGCGAGCCGCCGGGCCCCGGCCTCGCCCAGCCGGCGCCGCACCAGAGCCCTCGCCCTGGTCGCGCCCGCGACCCAGGCCCCGCTCACGGCCCGGCCCCCAGCGCGCGGATCCGGTCGAGCACCTGCTCGACGAGGTGCGGCAGCCGGGTTCGGGCACGTTCGCGGATGGTCTGGGCGGTATGCCGCGCCTGGTCCAGCAGGGCCTGGTTCTCGGCGATCGTCCGGCCTCGGGCCAGCGCGGAGGCGTCGGCGCGGGCGGCGGCCGTACGGGATCGCGCGTCGGCGAGGATGGACCCGCAGCGCTCGCGCGCCCGCCGTTCCGTCTCGCGAGCGTCCGCGGCCGCCTGCTCACGCAGGTCCGAGCAGGCCCGCACGGTCTCCGCCAGCGCGGCGAAGACGGGCTCGAGCTCGGCTTCCCGATCGGCGCGGAGATCGGCGGGCACGCCCGCCGGTGCCGCGGCGCCCGGCACTCCCGCCGGGCGGAACCGGCCGGCGAACTCCCGCAGTCGTGCCATGACGGACCTCCCCTCACCCGCTCGGGCCGCCCGGCGGCCTACGACCGGGGACCACCAGGACCGGCTGGTCGGCGAACTCGATGACGGCGGCCGCCGCACCGGGGCGCGCGTCGTCCGGGATGCCGACGACCACGAGGTCCGCCTCCCAGGACCGGGCCTCCGCCAGCACGCATTCGACCGGTCCGCCGCCTCTGAGCGTGGTCCGGGCCGTGACGCCCGCGTCGCGGGCGAGCTCGGACACCACCCGCAGCACGTTCTCGGCCGAGACCTCCCTGCGGCGGGCGACGTCGCGAGCGGTGGAGACCCTGCCGACGGCGTCCGTCAGCACGTGGTCCTCGACCGCGTGCAGCACCCGCAGCTCCGCCCGCGTGGCGGCGGCGAGGGCGACGGCCAGCCGGGCCGCCTTCAGCGCCGTCGGCGAGTCGTCGACGGCGAGCAGAATCCTCCTGATCATGGCGCCCCCTTCCCGCCGGCCTGACTCCAGCTTCACGCGCCGGGTGGTACGGGAGGAGGGCAGAAAGTCTTCGCGGGCGGGCCGAAAGGCCCCCGTGCGCACGCGCGCGGGGCATCCGCCCTGGGCGGGCGGGACGTTCGCCTCTGGTCCGGGACGGGGCGTGGGCCGAGGATGAAGGGAAGCCCAACGAAGGGGGCGACGGTCGTGCCCAATCTCGGAATCGCCATCGTGCGGCAGTACGAGCGTGGCGTCGTGTTCCGGCTCGGCCAGGTGCGTGACGTGCGCGAGCCAGGGCTGCGGTTCATGATCCCGCTGGTCGACCGGATGCGGAAGATCAGCATGCGCACGGTCACCCTGCCGGTGCCGTCCCAGCAGGTCATCACCCGCGACAACGTGTCCATCGGAGTGGCGGCGGTGGCCTACTTCCGGCGGGTGGACCCGGTGAAGTCGATCGTCGAGATCGAGAACGTGGTCGCCGCGGTCAGCCAGATCGCCCAGACGACGGTCAGGAACGTCGTCGGCCGTTCGCTGCTGGACACCGTGCTCACCGACACCGAGACGCTGAACGAGTCCATCAAGGACATCCTTGACAAGATCACCCAGCAGTGGGGTGTCTTCGTGCACCTGGTGGAGCTGAAGGACATCGAGCTGCCTCAGTCGATGCAGCGGGCGATGGCCCGCCAGGCCGAGGCCGAGCGGGAGAAGCGCGCGAAGATCATCGCGGCGGAGGGGGAGGCGCTGTCGGCCGGGCGGCTGGCCGAGGCCGCCGACGTGATCGCGGCCCACCCGATCGCCCTGCAACTGCGCAACCTGCAGGTGCTGGGCGAGATCGCCGTCGAGCGCAACTCCACGATCGTGTTCCCCGCGCAGTTCCTGACCAGCGTGGAGGCGCTGGCCCGGTTCGCCGAGCAGCAGCACGCCCAGGCCGGGCGGCGACCGGACGAGGCCGCGCAGGTGCAGGTCGCCCGGGCCGCGTCGCCCGCCCGCAACTGAACTCGCCCGTGCCCAACCTCATGGGACAGAACAGCCACGCGGCGGGCGCAGCCGCATCGCCGCTGCCTCCTGGCCTTCCACGTGGTGCAGGACCAGGGTGCCGTCGGTGACGTCGTACCAGCTCAAGGCCGCCCAGAAGCGACGGAACTGGGGTATGACCAGCCGTGTCCCGGCACACGGCCGGCCGCCGGCTTCGTCGAGCGCCTGCCTGCCGGTCCTGGTCAGCTCGAACTCCGTCATCGCGAGCGCGCCAGGTCCCGCGGTGCCGATGGACAGGAAGCACAACCGGCTCGCGGCGGTGGTGACGAACGTGGCGGGATCGAAGAGGAACGACTGCATCCACGGCCGGCCGCGCAGCGGGTAACTCCTGGACACCTCGGCGCCGCCGAACCGGCCGGACAGGGTGACATGCCGTCCCTTGCGTTCGGCGGTCAGCCGGGTGGCCTCATCGGGGACGTCGCAGGTCCAGGCCGTGGTCGTGAGGTCGGGCTCGGAGACGACGGTCTCGGTGCGCAGCACCCGGCCGGTGGCGGGGTCGGCGTAGGTGATGCGCCGGAGCCCCAGGGAGGAGAAGCACGTGGTGTCGTAGGTGACGACGGCAGGTCCGGCGGTGGTGGTCCCCGTGTCGTCGGCATAGGTGAGGATCGCCGGTCCGGCCGGCCGGTACGCGTTCAGCCGGGGAGGAGCGGGAGGCACGTAGTGGTGCGCCAGACGCCCTCCGGAGAACACGCGGTCGATGTCGCCGACGTTCTCGATGCGGTCCAGGGGGTCGGAGCCGAGCAGCACGACGTCGGCGATGTTGCCTTCGGCGACGACACCGCGGCCGGCCGACCGGAGGCACTGGGCCGCGTTCCTGGTGACCATGGGAAGGAGGTCGGCGGGAGGGATCCCGGCGGCGGCCATGAGACGCAGTTCCTCGTGCAGCGTGCTCGCCGGCAGCGCCCCGACCATGCTGTCGGTCCCCGCGGCGACGCGGACGCCGGCCTGCTGCGCGAGGCGGAGGTTCCGGCTCGCGTGACCGGTGTGGAGGCGTCCCGCCCAGTCGCGCATCAGGGTGGTGATGTACAGGGTCGGGATCAGCCAGGCACCGGACTCCGCCCACCTCCGGAGCACGTCCTGGCCCACGAGGTCTTCCTCGAGCACCCCGTGTTCCAGGGCGTCGACGCCGGCCGCGAGCAGCTCCTCGACATCGCCCTGGTGATGGGTGTGAGCGCTGACGGGCAGGCCGAGGCGGTGCGCCTCGTCGATGACGGCCCGCATGACCTCCGGCCGTAGCTTGGCGAGCACGATCCCGTCCGGGCCGTACCTGCCTCCCTGGTAGACGAGCTTGACGACATCGACGCCGGCGGCGTGCAGCTCCCGGACGGCGTCACGTGCCTGGTCGCCGCTGTCGAGCTGGATCACCATGCGCCGGCGCAGCCAGGGATTGTCCTTGCCCACGGTGACCGCCGGATGACCGCCAGGAGCGGTGAGCACCGGCCCGGCCACCACCAGGTGCGGGCCGGAGATCTCGCCGGCGGCGATCCGGTCGCGCAGCTCCACGACGAGGCCGAGCGGATCGCCCATGCAGCGGATCGAGGTGATCCCGTGGCGCAGGAGCTCGCGCAGCGCGGGACGCAGCACGAGCTGGAGCTGCGATTCCGCCTGCGGGTTGTTGCGCGCCTGGAGGAAGTCGAGGTGCAGGTGCGCGTCGATCAGTCCCGGGATCAGCGTCTCGCCGCCGCCGTCGATCACCTGGGCGCCCCGCAGGCGGGCGCGTCCGGCCGTGACAGCCGTGATCCGGCCGCCGGCCAGCGCCACGTCGGCGTCGTGCAGCTCGGTGCCGTCGCCGGCCACGACGTGGACGTGAGTGATCAGGTAACGGGGAACCTCGGTGGCTCGTGGCATGACGACTCCTCAGGCCGCTGTGCCGTACGCGGTACAGCCCGCTTCGCATGCTCGCCGTCCGCCCCGCCTCCCGTAAGGGCCGAACGTCACGCTCATCACGTCCTAAGCCCCTGATCGGCTGCCCGCGACGGCGCGGGAAGGGACTTTCAGCCCTACCGTCCCGGGCCGCGCCCGGCTGATCGTGGAAGACGGCCCGATCATGCGGTCCGGCGGCCCGCCGGGGCGGGTGACGGACAAGGGGGAGGTACGGGGATGACCGGTGACGCGGCGATCGAGGCGGCCGGGCTGACGAAACGGTTCGGCGAGCGGGCCGCCGTCGATGACCTCACGATCGAGATCGGCCAGGGCGAGGTGTTCGGCGTCCTCGGGCCGAACGGCGCGGGCAAGACGACCACCGTCAGGATGCTCGCCACCCTGCTCCGGCCGACGGCGGGACGCGCCCGCGTGGCGGGCGTCGAACTGCGGCCGGAGAACGCCGTGGCGATCCGCGAGCGGATCAGCGTCATGCCGGAGTCGCCCGGCCTGTACACGCGCCTGTCGGTGGAGGAGAACCTGCGCTTCCACGCCCGCCTGTACGCCCGCCTGTACGGCCGGCGGGGCCGTGACGGCCTGCGGCGCGTCGAGGCGGCGCTGGAGGCGGTCCGGCTGCTCGACCGGCGGCACGAGCTGGTGGGCGCGCTGTCCAAAGGGCTGCGGCAGCGGGCCGCGCTGGCCCGGGCGCTGCTGCCCGGCGCGCCTGTGCTGTTCCTGGACGAACCCACCCAGGGCCTGGACCCCGCGGCGACCCACGAGGTACGCGAGCTGATCGCCGGGCTGCGTTCCCGGGGGACGACGATCCTGCTGACGACGCACCGGCTGGAGGAGGCCGAGCGGCTGTGCGACCGGGTGGCGTTCCTGCGCTCGCGCCTGATCGCCGTCGGCCGGCCCGCCGAGCTGCGCCGCAGGCTGTTCACCCCGTCGATCGACGTCGAGCTGCTGGACCCGGTGCGGGCGCCGGACACGCTGTTCGGCCAGGTGGCGGGCGTCACCGGCTGGACCGGCGGCGGCGACCGCTACCAGGTCGCCGTCACCAACCCGCGGCGGGTGGCGCCGCTGCTGGCCGGCGCCCTGGTGAGCGCGCACGCCGGCATCGTCCGGCTGGCCGAGTCCGAGCACACCCTGGAGGACGTGTACCTGGAGCTGGTGGGGGAGGAGGAGCCGGCGTGAGTAGCGTGCTGAACGCCCGGGTGCGGGCGGTGGCGAGCAAGGAGCTCGCCGAGTACCGGCGCAACCGGCTGGTGGTGGTGAGCATGGCGCTGCTGCCGGCGCTGCTGTTCGCGCTGGCGCTGGCCGCCCTGATCCCGCTGCCGGACGGCGTCGCCGAGCGGAACCTCCGCACCGCCGGGGGAGCGGCGCTGGAGCTGTTCCTCCTCGTTCCCTTGATCATCCCGACGGTCGTGTCGGTCCACTCGGTGCTGGGCGAGCGCGAGCAGGGCACGCTGGAGCCGCTGCTGACGACCCCCGTGACCGACGGCGAGCTGCTGCGCGGCAAGGCGATCGCGGCGTGCGCGCCGGCCGTGCTGCTGTCCTGGCTGCTGTTCGGCCTCTTCGCCGGCGCCGGCGCGCTGTGGATGCGGCCGTCCGTGCTGCGGTGGGTGTTCACCGGCGAGTCGGTCCTCGCGGCCCTGGCGTTCGCGCCGCTCATGGCGGCGTTCGCGGTGATCGCCACGATGCTGGTCTCGGCGGGCACGCGCGACCTGCGGGTGGCCCAGCAACTGGCCGGCCTCGCCGTCCTGCCGATGTTCCTGGGCGCCATGGCGCTCAGCTTCCGGCTCGTGCCGATGAGCTACCTCGTGTACGCGCTGTGCGCGGCCGGCGTCGGCCTGCTGGACGGGCTCGGCTGGCTGCTGCTGCGCCGGGTCTTCGACCGCGAGCTGCTGCTCGCCGGCGCGCGCCCGCCCCGGCGTTCGGGACGGGACCGTCGCGTCCCGCCGTGCCGCCCGCGGGACGCCCGGACCGGAGGTGGTCCGCGATGAGACTGCTGACCCCCGCCCACGGGCACGTGGGGGGCCTGGCCCGCTGGCCACGCCGCGGTGGACGACGCCGCCCAGAGCCGCTACCGGCAGCGCGAACTCGCGGTCGCACCCTTCCTTCGGGGCGGCCGGTGATAATGGGCGGATGGTCAACGTCGGGCGGCCGGGCGCCTGGGCCGCCGGGTTCTCCGGACGGCGGGCAGACGGCGCGGTCGCGGCCGCCACCACCGCGGCCACCCTGGGCCCGCTGCTGGCGTCCGGCCCGAAGGCGTGGTGGATCGTCGCGCTGGGCGTGCTCGCCTCCGCGCCCGTGTACTGGCGCAGGCGCGCGCCCATGACGGTCGCGCTGCTGGCCGGCGCCGCGATGACGGTCATGGTCTTCTGGGAGAAGCCGTTCCTGCCCTTCGGGCCCCTGGTCGCCGTCTACACCGTCGCGGACCTCAGCCCCAGGTGGCAGCGGCTGGCCGCGATCCCGGCGATCGCCGCCGTCGTCGGCGCGTCCCTGGTGCTGCCGGGGGAGGACAGCGAGACGTACCGCCTGGTCGGCACCGCGTTCGTGGCCGCGTACGCGCTGGGCACCAGCGCCCGCGCGCACCGGTCGCGCACGGCGGAGCTGGCCGAGCGGGCACGCCGCCGCGAGCAGGAGCACCTCGCCGCCGTGGCCGAGGAACGGGCGCGCATCGCCCGCGACATGCACGACATCATCACGCACGCCGTCGGGCTGATGGTCGTCCAGGCCGAAGCCGGACCCGTCGTGGTGCGGAACGACGCCGCCAGGGCCGAGGCGGTCTTCGACGCGATCGCCGACACCGGCAGGGACGCGCTCACCGAGCTCCGCGGCCTGCTCACGGCGCTGCGCGAACCGGCCGCCCCGCCCCCGGCCGCCCGGGCGGCGGCCGTCCAGGACCAGCCGCGCCTGGACGGGCTCGCCGCGCTGGCCGCGAGGAGCGGGCTGGACGTGACCATGACCGTGGCGGGCGAACGACGCCCGGCTCCCGGCAGCGTCGAGGCTGCCGTCTACCGGATCGTCCAGGAGGCGCTCACCAACGTGCGCAAACACGCCGCGACGCCCGCCGCCCGGCTGCGGCTGCGCTGGCTCCCGGACGCCCTGCACGT
The DNA here is from genome assembly GCF_022664455.2 of Actinomadura luzonensis. Taxonomy (NCBI): domain Bacteria; kingdom Bacillati; phylum Actinomycetota; class Actinomycetes; order Streptosporangiales; family Thermomonosporaceae; genus Actinomadura; species Actinomadura luzonensis. The sequence goes on from NZ_JAKRKC020000002.1 coordinate 329,015, forward strand.
CGAGATCACCGACGAGGGCACCGGGCCGAGCGGCGGGCACAACGGCGGGCACAACGGCGGGCACGGCGGCGGGCACGGCGGCGGGCACGGCGGCGGGCACGGCGGGGGGCACGGCCTCACCGGCATGCGCGAACGCGCGGCCGCGTGCGGCGGCACGCTCACCGCCGGTCCAGGACAGCACGGAGGATTCAGGGTCAAGGCCGTCTTTCCGCTTGAATAGCGCACATGCTGCGCGTGCTCATCGCCGACGACCAGGATCTCTTCCGGGCCGGGTTCGGCCTGATCCTCGGCGCCCAGCCGGACCTGCAGGTGGTGGGCGAGGCGGCGGACGGCGACGAGGCGATCGCGCTGGCCCGGCGGCTGCGCCCGGACGTCGTCCTGATGGACGTGCGGATGCCGGGCAAGGACGGCATCGAGGCCACTCGCGAGATCTGCGCGACCACCGACGCCAAGGTGCTCGTCCTGACCATGTTCGACCTGGACGAGTACGTCTACGACGCCGTACGCGCCGGAGCCAGCGGCTTCCTGCTCAAGGACATCCGCCGCGACGAGCTGGCGCACGCCGTGCGGACGGTCGCCGCCGGCGAGGCGTTGCTGGCGCCCGCCGCCACCCGCAGGCTGCTGGAGAGCCTGGTCAGGCGGCCGGCGCACGACCCGATGCCGCGACTGGCGGGCCGGCTGGAGGTGCTCACCGAGCGTGAGCGCGAGACGCTGCGGCTGGTCGCCCGCGGGCTGTCCAACGCCGAGATCGCCGCCGCGCTCGTGGTCACCGAGCACACCGTCAAGACGCACGTCAGCCGCGTCCTGACGAAGCTCGGCCTGCGGGACCGGGTGCAGGCGGCCGTGTTCGCCTACGAGTGCGGCCTGGTGGTCGCCGGTGAGAGTGACATCGGGGATCACACTCACGGCTGACGCGCCGCGGGGGTCACCGCGAGCAGCATCGTCGGCATGAAACGTGTCCTGATCGCGCTCGCCGCGGCTCTCGCCTCGGGCGTGCTGCTGCACCTCGGCGCCGGCCTGCACCCCGTCGCCTGGCTGACGTGGCTCGCCCCCTTGCCCGTGCTGCTCGCCGCGCCCCGGGTGGGGGGCGGGGCGGCCTTCGGCGCGGGCGCGCTCGCCTGGCTCGGCGGCCAGCTCCAGCTGTGGCCGTACTTCACCGGGACGCTGGAGATGCCCGTGCCGGTGGCGGCCGGCCTGGTCGCCGGGCCGGCGCTGCTGTTCGGCTGCGGCGTGCTGCTCCACCGTACGCTGCTGGCGCGGCGGCGGCCGTTGCTCGCCGTGCTGGCCGTGCCGGCGCTGTGGGTGTGCGCCGAGTACCTGATGGCGCTGGCCGGGCCGCACGGCGCGTGGTGGAGCCTCGCCTACACCCAGGCCGGCGTGCTGCCCGTCCTGCAGACGGCCTCCGTCGCCGGGGTCTGGGGGATCACCTTCCTGCTGCTGCTCGTGCCGGCCGCCGCGGCGGCGCTCCTCGCGCCGGACGCGGGACGCCGGCCGCGCGTCGCGCTGACCGCCGGCGCGCTGGCGGGGCTGGCCCTGGCGTACGGCTTCGCCCGCCTCGCCACGGGCCAGGACGGCGAGCCGCGCCGCGAGATCGCCCTCATCTCCACCGACGCCCCGCGCGACACCGCGGACCTCGGCTCCCCGCAGGGACGCGACCTGCTCGCCCGCTACCGCCGGGCCGTCGGCGCGGCCGCCGCGCGCGGCGCCGAGATCGCGGTGCTGCCGGAGAAGACGTTCGGGACGGCGACCGCCCGCCCGCCGCTGGCCGCGCAGGGAACGGCGGTCGTCACCGGCGTCGCCCTCCGCGCCGGCGCGACGTGGACGAACAGCGCGCTGGCCCACCCGTCCGGCGGCCGCTACGACAAGCACCATCTGATCCCCGGCCTGGAGTCCGAGTTCACGCCCGGGCACACGCTGACCTTCCTCGGCCGGACCACGACCGGCCTGATCATCTGCAAGGACCTCGACTTCCCCTGGCTGGTACGGCGGTACCGGCAGGCGGGAGCCACCGCGCTGCTCGCCCCCGCCTGGGACTTCGGCGACGACGCCTGGCTGCACAGCCGCATGGCGGTGGTGCGCGGGGTGGAGAGCGGGCTGTCGGTGGCCCGCGCCGCCCGCCAGGGCCTGCTCACGGTGAGCGACACCCGGGGACGGGTGCTGGCCGAGGGCCGCAGCGGCTCGCCGGGGATGACCACGGTCCTCGCGGCGCTTCCCCAGCGGGGCGCCCCGACCCTCTACACCGTCCTCGGCGACTGGGCCGCCTGGTGCTCGGCCGCGCTGCTGCTCGCCGCCCTGCTCACGCTCGCCCGCCGCCGCGCCGGCGGACGATCGCCCGCCACGCCATAGAAACCCGGCCCCGGACGCGTCTCAACAGGGCGAGACCCCCGCCCCGAGGAGATTCGTGTACCCGGACCAGCAACGCGACTTCGCCGAGTTCGTGGCCGCCCGCTCGGACAGCCTGATCAGGCTCGCGTACGTCCTCACCAACGACCAGCACGCCGCCGAGGACCTCCTGCAGAACGCGTTGACCAAGACGGCCGGCCGCTGGCGGCGGATCCGCGGCAACCCGGAGAGGTACGTGCGCAAGGTGATGTACCACGAGCAGGTCGACCGGTGGCGGAGCCTGGGGTGGGGCAGGGAGCGCGTGGTGGACGCGGTGCCCGAGCGGGCGGCCGGGGACCGGACCGCCGAGGTGGACACCCGCGTCGCTCTCGACCAGGCGTTGCGCGCGCTGCCCGTGCGCAAGCGGGCGGTGCTGGTGCTGCGCTACTACGAGGACCTCCCGGAGTCGGAGGTGGCCAAGATCATGGGGTGCTCGGTCGGCACCGTACGCAGCCAGACGCATCAGGCGATCACCCGGCTCCGCGAGCTGGTCGGCGAACCCCTCACCCTGGAGGCCTGACATGACGACCGTCAACGAGCGCACCATCGCCGAGGAGCTGCGCCGCATGGCCGGCGAGGCCGTTCCGGTGAACGCCGCGGCCTACGCCGCCCGCGCGGCCGCCCGATCGGCGCGCCGCCGCCTGTCGTGGTCCCTCGCCGCCCTCGCCACGCTGGTCGCCGGGCTCGGCTTCGTCCTCCCGCTCGACGAAGCGTCGACGACCGCGAAGGTGGCCGCGCCGCCGGCGCCCGGGCTGCCGGCGAACACTGCCGGGCAGCTGCGGCTGGTGCGCGACTGCATGCCCGCCGGCGGCCCGTCCGTCAACGTCAATCCCGACTGGCGCGACCCGGCGCACGGCACCGTACGAGATTTCCGCGTTCTGGCGGAATATCGGGACAAGAACGGCGTCAGTGCCCTGGTGGGCAGCGTCAAGGGCTTCGTCCTGTGCACGCCGTCCAGCGAGTCGCCCGAGCCCCCGGTGTTCACCTACTGGGGCAACCAGGCGCCGGGGCGCCTGACCGGCTTCCCCGGCCAGCTCAGCGTGGACGTCTACGCGGTGCACTACTGGTACCGGAAGAGCGCGGCGCCGCACGACAACTACGTGCGCGTCGTCGCCGGCCGGGTCGCTCCCGGCGTGCGGCGGGTGACGATCGGCTGGTCCTCGGGCAGGCGCACGGACGCCGTCGTGAACGGCGGCTTCTTCATCGCCAGGACGCTGGCCGCGATCGTCACCAGCAAGAGCCCGAACAGCGGTGAACCCACGCGCCATGTCGACAGCCCCCCTGTCACCGTGACCGCCTACGACGCGGCGGGCCGGGTCGCGGGCCGTCACGAGGGCGTCCGGTTCGGCTGGCGCGGCCCGGGAAGCGCCACGGCACAATGATCACATGACGGCGCAGAACCTCCACCACATGGACGCCGCGACCGGGCTGGCCCGCACGCGGGACCTGCTGCGCCCCGGCACCGCCCACCGCGCCGTGAAGGGCAACTGGAAGCACTCGTCGCCCCACCTCCTGATGCGCTACAGCGTCGTCTGGCGCAAGCCGGCCGGCTGAACCGGGTCACGCGGTGTCCCAGCGCAGGTTGGGCACCGTGGCGCGCAGGTTCAGGAGGTCGAGGAGCTCGGCCAGGCCGGCGCGCACGTTCGTCAGCCGCAGGCGCCCTTGGCCGATCGCCGGCGCGACGCGCACCAGGACGTCGATCCCGGCGGCGTCGATGAAGGCGAGCCGGGCGCAGTCGACGACGAGATCACGGCCGGGGCGGGCCGCCTCGCCGAGCGCGGCCTCCAGGACGTCGCAGCCGGTCACGTCCAGCTCGCCGACGAGGTGCACGGTGTGCGGGTGCTCGGGGTCCCGGCGCGCCTCAAACGGGCTTGAGTGGCGCCTTGATGCTGATGCCATCGTCGGTGATGTCGAATGCGTAAGGTTGCGGGACATGACGGCTCGCCCGGGTCTTCAGTACGGTCAGCGCCCGCCCGACGTGCGCCTCGTCGCGCAGGTACTGGAGCAGGATGACGTTGTCGGACAGGTGGGACACGCCGCGTTCGGACAGCCTCGTGTGGCCGTACAGCTCGGCCGACTCGTAGGTCAGCAGGACGCTGATGGCCGCCCTCGAACAGTGGTTGAGCAGCGCGTAGACGAACTCCCTGAACCGCTTCTCGTCGGGGCAGGCCGCCGCGAGGTCGCCGAGGCTGTCGATCACCAGCCGGTGCGCGCCGGCCGCGTCGATGGTGTCGAGCAGGTCGTAGTACCACTGGTCGATGTAGATGTCGTTCGGTGAGTCGCAGCGCAGCACGGCGGTCCGGGAGCCGATGTCCCAGCCGAAGCCGCTGATCATGCGTTCGAGCTGGACGCGGTTCTCCTGCATCGAGGCGAACACGCCCGGCTCCCCGAGGCCCGCCCCGCCGTAGACGAACTGCAGCCCCATCACCGTCTTGCCGGACCCCGACGGGCCGATCACCAACGTGGCCGAGCCGGGCCAGTAGCCGTCGCCGACCAGCTCGTCCAGCGCCGTGATGCCGGACGTGGCCCGCCGTTCGCTCAGCTCGTACGGCCCGGCGTCGATGTCGCTGAGCCGGGGGAACACCCGGACGCCGGAGCTCTCGATGCGATAGGCGTGCGCGCCGGAGCGGAAGTCGCTGCCGCGCAGCTTCAGCACCCGCAGGGCCCGGTTGTCGCGCTGCCCGGCGTCCTCGGTGGCGAGCAGCACGGCGGCGTCGGCGACGGCGAACTCAGGGCAGCCCTCCAGCTCGTCGCGCCGGTACTCGCCGAGCCACAGCGCCATCGTCCCGGTGGCGGCCAGCCGCCCCGCCAGCTGGTGGACGAACCCTTCGAACTCCCGCTCGCCCACCCCCCGGTAGCGCAGCGCCCGGAAGCTGTCGATGATCAGCAGCGAGCAGGGCCGCCGCTCCACCCGGCCGCTGATGCGGTCGAGCATGCCGGTCAGGCCGTTGTCGTCGAGCTCGCCGCTCAGGTCCTCGAACAGCACCGACCGGCCGATGCGGCCGGGGTCGAAGAACGACAGGGCCTCGCCGAAGTACAGGATCTTGCTCAGGGGCTCGGCGACGGTGCTGAGGTAGATCGCGGGAAGCTGCTCGGTGCCGTTCGCGAACGCGTACTGCTGCGCGAGGACGGTCTTGCCGCTGCCCGGCAGCCCCGCGATGAGGGCGATGGACGGGTCGATGAGACCGCCGCCGAGGATCGTGTCGAGCGGGGCCTGCCCGCTCGCCAGCCGCCGCTCAGGCATGGGGCGCCTCCACGGTGGACGGCTCGGTCAGCAGCCGCACCGCGGCCAGCACCTCGAGAGGGTGCACCGGCTTGCGCAGGAACCGGCTCGACCGCAGATCCCGCGGCGGCGGCAGGATCGACAGGGCCAGGACCGGGACGCCCGCCCGCATGAGGTCGTCGCAGAGCTGGACGGTCAGCCCGTTGGAGGTCATCAGGTCGACGATCGCCACCCGCGGCGGGCTCGCCGCCGCCGCGCGGCCGGCCTGCGCCGAACCCGTCACCACCGTGGGATAGCCTTCGGCGTCCAGGAACGAGGACAGCGAACGACCGGCGAACCGGTCGCCGTCCACGAGCAGCACCCGGGGCGGGGCCGGACGGGCCGTCGCCGCGCCCGCGCGCCCCGCCCGGACGGGCACCCGCAGCCGGACCGTCGTGCCCTGCTCGCCGCGCCGGCCCGGCCGGATCGTCACCTCGTCGGCCAGCGCGAGCACGATCCGCAGGCCGCGCCCGCGATCGCCGGACGTCGTGCCGACCTCGAAGACGCCCTGGTCGGACACGGTGATCCAGACGCCCTGGTCGGTGTCCTCCCACCGCACGCACACCACGTCGGCGGCGCCGTGCTCGACCGCGTTGGCCGACAGCTCGTGCGTGATGAGCACGATCCGGTCCCGCTCCCGCTCCGCGAACCCCGCCTCCTCGGCCAGGCGGCCGACGAAGGCCCGGATATCGGCCAGCACCTCGCGGCTCACCGGAAACAGGTACTCGATCGGCTCACTCGACTCCGAGCCAGGCACTAAGGCCATAACCGGGCCTCCCTCCGGCCCTCCCCGCCGACGGTGACCCCGGGCGGCGCCGTCGCCCATTCCATGCCCGGCCCCGATCCGGCTAAGCAGCCGCGCCCGCCCTGTTTCGCCGCCCGGCACCGGCGGCGCGGGCATCCTCAGCCGTCCGCGCTGAGGATGCCCAGCTCGACGGCCCGGGCCACGGCCTGCCGGCGGGTACGGCTGTGCAGCTTGTGCAGCACGGCCGCGACGTGACTGCCCACGGTGCGGACCGAGACGACGAGCCGGTCGGCGATCTGCGCGTTGGTCAGGCCCTCGGCCAGGAGTCGCAGGACCTCCGCCTGGCGTTCGGTCAGCCCGGCCGGGTTGAGCCGGGTCGCGGGCACGGGGCCGCGCGGGATCCGGGTGACGCCCGCGCGTCGCAGACCGGCCCGCACCAGCCGGGCCAGCGGCTCGGCGCCGAGCGTGTCCAGCAGGGCGAGCGCGGCCAGCCGGTCCGCGGGGTCCGGGCTGTCGGCCTGGGCCAGCGCGTGCTCGTACGGGCAGCCGGCCGCCCGCCAGGTCTCGGCCGCCTCACGCCAGCGGCCGGCGGCCAGCAGCGCGTACGGATGGTCCACCTCCGGAGGGGTGACGCGGTGGCCGGCGCGGCCCAGCCAGTACCCGAGGTCGGCCCGTTCGGCGGGTTTGCCGCAGTCGCGCGTCAGCTCGTAGACCTCGATCAGCTCGTCCGCGGCCACGCCGGTGTCGCGGCCGAGCGCGGCCGCCTCGGCCAGCGCGGCAGCGGCCGCCGCTATGCGCTGGCGCTCCCGCAGCGGCACGGCGACCCGCCAGGCCTCGCGCAGCATCTCCGGAGCGGCTGCCTCGCCGCGACGCGACCGGGCGCGGCCGGCGAGGATCAGCGCGGCGCAACGCACCGGCGGGGCGCCGTCCAGGGCAGGCCGCACGCTCGAGAGCGCGCCGTCGAAATCGGCGATCGCGAGCCGGAGCTGCCCCTGGGAGCACTGCAGGTACGCGGCGAACATCATGAACTCCACGCGTTCGGCGAACGCGATGGCCTGGTCGACGTATCGCCCGGCGATGTCGAGCCGCAGCCGCTCCACCTCACACTGAATGAGGTTCACATACGCTCGGCAGACGTGCTCCGGCTCGTCGGCGGCGAGCGCGACGCGCAGGCTCTCCTGCATGGTGGCGGTGGCACGGGGGTTATTGAGCCGGTACAGGGCGAGGGCGAGGCTGTTGAGCGCGTGGGACAACGTGGCGGGGTCGTCCCCGCCGAGCGCGATGGCCCGCCGCGCCGCCGGGACGGCTTCGGCGTCGCGGCCGTTCAGCGCGTGCAGATGCGCCTGGTTGCCGAGCGCCGCGGCCAGCGGCCCGGCCTCGCCCGCCTGCGACGTGACGGTGACGGCCGCCCCGGCCGCCGCGTCCGCGGCTTCGGGGTCTCCTGCCCACCAGCAGATGCGCGACAGCCACCGCAGGGAGTGCCCGAGGGCGCGCGCATCCCCGCCGCGCCGCAGCTCGACCGCCCGCCGCTGGGCCGCCAGCGTGTCGCCGGGCGGGGCGTCGACGGTGTAGTTCTCGATCGCCAGGGCCTGCCACAGGTCGGCCTCGTCCCGCGGATCGAGCGCCGGGCGCAGGCCGAGCACCCGCCGCAGGTGCGCCGCCGCCTCGCGGTGCGCCCCGGCCGCGATCGCCTCCGCGCCGCGACCGGTCCGTAGGCGAGAACGGCGGCGGTGTCGCCGGCCTGCCAGGCCGCGTGGTGCACCACCCGCGACGCCTCGGCCTCCGGCCGCGCCAGCAGCGCGGCCAGCACGCCGCGGTGCGCCGCCACCTGCTGGGCCACCGGCATCGCCGCCACCACCGCGCGCCGGGCCAGCTCGTGCCGGAAGCTGACCGCGCCCGGCGTGACCGTGATCAGGCCCCGCCGCTCGGCCCTGGCCAGCGCCGTCGAGCCGTCCGGCGCCAGCGCCTCCACCAGCCAGTACGGCACCGGCGACGGCACCACGGCGAGCCGTCGCACCACCTCCAGCGAGGCCGCGTCCAGGCGCTCCACCCGGGCCAGGACGGCATCGGCGATCGTCGGCGGCAGGCCGGCCGCGTCCCCGGCGGCCAGCACTTCGGCCACGAAGTACGGGTTGCCGCCGGTGACCGCGTGCACCTCGCCCGGATCGGCCCGCGTGGCCGCGGCGGCGGCGAGACGGCGTACCGCGGCCACGCTGAGCGGGGCCGGGCGCAGCCGGCGCGCCCGCTCCACCCCGGCGATCAGCCCGAGGAGCCGGCGCAGCGGATGGCCGCCGTCCAGCTCCTCCTCGCGGTAGGTGAGCACCAGCGCCAGCGGCCAGCCCGCGAGGCGGCGCACCAGGTAGCGCAGCGCGTCCACGCTCGCCTCGTCGGCCGCGTGCACGTCCTCCACCACCAGCACCGCCGGCCGCCCGGCCGGGCCGAACTCGGCCCGCAGGCCCTCCAGCACCTCGGCCCGGTCGCCCCGCTCCAGCGCCCGCGACAACTGTCCGCCGACGCTGCCGATCAGGTCGCGGAACGGGCCGAGCACCCGCGGGGTCGCCAGGTCGTCGCAGTAGCCGGCCAGCAGCCGCGTCCCCGCGGGCAGCAGCCCGCCGATGGACTCGACCAGGCTCGACTTGCCGATCCCGGCCTCGCCGCAGATGAGGACCACGGTGCCGGCACCCTCGGCGGCGTCCCTGGCGGCGCCGGCCAGTGCCGCCAGCTCCGCCTCGCGCTCCAGGATGACCGCGTCCATCCCTCGGATTGTGGCCGCGCCTCCGGGTGCTGCCCAGGTCCACTTCCGGGTCGCGCGCACCGGCCGCCGCCCGTCCGGTCTCGGTAGCGCCGCGGCCCGGTCTCGGTATCAGCGACCGATGTCAGGGCGGTGCGGGCGCCCGTACAACGTGAGGAAGCTCCGCGGACGGCGCCGCCGGCTGCGGATCCACGACACGCGGATGCCGGAGAGGCGGGGAATCCCCCTCCGGCACCAGATCGGGAGCGCACATGGTTGTCAACGATCAGACCGGCCACGACGCCCGCCGGAGCCGGGGAGCCCGGGGGGCCGGCCGGCGCGGAGGACGCTGGGCCGGCTACGCGGTGACGACGGTCCTGGCGGCCGTCGTCACCCTGCTGCCGGCGGGCGGACCGGCCTTCGCCGACGATCCTCCGGGAACCGTCCGTGGCTGGGGTGACAACAGCTCAGGGCAGCTGGGAGACGGCACCACGGTCAACCGGTTGACGCCGACGTCCCTGCCGAGGCCGGACGGGAGGCCGATCGACTCGATGGCCGCGGGCGCCGCGCACACGCTGGCGGTCGATGACCTGTTCAGGGTGTGGGCCTGGGGGAACAACGACGCCGGCGCGCTCGGGGACGGCACCAGGACGAGGCGCGCCTCTCCGGTCCTGGTGGCCGGTCTCGGAAACGTGTTCAGCGTCGCGGCCGGCGCGGCGCACAGCCTCGCCCTGGACCGCGACGGCGCGGTGTGGGCGTGGGGCAGCAACGGCAACGGTCAGCTCGGCGACGGGACGACCCAGCTCCGGACCCGGCCGGTCCGGGTCCAGGGGCTGCCGGGGCCGGCGCTGCAGATCAGCGCCGGCGACTTCCACAGCCTGGCCGTGCTGAACGACGGCTCGTTGTGGGCCTGGGGGCTCAACAACCACGGCCAGCTCGGCGACGGCACGATCACCGGCCGGAGCCTGCCGGTGCGCGTGCCGCTGCCGGACACGGCGTCGCGGGCGCTGCGCGTGGACGGCGGCAGCGCCCACACCGTGGCGATCCTCGGCGACGTGGGCGCGTGGACCTGGGGCGACAACAGGCGGGGACAGCTCGGCGACGGCACCACCGTCGAACGGCGCCGTCCCGTCCGGGTGCCGGTGCCCGGCCGGTCCGTGATCGACGTCAGCGCCGGGACGAGCCACACCCTGGCTCTGGTGGAGGGCCGGCCGAACGTGGCGTTCGCCTGGGGGGACAACACCTTCGGCCAGCTCGGCGACGGCACCACGACGCCGCGCACGGCTCCGGTCCGGGTCGGCCTGGTCAACCCCACCGATCTGGAGGCCGGCGCCTTCCACAACCTGGCGATCGAGGCGCTCAGCGTCACCGCGCTGCGGACCTGGGGGCTCAACGACACGGGCCAGCTCGGCGACGGCACCACCGTCAACCGGAACGTGCCCGTGCCGGTCAACCTGCCCGTCCGCGTCTGCCGGATGGCCGCGGGGGCCCGCCACTCCTTCTGCCCGGCCTTCCTCTGAGCGACCCGGCCGGACGACCCATGGCACCGGATGGAACACCCATGAGGCAGGCGCCGGCGGGGCGCCGTCCCACACGAGACAAGGGGGAGTCGCATGTCTGTACATGAACCGCGCCACGGCGGGAGCCGGACGCGCGGACGAAGGCGGCGCGTGCTGGGCGCGCTCGGCGGCGTGGCGGCGCTGGCCGTCCTGCCGGTCGCCCTGGTCGCCCGGCCCGCGACGGCGGCTCCCTGCTACGGCGACTGCCAGCCGGGAGTGGTGCGCGGCGGCGGCGTTCTCAGGTACGACGCGTCCGTGGGGTTCGACGACCAGATCACCGTCAGCCTCGACAACGGATTCCTCGTCCTCACCGACCCCACCGGCCTGATCGCCTCGGGCACCTCGGACTGCACCGTGACCCCGCACCAGGCCCGCTGCCCGGCCGGACCCGCCCCGTCCGTCCGGATCCGCGGCCTGGACGGCGACGACGTGATCACCAACACGACCGGCTTCCCGTCCACCCTGTTCGGCAACGCCGGCAACGACCAGGTCACCGGCGGTTCCGGGGCCGACAGGCTGGTCGGCGGCCGCGGCAGCGACGTGCTGCGCGGCGGTGACGGGTCCGACACCGCCGCCTACGCCGAGTTCGCGAGCACGCTCGGCCTGCACGCCGACCTCGACGGCGCGACGGGCGACGACGGCAACGCCGACGACGGCCCCGAAGGAGCGCGCGACACCATCGCCGCCGACGTGGAGAACCTGGAGGGCAACGGCGGCGACGACGTGCTGATCGGCAACGCGGGCCCGAACGTGATCGACGGCGGGAACGGCAACGACCGGATCCAGGGCCTGGGCGGCGACGACCAGCTCCTGGGCCGGACCGGCACCGGCACCCTCGACGGCGGCGCGGGCACCGACCGCTGCACGTCCGACAACCGCAGCACGAACGCGCCGCCCTACACCTTCGTGGGCTGCGAGATCACGCAGATCATCGGCGCGGGGGGCTGAGCGCGCCCGGGCCGGTGGCGGCGTGCGCGAACCAGCCACCGGCCGGGCCGCTCGCACCGACGCCGCCGGCCTCCGGCACGAGGCTCCTTCTGTCAGTCCTCTTCTGTCAGTCCTCGCGGCGCCAGGCGCGCAGGACGCGGCGGGCCTGGTGACGGCTGCGCCGGCGGTCCTCGCGGCGGATGCGGTAGCCCTCCCGGCCCCCGCTGACGCCGCCGAGGTCGAAGAGGTAGTAGGCGGTGGCGCGCCAGTGGCAGCCGCTGGTGCGGTGGTTCAGGGACGCGCTGTCGGCGGTGATCGCCTCCGGCAGCGTGCAGGGCCCGAACCGGTGGTCGTGCACGGGCACGCAGGTCGCCATCGGCGCGTCGGCCAGCCGCACCCACCAGGGCCGGGTCTTGTCGGTCTTGCTCATACGGTCACCTTTCGGCTCCGTGACACCCCGGGCTGGGGCTGTCACAAGACCGGATGCACCGTGATCACCTCCGACTTCCGCGTACGACACCTCGGCTTCGAGAGCGACGCTACCGCGTGCCCCGCGCGTGCGCGCAAGAGCCCGGCGTCCGTGCGACGCCCGCTACCGCCGCCGGGCCCGGCCGCCGATCGTGTCCAGGTCGGCGAGGTCCTCGTCACTGAGCGGGAGGCCCGCGCCGGCGACGTTCTCCCGCAGGTGCCGCACGGACGAGGTCCCGGGGATCAGCAGGATGTTCGGCGACCGGCGCAGCAGCCACGCCAGCGCCACCGCCATCGGCGTGGCGTCCAGCCGGGCGGCCACCGCCGACAGCGCCTCCGACTGGAGCGGGCTGAACCCGCCGAGCGGGAAGAAGGGGATGTAGGCCACGTTCTCGGCGGCGAGCCGGTCGATGAGCTCGTCGTCGTGCCGGTGGGCGAGGTTGTACAGGTTCTGGACGCTGACGACCGGGGCGATCGCCTGGGCCTCCGTGACCTGCTCCGCTGTGGCGTTGCTGACGCCGAGATGCCGGATGAGGCCCTGCCGCCGCAGCTCGGCGAGCGTTTCGAAGGCCCGCGCCAGCGAGCCGGGCCGCGGGCCCTGGGCGTCGCCGAGGCGCAGGTGGACGAGGTCCAGGGTGTCGAGCCCGAGGGTTTCGAGGTTCTCCTCGACGGCGCGGCGCAGCTGGTCGGGCTCGCGGGCCGGCGGCCAGCCGCCCCGCTCGTCGCGGGTGGCTCCCACCTTCGTGACGACGTGCAGGGTGCCGGGGTAGGGGTGCAGCGCCTCGCGGATGAGCTCGTTGGTGACGCGGGGGCCGTAGGCGGCCGCGGTGTCGATGTGGGTGATGCCGAGGCCGACGGCCTCGCGGAGGACGGCGAGGGCGGCGTCGCGGTCGGCGGGCGGACCCATCACGCCGGGCCCGGCGAGCTGCATGGCGCCGTAGCCGAACCGGGTGACGGTCAGGTCGCCGAGGGTCCAGGTGCCGCCGGGGAGGGGCTGAGAGGTCGTGCTCACGATGGTGCGGCCTTTCGAGGGTCGCCGGCGGCTCCTCGTGGGAGCGCCGCCGGGAACGGTGCGTGCCAGGACATCGTGCAGGCCGGCGGGGGACGCCGTCCAAGACCGGCTCGATCAGTGCTGATACCGCCCCGGTATCACCGGCTATCATGCCCGCGTGGACGGACTGGAGACCCGTGAGCTGCGGTACTTCGTGGCGGTGGCCGAGGAGCTGCACTTCGGCCGGGCCGCCGAGCGGCTGAGCATGGCCCAGCCGCCGTTGTCCCGCGCGATCCAGCAGCTGGAGCGCCGGCTCGGCGTCCGGCTGCTCGACCGGGACCGCCGGGGGGTCGCGCTCACCGCGGCGGGGGAGACGATGCTGGTGCAGGCCCGGCTGGCGCTGGACGCCGTCGACGCGGTCGTCCGCCGCACCCGCCGCGCCGCGTCCGCGCCGTCCGGCCTGGTGCTCACCACGAAGGCGGGCGCCTCCCACGAGCTGCTGAAGGAGCTGCTCGACCGGCATGCCGCCCGGCCCGGGGCCGGCGCGATCGACGTGCTGCTGTGCGAGCTCGGCGAGCAGGGGCGACTGCTGCGCGACGGCAGCGCCGACGTGGCGATCATGCACGCCCCGTTCGACGTGATGACGGGTCTCGACAGCGTCGAGATCCTGACGGAGGGCCAGGTCGCCATCGTGCCGGCGGCGCATCCCCTCGCCGGGCGCGCCGCCCTGACGATGGCCGAGGTGAGCGAGGTGCCCGGCCTGCCGATCGCCCGGTGGCCGCGCCAGGACGGCAGCTACCCGCCGGGCCCGGGCCCCGAGGTCCGCAGCCAGTCCCAGCTCGCCCAGCTCGTCGCCCTGGGGCGGACGCTCCTGGTCATCCCGGCCTCCAGCCGGGCCTGGCAGTGGCCGGAGCACGTCGCGGTCCCCGTCGTCGACGCCCCGGAGGTGACGACGCTGCTCGCCTGGCCCGCCGGTCTGCGTTCGCCGGCCCTGGACGACCTCGTCGACACGGTCGAACGCCTGAGGGAGAGCGGCGTCCGCGACACTCCGCGCCCGGCCTGAGCGCCGTCACCGTGTACCCCCGCGGACGACCGGCGGGTCAGGAGGCGGGCCGGCCGGGGGGAGCCGCGAGCGGCGGCTCGCCGACGGCCTGGCCTCCCGGCTGCCCGGCCCCGACGCCCCCGCGCTCCCGGGACGTGGTCAGCCACAGGCCGGTGAGCACGGCGCAGGCCAGCGTCACCGCACCCGCCACGAGGAAGGCGCCGCCCAGCCCGGACTCGAAGGAGCCGCCGCCGGACTCGCGCGCGTGGACGATCGCCCCGAGCACCGCCACGCCGAGCACCGCGCCGATCTGCCGCGTGGTGCTGCTGACGCCCGAGGCGAGGCCGCCCTCCCGCGGGCTGACCGCCTGGATGGCGGCCCCGGTCAGCGGCGACATGGTGAAGGCGAACCCGATGCCGGCGAGCGCCAGCCGCCACCACACGTTGCCGTAGCCGGTGTCGGCGTGGACGAGGCCCAGCGCCAGCAGCCCCAGCCCGGCCAGCGCCAGGCCGGCGCTGACGACGACGCGGAATTCGTACCTGGCCGCGAGCCGGCCCGCGTACGGGCTGAGGATCACCATGGCGAGCGAGACGGGCAGGGTCCGCAGCCCGGCGACCAGGATCGAGGTGCCCTGGACGTGCACGAAGAACTGGGAGAAGAAGAACGACGACCCCATCAGCGCGAACCCGACCACGACCATCGCCGTGTTGGACACCGTGAACAGCCGCTGCCGGAACAGCCGCAGCGGCAGCATCGGCGTCGGCGCCCGGCCCTCGACCACGACGAACGCGGCCAGCAGCACCAGCCCGGCGGCGAAGGCGCCGAGGATCACCGGCGAGGCCCAGCCCCGGGAGCCGCCCTCGATCAGGCCGTAGGTCACGGCGCCCACGCCGGCGACGGACAGGACCGTGCCGGGGACGTCGATGGGCGGCGCGCCCGGGTTGCGGGATTCCCCCAGCACGCGCAGCCCGGCCAGCAGCAGGAGCCCCCCGATGGGCACGTTGACCAGGAAGATGGCGGGCCAGCCGAAGCCCTCCGCCAGGATCCCGCCCGCCAGCGGCCCGGCGGCCAGCCCGAGCCCGCTGAACCCGGCCCACAGCCCGATCGCCCGGACGCGCTCCGCCGGGGCGGGATACGCGGCGGTGAGCAGCGCCAGCGAGGCGGGGCTCAGCGCCGCGGCCCCGACGCCCTGCAGCACCCGCCCGGCGATCAGCCAGCCGAGCGAGGGCGCGAGCGCGCACACCACCGACGCGGCCGTGAACACCACCACTCCGGCCAGGAACACCCGCCTGCGGCCGAACCGGTCGGCGAAGACGCCGCCGGACAGCAGCAGCATGGCCACCAGCAGCACGTAGGCGTCGACGATCCACTGCAGGCCGGTCAGCCCGGTGTGGAGCCGCTGCTGCATGTCGGGCAGGGCGGCGCCGACGATCGTGTTGTCGAGCAGCACCATGAACTGACCCACGCAGGTCAGGGTGAGCACCGCTTTCACGCGACTCCCTCCTAAAGCAGTCGATTACTGCGTTAAGGGAGTCTAACGCAGTAATCGACTGCGTTAAGATGGGGTCGTGGACGAGCAGGGGCGAGGCAAACGGCCGGGCGGGCGCAGCGCCCGGGTCCGCGCGGCGGTGCACCAGGCCGTCACCGACCTGGTCGGCGAGCGCGGCTATGGGAACTTCACGGTCGGCGAGGTCGCGGCCCGCGCGGGCGTGGCCGACACCAGCGTCTACCGCCGATGGGGCACCCTCGAAGCCCTGCTCGGCGATGTGCTGCTGACCCGGCTCAACGCGCAGGCGCCGATGCCCGACACCGGCAGCCTGGCCGGCGACCTGCGCGCCTACGCCGCCGTCGTGGCCCGCGAGGTCACCGGGCCCGACGGCCTCGCGCTGGTGCGCCTGACCGTCGCGCTGTCGGGCGCGGGCCGGCAGGGCCTCGACGCGCGCGACACGCTCCTGGCCGACCGCACCAGGCAGCTGCAGGCCATGCTCGACCGCGCCCGCGAGCGCGGCGAGCACCCGCCCGACGTGCTGGAGGTGCTGGACCACCTCCTGGCGCCGATCTACATGCGCGTCCTGTTCGGCGCGGTCCCGCTCACCCCCGCCTACCTCGACGGGCTGGTCGGCCGGCTGCTCGCCTGACCCGATGCGGCGACCGCCGACGAAAAGGGCGCCTTCCGGGTCCCGGCGCGGTATGACAGGCTGGAGGCAGACCGCTACAGGGGCGGCGCCGGTCGCCGGGCTGTGCCGCCCGTGGAGGTGTCAAGCGTGACCAGCGCACCCGCCCGCGCTGCTCGGCGGCCGTCCGCCGCCGGGCCGGCGGCCGCCCGGCCTGACGGCGTGCCGATGAGCACGGTGTTCGACACCACTGATCCCGAGCGCGCCATGGCGTTGCTGGCCGCCGCCTACGGCGCTCCCGTGAGGTTCAGCGGCGGCGGCGAAGGCTACCGGTTCCGGCACACCCGGCTCGCGCAGGGGCCGCTCTCCTTCGACACCATCGACCACACCGCGACCACCGAATACCGCGCCGAGCCCTTCCCCGCCCTCATCGTGGTGCGGGTGCACCGCGGCGTGCGCACCGACCTCGACCGCGACGAACACCTCGGCCCCGGCGGTCTCGCCGTCCACGCCCAGCCAGGCCGGCCCTTCCACGCGCGGCTGGCGTCCATCCGGCACACCGCCGTCCTCATGCCGCCCGAGGCCGTCGCCGAGGCGGCGCGCAACCGGCCCGACGACCCGCTGCCCCCGCTGCGGTTCACCTCCCTGCGTCCCATCGGCCCGGCCGCGGCCCGCGCGTGGCTGCTGGCAGCCGACTACGTCGCCGCCGGCCTGCGGCTCAACCCCGAGGCCATGGCTCAGCCGCTGCTGGCCGGGGCGGCCACCCGGCTGCTGGCCGCGCACCTGCTGGCGACCTTCCCCACCACCTGGCACAGCGAGCCCCACCACCTGGACCGCACCGACGCCACCCCCACCACCCTCGCCCGCGCGACGGCCTTCATCGACGCCAGCGCCGACCTCGACATCACCGCACTCGACATCGCCCGCGCCGCGCACGTCACCGTGCGCGCCGTGCAGCTCGCCTTCCGCCGCCACGCCCGCACCACGCCCATGGCCTATCTGCGCCGCGTGCGGCTCGAACGGGCCCACGAGCAGCTGCGCGCCGCGGCCCCCGGTGACGGCACCACCGTCACCGCGGTGGCGGCCCGCTGGGGTTTCTTCCACCCGGGCCGGTTCGCCGCCCTCTACCAGCAGACCTACGGGCAGCCGCCCAGCCGCACCCTGCGCGCCTGAGCCGATGAGTTTCGCTCACCGGATGACGGCGCCGGGCGATCTTCGTTCTGATGGCTGATCGGCACGGCGCTGCGAGGCGATGATGGCACGCCGGAGGCGGCCCGGAACCGCCGCCTCCGATCGTCCGTCCGAGGAGGCAGTGATGGGGGACGACCTCAGAGCGCAGGAGCCGGCGCCTGACCGCCCGGCCGCCGGCGACGCCGGCTACCCGTCCCGGCTGGCGCAGGTGCGCGCCACGGCCCGCGAGCTGGCGCGCCGCGCGGCCGACATCCGCGCCGACGGCCGGCGCAACGCCGCGATCGCCCAGGAGCTCTGCCACGCCATGGCCGAGCAGCGCGCCCGGCTACGGGCCGGCTTCTCGGCGATCGACGAGCAACGCCAGGCTCGCCGGCGTCCCGCCGGGTGACGGCCGGCCCGGCGGGCCCAGCGAGCGGAGCCGGGCGCGGCCGGCGGGGCCGTACCAGCGCGGGACAACGTCACGCGGCTCACCCCGGCGCCCGCCGCTCGGCCCGCGGCGGCAGCGCGGGGTAAACCTGTGCGGTAGGCCGGTCCGCGCATACCGCGCGAGTTGCAGCCGCGGCCAACCGTGCGAGTGATGAGGGACGCCCTCGCGCGGGGCTACCATGCGCGGATGCGCGCAAAGGTGCTGTCGTCGCTCAGGCGGCTCGCCCGGCTCCACCCCCTCATCGCCGACCTGCTCTTCGCCGTGGTCGTGACCGGCGTCGCCCTGGCGTTCGCCACCGCGTTCGACCACGCCGCGAGCGACCCCGGCTACGCGCACCGGCACCTGGACGCCCTCGGCCTGGCCCTGACGGTCGCGGGCAACCTGGTGCTGGCCGGATGGCGGCGCGCGCCGCTGGCCGTGCTGCTGATCACGTGCGCGGCGGAGGTGGTCTTCCACGCCGCCGGGTACGACGCCAGGCTCAACAGCTGGGGCCCGCTGCTCGCCCTCTACATGCTGGCCTGCCTGCGGCCTCCGGCCGTGTCGGTGCCGTGCGCGCTGCTCGTGGCGGCCTGCTGGTGGCACGCCGCCTTCCTGGCGCCGGGGGACTTCACCTGGCCGAACGTCATCCAGGTGAGCGTCATGACCGCCGGAGCCTGGACGATCGGCAACGGCACCCGCATCCTGCTGGCCCGCAACCAGCGGCTCGCCGAGCTGACCGAGCGGCTGCGCCGCAGCCAGGAGGACCGGGCGCGGCGCGCCGTCACCGAGGAGCGCGTGCGCATCGCCCGCGAGCTGCACGACGTCGTCGCCCACCACATGTCGGTCATCGTCATCCAGGCCGGGCTGGCCCGCTACGTCTTCAGCTCCGACCCCGCCACCGCCCGGGGCGCCCTGGCCACGATCGCCGACACCGGCTCGGAGGCCATGGGGGAGATGCGGCGGCTGCTGGCGGTGCTGCGCATCGACACCAACGGCCACGGCGACGACGACAGCTACGACCCGGCGCCCACCCTGGAACGGCTCGGGCAGCTCGTGGAACGCGTGCGGTCGGCGGGCGTGCCGGTCGAGGTGACGGTCACCGGCTCGGTCCGGCCGCTGCCGCCCGGCATCGACCTGTGCGCGTACCGGATCCTCCAGGAATGCCTCACCAACGTGCTCAAGCACGCCGCGCCCGCCACCGCCAAGGTGCACCTGCACTACGGCGCCGACCTGGAGCTGCGCGTCACCGACGACGGACCTGGCCCGGGCGCGCCCAAGGAGAACGGCGGGCACGGGTTGCCCGGCATGCGCGAACGCGTCAAGCTGTACAAGGGAGTGATCACGGCCGGCCCGGGGCCGTCGGGCGGGTTCGAGGTCGTGGTCTCCCTGCCCCTCACGTCCCCGGGCACGGCCGAGCAGCGCCCATGAGCCGAGGGAGCGAGCCGAACGCGTGACCAGCATTCTTGTGGTGGACGACCAGGTCCTCATCCGCGCGGGCCTGGCGGCGCTGATCCGCGCCGTCCCCGGCCTCGACGTCGTGGGGGAGGCCGCGACCGGCGAGGACGCCGTCGCCCTGGCCGCCCGCACCCGGCCGGACGTCGTCCTCATGGACATCAGGATGCCCGGCATGAACGGCGTCACCGCCACCGAGCGCATCCTGGCCGCCGGCGGCGAGCACGCCCCGCGCGTGCTCATCCTGACCACGTTCGACCTCGACGAGTACGTCTACGACGCGCTGCGCGCCGGCGCCTCGGGCTTCCTGCTCAAGGACACGCCGCCGGAGCGGCTCATCGCCGCGGTGCACACGGTCGCGTCCGGTGACATGCTGTTCGCGCCCAGCGTCACGCGGCGGCTGATCGAGGCGTACATCCGGCCGGCCGGCCCCCGTGACGTGCCCGCGCTGGACGGCCTCACCGCGCGCGAGAGCGAGGTCCTCACGCTGGTGGGGCAGGCGCTGTCCAACGCGGAGATCGCCGAGCGGCTGTCGGTGAGCGAGGCCACCGTCAAGACGCACCTCAACCGGGCGATGACCAAGCTCGGCCTGAGCAGCCGGGCGCAGGCGGTGGCGCTGGCGTACGAGACGGGGCTCGTCACGCCGGGGGAGCGGCCTCCCGGCTGTCCGCCGGAGGTCGCGGCCCGTCCGTGAGCGGCGGGTCCGGGTGGCCGCGGCCGGCTCAGCGCGGTTCGCCGGTGATGATCCACAGGTGGCCGAAGGGGTCGCGGACGCGGCCGGAGCGCTTGCCGTAGGGCCGGTCCTCGATCGGCACGACCACCTCGGCGCCGTGGGCGACCATGCGTTCGCCGGCCGCGTCCGGATCGTCCACCTCGATCTCCAGGAGGACCGCCGGCCCGCCGAGATCATCGGGCGACCGCCACCCCCACGACGGGACGGCGGGCGACACCCGGAAGGACGCCCCGCCGGCGCGCAGGCCGATGACGCTGGGACGGCCGTCATCGCCCCGGGGCGCGCTGAACACCTGCTCGGCGCCGAGGGCGGCCTGGTAGAACGCCGACGCGCGGTCCGGGTCGGGCACGATGAGACGGGGAGAGAGTCGCGGTTCAGACGTCATGCGCCCATCATCGGGGCGGGCGGGGACGGGGTCTTGAAGATTTGGGAACGCCCCTGGTAGGTCCGCCGTCAGCGGGTCTCGGCGCGCAGCCACTCGGTCGGCGTGCACCCGGCCATGACCCGCCATTCCCGGGTGAAGTGCGCCTGGTCGGCGAATCCCGACGCCGCTGCCACCGCCGCCAGGTCGGCCGCCCCTGCACGGCCGGCGGCCGCCAGCGCGCCGCGCGCGGCCTCGAAGCGCAGGAGCCGCTGGTACTCCTTCGGCGTCACCCCCAGCTCCGCCCGGACGACACCGCTGAGGTGACGCCGGGAGCACCCGAGCAGCCGGGCCGCCTCCTGCACCCGAGCGGCCTCGGACAGTGCCGCCAGCGCGGCCCGCAGGTCCCGGCCGCCGCCGTTGTCCTGGTGCCGGGCCCGTCCGGCGATCAGGGCGTCCTCGACGAGCGCCCTCCGTTGCGGCCAGGACCGGCAGGCCGCCAGCCGCTCCGGCAGGTGCGCCAGCGCCGGCGCCACCTCGGCGAGATCGGCGACGTGCCCGCTCAGCGCCGAGGCCGGGATCCCCAGCAGCGCGCCGGCGCCCGGCGGGCTGAGGGTCAGCCACACGCCGCGCGTGCCGCCCCGCTGCCGCAGCTCGGCCGCGTCCAGGTGCAGCCCGGCGACGACGGCCCGGAAGCGTTCCCGCGAGCCGGGCCGCCCGGGCCAGGCGACCTCCAGCGAGTCCGTCTCCGGGATCGTGATCGACAGCGTGGACGAGGGCAGCCCGCGATGCACGCCGGCCGGGCCCAGGTCGTAGGCGCTCAGTGCCGTCACGAACGGCGCCAGGGCCGCGGGCCGGTGTTGAGCGGGCACGATGGTCACCCCTTCACCCTAGAGCGGCCCGGCTACCGCTCCCGGACCGTGTAGGTCAGGTGGGTCACCCGCTCCGTCGGCTCCGCGCCGGTCCGCTCCAGGGCCACGCGGTCCGCGTCCACGCCCTCGAACAGGCGGATCCCGGCGCCGAACAGCACGGGGGACAGCGCGATCGAGAACTCGTCGACCAGGCCGGCGTTCAGGTACTGCAGGATCGTCGCGGCGCCGCCCGCGATGCGGACGTCGCGGTCGCCGGCGGCCGCCCGGGCCTGGTCGAGCGCGGTCCCGACGCCGTCGCCGACGAAGTGGAAGACGGTCCCGCCCGGCCGTTCCCAGGGCTCGCGCCTCTCGTGCGTCACGACGAACACCGGCGTGTGGAACGGCGCCTCCTCCGGCCACATCCGCTCACCGGCGTCGAACATGCGCTTGCCCATCACGCTCGCGCCGGTGCGCTCGAACGTCTCCCGCACGATGTCGTTGTCGCGCCCCTCCTCGCCGCCCCCGCCGAGCTTCAGGTTCTCCCGGAAGAACCGCTGCGGGAAGATCCACCGCTGCAGCTCCATCCACTGCCGCCCCATCAGCTCCCCGGCGGACCCGGGGGCGATGTAACCGTCCAGCGACATCGACACGCTGAAGAACACCTTCCCCGCCATCAGCCCCCGGCCCCCTCGCGGACGAGCTCGGTGACGTAGGCGGCCAGGCTGCCCAGGGTCTGCCGGCCGGCCTCGACCGCGTGGTACTTCTCGACCGCCTCGTCGCGCAGCTCCTTGGTGGGGAACACCGTGCGCATCTCGATCCGGGTGGCCGCCCCGTCGGGCGCGAACGCGAGGACCGTCTCGAAGGCGTCCGGGTCGCCGCGGTGCTCGCCGTGCAGCAGCGTGATCGATTCCGGCGGCACGATCCCGGTCCAGGTGATCCACTCCTGGTAGTCCGTGCCGTCCGGCCCGTGCATCACGAAGTCCCACTCGCCGCCGACGCGGAACTCGAAGGACCGCGTGGTGGTGGTGAACCCCTCCGGCCCCCACCACCGCGACAGGTGGCGCACCTCGGTGAACGCCTCGAACACCAGCTCGCGCGGGGCGTCGATGACTCGGGAGATCACCACCTCCCGGCCGGCCGTCTCGCTCATGCGTCACTCACTTCCTTCCTGACGTTCCTGTTTGAGGCCCTGCACGTACGCGTCCAGCCGGTCGAAGCTCTCGTTCCAGAACCGCTCGAACCCGCCCGTCCACTCATGGACCGGTCGCAGCCCGCGGGCGTCGAGGCCGTACAGGCGCTGTTTGCCCGCCTTGCGGTCCCGCACCAGCCCGACCTCCCTGAGCACCCGCAGGTGCTTGGACGCCCGCGGCTGGGTCATCCCCAGCTCCCGGGCCAGCTCGGTCACCGGCCGCTCGCCCGCCCGCAGCAGGGCCAGGATCTCCCGGCGCTGCGGCTCGGCGATCGCGTTGAAGACGTCCGACGTCGTCGCTGCTCGTGCCATGGCCGCCATCATATGCCCATATGGGCATGCGTCAAGCGCGGTCGCCCCGCGGCTTGGCAGGGACCGGCGCTCGCCCGTAAGGTCCAGTCCTGTGGGGCGATCCAGGACCGGGTCCGGGCCGGCCGAGGACCTGCTCATCGAGCTCGACCGCGACGCCGGGGTGCCGCTGCACCGGCAGATCGAGGCGTCCATCCGGGCTAGCATCCGGGCCGGCCGGCTGCGGGCGGGCGCGTCGCTGCCGCCCACCCGCACCCTCGCGGCCGGGCTCGGCGTCTCGCGCGGGGTGATCGTGGAGGCCTACCAGCAGCTCGTGGCCGAGGGCTATCTCGCCAGCCGGTCCGGCGGCTACACCCAGGTCGCCGCGTCGGCGCCGCCGTCCGCCGGCCCGGGCCCCGCGCCCGCGACGGCGCGGCCCGCCCCCCGCGGCCCCGGCCCGAAGGTCGACTTCGGGTACGGCCGCACCGACGTGTCGCAGTTCCCCCGGGCCGCCTGGCTGCGCTCGGTGCGCGCCGTGCTCACCACCACGCCCAACGACCGGTTCGCCTACCTCGACGGGCGCGGCGTGCCGGAGCTGCACCAGGCCCTGTGCGACTACCTCAACCGGGTGCGCGGCACGCTCGCCGTCCCCGGCGACGTGGTCGTCTGCAACGGCTACGGGCAGGGCATCTCGCTGCTGATCCAGGTGCTCGCGCGGCGCGGCGCCAGGCGGATCGCGCTGGAGGACCCCTCCTCCGTGGACGACGCCCGGGTGCTCGCCGCGGCCGCGGGGCTGGACGTGGTCGCCGTCCCGGTGGGGCCGGACGGCGTCCGGGTCGACGCGCTCGGCCTGGCCGACGCCGACGCGCTGGTCCTCACGCCGTCCCACCAGTGGCCGACCGGCGGCGTGCTGTCGGCGGCGGCGCGGGCCGAGGTGATCCGCTGGGCGAGGCGCCGCGGCGCGATCGTGATCGAGGACGACTACGACGCCGAGTACCGCTACGACCGGTCCCCGGTGGGCGCCATGCAGGGCCTCGCGCCCGACCACGTCGTCTACTGCGGCACGGCCAGCAAGACGCTCGCGCCGGGGCTGCGGCTCGGCTGGATGGTGGTGCCTCCGCACCTGGTCGCCGACGTCACCGCGGCGAAGCTGCTCGCCGACCGGGGCTCGCCGGTCATCGACCAGCTCGCCTTCGCCGACTTCCTCGGCCGCGGCGAGTTCGACCGCCACCTGCGCCGCATGCGCCCGGTGTACCGGCGCCGCCGCGACGCGCTGCTGGACGCGCTGCGCACCCACCTGCCGGAGCTGCGACCGGCCGGGATCGCCGCCGGGCAGCACGTGGTCGCCTGGCTCCCGCCCGGCCTCGACGAGGCGGCGGTGGTGGCGGCGGCCGCCCGGCGCGGGCTCGCCATCCAGGGCGTCGGGCCGTACCGGATCGCCGGCGCCGGCCCCGGCGGTCTGATCTTCGGCTACGCCGTCCTCAGCGAGAGCGCCATCGCCGAAGGGGTCGCGCTGCTGGCGGCGGCCGTCCGGGAGGTACGGGGGTCCTGACGCGGCCCGTCACCGGGCCGGGCGGATGTTCTGGTTCAGGTGGAACACGTTCGCCGGGTCGTAGGCGGTCTTCAGCGCGGTCAGCCGGGCCAGCTTCGCGTCCGGGTACGCCCGCCGCACGCCGCGCTGCCCGTCGGCCAGCTCGTCGGCCGTCAGCGAGTTGACGTAGATCCCGCCGGCGTACGGTTCGAGCGCGGCGCCGGCGGCGCGGGCGGCGTCCATCCTGGCGTCGTCCTCGGCCGGGTCGCTCCAGCGGGAGCCGGCGCCGAACTCGAACATCGTGCCGCGATGGCTGAAGGCCGCGTCCGCGTCCGGGACGTCGGCGATCGCGCCGCCGTGCGCCTGCAGGCCGACGCCCGGCAGGTCCTGGCTCGCGCTCAGGTCGGAGCCGCCGCGCAGCAGGAACGCCTCGATCGCCGCGGTGGGCAGGCCCGGCAGGTAGTGCCCCTTGGCGTAGCGGCGGTAGGCGTGACCGCCGGTGGAGTCCTCGCGCCGCTGCAGTTCGAGGTAGGACGGCGTGGTGACGCGGGAGGCCACGGGACGCCCGAGCGCCCGCATCGCGGGCAGCAGCCGGCGGCCCTCGGCCGGGTCGCCCACCCACACGAAGCCCAGCGTGGCGATCGGGCCGGCGGGGCCGCTGCTGACACTGGCGGTGAACGTCGCCTGCCGGGGCGCGACGGCGTTCAGGTCGCGCCAGCCCTCCATCACCGGGACGGCGTCCTCGGCGCGGTGGTCGAACTCGGCGACCAGCGTCCGCGTGCCGGTGCGGTGCAACCGGAACTCGAACTCGGTCACGATGCCGAAGTTGCCGCCGCCGCCGCGCAGCCCCCAGAACAGGTCGGGGTTCTCGTCGCGACTGGCGGTCACCACGTCCCCGTCGGCGGTGACCACCGTGTAGGAGACGACGTTGTCGCAGGCCAGGCCGTACTGGCGGGCCAGCCAGCCCATGCCGCCGCCGAGCGTGAGCCCGCCGACGCCGGTGTGGGAGACGTTGCCGGCGGTGGTGGCCAGCCCGTACGCCTGGGACGCCCGGTCCAGCGCGCCGAGCAGCGCGCCGCCCTGCACCCTGGCCCGGCGGCGGCCCGGGTCGACCCGGACGCCGCCCATGGGCGTCAGGTCGATCATCAGGCCGCCGTCGGGCACCGCGAAGCCGGCGGCGTTGTGGCCGCCGCAGCGCACGCCGATCTCCAGGCCCAGTTCCCGGCCGGTCCGGACGGCGGCGACCACGTCGGCGACGCCCGCCGCGCGGACGATCATGCGCGGGCGCCGGTCGATCATGGCGTTCCAGACGGTGCGGGCGGTGTCGTAGCCGGCGTCGCCAGGCGTGAGCACCTGGCCGCTGAAGCGGGTCGCTGTCGTTGTCATGCCCCCAGGCTGACAGGAATCGGTACCCTCGATAAGGGCCGATCCTGCGGTCTGACAGAGGACCAATTCCGGCCGGTCAGCCGTAGTTCTGCACCCACACCCGCACCGTGTGGGACTTGGGGCCGAGCTTGACGGTGGCCCGCCACTTCTCGCCGGCCTTCGCGTTGGAGACCCGGGTGTACATCTTCCCGCCCAGGCAGTAGCCCCGGTCGCGCTTCATCTTCATCCACCCGCCTCCTTTGCCGAACGTGGAGGACCCCCACTTGTACAGGGTGGCCGTGGCGGCGGTGCCGTCCCCGCCGTTCCAGCACTGGGTGACGATCTGCAGGACCTTGGCCCGGTTCCTGATCGCCCCGGTGTCGATGCCCCTGGTGTTCCCGCCGCCGTCCCAGATGGTGAACCAGCGGGCCTGGCTCGCCTGCTGGGCGGCCGCGGCGGCCGTCGCCGTCGTGGCCGCCTGCGCGGCGGGGGCGAGAAGCGTGCCGGCCGCGAGGGCGCCGGCGGTCAGGATCAGTGGCAGACGTCGCATCGTGCTTCCTTTCACTGGTCGTCGTGGACACGGGAAAGGTAGGCCGGCGCACGTTGAGCTCCCGTTGAATCCGGGTTGAGGCCCAGCGGCCGCCGCCGCGCGCTCAGCTCCGCGTGGGACGCCACTGGAACATGAGGATGGCGGCGTCGTCCGTCAGGTCGCCCTGCCGGTAGGCGAGTTCTTCGCGTCGGGCACGCCGTCGGTGTACAAAAGGCCGGCCAAGGGCAAGGACACCGCCACCACCCTGGGCCCCCAGGCACGGCCTCAGGGGAGCGGGGCCTCGCCGGAGAGCCAGGCGCGGACGGCGGCGGAGTCGGCGCCGAGGACCGGCGGCGGCAGGTGGCCGGTGTAGGTCTGCTCGGCCCCGTCGGGGTCGAAGAACCGCAGCGGCGGCCCGGGCAGGGTGATCGGCCCCAGCGCGGGGTGCTGGACGTCGAGCAGGAGCCCCTGGCTGCGGGTCTGCTCCCATTCGTAGACCTCGCGCACGTCGCGCACCTTCCCGGCGGGCACGCCCGCCTCGGCGAGCAGGCCGAGCAGCGTCTCGGTGTCGTGCGCCGCGAAGCGCTCCTCGACCAGCTCGATGACGGCGTCGCGGTGCGCGACCCGCTCGGGGTTGGTGGCCATGCCGGGCCGGTCCGCATCCAGGCCGAAGGCCGCGCAGAAGCGCCGCCACAGGCCCTCGCTGCCGACGGCGATCTGCACGGCGCCGTCGCGGGTGCGGAACAGCCCGTACGGGCAGATGGACGGATGGTGGTTGCCCTGGGCGTGCCCGACCTCGCCGGCCACGGTCCACTTGGTGCCCTGGAAGGCGTGCACCCCGACGACGGCCGCCAGCAGCGAGGTGCGCACGACCTGGCCCTTGCCGGTGTGCTGCCGTTCGAGGAGGGCGGCGAGCACGCCGTAGGCGCCGTACATGCCGGCCAGCAGGTCCGCGATCGGCACCCCGACGCGCTGGGGGTCGTCCGGCGCGGAGCCGGTCAGCGACATGAGGCCGGCCTCGCCCTGGGCGATCTGGTCGTAGCCGGGACGGCCGCCCTCGGGCCCGTCGTGGCCGAACCCGCTGATGCTGAGCACCACCAGGCGCGGGTTCAGCTCGGCCAGCCGCTCCGGGCCGAAGCCGAGGCGTTCGAGGACGCCGGTGCGGAAGTTCTCCACGAGCACGTCGGACCTGCGGACCAGCGCTTCGAGGGTCCGCCTGCCGTCGTCGGACTTCAGGTCGAGCTCGATGGAGCGTTTGTTGCGGTTGGCGGACAGGAAGTAGGTGGACTCGCCGTCGCGGAAGGGCGGCCCCCAGCCCCGGGTGTCGTCGCCGGTGCCGGGGGTCTCCACCTTGACGACGGTGGCGCCGAGGTCGCCGAGCATCATGGTGGCGTGCGGCCCGGCCAGGGCCCGCGTGAGGTCCGTGACGACGACCCCGGCGAGTGGCCCGCCGCTCACGCCCGCTCCGCCGGCCCGCCGGCCGGGCGCCGCCCGCCGGCCTCGACGAGTACACAGTTCATCGCGATCTCCTTGGTGCCGGCCGCCGGTCCTTAATCACCCGTACGTTTAGCATGTTATGCCCGCGCGGGCGGCCACCGCCAGGCTGCCGGATCGGCCCGGAATCTGCTAGAACTGTCCGGGTGGTCAACGCGGTACCCCTGACGCGCGCGGAGGCACTGGCCGCGGACATCGAGGCGATGATCGTCGAACGCGGCCTCGGTCCCGGCGCCCTGATCGGCACGATGGACGAGTTCCGCGACCGGTCCGGCTACGGCCGCGCGACCATCAGCGAGGCCGCCCGGCTGCTCCACGACCGCGGCAGCGTCGAGATCCGGCCCGGTCGCGGCGGCGGCCTGTTCGTGGCGCAGCCCGACCCGATCGTGCGGCTCCGGCACACCCTGCTCACCGTACGGAGGATGCCCGCGACCGTGGCCGACGCGATCGCCGTGCGCGAGGCCCTGGAGCCCGTGATCGCGGCGGACGCGGCCCGGCACCGCAGCCGGCAGGACATCTCCGACCTGCGCAAGCACCTCACCCGCCTCAAGCGCGCGACGACCGGCACCGACCGCTTCATGCGGGCCAACTGGGCCCTGCACGAGCGCATCGCCGAGATCGGCCCCAACCACCTGGCCAGAGCCGTCTACCTGAGCATGACGCGCTTCGTCACCGACCTGTCGGAGCACGCGGGCCCCGACCACGGCCGCGACGCCGGCTATCTCCGCCTGCGCCTCGACGTGCACGCCGAGCTGGTGGAGGCGATCATCGCGGGCGACGTCGCGCGGACGCTGACGGCGGTCGAGCGGCATCACGCGTCCTCGTGACGCCCCTCCGCGCGACCGGCGCCGCCGCCGCCCGCTCTCAGGGCTTGATCGCCAGGCCGCCGTACGCCCAGGCGTGGCCGCCGGGGATCTGCTCCTGGTACTCGGCGGGATCCGGCCGCCACGTCACCACCTCGACCAGGCCTGGGTCCACCAGGTCCCAGCCGGCGAAGAAGCGCAGCGTCTCGTCGTGGGTGCGCGGCACCATGGGTGCGGAGCTGTTGTCGTAGGGCTTGGTGAACTCCTCGCGGCTCACCTGGTCGGCGAAGTCGAGCGTGATGTGCGACAGCAGCAGGTGGCTGCCGGCCGGCACGGCGGCCTTGAGCTGCTCGACCAGCTCGTACGGCTGCTCCTCGTCGGTGATGAAGTGCAGGACGCCGGCCAGGATGACGGCCACGGGACGGGTGAAGTCGATCACGCGCCGCACCGTGGGGTCGGTGAGGATCTTCTCCGGCTGCCGCAGGTCCGCCTCGATCATGTCGGTCATGCCCGCCGGGTCGCCGGTCAGCAGGGCACGGCCGTGCACCAGGACGATCGGGTCGTTGTCCACGTAGGCCACGCGGGCCTTCGGGACGATCTCCTGGGCGATCGTGTGGGTGTTGTCCTGGGTGGGGATGCCGGTGCCGATGTCGAGGAACTGGGTGATGCCGGCCTCGGCCGCCAGGTACCGCACCGCCCGGCCCAGGAAGGCGCGGTGGGCGCGGACGCCCTCGCGCGTGCCGGGCGAAACCTTGATCAGCGCCTCGGCGGCCTGGCGGTCGGAGGCGAAGTGGTCCTTGCCGCCCAGGAGGTAGTCGTAGATCCGGGCCGGGTGGGGGATGTGCGGGTTGATCCTCGTGATCGGCGCCTCGGGGTGGGCGAGGGCCGGCGGATCCGTCCCGCTGTCGCTGTCAGTCATTCTCGCTCCCAAAGATCACGTAGGGCACCGAGTGTAGGCAGTGCCCCGATAGTTGCCAAGAAAGGAGTGAAAACTTTCGGACGACGTTGCGGGCAGCGCTGAGCGCGCGTGAAAGTTTCACGGACGTCTCGCCGCAGGCCGACCGCGACCTGCCCAGATGCGTTCCGCAACTTACGGCGCTCTTGACAGTATGTTTCGCCTCAGATGTGCTCCGTCTCACCGACAACCGCCGACCGATGTTAACGCTAACAAGGACATCCCGTGATTCGAGCCTTACGTGACGCACTCGTCGCCCTCCTGCTGGGCGCCGGCCTGCTGACGGCGGCCCAGCCTGCCGGCGCCGCGTCGCTCACCCGGGTCACCGGCTTCGGCAACAACCCGACGAACCTGAACATGTACCTGTACGTCCCGGACCGGGTGGCGGCGAAGCCGGCCCTGCTGGTGATGGTGCACTACTGCACCGGCTCGGCCGCCGGCGTGTTCAACGGCGTCGGCCACGACTACGTCACCGCCGCCGACCAGTACGGGTACCTCATCGTGGTCCCGGAGGCCACCCGCAGCGGTCAGTGCTTCGACGTGTCCACCCCGGCCGCGCTGACACGC
Source organism: Actinomadura luzonensis (assembly GCF_022664455.2). Taxonomy (NCBI): domain Bacteria; kingdom Bacillati; phylum Actinomycetota; class Actinomycetes; order Streptosporangiales; family Thermomonosporaceae; genus Actinomadura; species Actinomadura luzonensis. Next base: position 358,951 of record NZ_JAKRKC020000002.1, read on the forward strand.
AACGGCGGCGGGGACTCCACCGGCATCATGTCGATGGTCGCCTACGTCCGGCAGCGCTACGACGTCGATCCCGCCCGCATCGTGGTCAGCGGCTTCTCCTCGGGCGCGATGATGACCAACGTGCTGGCCGCGCAGTACCCCGACGTGTTCTCGGCCGCCGCCGCGTTCTCCGGCGTCCCCGCCGGGTGCTTCGCCACCACCAACGGGTCGCTCTGGAACAGCCAGTGCTCCGGCGGCCAGCTCATCAAGACCGCCCAGCAGTGGGGCGACCAGGCTCGGGCGATGTACCCCGGCTACACCGGCCGCTACCCGCGGATGCAGCTCTGGCACGGCACCACCGACACCACGCTGGCCTACGCCAACTTCGGCGAGGAGATCAAGCAGTGGACCAACCTGAACGGGGTGAGCCAATCCCCGGCGTTCACCGACAGCCCCCGTTCGGGCGTCACCAGGACCCGCTACGGCGGCACCGGCGACCGTCCCCCCGTCGAGGGGTTCAGCTTCGCCGGCTACGGCCACTCCCTCCCGCTGACGGGCATGTTCCCCTACGCCCTGACCTTCCTCGGGCTCGACACCACCTCGCCGAACCCGACGCCCGCCGGCCTGATCAAGAACGAGGCGTCGGGCAGGTGTCTCGACGTCGCCGGCGCCTCCCAGGCCAACGGCGCCCAGGCGCAGATCTATGACTGCCACGGCCAGGCCAACCAGCAGTGGACCGCCACCGCCTCCGGCGAGCTGCGCGTCTACGGCGGCAAGTGCCTGGACGTCAGCGGACGCGCCACCGCCGACGGCAGCAGCGTGATCATCTGGGACTGCAGCGGCCAGAGCAACCAGCAGTGGCGCTTCAACGGCGACGGCACCATCACCGCGGTGGGCGCGAACAAGTGCCTGGACGTCCCCAGCGGCAACACGGCGAACGGCGCCAGGCTGCAGATCTGGACCTGCCACGGCGGCGCCAACCAGCGCTGGACCCGCACCTGACCCTCCGCGGCACCAGGCGGGCGGGCCGCGGCACGCGGCCCGCCCGAAGTGGCAGATCTTGCTCGGGCCGTCACGGAACCGCTGCTCGGCAGCCGGGTGAGCGCAGCGCCGAGTGGCGCAATCGTACCGTTATCCCTATTTGCCTACCTGATTGCTAGGTTAATCCCCGTCAGGCCAGGCAGGGAGGCGGACGTGGGAGACGGGGCAGCCGCGCGGCGGCGGGCCGACCGGGCGCGGCAGGTGGCCGATCTGCTCAGGCGGCAGATCGTGCACGGGCAGTTCGCCCGCGGCCCGTTGCCGCCGGAAGCGGCGCTGGCGCGCGAGTTCGGCGCCTCGCGCAACACCGTGCGCGAGGCGCTGTGCCTGCTGCGCGAGGAAGGGCTGGTGGAGCGGTGCCCGGGCGTGGGCACCACGGTGGCGGGGGAGAAGTACCCGCACGGCCTGCACCGGCTGCTCGGCCTGGCCGAGACACTGCACGAACACGGCCAGGTGACCAACCAGGTCAGGACGATGACCCTGATCGAGCCGCCCGCCGCCGTCAGCCACCGGCTCGGCCTCGCCCCCGGCGAGCCCGTCGTCTACCTCGAACGGCTGCGCCGCCTCGGCGGCCTGCCGCTCTCGCTGGACCTGACCTACCTGGTCCGCGACGTCGGCGAGCCACTGTTCGACGCCGACCTGGAGCACAACGACATCTTCGTGCTCCTGGAGACGATCGCCGGCCAGCCGCTCGGCGCCGCCGAGCTGACCCTGGAGGCGGTCAACGCCGACCCCCACACCGCCGCCGTGCTCGGAGCGCCGCGCGCCGCCGCGCTGCTCATGGTCGAGCGGCTCACCCACCTGGCCGACGGCAGGCCGGTCGACCTGGAGTTCATCCGCTTCAGAGGCGACCGCCTGACCATGCGCGGCCGGCTGAACCGCACCGCGGAGGAGGACCGATGGCTCTGATCAACCAGCGGGTCGAGGTGCCCGTCACCATCGACGAGGCCCTGTGCATCGAGGGCTGCACGCTCTGCGTCGAGGCCTGCCCGCTCGACTCGCTGGCCATCCACGAGGAGAGCGGCAAGGCCTACATGCACGTGGACGAGTGCTGGTACTGCGGCCCCTGCGCCGCCAGGTGCCCCGTGGACGCCGTCACCATCGACATCCCCTACCTGCTGCGATGAAGGAAAAGAAGATGCGCGTCGCCCTGGCGGCCCTCGCCCTGCTCGCCGCGGCCGGCTGCTCGGTCGCGGGGGCGGCCGGCGGCGAGGAGAAGACCAAGGTCGTCATCGGCTACCAGTCCAAGACGATCAACACGGTGACCGCGGGAACGCTGCTGCGCTCGCTCGGGTACCTGGAGAAGCGGCTCGGCGGCAGGTACACGGTCGAGTGGCAGGACTACGACACCGGCGCCCCCATCACCGCCAAGATGGTCGCCGGCAAGATCGACATCGGCTCGATGGGCGACTACCCGCTGCTCATCAACGCCGCCCGGACCCAGGACATCCCGGCCGCCCGCACCGAGCTGATCTCCATCACCGGCTACAACCTGCGCGGCGGGCTGAACATGGTCCTCGTCCCGCCCGCGTCCGAGGCGCGGACGCTGGCGGACCTGAAGGGGGCCAAGGTCTCGGCCAGCGTGGGCTCGGCCGGGCACGGGACGCTGGTCCAGGCGCTGGAGAAGGCCGGCGTCACCGGGGTCGAGGTGGTCAACCACCAGCCCGCGGTCGGGGCCTCGCAGCTGGAGTCGGGCGGGGTCCAGGCGTACGCGCAGTTCGTCGCCTGGCCGGGTCTGCTGGTCTTCCAGGACAAGGGACGGCTGCTCTACGACGGCTCCGCGCTGGACGTGCCGACCTTCCACGGGGTGGTGGTGCGCCAGGCGTACGCCAAGGAGCATCCCGACGTGGTGGACGCCTTCCTCAAGGCGCAGCTCGACGCCACCCGCTACCTGCACGAGCACCCGCTCGCGGCCGCCGAGTCGGTCGCGCGGGCCACCGGCCTGCCCGCCGAGGTCGTCTACCTCTACAACGGCCCCGGCGGCATCTCCACCTTCGACGTCACGCTGAAGGCGCGGCTCAAGGCGGCGCACGAGCACGACGTGCCCTACCTCAAGCGCATCGGCACCGACTTCCCCGGGGTGGACGTCTCCGCCTTCGTCAACGACTCCTACCTGCGCAAGGCGTACGGCCCCGGCTACGACCAGGACGCGGCCTCCACCGCCAACCCCGCCCCGGTCACCGGCACGGACCCGGTGTGCGGCGGCCGGGTCAGCGACCCGGCGACCGCCTCGGAGCTGTGGCTCGACGGCGAGGACCGCACCCGGCCCGCGGCCACGCCCACCTGCCTGCTGCGGCAGATCGCCGCCGCGGGCAGGCCCGTCCGCGCCGCCTACGTGCCCGACACCGTCACCGGGACCCGCTGGTTCGCCGACCACGCGGTGTGGCTCAGGCAAGGGACCCGGTTCCTGCCGTTCACCACGCAGGACGGCGCCGGCGCCTACCGGGCCGAGCACCCCGGGGCCGAGCCGATCACCTACGAGGCCGCCCTGAAGGCGGCGGCGAAGGCGGCGGCGAAGGACGGTGACCAGTGAGGAGCTGGCCCGTCCGCGTGGGGTCCGTCCTGGCGGCGGCCGGGCTGTGGCAGGCGCTCACCGCCGCCGACGCCCGGCTGTGGCTCAGGTTCGACCGGCTGCCCACGCTCGACGAGATCGCGGCCGAGGCCGCGCGGCAGCTCACGACCCCCGTCTTCGCGCTCGACCTGGCGCAGAGCCTGCTCCGCATCCTCACCGGGTTCGCCCTGGCCACGCTCGCGGGCCTCGCCGCGGGCGTCGCGCTCGGCAGGTCGGCGCGCGCCAGGGACGTGCTGCTGCCGCTGCTGGAGGCGGTGCGCCCGATCCCGGCGATCGCGCTGGTGCCGGTGGCGATCCTGCTGTTCCCGACCGACGAGCAGGGCATCGTGTTCATCACGTTCGCCGCGGCCTTCTTCCCGATCGCGGTCAGCACCCGGCACGCCGTACGGGCCCTGCCGACGTCGTGGGAGGACGCCGTCAGGACGCTCGGCGGCGGCGGCCGGCACGTGCTGTGGCACGTCGTGCTGCCCGGCATCCTGCCCGGCGTGTTCGGCGGGCTGTCGGTCGGCATGGGCGTGGCGTGGATCTGCGTGATCTCGGCGGAGATGATCTCGGGGGAGTTCGGGGTCGGGTACCGGACCTGGCAGGCGTACACGCTCGTGGACTACCCCGGCGTGATCGTCGGGATGGTCACCATCGGCCTGCTCGGCTGGCTCACCTCGGCCGGCGTCGAGCTGGCCGGCCGCAGGATCACCCGCTGGCTGCCCCGCAGCGAGAGGAGCCCGGCATGACCACGCTCGTCCGGCCCGAGCAGGCCCAGGCCGGGCTCGGCCTCACCCTGGAGCGGCTGTCCCTGGGGTACGGCGGGGACCTCGTCGTCCGCGAGATCGACCTGGAGATCGTGGCCGGCGAGGTGCTGGTGATCGTCGGAGCGTCGGGTTCCGGCAAGTCCACGCTGCTCCGCTCCCTGGCCGGGCTGCTCCCGCCCGCCGGCGGGCGGATCCTCGCCGGCGACGCCGAGATCACCGGCACCTCCGCCGAACGCGCCATGGTCTTCCAGGACGACGGCCTGCTGCCGTGGCGCGACGTCCGCCGCAACATCGAGCTGCCCCTGCGCATCCGCAAGGTCGGCAGGCGCGAACGCGCCGCGGCGGCGCGGGCCTGGATCGAGCGCGTGGGCCTGGCGGGCTCCGAGGACAGGCTGCCGCGCGAGCTGTCCGGCGGCATGCGTCAGCGCGTGCAGCTCGCCCGCGCCCTGGTCGCCGCCCCGCGCGCGGTGCTGATGGACGAGCCGTTCGGCGCGCTCGACGCCCAGACCCGCGCCCAGATGCAGCAGGTCCTGCTGGACGTGCTGCGCGACACCCGGGCGACGGTCGTGTTCGTGACCCACGACGTGGACGAGGCGCTGCTGCTGGCCGACCGCGTCGCCGTGCTCGGCGGCCACGGCCTGCGCGCGGTGCTCGACGTGCGGGGCGCCGGCGACCGCGCCGCGCTGCGCGACCGGATACTGAAGGAGCTGTGATGGACATCCCTCCCCTCGGGGACCGCCTGCACCTGGAGTGCGAGGTGCTCGTCGTCGGCGGCGGCACCGCGGGCACGATGGCCGCGATCACCGCCGCCGAGCGCGGCGCGCGTGTGCTGCTCCTGGAGAAGGCGCACGTACGCCACAGCGGCGCGCTGGCCATGGGCATGGACGGCGTCAACAACGCGGTGATCCCCGGCAAGGCGACGCCCGAGGACTACGTCGCCGAGATCACCAGGGCCAACGACGGCGTCGTCAACCAGCGGACCGTCCACCAGACCGCCACCCGCGGCCACGCCATGGTCCAGCGGCTGGAACGCTACGGCGTCAAGTTCGACAAGGACGAGCACGGCGAGTACGCGGTGCGCCGGGTCCACCGCTCGGGCAGCTACGTGCTGCCCATGCCGGAGGGCAAGGACGTCAAGAAGGTCCTGTACCGGGTGCTGCGCCGCCGCGACCTCCGCGAGAAGGTCACCATCGAGAACCGCGTCATGCCGGTCCGGGTGCTCACCTCCGGCGGCCGCGCGGTCGGCGTGGCCGGCTTCGACACCCGGTCCGGGCGGTTCGTCACGGTGTCGGCGGGCGCGGTCGTCCTCGCGACCGGCGCGTGCGGCCGGCTCGGGCTGCCCGCCAGCGGCTACCTGTACGGCACCTACGAGAACCCGGCCAACGCCGGCGACGGCCACGCCATGGCCTACCACGCGGGGGCCGAGCTGAGCGGCATCGAGTGCTTCCAGATCAACCCGCTGATCAAGGACTACAACGGGCCTGCCTGCGCGTACGTGGCCAACCCGTTCGGCGGCTACCAGGTCAACAACCAGGGCGAGCGGTTCGTCGACTCCGACTACTGGTCGGGCCAGATGATGGCCGAGGTCGCCACCGAGATCGCCTCCGCCCGCGGCCCCATCTACCTCAAGCTCACCCACCTGCCCGAGGAGTCGATCTCCGCGCTGGAGACCATCCTGCACACCACCGAACGCCCCACCCGCGGCACCTTCCACGCCGGGCGCGGCCACGACTACCGCACGCACGACGTGGAGATGCACATCTCCGAGATCGGCCTGTGCGGCGGCCACTCGGCGTCGGGCGTGTGGGTGGACGAGCACGGCGCGACCACCGTGCCGGGCCTGTACGCGGCCGGCGACCTGGCCTGCGTGCCGCACAACTACATGATCGGCGCCTTCGTCTTCGGCGACCTGGCCGGCGCCCACGCCGCCGCGCACCACGTCGCGCCGGACAGGCTGCCCGAGGACCAGATCGCCGCCGCCCACGAGCTGGTCTACCGGCCGCTGCGCCACCCGGACGGGCCGCCCCAGCAGCAGGTCGAGTACAAGCTGCGCCGCTTCGTCAACGACTACGTCACCCCGCCCAAGACCGCCGCCAAGCTGGACATCGCGCTGGAGACGTTCGAGCGGATGCGCGAGGAGATCGCCGGGATGGGCGCCCGCACCCCGCACGAGCTGATGCGCTGCGTGGAGGTCGACTTCATCCGCGACTGCGCCGAGATGGCGGCGCGCGCCTCGCTCACCCGTACCGAGAGCCGGTGGGGCCTCTACCACGAGCGCGCCGACCTGCCCGCGCGCGACGACGGCGAGTGGCTGTTCCACCTGAACCTCCGCAAACGGGACGACGGCGTGATGGAGTTCGTCAAGCGGCCCGTGGAGCCGTACCTGGTGCCCGTCCCCGAGTTCGCGCCCGTCGCCGCCGAACCGGTCGTCCTGGCCGCGCGCCCACCGGCGCGGGTACGGCGGGCCGCTGCCGCCCGCGGCGCCGGACGCGTCGCGGTCGGCCGCTCGCCGCGCATCCTCGAACTGCACCGGCTGGCCGAGGAGCAGCCCACCGCCGGGCAGCTCGCCCCCTACCTCGCCGACCCCGACCCCAAGGTCAGGCGGGCCGCCATCGCCACCCTCACCGAGACCGTCCCCGAAGGCGCGGGACCTGCCCTGGCCGCCGCGCTCGGCGACGCCCACGGCACCGTGCGGCACGCCGCCGCCACCGCCCTCAGAGAGCTGGTCGAGGTGCTGCCCGCCACGCCCGGGCTCCGGACCGCGCTCCTCGAACGGCTGGCGGGCGGCGACGCCGTGGTCCGGGCCAGTGTGCTCGACGTGCTGCGCGCGCTGCGGCTCGGCGACCGCGAGCGCTTCGCCGCCGGGCTGCGCGACACCGACCGCCGGGTGCGGATCGAGGCCGTGCGCGCGCTGGTCTCGCTCGACGAGAGCGACCTGGTGGCCACGGCCGCCGCCGACCCGTCCAGGGAGGTGCGGGTCCAGGCGGCCAAGGGGCTGGGCCGCATCGGCAAGCCGTCCGCCGCCCTCGCGACCCTCGCCGCCGACCCCGACCCGCTCGTGCGCGCCGCCGCCCTGGAGGCGTCCGGCGCGGCCGGCGCGCCGCTGGAGCCGCAGGCCGTCGAGGCGATCCGCGACCCCGACTGGCAGGTACGCGTCGGGGCCGCCCGGTGCCTGGCCGCCGCGGACCCGGCTGTCGCGTCGGGGCCGCTCGTCGCCGCGCTCGGGGACGCCAACCTCGACGTGCGCAAGGCGGCCGTGCTGGCGCTGACCCGCTGGGCGGGCGAACCGCGGGTGGCCGCCGCGCTCACCACGGCCCTGGCGGACCCGGACGCCGACGTGCGCGCCCACGCCCGCCAGGCCCTGGAAGCGCCCGCCCGGTGACGCCAGGCCGCGTCCGCTGGACCTGCGCCCGGCCTGCGCACGACCTCCCGGTGCCCGACGGATTCGACGCGGCCGCGGATCACCATGTCCAGCGGAACCCGGCGACGGCATTCTCCATGTACGGAAGAAAGCGGTGCGCGCGGTGCTGGAGGTCGAGCGCCACCGGCATCTGCTCCACCACCTGCCCGCCCTGATAGTCGTCCCAGACCGCCCACCAAACCCGGCGCGGCAGGTGCAGCGAATGGAACTGGACGACGAAATCAATGTTCTGGGTCCGCGCGTTCACCAGTCTCCGGTACTCGGTATCGACGTCCGCGCTGGGATGGAAATTGCGCTGATATTCGAATGAGGTGCTTTCCCCTTCGCTCAGGGAGACGGAAAGGGCGATGGTCGCGACCGACGGGTCGGCCGTGGTGTCCGGCGCTTCCACGAGATGTCCGCCATGGATCACGACGATGTCGGATGCCCGGGAGTACGGGAAACACGGATAGCTGTCGACGCCGTCCTCGCACGCGACGATCGTGTGCGTGGAGTGATGGGTGACGGCGCGCCCGGTCGCGTCGATGACGCGCCGCTCGAAGAGCATGATGGTCCGATGCCGTTGCGGCATGGGCAGCTTCTGCGGCAGTCTCAGCGTGTTCACCAGCGGCACGTTGGCGCTGATCGTCCCTGCGGAGTGCGCCTCGCGCAGCATGTGCTCGTCGTGCGGCGTCATGCAGAAGGCGTCGATGAACCAGCTGAGTGTCTCCGCGCTCAGGATCTTTCCGTCGAGCGCGCGGCCGACGCGATCCTTGAGCTTGCGGTTCAGCCTTGTCTCCGACTCGGAGAAAATTCCCGAATCGACCAGGTGATCGCTGAGGACCATTGCGATGGCGTGCTTGTTCATGACGTCGGCCGCCGGTCTGCGGTGCTGGTGCCGTTGCCACAACGCTCGATAATCCTTGCGATCAAGGAGTAAATGGCGAAGGAGACGGCCCGTTGTTCTCGTGCTGTCCGGAACATGATCGTCAAGCATGGTCGCGCCCCTCCCGGCCGCATGCGACACACCTGCGACAGCGCGCTGCTTAGCTTATCTCCATTCTCGTCTGATAAAGGTCATTTCCCTCGATAAGGTGAATGTCAATGGTGATGTCGCCGACCGGGTCGTCCAAGGTCAATGATCTCCGCGCGTTGTACGAACGTTCCGGCAACGGTCCGCTCGCCCGAGGTGATCGTGTCGACGGGGTGCAGGTCATCGGCTTCGGTTTCGCTCTGGAGCCCCAGCCGTTCAGCAGGGGCAACGACAGGCTTCTGCTCGCAGGGGACGAGAACTGTGAGCAGGCGCCGCCGCGCGGCCTGCCGACACGCTCCGATGAGGAGAACGGCGTCCGGGTCGAGCGGTCCGGTCCGCATGCCGCGCAACGGCTGTCGCCGCAGAGCGTGATCCCGGCCGGCGAGATCGCCCCGCGCCTCGCCGCCGCCGTGGAAGCGGTGATCCCACCATGGACCGAGGTGGGTGACTTCCTCCGGTCGCTCATCGACACGAGCATCGCGAGAGAGCACCCGATCTGGCTTGTCGGCGGTGCGGTACGCGATCTGATCGCCGACGCCGACGGAGCGGTCAACGACCTCGACTTCTGCGGGTCCATGCTGCTCGGCGACCTGTACGAGGTCGTCGACGAGTTGTTGTCGCTGGCCGGGCTCGGGGACCACCGCAGCAGCGTTTCCGTCGCCAGAGTGTTCTCCATTGCTCCCACCGTGCATGGAGAGCGGATATTCGAGTACAAGTCATTGAGCCAGAACGGGTTCCGATTCCCCGCCTCCGGTGGCGACCTGCTCGATGACGCCCGTACCCGGGACCTGACCGTCAACGGCATCTACTACGACCCGTACCACCATGTGGTCATCGACCCCACGGGGCACGGCATCGACCATTTACGTGCGGTCCCGAGAAGAATCGTGCCCCTCTGCAGGGAGGGCAGTGAGGCGGAGCAGGCGCAGATCATACTGCGCGGCCTCAAGTTCAAGGTCCGCTGGCCCGATGCCGATGTGACCGAGCTGGCCAAGTGGGTGGGGTCTCTTCCCGGTGATCTCGTCACGAGGATCCCGGAGGACCGTCGAGCGGCCTTGTCCCGCCTCTGGCAGCGGTACGTCCCGGAAGCGCGTCAGGCCACCGCGACGAACGAGGCCGAGAACCTGGGACCGGCCGCGAGCCGCCTGCTGCAGACCTTGCAGGAAGGGCGCTCCCATGACGCATAGGCCGCTCAGCAACTGGGTCGTCGCCGTGCGTGGGTCAGGCGAGGGCGCCGCCCGGTGGGACCCGTCCGCCGGCGTCAACGATGGGGATGAACGTGCCGACGCACGACACTCGCGGAAATTCTCGACCGGCTGGGAGCGGTCACGCGTCGACCTCGGCCTCGGATACGGCGCCCTCGGCCTGGTGCAGCGGGAGACCGGCCGGACGGTGGTCGAAGTGAGCGAGGCCAGCAAGCCGATCGCGATCACCGAGGCGGGGCTGGCCATCGTCGAACACATCGAGAGGCACTGGCCCGAGGCCGAGCTGAACCCCCGTGAACTGGAGGTGATCAGCGCCGAGGACGCGACGCTGCGGCACCTGCTCCTGTCCCGGCTCGCCGACGAGGGGCAGCCGCGGGCGGAACTTTTCCACACCCTCCCGTGGCACCTGGTCACCCGGCTCGCCGATCAGGTGATCGCCGCCGTCCGGGGGTCCTCCTCGCCGCCGGACGTGCGCCTGCGGCACTGGTTCGTGCCGGTCGGGTCGCGGTTCACGGCGGCGCTGGACCAGCTCGCAGCCGGCCTGCGCGCCGCCGATCCGATCGTGGTCCGGATGGGCGGAACCAGCCTGTGCGCCCGGCTGCTGACGGTGGACGTAGCCAGGATGCCGCGATCGACGCGTCGGGTCCTGGCCCAGCTGTTGGACGAGCTCACCGTGCGGAATCCGTTCCTGGCGTACTGGTCGGCACGAGCGGCCGCGCGACTGGCCGGAGAAGCCGGGCCGAGCGCGGCGGAGGAGAACGCCGTCCGCCTGCCTGCCCGCTTGCCGGCCGCAGCCGACACCCATCGAGGCATCCGCAGGCACGAGCGGCGCCTTGACAGGGGTCTCCTCACGGTCGATCTGGCCGTCACCAGCACGGGCCAGATGGAGGTCAGCGTGGAGGCATCCCCTCCGCCCGGCCGCCCGGGGCTGGCCGGCGAGCTCTACCAGGTGATGATCGTGCCGATGAACGTGCGGGGCGATGACGGCCCTCAGGCCTACTTCGTCCCCCTCGGCGACGTCGCCGGCCGTCTGGCGGGCGCCATGAGCATTCCCGTCCTCGCCACAGAGCTCGAGATCGAGCAGTCGGGCCCGCCGATCGGTGTCGCGGAGGCGAGGTTCCTGGCGGAGGCCGATCTCGACCGCTCCTTGCGCGCGGTCAGGACGCGCGCGGGCCTGCGCCCCTGGCGGAAGCTCGCGGCGGCTCTCCCCGCCGGCCACGTGCTGGGCTCGATGGTGGCCGAGACGCTCAGGGGGAATCGATGAGCACCGCCGGGGACCCTGACCGCCAGGTCGAAGCGCTGCTGCACGGCGACCCGGCGACCACGTCCGGAGAGGTCAACAGGATCACCCGGCACCTGGTCGGGCCCGCTCAACCGCTGATCCATCTGCTCAGGAGATCCGTGGCGGCGGACGATCGGGGGACGTTGCGACACCTCCACGAAGGCGACACCCCGCTCCACGGCTTCTTCAACCAGTTGATGCCCGCGGAATACCCCATTGTCGACGCGGAGATCCTGGAAAGCCTCGGCTACGCCGTCACGGGTGAGGACTCGGCAGCGGTTCCCGCGCTGCGGAGCGCGGCGGGGCTGGCCCGGAGCCTCGTCGAGGAGGACGCGCTCGTTCACCTGCGGACCAGCGTGCAGTGGTGGAGCCTGGCGCACAGTTCGCCCTTGTCATCCGCCTGGGTGGAGCCACCCGAGCGAGCCGGGAACGGCGACGAGCGTCTGCGCAGACGAATGAAGGCCATGTCGGCGATCGTCAAGGACGATCCGTCGCTCGCCGGGGCCGCCATGACCGCTTCCGTCCTGCTCCTGTTCCTCGACGGCCGTTTCTCGTTCAGAGGGCCGAGCGCGAGCCTCAACGTGCTGTTCGACCTCGGCGACCGAGGCATGAAAGCGCGGCTGACGGGCACCTCGATCCGCTCGTGGCCGAGAGCACTGGTGCCGGACCCGAGACGCATGGCGTTGTTCACCGCGGACCAGGATTTCCAGCTGGCCCTGACCCGGGCGTGGACCCAGGCGGGAGGAACGCTGCCGGGGACCGTGGTCTGGTCGATCGAGAACGCGGAAGGGCCCGTCGGCACCATCTCCGGCGAGTCTCTCGGCGCGGCGTTCGCCGTGTTGCTCGACGAATTGCGGTTGCGGGACCGATCAGTCCTGCGCAATCCCGTCGTCTTGCGACTCGTCGGCTCCAACACGGTCGTCGGGAGGATCGACGACCTGGGCAACATGCAATCGGTCGAAGGATACGGGCACAAACTGCGGGCGGCGGGAAAGAACGCCCGTGTGATCGTCCCCGCGCAGGACGAGCAGAAGGCGCACGAGGCGGGCGAGGGCGTCATCATCGTCCCGGCGGCGAATTGGCGGAAGGCCGCCAAGAAGGCGAGGCGTCCGGACTTCGTGCCCCTCGCGCGCTGGTCTCTCGCGCCGCTTCTGGTGATCGTTCTCGTGGCCGGGGCTGCCTTCCTCGTGCAGCGGCACTTCGCGGAGATCCGGCGGAAGGAGACGCTGTCCCGCCGTGTCTCGCAATGGAGCGACATACTGAGAGAGCGGAATCCCGTCCTGTCCGGGCTGCTGGCCGCCACCGCGTGGCATTTCAGCCCCACCGACGAGGCCCGATACGGCATGGTCGCCACGATCGCCACCTCCGCGCAAGCGGTGCTGGAATGGCCTGACTCGATGGTGTGGGCCGTGGCCTACAGCCCGGACGGTTCCACCCTGGCGTCCGCCGGCGGGGACGGGGCCATCCGCCTGTGGGACGCCGCTACCCGCCGCATGACGGGCGCCCCTCTCACCGGGCAGCCGGGCACGCCGTACGAACTGGTTTTCAGCCCTCGGGGTGACGTGCTGGCGACCGCGGACGACCAAGGTTACGTCCGCTTGTGGAACGTTCCGCTCAGAAGGGCGATCGGTGAGTTCAGGCACGGTGACAGCAGGCTGAACGCCGTCGCGTTCAGCCGCGACGGTGACGTCCTGGTCACCACGAGTTCGGACGGAACCGTGCGGAGGTGGGATGTGGCGACCCGTTGTCCCATCGGGGAACCCTTCCTCGCACCTCCGGGCTCCACTGTGCGGGCGCTGAGCTCCGACGGCCGGATGCTGGCGATCTCCGCGGACAACGGCGGGCCCGTTCAGCTGTGGGACCTCGAGAAGCGTCGCCGGCTCGGCACGCCGCTCAAGGGCCCTGTCACCAGCGCGGCATTCAGCAGCGACGGCACGAAGCTCGCCGTCGTGGCCGGGAACGGCGTGCGGGTGTGGGACGTGCGGACCCGCCGCCCTGCCGGCGACGCGTTCAAGGGGCCCGCCGTCGTCACCGCGGCGGCGTTCAGCCCGGACAACGCCACCCTGGGGCTGGCGGGCAAGGACGGGACCATCCAGTTGCGAGACGCCGGCACCGGCAGGCCGTTCGGCAACCCGCTGCGGGGGCATACCGCGAACGTCACCGCACTGGCCTTCCATCCGCTCGGCGGGACTCTCGCCTCCACCGGTGCCGATGGCACCACCCGGCTGTGGAACCTTGACCTGTTCCACCCCGCCGGTAGCCCGTTCGAGCAGCGGAGCGGTGCCGTCACAGGGATGGCTTACCGCCCCGACGGCACTCTGCTGGCGACCGGCAGCCGGCACGGGACCGTCCAGTTGTGGGACACGGCGGCGCATCGCCCGAGCGGCGCCGCGCTCGCCGGCCACGAGGGCCAGGTCAGCGCGGTGGTGTTCAGCCCGGACGGAAGGACCTTGGCCACCGGCGGCAACGACCGGAGCGTCCGGCTGTGGGACGTGGCCACGCACCGCTCCACCGCCCGCCTGCCCAGGGCGCACGAGGGCGAAGTGCTCGGCGCCGACTTCAGCCGCGACGGACGGCTCCTGGCCACAGTGGGTACCGACGGCACGGCACGGCTGTGGGACGCCGGCACCGGAAGGGCGATCGGCGATCCGCTGCGAGCCGAGCGAGAGGTGCCCAAACCCTACGACTACGTCAACTACATCAACGCCGTGGCCTTCAGCCCGGACGGAAGGCACATGGCCACGGGCGCGGTCCTGTCTGTTCGGTTGTGGGATGTCACCGCCCGGCCGCCGTCCGGCGTCTGGCTGAACGTCGACCGCGGTGCCAATGACCTGACCTTCGATCGTCACGGCAGGGTCCTCGCCACCGCCGAGGACTCCGCCGACGACAACGTCCGCCTCTGGGACGTCGCGGGACGCCGGCAGATCGGCGACGCCATCAGCGTCCCGGAGGGCTCGGTGGAGGGAGTCGCGTTCAGCCCGGACGGCCTGACGCTCGCCACGGGGGCGAGCGACGGCACCGTCCGCCTGTGGGATGTCCGCACGCACCGCCCCTTGGGCGGCCCGCTCGGCGGCCACGGCAAGGGCTTCACCTATGTGGCCTTCAGCCCGGACGGCACCGTCCTCGCCTCCGGCGGCGCGGACGGGCGCATCCGCCTGTGGAACGTCGCGATGCCCGCGGACCCCTTCTCCGCTGTGTGCGCCATCGCCGGCCGCTCCCTGACCAAGGAGGAATGGCGCAGGTACGTGCCGGGAGAGCCGTTCACCGAGATATGCCGCTGACAGCCGGCGTCGTGCAGAAAGGAAACCCCCCATGGTGAGAATCGTCCCTCGGACCCTGAGCGCCGCTCTGCTTCTCCTCGGTCTGCTGCCGGCGGCGCCCGCGGCCGCCCGGCCGTCCGCCGCCGCGGGCGCGTGCCCGCAGGTCCATTTCTTCGGCCTGCGCGGCTCCGGCGAGTCGCGGCAGACCATGGGCCCGTCGGTGGCGGACACGTTCAACCGGTTCCGGAACAAGCTGGTCGGAAAGAAGGTGACCGTGGGAGTGCCGGAGCCCATCGAGTACAGCGCGGTCGCCCTTCTCAAGAAGGACGGCTGGCCGTCGGTGCCCGGATGGCTCAAGCTTCCGGGTTCGATGGCCGAGGGCGCGGCCATGCTGCGGCACCAGCTGGAAGTCCAGGTGCGTAAGTGTCCCGAGCAGGAATTCGTGATCGCGGGATACAGCCAGGGAGCCGGAGCCGTGCGGCTGGCGCTCGCCAAGATGACGCTGAAGGACCCGCCGGCCTTCAGGAAGAACATCAAGGCGATCCTGCTCTACGCCGACCCGTTCTACAACCCGGAGGACAGGTTCGCGGTGCACGCGGCGTCCACGACGCAGGACTCCGAAGTTCGCGGCCTGCTGTTCCGACTCGTCAAGCTCGCGCAGAACGGCTCGGTCGCGATCGCGCCTGCGATCTTCCCCGAGACGCTGCTCCTGGTCGGGCAGACGATGCCGTCCTGGATCCCGCATGCGCGGTCCTACTGCCACAGGGGCGACATCGTCTGCGCGGCGACCGTCGAGCAGACGAAGGCCCTCGTCACCGGGTCCCCGGTGAACGGGATCACCATCCATGAGAAGGCGTACCTGTCGACGTACCCGGAAGCGGCGAGCACCTGGCTGGCCGGCCTCTTCAAGGCGAAGCTGCCCGACCTGGTCCCGGCGCGGCCGGTGGTGCAGCCGAAGGGCGCGATCTGCGCGGGCAGCTCACCGGACATCCGCGTCACCGTCGCGAACAAGGGCGGCGTGGACAGCGGTGACTTCGGGATCCGATGGTCGGCCGACGGGCGGACGGTGACCGTCGGGCAGCCGAATGTCGCAGCCGGCAGGAAGGTCACCCGGAAGTACACCTGGGGGAAGATCACCGAGGGCGCGCACGAACTCGTCGTGAACGTCGACCCCAAGAATGCCGTCGCGGAGTCCGCCGAGACCAACAACGCCACCAGGATCAGCCTCACCGCCACGTCGTGCGCGAAGAAGGACTTCACCGTGCGGGTGCAGGCGGCGAAGGGCTGGCAGGACAGCGGCATCGACATCAAGGGCAAGTTCAACATCAGCGACCTGGGGGAGAACACCTGGTCGGTCGACCACGTCAACCATCCGTACGTGGGGCCGAACGGCTATCCGCCGGAGCAGGACCGGCTCATCGCCCCCGGCTACAAGTACGACTCGGGCAAACCCTACGGCTATCTGCTCGGCAAGCTCGTCGCGCCCGATGGCCAGGAGCACTACTTCCCGGTCGGCGCCGGCGGGCTCTGGCAGAACCCGTTCAAGAGTCCCGCGCGCCTGCACCTCCGCATCAACGACGCCGACCGCGCGCTCGGCGACAACGGGGGCAGCGTGCTCGTGGACGTGAACCCTTGGCCGTGAGCCGCTCCCGCCCGTCGCCGCCGAGCTCAGGCCCGACTGGCGATCATCCCTGGTGCGGCGACCTCAGGGCAGGACGACGAGGCGCCTGCCCTTGAGGTCGGTCCGCCGCCAAGCGGTCTCGATGTCGCTCAGCGGGACCCGCTCCACGCCGAAGGTGAGCTCGCCGGACCGGGTCCACGCCACGACCTGCTGGTACGCCTCGTCCATGCGCTGCGGGTCGAGGCCCTTGGCCGCGCCGAAGACCTCCACCCCGGAGGTGCGCAGGCTCGACGCGGCGAGGGTGACCTCGGCGCCGGCCGACTCGCCGATCTGGACCACCCGGGTCGGCTTGCCGAACGCGAACGACCGCGGCACCAGGGCGCGCAGCAGGATCTCGATGGGCCTGCCCCACAGGTAGTCCATGACGACGTCGTAGCCGTCCCCCCTGGCGTCGAGGTACGCCTGCGCCAGCGCCTCGTCGGGGACCGCGGTGTTGATCACGGTGTCGGCCCCGAGGGCCTGCACCTCGCGGAGCTGGTCGTCGTCGCGGCCGGTGGCCACGATCCGGCCGGCGCCCAGCAGCCGGGCCACCTGGACCGCGAGCCGCCCGGCGACCCCGGTGGCGCCCTGCACCAGCACCGTCTCCCCGGCCGCGAACCCCGCGGCCGTCCGCATCGACATCGCGGTGACGGCCGAGGCCATCGCCGCCGCCACGGCCGGGTCGAGGCCGCCGGGGATCGGCACGTAGGAGCCCTGGGGCACGACGGTTCTCTCGGCGAGCGCGCCGTAGGGCGGGCGGACGCCGCCGAACCCGACGAGCGTGCCGTCCGGGAGGGCGCCGATGCCGTCGAAGGCCGGGATCGCCGGGAGCCGGCCGACGTACGTCCGGCCGGCGTAGTGCGTGCCGGCGGCGATCGCCTTGTCGACGTTCTCGACGGCGACCGCCCTGACCTCGATGATCACCTCGTCGTCGCCGGCCACCGGGTCGGGGAAGTCCTCGTAGCGCGGGACGCCGCCGATCTCGTGGAGCACCGCCGCCTTCATCTCGGCTCCTGCCCGAACAGGCGGGCGATCCGCGTCTGCCACGCCACCAGGACGCGAGGAGAGCCGCCCGGCCCGTGGTGCCGCGCGGGCGGGCGCCGCCTCGCGTGGCCGTGCCCGGCCCGGCCCTGGTGCCCGGCCGGCTGATCGAGGTGGGCGGGGACCCCCGGAACGCAGTGGGCCGCCCGGTGCAGCAGGTCGCGGAGCACGTGCTGGTCTCTCATCGTTGCCTCCTCCGGCGGGTGATTCTCTATCACCGATAGAGGACTCTATCACTGATAGACTCCGGGAGGGAGGTGCAGGGATTGGCTCTGGACAAGCAGCGGATCGTCGCCGAGGCCGTCGCACTGCTGGACGCCGAAGGTCTCGACGGCGTGACCACGCGCAAGCTGGCCGCCAGGCTCGGCGTGCGGTCGCCGACCCTCTACTGGCACATCCCGAACAAGGCGGCGCTGGTCACCGCGATCGCCGAGGCGATCCTCGAGCAGCAGTTCCCCGAGCTGACCTCGCCCCCGCCGGAGGAGCGCTGGCAGGACTGGCTGATCGGCCTGGCCGGGCGGCTGCGCCACGCGCTGCTGGCCCACCCGGACGGGGCCCGGATCATCGCGGCCTCCCAGCTGTCACTCAAGATGGCCGCCATCTCCGAGCTGGCGATGAGCACGCTGGTCGGGCGGGACATCCCGCTGCGGCGGGCCCGCCTGATCGTGCTGACGGTGTTGCGCTTCACCGTCGGCTACGTCCTGGAGGAACAGGCCGGCCGCCCCGACGCCGACGCCCTGGACGGCTTCGACCTGGCCGCCTACGCCACGGCGTACCCCACGGTGATGGCCGGCGTGACGGAGTACTTCGAGGCCGGCCGGACCGTCGACGACCTGTTCCGCGACTGCCTGGAACAGATCGTCCACGGCTGAGGTCAGCGGGTCACGGCGGTCTCCCGCCGCACGCGCGACAGCTTCTCGGGGTTGCGCACGTGGTAGGCGCCGGTGACGTAACCGTTGTCCACCCGCACCGCCACCACCCCGTCGATCTCCCCGCCGACGCGCACGAGCAGCCCGGGGCCGCCGTTGATCTGCACCAGCTCGGCCGTCCTTTCCGCGTCGCGTCTCCACCAGCCGACGGCCAGCAGGCGGGCCACGGCGTCGATCCCCACCACGGGCCGCGGCAGCGCGTGCCTGAGGCCGCCGCCGTCGCTCAGCGCGACCACGTCCGGCGCGAGGACGTCGAGCAGGCTCTGCAGCTCGCCGGTCTCGACCGCCCGCTGGAAGGCCCGCAGCACGGCCCGGGTCTGCGCCGGGGAGGCGCCGCCGCGCGGCCGGCGGGCCGCGACGTGCGCCCGGGCCCGGTAGGCGAGCTGGCGGACCGCGTTCGGGCTCTTGCCGACGGCCTCGGCGATCTCGTCGTAGTCGAGGTCGAACACCTCGCGCAGCACGAACACCGCCCGCTCGACCGGCTGCAGCGTCTCCAGCACCAGCAGCATCGCCATCGAGACGCTCTCGGCCAGCTCGACGTCCTCGGCCACGTCGGGCGCGGTCAGCAGCGGCTCCGGCAGCCACGGCCCGACGTAGGACTCCTTGCGCCGGCCGAGCGCGCGCAGCCGGTCCAGCGCCTGCCGGGTGACGATCCGCACCAGGTAGGCGCGCTGCTCCCGCACGGCGGCGAGGTCGGCGTCCGCCCACCGCAGCCAGGTCTCCTGCAGCACGTCCTCGGCGTCGGCCGCCGAGCCGAGCATCTCGTAGGCGACGGTGAACAGCAGGTTGCGGTGCCTGACGAAGATCTCGGTGGCGGGGTCCGCGGGGCCGCCGGGATCGGCGCTTCGTCCGCCGTGCTGGCTCATGTCCGGCTCCTGCCTGTCGGTCGTCGATGCTGCCACACGCACAGGACGCCGGTCCCCGCCGGGCCGTAACAGCCGCGGCAGGTGTCCTTCGTCACAGCGCCCGGCCGTTACGGGGACCGCGGCGCCGCCGTCTCGTGGTCGTCCGACACCCACGAACGAGGAGATCGCCGAAATGGCCACACCCGCCACACCCGCCACACCCGCCACACCCGCCACGACCGCCCGCCGGTCGCGCATGCCCAGCCCCCTCCCCTTCCTGCCCGAGCTGGCGCAGGTCGGCGAGGGCCTGCACCAGGCGCTCCGCAACGGCGTGATCCCGCCGGCCACCGTCCACCTGCTGCAGCTGCGCGCCGGGCAGCTGCTCGGCAGCACGTACTTCACCGTCCGCGAGACCGGCAGCCTCCGCGGCCTCGGCGAGCCGGAGGAGCGCATCACCGCCGTCGCCACCTGGCGGGACGCCACCTGCTTCACCGCCGCCGAACGGATCGCGCTGGAGCTGGTGGAGGCCGTCCTCACCCCGAACCCGGCCGGGGAGCGCGTCCCCGACGAGCTGTACGCCAGGGCGGCCGCGCACTACGACGACCGGGAGATGTGGTCGCTCATCATGGCGATCGCCCACATCGGCTTCTTCACCCCCGCCGCCCTCATCGCCAAGCCCATCCCCGGCATGCCCCCCGGCCAGAACTACAGCGCGTAAGAAAGGCACACCAGCATGAGCAGCATCACCACCTTCGCGGTGGCCGGCGCGACCGGGCGGCTGGGCCGCCACGTCGTGGACGTCCTGACCGAACGAGGGCACCGGGTCGTGCCGATGTCCCGCGCCACCGGCGTGGACGTCGTCACCGGCGAGGGCCTGGCCGAAGCCCTCGCCGGGGCCGACGTCATCATCGACGTCGCCTCCTGGCACTCCTCCGACCAGGACGCGGCGACGGAGTTCTTCCGCGCCTCGGCCCGCAACCTGCACGACCACGGCCGGCGGGCCGGGGTCGCCCGGATCACCGTGGCGTCCATCATCGGCGCCGACCGGGCCACCGCCGGTTTCCTCGCCGCCAAGAAGGTGCACGAGGAGCTGCTGCTGTCCGGGCCGCTGCCGGTCCGCGTCCTGCGGGCCGCGCAGTTCCACGAGCTCGTCGGGCAGCTCCTCGACTGGCGGCAGGGCGACGTCGCGTACCTCCCGGCCCTGCCCACCCAGCTCGTGGCCGCCCGCACCGTGGCCGAGGAACTGGTCGCCGCGGCCACCGCCCCCGCCGGCCCCGGCACGCCGATCCCCGAGATCGCCGGACCCCGCAGGGAGAGCCTGGCCGAGGTGGGCCGGCTGCTCGGCGCCCGCCGGGGCGTCGAGGTCGTCGCCGTCGACGGCGCGGACCTGCCCGACGCCGCCCTCGCCGCCGGCGGCGCCTTCCTGCCCGGCCCGCACGCCAAGCTGGTCGGCCCCACCTTCCGGGAATGGCTCGACAGCCGGCCCTGACCCGGCCGCGCCCCCGTTCCCGGGACTCCAGCACCTGGACCCCGGGAACAGGGGCTCCTGGCGAGAAGGGGATTCCGCCGCCTGACGGATACTCAACACGGCCTCAACAACGGCCCCGTACGATCCCGCAGCGACGCGGCCACCGCCGAGGCGCCGCAGAGAGGCAGGGCACGTCCATGGAACCGCTCACTGCGTCCGACCCGCACCGTCTGGGGCGTTACTGGCTGGCGGGCCGGCTGGGCGCGGGCGGTCAGGGCGTGGTGTACGAGGCCTACGCGGAGCCGGGCGAGCGCGTGGCGATCAAGGTGCCGAGGTTCGACAGCGCCGAGTCGCGGGCCAGGCTGGCCAAGGAGGCCGCGGCCGCGCAGCGGGTGGCCTCGTTCTGCACCGCCAGGGTGATCGAGGCCCAGGTGGAGGAGGCCCCGATGTACATCGTCAGCGAGTACGTCCCCGGACGCAGCCTGCGCCGCACGGTGGCCGAGGCGGGGCCGTACCGGGGCGACGCGCTGCACCGCCTGGCCGTCGGCGTGGCCACCGCGCTGACCGCCATCCACCGGGCCGGCGTCGTGCACCGTGACCTCAAGCCCGACAACATCATCCTGGGCCCCGACGGGCCGCGCGTCATCGACTTCGGCGTGGCCCGTGACGCCGGCCCCACCATGGGCGCCCCCACTACGGGAGGCCCGATGGTGGGCACCCCGAACTACATGGCGCCGGAGGTGTTCGAGGGCCGCGGCGCAGGCCGGGCGGCCGACCTTTGGGCCTGGGGGCTGGTGGTGCTGTTCGCCGCCCGCGGCGCGGACGCCGTCGCGCCCGGCGACCCGATGTCCGTCCTCGCCCGGGTGCTCGGCCACCGGCCGGACGTGACTGGCCTGCCCGAGCCGCTCGCCGGCCTGGTGGCGGCCGCCCTGGCGAGAGACCCCGCCGCCCGGCCCGCCGCCGAGGACGTGCTGCGCCGCCTGCTCGGCGGCGGCGGCCACGGCGAGCAGGACGACCCGCTGGCGCGGGGCGGCACCCTGGCCGGCGCGCTGAAGGGCGCGCCGGAGCCGGACCTCGGCGAGATCGCCGAGGAGCTCTACGGCCAGCTCACCGAGAGCGAACGGGCCGGCGTGCCCGACGTGTTCCTGCGCATGCTCGACGGCGACGCCCTCCGGCGGGCCGAACGCGACGAACTGCCCGCCGGCAAGGACGTGGACACGCTGCTCGACCTGTTCGCCGCGGCCGGCATCGTCACCAGGTCCGGCACCGGCTGGACGCTGGCCGCGCCGGGCGTCCTGCGGGCCTGGCCCCGGCTGCGCGACTGGGTGGACGCCAACCGCGCCGGGCTGCCCGTGCACCGCAGGATCGCCGACGCCGCCGCCGTCTGGCACGTCCACGGCAGGCGGCCCGCCGACCTGCTGCACGGCACCCACCTGGACCACGCCCTGCAGTGGGCGGCCACCGGGCGCGAGGACCTCACCCTGACGCCCAGGGAACGCGACTTCCTCGACGCGGCCGCGCGGCAGGCGCGCCGGCGCGTCAGGCAGCGCGGCGTGCTCGCGGCGACCCTGGCCGTGCTGCTGGTGCTCGCGCTGGGCGGCCTGGGCGCGGCCGAGTACCTGCGCAGGCAGTCCGACGCCCGCCGTACCGAGGCGCAGGCGCGGGAGCTGGCCCTGCGCGCCGCCGACCTGCGCGAGGCCGAGCCGGAGGCGGCCGGGCTCCTCGCCGTGGCGGCCTGGCGGCTCGCGCCCGGCCTGCCCGAGACGCGGGGCGCGCTGTACGAGGCGCGGTCCGCCCACACGACGCACGTGGCCTATCCGCGTTCCCCGGCCGGGCTGAACCGGCTCAGCCTGGACGGCCGCAGGCAGGTCTCGATCGAGCAGGGGCAGGCCACGATCACCGACGTCGCCGCCGGGCGGCCGCTCCAGCGGCTCCGGCTCGCCGGGCTGGGCGACGACGGCCCGGCCCGGGCCGCGCTCAGCCCCGACGGGCGGACGCTGGCCGTCCAGGGCGGCCAGGGGGTGCGCCTGTGGGACATCACCACCGGCCATCCGCGCGGCGGCTGGTTCGCCACGGAGGCGGGCAAGGCGGGCAACCTCGGGCGCCTGGACTTCGACGCCACCGGCCGCCTGCTCAGCGTCCCGTCGGGCCCCGCCGGCGAGGTGGTCTGGAACGTCGCCGCCCGCGAGCAGGTGCGCACGCCCGGCGGGGGCGCGGTGACCGCGGTCAGCCCGGACGGCCGCCTCGGCTTCGTGGCGGACGGCTCGGGCAAGAAGGCCGAGCTGTGGGACCTGCGCCGCGGCGAACGCCTGCCCGCCGGCTGGCTGCCGCGCAGCGGGGCCGTCACCGAGGCCGGGTTCAGCGACGACGGCCGGCGACTCGCGACCGTCGAGGAGGTCCCCGGCGCGCTGAACCCGGTGATCCGCCTCTTCTCCCTGGAGTACGGCAACACCACGATGATCGCGGACGGCGGGCAGGGACAGGCGCTCGCCTTCGTCTTCGGCGGGCGCTACCTCGCGCTGTGGTCCGACGCCCGGCAACTGGAGATCCGGCGGCTGGCCGACGGCGAGCGCATGCTGCGCAAGGCCCTGCCCGAGTTCGCCGAGCAGATCCGCTTCGACACCGGCGGGCAGGTCGTCCGCGTCGTGGACGTGGCCGGCACGGTCACCACGCTCGACGTCTCCTACCTGTTCGACCGGTCGCTGACCGGCTTCGAGGACAGCGACCTGCTCCTCTCCCCGTCGGCGCGGGTCCTGGCGGTGAAGCGGCACGACCGGCTCGAACTGCTCGACCCGGCGACCGGCCGCCCCCTGGTGGCGCCGCTGAGCTCGAAGGGCTCCTCCTCGGCCATGACGTTCAGCCCGGACGGCGCCCGCCTGTTCTTAGCCGACGGCAGGAAGATCCGCGTCGTCGAGGTCGGCACGGGCCGGGTGACGTCGGAGTTCGAGCCGGCCGACAGGCGGGCCGTCGGCGCCGACGGGCTGAGCGTCAGCCCGGACGGCCGCAAGCTGCTCATCCGCCCGTCCTCACCCGAGGGCACGCTGCCGCCGGAGCTGCGCGACCTCGAACGGGGGACGGCCTCGGCCTTGCCCGGCCAGGGAACGCCGGAGTGGGACTTCCTCCCCCGGGGCAGGGCGCTGGCGTGGAACGCGCCCGCGCACGTCATCGACGTGGAGACGGGCGCCGAGGTGCCGGTGTCGCCGGAGGCGAGCCGGATCGGCGGCGTCTTCGCCGTCACCCGCGACGGCCGCCGCATCGTCTTCTCCGGCCTGGACAGCCCCTCCGTCTGGGACGGGACGCTCACCAAGAGGATCGGCTCCTTCCCCTACCTGCCGGACAGCGACCCGCAGATCCTCACCTGGTCGCCCGACGGCAGCCTGATCGCCGGCCTGGAGAGCGGCCCGCGGATCCGGCTGTGGGACCCGCGCAGCATGAAGCCGGTGGGGATCGTCTTCGACGGCCTGACGGACGACACCCACGGCGCCGTCTCGCTGACCTTCTCTCCCGACGGCGAGCGGCTGCTCAGCCTGACGGGGGACGGGGTGCTGCGCACGTTCGACCTCGACGAGCGGCGGGTGGCCGCGGCGGTGTGCGAGCGCGCGGGCCGCCGGCTCACGGCCGGGGAGTGGCGCACGTACCTGCCGGGGGTGGAGCCGTTCGACGTGTGCCGCCCGCCCGGTTCGGGGCTCGCCGTCCCTGGGTAGGGCTGAAGGAGCTTGTGGCCCTCGGGGGAGGTCACGATGGAGGTCGCGGAGCGCGGGAGCAGCGGGCTTTCGCTCGGGATGCTGGACCCGGCGCCGGCCGGGGTGGCGGTGACGCGGGGCCCGGAGCACCGGCTGATCTACAGCAATGCCGTGTACCGGTCCGTGGTGAGCAATCCGCAGAGCGGGATGCCGCTCGAAGAGGCGTTCGCCGCCTTCGTCCTGCCGTACTACCGCCCGCGCTTCGACCGCGTCTACGCCACCCGCGAGCCGGACGTCGGCGTCGCCGAGCCGGCGGTGCCGATACCCGGCGCCTGGGAGGCGGGGGAGCGGTTCTTCACCTTCAGCCTCTCGCGGGTCGCCCTCGGCGGCGGCGAGCACGGCGTGCTCGCGGTGGTGATGGACGTGACCCAGCAGGTCACCGCCGCGCACCGGGTGCGGGACCTGGCCGAGGAACGCCGCCGCGTCCTGCGCCGCTACGAGAGCCTGATGCGGGTCAGCGCGGACATCTTCTGGGTGACCAGCAGGAGGGGCCACGTCTCCGAGCCGAGCCCGAGCTGGGAGCGGGTGACCGGGCAGTCGTGGGAGGAGTACCGCGGGCAGGGCTGGCTGCGGGCGGTCCACCCCGACGACCGCCCGGCCACGGTGCGGTCGTGGGCGCGGGCGGTGGCCAGGGCCGGCGAGATGTGGGAGCACGTCTACCGGCTGCGCACCCGCGACGGCGGTTACCGGCACTTCCAGCTCCGCGCCCTGCCGATCTGCGAGCACGACGAGGTGGTGGAGCTGGTGGGCACCTGCATCGACGTCGAGCAGCAGTGGCAGGAGCAGCGGCGCCGGCGCCTGCTCGACCGCGCCGCCGCCGCCACCGCGCGGCTGCGGAGCCTGGAGGAGATGCTCGCCGCGCTGGCCGGCGTCATCGTGCCGGAGCTCGCCGACGGCTGCGGCGTCTACCTGGTCACCGACCTGCCCGGCGAACGGCCCGGCGGCCCTTCGTTCGTCATCGAACGGCTCGCCACCGCCGCGCGCTCCGGCATCCGGCGGCTGCCTCCCTACAGCGAGGAGCAGCTTCCCGACGACAACGCCTTCGCCGAGGCCGTGCGGAGCAGGCGGCCCCGGCTGGTCACGTTCCCCGCCGGCTCGCCCCCGCCGGAGGCCGCCCCCGCGGGCACGCTGCCGTGGCTGGCGGCGAACGACGCCACCGCCATGCTGGTCCTGCCCGTCGTGGTGGACGGGTCGGTGCCGGCCGTGGTGGGCGTGGTGATGTGCGGCGACCGCCCGGCGACCAGCCGCGACGACATCGACCTGCTGAGCCGCATGTTCGACCACGCGCACGACGCCCTGAGCCGGGCCATCCGCTTCCAGCGCGCGCAGCAGATCGCGCTCGCCCTGCAGTACAGCCTGCTCGCCGAGCCGCCGCGGCTGCCCGGCCCGCGCATCGTGGCCCGCTACCGGGCCAGCCCGTCCGCGGCCGAGGTCGGCGGCGACTGGTACGACTCCTTCGTCCTGCCCGACGGCGTCCCGGCCCTGGTGATCGGGGACGTGTCCGGCCACGACCTGAGCGCCGCCGTCGCGATGAGCCAGCTGCGGAACATGTTGCGGGCGCTGGCGATGGACCGCTGCGAACCGCCGGGCGAGATCCTCACCCGGCTCAACATCGCGATGGGCTCGTTGTCGGACGAGGTCACCGCGACGTGCGTCTACGCCCGCGTGGAGCGGCTCGACGGCCGTCACCGGCTGTGGTTCGCCTCGGCGGGCCACCCGCCGCCGCTGCTGGTCTCGCCCGACGGCCGGGGCCGGTTCCTGGAGGACGCCGTCAGCCCGCTGCTCGGCGTCCCCTATGACGGGCCGCGCGTCTCGCAGACGGAGCCGCTGCCGCCGGGCAGCACGCTCCTGCTGTACACCGACGGCCTGGTCGAGCGGCCGGGCGAGCATCTCGACGCCGGCCTGGCACGGCTGCGCGACCAGGCCGAGGCGGTCGCCGGCGAGCCGGTCGACAGGTTCTGCGACCTGGTGGTCAGCGGCCTCCCGACGAGCGGCCTGGACGACATCGCCGTGCTGGCGCTCCGCCTGCCGCCGTGACGGGGCGCACGCGACCGGCGCGCGTGGCGGGCCCGGTCAGCCGGTGGCCCGGAAGCCGCGCAGCAGGGCGGTGAGCCCCAGCGCGAAGTGGTCGTCGAGCGCGGTGGCGTCGGCGGCCTCGGCCAGCAGGTTGTAGCCGGGGCTGCCGGGTTCGGGCTTGCGGCTGCGCCGTTCCGCGCCGAGCCGGGCCACGGCGATGGACAGGGCGTGCCCGACGGTGAACTCGCGCAGGCAGCGCGCCAGGCGCAGGGCGTCCGCCGGGGGGATGCCGTCGGCGTGCAGCTTGGCGAGCATCCGGACGCCGGTGTCGATGGAGGCGGGGGAGCGGACCGGACGGGTGGCGAACACCTGGACGGCGTGCGGATGGCGCAGGAGGACGTCGCGCAGCCGCGTGCAGTACTCGCGCGCCAGCTCCCGCCAGGGGC
Source organism: Actinomadura luzonensis (assembly GCF_022664455.2). Taxonomy (NCBI): domain Bacteria; kingdom Bacillati; phylum Actinomycetota; class Actinomycetes; order Streptosporangiales; family Thermomonosporaceae; genus Actinomadura; species Actinomadura luzonensis. The sequence continues at coordinate 385,617 of NZ_JAKRKC020000002.1, forward strand.
CGTCCCAGGGCAGGCTGCCGGCGTCGACCTCGTCGAAGAGCGCCTCGGCGACGCCGTCGAAGAGCGCCTCCTGGTCGTCGTAGTGGCGGTAGACGGCCATCGGGTCGAAGCCGACCGCGGTGCCGAGCTTGCGCATGGAGAACTTGCGCAGGCCGTGCGCGTCGATGAGGGCGAGCGCGGCGAGGGCGAGGTACTCGCGGGTGAGTGCGGGCCGGGTGGGCGGCTCCGGCAGCCCGCTCGGCGGGCCAGGGTCGGCGGTCATGCGGCGAAGCCTTCCAGGATCGTGGTGAGCGTGCCGGTGAACTCCCGCGGGTGGTGCAGGTAGGGGAGGTGGCCGCCGGGGAACTCCGCACAGGGTATGCCGAGGCGCCGCGACAGCACGTGCGCCGGGGCGTAGTAGGGCTTGCCGGCGCTGTCGCGGCCGGTGGCCAGGCACCACGGCGCGGTGGCGGCGGCCAGCGCGGCCAGGTCGGGCCGGTGGTCGAGGCAGACCGCCGGCAGCTCGCGGCGGAAGGCCAGCTCCGCGTTGCGGAGCTGGCGGGTCATCGGGTCCGGCTCGCGCCCGCTGACCTTCCTGGCCAGGTCGCCGGCGGCCAGCATGACGTGGGTCGCGGCGGCGATGACGGCCTGGCCGGCGGGCGACAGGAAGAGCCGCGGCGGGTCCGGCAGGGTCATCGCGCCGAAGGCGGCGTAGGCCCGCATCAGGTGTCCGTCCCGGGCGAGGCGGGCGATGTGGTCGAGCTCGCGCCGCTCGGGGGCGTCCGGGGGGAGGAGCCCGACCAGTGGCGGCTCGTGCGCGACCGCGCCGAGCAGGCGGTGGGAGTGCCTGGCGACCAGCTCCAGGGCGATGATCGCGCCGCCGCTGCTGCCGAAGACGTACGCCTGCCGCGCCCCGTGGTGGTCGAGGACGGCGGCGGCGTCGTCGGCCTGGCGGTCGGGTGCGACCGAGGCGGCGGGGTCGGTGAACGGGCTGCGGGAGTTGCCGCGCCGGTCGTAGGTGATCACCGTGAAGGTCCGCGCCAGTAACGGGACCACCTCCGCGTACATCCCGGCGTCGCCGCCGCCACCGGGGATCAGCAGCAGGGCGGGCCCGTCACCGGCCCATTCGACGTGCAGCAGCGCGCCGGGCACCTCGACCTTGTCGATCGCCATGTCTCTCCTGTCTACGATGTAGCTTGAGTCTACAGTGTAGACAGCATGTCAGGCGGGCGGCCCGGCCGGGGCGCCGAGCGCCAGCTCGACGGCGGTCTCGACATGGATGCGGGTGGAGTCGAACACCGGGACGGGGCTGTCGCCGGGGCCGACCAGCAGGGTGATCTCGGTGCAGCCCAGGATCACCCCCTCCGCGCCCCGCCGGGCGAGGCCCGCGATGATCCGCCGGTACTCCTCGCGGGAGGACTCCTCGATCCGGCCCCGGGTCAGCTCCCGGTAGATGACGTCGTGCACGATCGTGCGGTCGGGCTCCTCCGGGACCACGACCTCCACGCCGTGGCGGCGCATGCGCTCGCGGTAGAAGTCCATCTCCATCGTGAAACGGGTGGCCAGCAGGCCCACCCTGGTGATGCCCGCCGCGGTGACGCTGCGCGCGGTCGCGTCGACGAGGTGCACGAACGGCACGCCGACGGCCGCCTCGATCGCGCCGGCCACCCGGTGCATGGTGTTCGTGCACAGCAGCACCAGGTCGGCCCCCGCCCGCTCCAGGGCGGCGGCCGCCTCGGCGAGGACGTCCGCGGCCTCGTCCCACCTCCCCTCGCGCTGCATCGCCTCGATCTCGGCGAAGTCGACGGTCAGCAGGATGCTCCTGGCGCAATGGTGGCCGCCCAGGCGTTCGCGGGTCTCCTCGTTCAGCAGCCGGTAGTACTCGGCGGAGGATTCCCAGCTCATGCCGCCCAGCAGGCCGATCGTTCGCATCATGGCCCCAGCGTGCCGGACGGCGCCTGCCCATAGGTAGCCCTGTACTTCTTGCCCGACCCCCAAGCCATACTTATGGCATGGACGTGCAGCGGATGCTGATCTTCCGGGAGATCGCCCGTACCGGGTCGATCGCGGCGGCCGCCCGCGCGCTCGGCTGGACGCAGCCGGCCGTCAGCCAGCACCTGCGCCACCTCGAACGGCAGGCGGGCACCCCCCTGGTGCTGCGCCGGCCGCGCGGCGTCCAGCTCACCGAGGCGGGCCGGGCGCTGCTGCGCCACGCCGACGCCATCGCCACCCGTCTCCAGGCCGCGGCCGCCGACCTGGAGGCGATGGTCCAGCTCCGGGCCGGAACCGTGCGCCTGGCCGCGTTCCCCTCGGCGGGCGCCACCCTCGTGCCCGCCGCGATGAGCCTGCTCGCCGACCGTCACCCCGGCCTCGACGTGCGGCTGCGCGCGGCCGAGCCGCCGCAGGCCCTCGCCCTGCTGGCCGCCGGGGAGGTGGACCTGGCCATCACCTTCACCCACGCCGGCCAGAGCCCGCCCGGCAACGGCGAGCTGACCAGGATCCCGGCCGGGCACGACCCGCTCCGGCTGGTCCTGCCTCCCGCCCACCCCCACGCCGGCCCGGCGGACACGCCACTCGACCTGCGCGCGCTGGCGGGCGACACCTGGATCGGCGGCTGCGAACGGTGCACCGCCCACCTGCTGCAGACCTGCGAGCTGGCCGGCTTCACCCCCGACATCCGCCACGGCACCGACGACTACGTCCTGACCCAGGCGCTCATCGCCCGCGGCCTGGCCGTCGGCCTGCTTCCCCAGCTGGCCCTGGACGCCGCCCGCGACCCGCGCGTGGTCGTGCGCCCCGCCCTCGACGTGCGGCCCAGGGCCCTGCACGTCCTGCACCACCGCGAGGCCGAGCAGATCCCCGCCGTCCGCGGCGCTCTGCGCGCCGTCCTGGACATCGCTTCCGCGTGAGGGCCGTCTCGGAAACGTGCAGGACCGTGCAGGACGGCTGCGCCGCGACCGGTCAGGCAGCGTGGATGACCGGCACGCCGAGCGCCCGCACCGTCGCGTCGCCCGCGTCGGCGTCGGTGACGACGCCGGCCACCCGGGTCAGCGGCAGCACGGCGAACCGGGACGCCGCCCCGATCTTCTCCGAGCTGGCCAGCACGTAGGTGTCGGCCGCCTGCCGGGCCAGGGTGCGCTTCATCGCGGCCTCGTCGGCGTCGTCCGTGGTCAGCCCGGCCTCCGGGTGCACGCCGGTCACGCCGAGCAGGAAGACGTCGGCGTTGACCCCGCGGGCCGCCTCCGCCGCCGCCGCGCCGCAGGCCACCATCGAGTGCTTGAACAGCCGCCCGCCGATCAGGTAGACCTCCACGTCGTGGTGGCCGGCCAGGGCGGCGGCCACGGTCGGGCTGTGCGTGACGACCGTGGCGCGCAGGCCGGGCGGGAGGGCGCGGGCCACCGCGAGGGCCGTGGTGCCGCCGTCGAGGATCGCCGTGCTGTCGGGCTCGATCAGCGCGGCCGCGGCGGCGGCCACGCGCTGCTTGCCGGGGACCTCGATGCTCTGCCGGGTGGCGTGGTCGGCGATCGCGGGAGAGGCGGGCAGCGCGCCGCCGTACACGCGCTGGCACAGCCCGGCCGCCGCCAGGTCGCGCAGGTCGCGGCGGATGCTGTCCTCCGACAGGCCGAGCTCGGCGGCGAGGTCCTTGGCGACGATCCGGCCGTCCCTCCGGAGCCGGGCCAGCAGCAGGTCCCTGCGTTGGGCGGCCAGCATGCACGTTCCTCCTTGCTTGTTCCGACTTTTGCCCATTATAGTCGTGCCATGTGATGATCCTTCCTGTCCGCGTCCCGCCGGGCGCGGCGTCATGACCGCGGGGCTCGACGAGCCGGACCGCCGTGGCCGCACCGGCCTGGACCAGGCGGGCCGCGACCTCACCGGCAACCCCCGGGTCCGGGTGCGCGACGTGCGGCTGCTGTCCTGCCACTGGTACGTGCTGCGCACCACCACCTTCGACTACCGGCACGCCGACGGCCGCTGGAGCACCCAGGAACGGGAGACCTACGACCGGGGCAACGGCGCGACGGTCCTGCTGTACGACGCCGCCCGCCGCACCGTCCTGCTGACCCGCCAGTTCCGCTACCCGGCCTACGTCAACGGGCACGCCGACGGCATGCTGCTGGAGACCGCCGCCGGGCTGCTCGACGACGAGACGCCGGAGGCGGCCGTCCGCCGCGAGGCCGAGGAGGAGACCGGCCACGCGATCGGCGACGTCGAGCACGTCTTCACCGTCTACATGAGCCCCGGCTCGATCACCGAACGCCTGCACTTCTACGCCGCCCCCTACGACGCCGCCACCCGCACCTCCCGGGGCGGCGGGATCGCCGCGGAGGGCGAGGACATCGAGGTCGTCGAGCTCGGCTTCGACCACGCCCTCCGCCTCGTCCGCGACGGCGGCATCGCGGACGCCAAGACGATCATGCTGCTGCAATGGGCCGCGCTGCACGGGCCCTTCTCGCGCCCCCCGGACCGGGCATGATCGTTTATCGTGATGAGGCTGGACGCGGAAGGGAGACGGGACACGTGTGGGAGTACAAGCTGAGGCGGCTCGGCGGCAAGGTCACCCGGTCGAAGCTGCAGCGGCAGTTCGACGAGCTCGGCGCGCAGGGATGGGAGTTCGCCGGGTTCACGCCCATGGTCGAGCTGCAGGACGAGACGGTGGAGTTCGACCGGCACGCCCCGGGCTGCCTGATGGTCTTCAAGAGGGCCGTGCCGGCCGGCGGCTGACCGGACGACATCAGGTGCCGACACTTTCCCATTTCTCGAACAGTTCCCGCCGCATCGCCGGATACCGGTTCAATGCCGGCATGAGATCCATCCGACAGGGGGCCGTCCTGGCCGCGGTCACCGTCATGACCGCAGTGGTGACCCCGGCGACGGCCGTCGCCGCCGCCGGCCCGTGCGAGGCGCCGCCGCGCAGCAGCCCGGGCTACGACGACTTCGTGCTCACGTACAAGTCCGCCTGCGCCTCCAAGAAGAACTGGGACCGGACGTTCCAGGACGTCACGGCGTCCGTCCTGGTCGACAAGCGCAACCGGCTGGCGGTCACCACGTCGACGGCGCTGGCCGGCGCGATCGCGTCGGTCAAGGTGAACGACAAGGAGTTCATCTCCAGCGGCGGCCACGGCGCCGCCTTCCAGTACGCCTTCCACGCCTGGCAGAAGGGCGGGGAGGCGAGCGAGTGCTACAACCCCACCCAGGCCGGCAGCCGCCAGGACGACGCCGACCAGCCGCCCCCCTACCACGGCCCGAGCACGAGCGCGCTCTACACGATGGCCGGTTCCGGCGCCTCCATCCGCACCGCGGGGCGTCCCGCCATGTTCGTGACCCTCGCCGACACGAAGCCGGGCTGGGGCGGCTGCCGCAGCGCCGACTTCCAGGACAAGCGGTCGCCGTTCACCATGGGACTGTCACCGTACTGGCTGCAGACCGAGGTCGAGCTGGCCCCCGATCACGACGCGCCCGAGCTGGAGAACGTCTTCCGCGCCGCGGCCACCCTCACCTCCGACGACGAACGCCACGAGCACTTCGACGGCGTCCTCGTCGCCTACCTGCAGCCGGACTTCACGAAGGTCTTCTCCTACGGCCTCACCACCGGCCGCCTGTCGCCCGAGCCCGCGGACTCACGCGCGAGCAAGGACCCGATGGTGCGCTGCACCGGCGACGGCGACTACTGCCTCGGCATGTACGTCAAGCCGGAGGTCCTGGGCGCCAAGGGCTACTACTACACGATGACCCGCCCGCCCATGGACTACAACGGCCACTTCCAGGAGAACACCATCCAGGTCACCAGCCCCGGCGGAGCCGTGGACAAGGGGGACAAGCTCCACTACGAGACGTACGTGGTCGTCGGCAACAAGAGCCGCGTCGAGCGGACCATGACCCAGCTCCACCGAGCCTTCGGATAGCCGGCCCCGGGCCGGTGCCGCCGGCGCCGGCCCGCTCCGCTACCCCCCGCAGCCGCGCATGAGATCGGCCAGTTCGGCGGGCGTCAGCGGCGGCTCGGGCAGCGGGTGCGCGGCCGGGGCGCGCAGGCCGTCGAGCAGGAGGGCGAGGTGGCGGCGCCACGCCTCCGGCCGCACGCCGGCGGTGGCCTCGACGGTGCGGGCGGTGCCCCAGGTGACGAAGGCCAGGTCCTCCAGGGTGACGTCGCCGCGCAGCGCCCCCGACTCGCGCGCCCGGTCGACGACCCGCTTCATCAGCTCGTGGCCGCGCTGGTGGCTCTCGGTGGGCGGGGCCTGCGGGACGCGGCGGGAGACCAGGTCGTTGTAGCCGCGGTCGGCGGCCTGCAGCTCGCAGACGCGCTCCAGGAAGTGCGTCAGGCCCTCCCACGCGTCCTCCAGCGCCAGCGCGTGCTCGGCGATGCGCACGACGGTGGCGGCGCGGTCGGCGAAGACGGCCTCGACCAGGTCGGCGCGGTCCGGGAAATGGTTGTAGAGGGTGCCGCTGCTCACCCCGGCCGTCCGGGCGATCTCGTCGAGGGAGACGTCGAGGCCACGCGCGGCGTACAGCTCCCGCGCCGTCCTGATCAGCAGGTCGCGGTTGCGCTGCGCGTCCTTGCGGAGGGGTTTCGTACGAGGCGGCATGCGGACGATTGTAGCGAAGTTGACTGTGGTCTCAATTTCTGCGAACTTGGGACCACAGTCAACTTAAGGAGTCCGCATGTCCAAGGTTCTCGCGATCTTCGGGGCCGGGCCCGTCCTGGGCCTGTCCCTCGCCCGCCGCTTCGGGCGCGAGGGCTTCCGGGTCGCGCTCGTCGCCCGGACCTCGCGCACCCTCGACCCCCTCGTCGCCGAGCTGGCGGGCGACGGCGTCGAGGCGGCCGGCTTCCGGGCCGACGTCTACGACCGGGCGCAGACCGAGGCCGCCGTCGCCGCCATCACCGAGCGGTACGGCCGCATCGACGCCGTCGCGTTCAACCCGGGCGGCGGCACCATGGGAGAGGGCATCGCGGCCGTGCTCGACGTCGACCCCGGCAACCTGCGGATGATCCTCGACCGCTTCCTGCTCTCGGCGGTCGCGCTGGTCCGGGCCGTGCTGCCGGGCATGCTCGCGCGGGGCGACGGCGCGATCCTGTTCACGGCGGGGCAGTCGGGCGTGCACCCGACGCCGTTCCTCGGCAACGCCGGCATGGCGCAGGCCGCGCTGCGCAACTACTACCACAACCTCAACGCCGTGCTCGCGGATCAGGGCGTCTACGCCGGCGCCGTGAACGTCGGCGCGCTCATCGAGGGCAGCGTGCCGCACCGGGCGCTCATGTCGGCCGAGGGGCCGCTCGCGTTCGAGCCCGAGGTGATCCACCCGGACGTGTTCGCCGAGGGCTTCTGGGACCTGTACGCCAAGCGCGACCGCGTGGAGACCCTGATCGGCTCCTTCGGCCGCTGACCCCGCGGGCGCCCGGACCGGTGCGGTTCGGCGGGACGCTGCGGCCGTTCATCTGAACGTCAGGTGCGGTTCACACGTTGTTCCCAGCTTCCTCCTGTCGGATGTGTGCCGACAGAAGGAGGGACATGCTGGGAAGGTTCCGCGGAGAACAGGCTCCCGCCGACGGCGAGGCGGGCGGCGAGCAGGGGCACCGGCTGCGGGCGCCGGGCACGCTGCACGCCTTCAACCGGTACGAGATCAAGTACCTGGTGGACGTGGCCGAGGCGGCCGCGCTGCGCGAGGAGATCGAGCAGCGGCTGGATCGCGACCGGCACAGCGGCGACCACGGCTACGGCGTCTGGAGCGTCTACTACGACACGCGGCAGCTGCGCTTCTACTGGGAGAAGATCGAAGGGCTGAAGTTCCGCAGGAAGCTGCGGGTGCGCCACTACGGCGACCGGTTCGCCGTCGGCGCGGACACGCCGGTGTACGTCGAGATCAAGCAGCGGGTCAACCGGGTGACGCAGAAGCGGCGGGTGCGGCTGCCGTACGCCGACGCGCTGCGCCTGTGCGACGGGCGGGAACCGGTCGGGCACGACCCGTCCCGGCGGGCCTTCCTGGAAGAGGTGCTCGACCTGGTGCTCCGCCTCGACCTGCGGGCCGTGGCGGTGACCGGCTACCAGCGGCACGCGTACGTGGGCCGCGACGCCGACGTGGGCCTGCGCGTCACCTTCGACCAGCGCATCCGCGGCCGCGACCGGGACTTCCACCTCGGCGCCGACAGCGAGAACCGGCTCATCGTGCCCGCCCGCAAGTCGATCGTGGAGGTCAAGGCGAACGAGCGGGTGCCGTACTGGCTGACCGACCTGACCGCGAAGCGGAACCTGCAGGTGGTGCGGGTCTCCAAGTACTGCCAGAGCGTCGAGGCGCACGGGCTGGCCCCGCGCTCGATCTTCCACATCCCCGGCCACGACGTCAGCCATGACGTGGATCCCGGCCGCCGCCGGCCGGCCGTTCTCTCGGAGGCATGACCCCCATGGACTTCTCCTTCCAGGACCTGTCCGGCACGTTCAGCGTGGCCGACATCGCGATCGCGATGGCGTTGTCGTTCGTGCTCAGCGCGATGATCGGCTGGGTGTACCGGGCGACGCACCGCAACGTGTCCTACAGCCAGTCGTACGTGCAGACGCTGGTCGTCCTCGGCATGCTGATCTCGCTCATCATGCTCGTCGTCGGCTCGAACATCGCCCGCGCGTTCGCCCTGGTCGGCGCGCTGTCGGTGGTGCGCTTCCGCAACGCCATCAAGGAGACCCGCGACGTCGGGTTCATCTTCCTGGTGATGGGCGTCGGCATGGCCGTCGGCACCCGCTTCTACCTGCTGGCGGTCGTGGCCGCCGTGGCGATCTCGCTGATCGTCATGCTGATGAGCCGGTTCAACTGGTTCGCGCTGAACGTGCGCCGCCAGGTCGTCAAGGTGCAGGTGCCCTCCGACGACGACTACACGCCCGCCGTCCAGGACGTGCTGGTGCGCCACACCGACGAGTTCGAGCTGGTCAGCATGGAGTCCATCAGGGCGGGCGCGCTGCTGGAGCTGATGTACACAGTCAAGATCAAGAAGGGCAGCGAGCCCGCCGACGTCATCGCCGCGCTGCGCGAGCGCAACCACGGCCAGTCGGCCACCGTCCTGACCGGGTACGACCAGACCGACCTGTGACGCCATGACGTCTCTCAAGCACCGCATCCCGGTCAGGCTCCGGCAGAACTGGAAACTCGTCGCGTGGTGCGCGGCGTTCCTGGCGGCGTGCTGCGGCGTGTTCGGCAGCGGGACCATCCGCCCGTACGTCACCAGCGCGAAGACCGCCGAGGCCGGGACGGTCGTCACGAACCTGACCGGCACCAAGGACCTGTTCGACCCCGACGTGGCGCACGACGTGAGGATCACCTTCACGGACGCGGCGTACCAGGACATGCTGACCGAGTTCTTCAAGGACGGCGAGAAGAAGTACGTCGAGGCCGACCTGACCGTCGACGGGACCCGCGTCCCCAGCGTGGGCGTCCGCCTCAAGGGCAACTCGACCCTGATGGGGCTGACCTGGAAGGGGCAGGCCAAGCAGCGCCGCGTGCCCGCGGGCGAGCGGCGGCCCGAAGGACTGCCGGAGGGCTTCCGGCCTCCCGACGGGATGCCGCCCCCCGGGCAGCCGCGAGCCGGCCGCGACGGCGGGTTCGGCGGCGGGTTCGGCGGCGGGGGCGGGCCGGGGGGCTTCGGCGCCCAGCTCAAGGGCGAGGAGCCGGAGAACCTGCCGTGGCTGATCAGCTTCGACGAGTTCGTGGCGGGCCGCCGCTACCAGGGCCACAGCCAGGTGGCCGTCCGCCCGGCCTCGACGGGCTCGGCGGCGATGCTGAACGAGGCGCTGGGCATCTCGGTGGTCGGCGCCGCCGGCGAGCCCACCCAGCGCTCCACCTACTCCGCCTTCACCGTCAACGGCCGCGCCGCCGCGCCGCGGCTGCTGGTGGAGTACCTGGACGAGGGCTACGCCGAACGGCTCGGCGACGGCGTGCTGTACAAGTCGCTGGCCTCGGGCTCCTTCACCTACAAGGGCGAGGACCAGACCGAGTACACCGAGGACTTCAAGCAGGTCAACAAGGTCGGCGGCAAGGACCTGCAGCCCGTCATCGACCTGGTCAAGTGGGTGAACGAGGCCTCCGCCGCCGAGTTCGCCGAGGGCCTGGACGAGCGCCTGGACGTGCAGTCGTTCGCCCGGTACCTGGCCCTGCAGAACCTCATGGCGAACTTCGACGACATGGCAGGACCCGGCAAGAACTACTACCTGTGGTACGACCTGGACACCGGGAAGTTCCGGGTCATCACCTGGGACCTCAACCTCGCGTTCAGCGGGAACGCCGAGAGCGGCGCGCGCGACACGACGCGCACGAGCCACCCCTTGAAGGAGAAGTTCCTCGCGAACGCCGCCTTCAAGCAGCTCTACGAGGAGCAGTACCGGGCCCTGTACGCCGGCCTGCTGGCCGACGGCACCGCCGCCGGCCTGCTGGACGGCCTCGTCGCGGCCTACGGGCGCAACGAGGGGGCCGACCCCGCCAAGATCGAGGAGGAGGCGAGGACCCTGCGGGCCTTCCTGGAGACCCGGACCAGGGCCCTGGGCTCGGACCAGGCGATCAGCGGCCCGTGACCTTCCTCAGCGGCCCGTGACCCCCGGGGCCGGTCAGAACGGGTACTCGCGGTCCTGGTCGCGTACCGTGACCCACTGCAGCTCGCTGAACTCCTCGGCGGCGAACCCCAGCCCGAACCGGCCCCACCCGCTGTCCTTGACGCCGCCGAACGGCATGTGCGGCTCGTCGTTGACCGGCTGGTCGTTGACGTGCACGATGCCGGCGTCCAGCCGGGACGCCAGCTTGAGCCCGTGCCGGGGGTCGCCGGTGATGACGGACGCGGCGAGGCCCAGGTCGGAGGCGTTGGCGCGGGCGACCGCCGCGTCGGCCGAGTCGACCGCCTCCACCACCACGACCGGCCCGAACGTCTCGCCCTGGGCGATCTCGGCCTCGTCCGGCACGTCGGCCAGGACGGTGGCCGGGTAGCACGGGGGCCGTGGCACGCCGCCGGCCAGGACGCGGGCGCCGAGCTGGACGGCCTCCCTGACCCGCCGGTCCAGCAGCGCCAGCGCCCACTCGTCGATGACGGGGCCGACGACGGTGGCCGGGTTGCGCGGGTCGCCGGTAGGCAGCGTCGCGGCCCTGGCCGCGAACCGTTCGGTGAACGCGTCGGCCAGCGGCCGCTCGACGTAGATCCGCCGGGCGCACATGCACACCTGGCCCTGGTGGACGAAGGCGCCGTAGGTGGCGGCGTCCACCGCGTGGGCGAGGTCGGCGTCGCGGGTGACGATGAGCGGGTTCTGGCCGCTGAGCTGGAGCACGACGCGCTTGAGGTGACGGCCGGCCTTCTCGGCCAGGCGGCGGCCGGTGGGGGTGGAGCCGGTGAAGTTGATCCGTTTTACCAGGGGGGAGGCCAGCATCGCGTCGGCGAGCCCGCCGGCCTCGCCCGGCGCGTGGGTGACCACGTTGAGCGCGCCGGCCGGCAGCCCGGCCTCGTGCAGCACCTCCGCCCAGAGGGCGCCGCCGGTGTACGGAGCCTCTTCGGAGGGTTTCAGCACCACGGTGTTGCCGAGGGCGAGCGGCCCGGCGATCGCCCGCCCGGACAGGGTGAGCGAGGCGTTCCATGGCGCGATCGCGCCGACTACGCCCACCGGACGGCGTACCGCCATCGCGTGCGTGCCCGCGACGTCGGACGGCAGCAGGCTGCCGGTGGGCTGGTAGGGGAGCTGGGCGGCCTGGCGGAGCAGCTTGACGGCGAAGCCGAGCTGGACCTCGCCGAAGTGGCGGCCGCACCCGGTCTCGGCGGCGAGCGCGTCCAGGACCTCGTCGTGCCGGGCGCTCAGGAGGTCGGCCGCGCGCAGGAAGACCTGCTGGCGCCGCGCGGGCGGCAGCGCGGACCAGCCGGGGAAGGCCGCGTGCGCGGCGGTGATCGCGCGCTCCGCGTCGTCGGCGTCGCCGGCCGCGACCTCGGCGAGCACCTCGCCGGACCACGGGGAGCGGTCGGGGTAGGTGCGGCCGGAGCCGGCGCCGGCCCACGCGCCGCCGATGAAGTGCCCGATGCGCGACCTGCGCCACTCGCTCCCCGCTCGGGCCATGTCCCGTGATCCTCTCGGCCGATGTGTTCCGGTGACTGGAACGGTAAGAGCATATGCTGACCGCTGTGACCGAAGACCGCGCCCCAGCAGGCGTCCCGGCGTCGCACTCGGTGTCCCTGGAGCGGGGGCTGAGCATCCTGGACGCCTTCACCGGCGACCGCTCGGTGCTGGGGATCGCCGACCTGGCCCGGGCGGTGGGCCTCAACAAGAGCACCACGCACCGCTACGTCGCCACCCTGACCGCGCTGCGCTACCTCCAGCAGGACGCCGAGACGAAGAAGTACTTCCTCGGCCCGCGCGCCGTGGACCTGGGGTTCGCCGCGATCGACTCGATGGAGCTCACCCGCGTCACCGGCCCGCTGCTGCAGGCGCTCGCCGACGAGACCGGGTTCACGGTGAGCGCGGCGGTGCGCGACGGGCCCGACGTCGTCTACGTGGACCGGCGGCGCAGCACCCGGCGCAGCTCCCTGGCCATGGACCTCAACCTGCACGCCGGCTCCCGCCTGCCGGCCTACTGCACCTCCATGGGCAAGGTGCTGCTCGCCTTCCAGGACCCGGCGGCGCTGCGGCACGTCCTGGACCACACCGACCTGGCCCGCCGGGGGCCGAGGACGATCACCAACCGGGAGCAGCTGCTGGCCGCGCTGGCCAGGGTCCGCCGGTGCGGGATCGCGGTCAACGACGAGGAGCTGGCCCCGGGGCTGCGCTCGTTCTCCGCGCCGGTGCGCGACCGGTCCGGCGAGGTGGTGGCCGCGATCAACGTCGCGGTGTACCTGACGCTGGCGCCGACCACCGTCGAGGCGCTGGCCGGGCGCCTGGAGGGGCCGCTGCGGCGCACCGCGGCGGAGATCTCCCGGAGGCTCGGCCACCGGCCCGCTCTGGAGCAGGGTTCGAGCTGACGAATTCGCGTTCGAGTCGCCGGAACGACTTGTTGCACGCGTGTTGACGGGGCCGTACGGTCGGGACACCTCTCGCCGGTGCACCGGCGTCGCCCCCGTCGTCCCCGTCGCCCCCGTCGCCCCCTGGCCTCCCCACGAAGGAAAGCCCATGACCGTCACCCGCGAACTGCTCATCGGCGGCAAGTCCGTGCCCGCCCGGTCCGGCCGTACCACCGCCGACCTGAACCCCTACACCGGGCAGGCGTACGCGACCGTGGCCGCCGCCGGGCCCGAGGACGTCACGCTCGCGGTGGACGCCGCGCAGGCCGCCTTCGCCGACTGGGCGGCGCTGAGCCCGTTCGCCCGCCGCGCGATCTTCCTCAAGGCTGCCGACCTGCTGCAGGAGCGCGGCGAGGAGGCGGCGGCGCTGATGGCGGACGAGGTCGGCGGCACCCGGCCGTGGGCGCTGTTCAACGTCGGCCTGGCCGCGAACGTCCTGCGCGAGAGCGCCGCCGCGATCACCGCGCCGCGCGGCGACGTGCTCGCCGCGCAGGAGGAGGGCGCGCTCGGCCTGGCCGTACGCGAGCCCGTCGGCGTGGTCGCCGCGTTCTCCCCGTGGAACGCGCCGCTCATCCTCGGCGTCCGCGCGGTGGCCGCCGCGCTCGCCGCCGGGAACACCGTCGTCATGAAGCCCAGCGAGGACGCGCCGATCGCGTGCGGCCTGTTCGTCGCCGACGTGCTGGCCGCGGCCGGGCTCCCCGACGGCGTGCTCAACGTCGTCACCAACGACCCGGCCGACGCCGCGCAGATCGCCGAGACGCTGATCGCCGACCCCCGGGTGCGCGCGGTCAACTTCACCGGCTCCACCGAGATCGGCCGCATCATCGGCGCCCACGCCGCCCGGCACCTCAAGCCGGCCATGCTGGAGCTCGGCGGCAAGAACGCGATCATCGTGCTCGACGACGCCGACCTCGGCTACGCGGTGGACGCGGCCACGTTCGGGGTGTTCATGAACGCGGGCCAGATCTGCATGTCCGGCGACCGGGTGCTGGTGCACGAGTCGCTGGCGGAGGAGTTCACCGCCAGGTTCGCCGCCAAGGTCGCCGCGCTGCCCGCCGGCGACCCGGCCGACCCCGCCACCGTGATCGGGCCGCTGGTCTCCGCCGCCGCGGCGCGGCGCGTCGCCGCCCTCGTCAGCGACGCCGTCGCCAAGGGCGCCACCGTCGTCACCGGCGGCGGCGAGCCGGAGGGCGCGGTGCACCCGGCGACCGTCCTGACCGGCGTGCCCCGCGACGCCGACCTGTACTACGGCGAAGGCTTCGGCCCGGTCTGCGTGATCGACACCTTCGCCACCGACGAGGAGGCCGTCGCCAAGGCCAACGACACCGACCACGGCCTGACGGCGGGCGTCATCACCGAGAACGGCACCCACGGCCTCCGCGTGGCCCGCCGGCTGCGGACCGGCATCGTGCACGTCAACGACCAGTCGGTCGCCGACGAGCCGCAGGCCCCGTTCGGCGGCTTCAAGTCCTCCGGCTACGGCCGGTTCGGCGGCCGCTGGGGCATCGAGGCCTTCACCAACACCCGCTGGATCACCCTGGCCACCCAGCACGCGCACTACCCCTTCTGAGGACGCCGCCCCGCCCTGCCGCCCTGGCCGTCCCGAGGGGGCCGCACCGGCCACCCGCGTGCGGCATGCTGGGACGTGTGCGGGTGATCCACGTGGTGTCGTGCGCCGTCGTCAGCGTGCTGCTGCTCGGCTTCATCGGCCTGCCGGGCGAGACCATCACGGCGGCGGGGCGCTCCTCCTACCCCTGGCGGCCGGCGGGCTGGGGCACTCCGGCGATCGACGTCGTCGGCAGCGCCTCCTACGCCGCCGAGGTGTACGGCGACGTCGCGGTGCGCTCGCGCTGGGGCCCGCGCGACGCCGGGCTCGTCGGCGAGCGGGTCACGGACGGCGCCACGGCCTGGCGGTACGAGAACGCCTGGGCCGACGACTCCCTGGGGCCCGTCCGGGTGGACGACCGCCGGGTCGCGGCCGTCTGGCGGGACGGCCGGGTCAGCCTGATCGACGTGCCGGACGGCCGCATCGTCTGGCGGGCCGACCTGCCGAGCGGCCCGTACCACGAGGCCAACCGCGCCTACGACGAGGAATGGGCGGCGGCCTGGGAGATCTCCGTGGCCGCGGACGGGCCCGTGCCGCTCGTGGTGGTCCTGCACGACGGCCGGCTCGACGTCCTGGACGGCCGCACGGGGGAGAGCCGCTGGTCCTACCCGCAAGGCCCGCCCGTCTCCTGCCCGGAGAGGAGAGATCTCGTGCCCTCCTCGGTCCGCAGCGCGGGCGGCGTCGTGCTCGTGTTCGGGGAGTGCGCGGGCGGCGAGGCGAACCTCGCGCTCAGCGCCGCGGACGGCGGACGGCTGTGGGAGTTCCGCGGCGGCGAGCTGTGGCACGCGCGCGCGCTCGGCGCCGGCCGGCTGGCGTCGGTGGACGCCGGCGGCGCCCTGAGCGTCCGCGCGGCCCGCGACGGCAAGGTCCTCTGGCGCGTCCCCTCGGCGGGGCTCGAACGCAATCCCTACGGGGAGGCGATGGGCGTGTCGGACGACCTGGTGATCGTGCGTTCACCGGCCGCGGCGACCGCCTACCGGATCGCCGACGGCGGGGTCGCCTGGCGCCGCGCCCTGGACGAGACGGGCGACCACGCCGTGCTGACGGACGGCGCCCGCACCTACGTCGCGGCGGACGCGACGACGCTGCTCAGGCTCGACACCGGCACCGGGCGCGTTGTGGACCGGCGCCGCTTCGCGGACGACATCACCCTGCGCTGGGCGCACGACGGCCTGGCCGGCATCGGCGTGGGCATCGGCGACGACGTGGTCGTCGCCTGACCGGTCGCGCGGGGCTAGGCGACGATGTCGAGGGCCTCGATCGTGACCTGCGGGTCGACGGCCAGGAAGGGCCGCTCGTCGCCGTCGTCGAGGTCGGCGGTGACGAGGCGGCCCGGCGCGGAGCCCGGCCGGACGACGCGGCCGGCGCTGATGGCGAGGTAGCCGTCGTAGCTGCGCCGGGTGAAGCGGCGCTCGGCGCCGGTCGGCACGTCGATCGCGATGAGCGGGCTCTCGTCGTCGGGCTCCGGGTAGACGATCAGCTCCCGCTCGGAGGCCCAGACGGAGTGCGGGCCCGGCAGGGCGACCCGTTCGGGGAAGGAGGCGGTCTCCTTGCCCGACAGGTCGAGGACGACGGTGATGAGGACGTCGTCCAGCGTCAGGTACGTGGCCGCGAGGCGCTGCCCGTCGGGTGACCAGCTGATGGACGCCTCCTCCCAGTAGCCCTCGGCCGCCCAGAGCGTGCGCCGGCCGCCGGTGCCGGTGTCGATCAGGACCACGCCGGCGACCTCGTCGCCGACGCCGGGGATGCCGGGGCCGTCGGACAGGTCGGCGAGCACGGCGAGCCGGTCGCCGTCGGGGGAGAGGGCCGCGCGCAGGTAGTCGTCGGAGACGAACTCCTGGCGCTCGCCGGTGGCGAGCGTGTGCAGCACCACCCGGGGCGGTCCCGCGCCGTCGTCCTGGCGGGCCGTGCACACCAGCCGGGCGCCGTCGTCCGACAGCGACACCGTCTCCGGCGCGAGGTGCGCGGGCAGGCCGGGGACGGTCGCGAACGTGTCGCTGTCGGCGTCCAGCACGATCACGGCGGGCCCGCCGGGCCCCCGGACCGCCAGGACCATCCGGGCCGCGCGTACCGGCCGGGCGGCCGGTACGCCGGATGTGATCTCCCATGACCGGTCGACGACCACGACACCTCCACTTACTGATCCGGTGGGCAGCCTAGTCAAAGATCACAGATACCGGTAATTCCCGGCATCTATCGCAAAACGATCTTATTGGTGTACGGTCCCGCTGCCAGACTTTATGATCTCTTTATTCGGGGTGAGCGTGCGGCGTCTCTGCGTGATCATGGTGGCCGTGCTCGTGGCCGGGTTCCTCGTTCCCGTGCACGAGCTGTTGTTACCCAAGTGGGCGGAGGCGGCCACCGCGTGCTCTCCCAACAGCGACGACTGGTCCAACGGCCGCAGCGGCGAGAAACGCTGCGTCTTCAACCACAAGTACTCCACGCGCCGCCGCATCAACGAGGCGTGCCTGCGCGACCGTCCCGTCTTCGGGACCCACATCTACCAGCAGCCCAGCGAGTGCAGCCCGTCCGGCGGCGTCGAGGCCATCGGGCAGGCCCGCGCCATCAAGTACCTCAGCGACCAGATCGGCGGGGGCGGCGGGCTCATCAACCCCGCGATCCAGTGGGAGCCGAGCCTCAGCGGCGGCAGCGACCGGCCCGACATCATCTACTACGACCGCGTCGGCAACAGCTGGGGCCAGGTGATCGAGGCCAAGGTCAGCGACAACGCCGACTACTCGGGCTGGGGCGGCCAGGTCGCCCGGTACGTCACCGCGCTGTCCAACGACGGCGTCAGGAACGTCACCGCCGGCACGGTGCTCAACCAGTACGGCGCCTACGACGACTGGTTCCAGGTCTACAGCAAGAACCGCAGCTGCAAGGTCGGCGACAAGGACGGCTACCAGCTCTCCACGTACCGGGCCACCGCGCCCGTTCCCGGGCTGCTGCGCATCGACGAGGTGCGCAAGGAGCGCAAGTGCGAGGAGAGCAAGCGCCAGCCGCCGCCCGGCAGCCCGCCCACCGAGATCCCCGAGTGGGACGAGAACGACGACGACCGCGACTGGCCGATCTGGCAGGGGCTCCGGCAGCTCCTCGACCGCCTCACCACCCCCCGCGGCGACTCCAGCTCCGAGAACAACAACGACGTGGCCAGGTACGGCAGCACCGCCGCGGCCGCGGCCGCGCTGACCGCCGCCCTCGTGGCGTTCTTCAAGTCCCCGCGCGGCCTGCTGTTCCTGCGCGCGGCCGGCTTCGCCAGCGCCGAGGCGGCGCTGGCGCTCGGCGCGAGCACGCTGATCGTGCTCATCCTGCTGTGGTACTTCTCCGAGCACGGCGGCCTGGTCAAGGGCGAGCCGCACTTCACCACCCTGGACGGCCTGGGCTACGACCTGCAGTCCGTCGGCGAGTTCGTCCTCGCCGCCTCCGACAGGTACGGCCTGGAGGTCCACGGCCGGCTCAGCCCCGCCAGCGGCGGCCGGGACGTGTCGGTGATGTTCGACGCCGCGATGGAGGCCGGTGACCACAAGGTCGAGTTCCACGAGAACGACCTGTACCTCGACGGCCAGAAGTTCACGCTCGACACCGACAAGATCCTCTACCTCGGCAAGGACGCGTTCGTCCTGCGCAAGGACGGCAAGTGGCTGGTCATGTTCGACGGCCTGGACGGGCCCGTCCTGTCCTGGAGGCGCGGCGCCGCCGGGCTCTACCTGCCGCCGTCCGCCGACAGCGACCTCGTGGGCCTGCTCGGCAACGCCGACGGCGACCCGAAGAACGACCTGAAGCTGCGTGACGGCACCCAGCTCCCCGCCACCGCGACGCCCGCCCAGCTCCACACCGACTACGCCAACTCCTGGCGGCTCGACGACACCGAGTCGTTGTTCACCTACGGCCCGGGCGAGAGCACCGCGACCTTCACCGACCTGCAGTTCCCCTCCCGCGTCGTCACCATCCACGACCTGACGCCCGAGCAGATGCAGCTCGCGAGCGCCCAGTGCGAGGCGAGCGGCGTCCAGCCGGGCGTGCCGTTCAACGACTGCGTCCTGGACATGGCGCTGACCGCGGACACCTCGTTCGCCGCGGCCGCCGCCGAGCAGAAGACGGTCAGCATCGACCCGGCGGCGCAGGTCGTCAACGACAACGGGGACCTGACGGTCGACTTCGAGGGCACGCTCGGCAAGAACGTGCTGCCCTCGCGGGTGTCGGCCGACGCCTCCGCCGGCTCGTTCGCCGGGCCGTTCAGCGGCGACGACTCCTACCGCTTCTTCGTGCAGTCGCTGCCGCCGCACAAGAGCGGGAGCCTCGCCTTCGACCTGCTGGCCGTCGGCGACTGGTCGGCCGACTCCGACACCGAGACGGTGAAGGTCGAGACCGACCGCGACGACCCGCGCACGGTCACCCCCGGCGAGCTGACGCCCGTCGCGTCCGGGACGCTGGCCAACGGCCTGCCCTGGACCAAGTACCGCGTCACCGTGCCCGTCACCCACAGCAACAGCCAGATCGAGGTGAAGGTCTCGGTCACCGGCGCGGCCGGCATCTCCGGCCAGGCGTACGGCCTCGACAACGTCACGCTCGACCTCGACGTCGCCCCGCCGCAGACGTTCGCGGTGCCGCTGCCGTTCACCGCCTCCGACGGCGTGCCCGGCGAGGGCGCGGGCAACCTGGAGGGCGAGGTCGCGGTGGACGAGTACCGGTTCACCCTCGACCGGCCGGCCTCGCTCTTCGTCAACGCGCAGGAGTGCCCCGGGTTCGGGCTGCGGTGGGAGCTGCTCGACGCCGCGGGCGCCAAGGCCGCCACCAACAACCTGTGCGGCGCCAAGCGCGTCGACGGGCTGGCCGCCGGCGCCTACCGGCTGCGCGTCTCCCCGTGGAACGACGCGTTCGGGCCGTACAAGCTGAGCGTCAACACGCTGGGGGCGGACGTCGTCGCGACCGCCGCGATCGACGGGCCCCAGGTGCCGATCCAGGTCGCCGACCCGGGCCAGCGCGGCACCTGGACCTTCACCGGCACCGCCGGGCAGAAGGTCTCCGCCGTCCTCGGCGAGGGCACGCTGTCCTCGCTCGGCGACGCCACCGTGCAGCTCCGCGGGCCCGACGGGCGGATCCTGGCCCAGGAGTCCTGCGGCAAGGAGTGCTTCGTCGACACCGAGACGCTGCCGGCGACCGGCACGTACGCGATGGTGTGGGACCCGAAGGACGCCCAGACCGGCTCGATCGCGCTGCGGCTGCACGCGGTGCCCGCCGCGGTCACCGGCACGGTCGCGATCGGGGCCCCGGCCACGCTGACGACCTCCGTCCCCGGGCAGACCGCGTCCTGGTCGTTCGCCGGCACGCAGGGGCAGCGGGTGGCGTTCGCCGTCAGCGGCCTGGCCGGGGCCGCCAGCGCGTCGATCAGCAACCCGGACGGCACCCGGCTGTTCGGCTCCACCTACTGCCCGAAGTCCTGCGCGTTCGACACCGTCACGCTGCCCGCGACCGGCACGTACACGCTGCTCGTCGACCCCAGCGACCTGCACACCGGGCCGATCACGGCGAGCGTGGCCGAGGGCGACGTCACCGGGACGCTGACCGCCGGCGGCGGGCCGGTGAAGCTGACCACGACCGCGCCGGGGCAGCGCGCCTACTGGACGTTCGCCGGCCAGACCGGGCAGCGCGTCGCCTTCGCCCTGACGGACGGCACGTTCAGCGGCGCGTACGCGTCGGTGCGCAAACCGGACGGCACAGACCTGTTCCGGTCCACCTGGTGCAAGACGTCGTGCGCGTTCGACCCGGTCGCGCTGCCGGCCGACGGCACGTACACGCTCGTCGTGGACCCGTCGCAGACGGCGATCGGCTCCATCACCGCGCAGGTCACCGAGGGCGACGCGACCGGCACGCTGACCGCCGGCGGCGAGCCGGTCAAGCTGACCACGACCGGGCCCGGCCAGGTCGCCGTCTGGTCGTTCGCCGGCACGGCGGGGCAGCGCGTCGCGTTCGGGCTGAGCGAGGGCACGTTCGGCAGCGCGTACGCGCTGGTCCGCAAGCCCGACGGCACCGAGCTGCACGAGTCGGCCTTCTGCAAGACCTCGTGCGCGTTCGACACGGTGACCCTGCCGGCGAACGGCGTCTACACAGTCGTGCTGGACCCGTCCGGCACGTCGGTGGGCTCCATGACCGCGCAGGTCACCGTCGGCGACATCACCGCGGCGCTCACCGCGGACGGCCCCGCCGTCAAGCTGACCACGAAGGGCCCGGGACAGTACCCGGTCTGGACGTACGCGGGCAAGGCCGGGCAGCGCGTCTCGGTCACCTTCTCCGGCGGCACGTTCACCAGCGCGAACGCGTCCATGCGCAAGCCCGACGGCTCGGTCCTGGTGCCGTCGGTGTTCTGCGCCACCTCCTGCTACTTCGACACGACCGTGCTGCCGGCCGACGGCGAGTACCAGGTGGTGGTGGACCCGGCCGGCATCCAGACCGGCTCCGTCTCGGCCGCGCTCAACCTCGTGCCGCCGGACGTCACCGCGCAGATCAGCGTCGGCGGCCCGGCCGCCACGCTGACCACCACCATCCCGGGGCAGCGCGGCCTGTGGACGTTCGCCGGCACGGCCGGGCAGCGGGTGTCGTTCGACCTGACCGGCTCCACCTTCACCTACGCCTCGGACGCCACCGTCAAGGTGCGCAGGCCGGACGGCGCCGACCTGGTCGCCGAGACCAACTGCGGCACCGGCTGCCTGCTGGAGCCGGTCACCCTGCCGGCCACCGGCACGTACACGGTGGACCTGCGGCCCAAGGGGTCGAAGACCGGGGCGCTGACGCTGCGGGCGTACCAGGTGGACGACGTGTCGGCGACGATCGCGATCGACGGCCCGGTCTCCCGGCTGACCACGACCGTCCCCGGCCAGAACGGCAGGTGGACCTTCTCCGGGACGCAGGGCCAGTACGTCAACATCGCGTTCCTGGACGGCACGTTCTCCCTCGCCTCCGACGCGGCGGTCTCGGTGCTCGGCCCGGACGGGGCCGTGCTGCGGCAGGACACCTCCTGCGGCAAGGTCTGCATGCTCGACCCGGTCACGCTGCCGGCGACCGGCACGTACACGATCCTGTTCGACCCGCGCAAGGCGCTGGCCGGCGCGCTGTCCGCGCAGCTCACCGAGGGTGACGTCACCGCGGCGACCTCGATCGGCGGGCCCGCCTCGACGCTCACCACCGTCGGGGCCGGGCAGAAGGCGGTCTGGTCGTTCACCGGCGCGGCGGGCCGGCGGGTGTCGTTCAACTTCACCGCCTCCACGCTCACCAGCCTGTACGACGCGTACGTGGCGGTGCGCAAGCCGGACGGCGGCGTGCTCGTGGACGACACCCCGTGCGGCAAGAACTGCCTGCTGGAGCCGGTGGTCCTGCCCGCCGCCGGCGTCTACACGGTCGAGTTCAGGCCGCAGAACGCCAAGACGGGCGCGATCACCCTGCAGCTCCACGAGGTCACCCACCTGGCCGCGAACGTCACCGTGGGAGGCGCCGCCTCGACGCTGACCACGACGACGCCCGGCCAGAACGGCGTCTGGTCCTTCACCGGGACGGCGGGGCAGCGCGTGTCGTTCAACCTCACCGACGCGAGCTTCACCAGCTCCACCTACGCCCGCGTGTCGGTGAAGCAGCCGGACGGCACCGTGCTCGTGGCGCCGGCGTACTGCGGCAGGAACTGCTTCCTGGAGCCGGTGGCGCTGCCCGTCAGCGGCACCTACACGGTGGAGTTCGACCCGCAGGACGAGAAGACCGGCAAGCTGACCCTGCGGGCCTACCGGGTCACCGACCTGGCCCCGGCCGCCGTCACCGTCGGCGGCGCCGCCTCCACCCTGACCACCACGACCCCGGGCCAGAACGGGAGCTGGACCTTCACCGGGACCGCCGGCCAGAAGGTGGCCGTCGCCTTCACCGGCGCGACCTTCGCCGCCTCGGCCGACGTGCGCGTCTCGCTGGTGAAGCCGGACGGGACGGCGCTCGGCAGCTCGCCCTACTGCGGGCGCAACTGCACGATCGCGGCGACGACGCTGCCCGACGCGGGCACGTACACGATCGTGCTCAACCCGCAGAACGACAAGACCGGGTCGCTGACCGCGAAGGTGACGACGGCGTCCTGACCCGGCAGGGGAGTCGCGCGGGCCCGCCACCTCACCCGGCGGTGGCGGGCCCGCGCGGGTCATCGGGCCTCAGCGGGCGGACGACGGCCCGATCGGGCGGTCGCCGCGCAGCGTGATGCGGTGCATGACGCGGTGGGCGGCGCCGTAGTCGCGGTTGGCGTAGTGGGCGGTGCTGCGGTTGTCCCACATGGCCACGTCGCCGAGGCTCCAGCGGTGGCGGACGATGTGCTCCGGCTTGGTCAGGTGGGCGTAGAACAGGTCGAGGAGGTGCCGGCTCTCGGCGTCCGACACGCCGACGATGTGCGAGGTGAAGCCGGGGTTGACGAACAGGCCCTTGCGCCCGGTCTCGGGGTGCACGCGCACCACCGGGTGCTCCACCGGGTCGAGGCGGGTGACCACCTCGCCGTCCCAGACACTGCCCTTGCCGCCGCGCCGCTGGGCCAGATAGTAGCCGAACTCGCGGTTGCCGTCGTGCACGGCGGTCAGCTGGTCGGCCAGCTCGCGGACGGGCGCGGCCAGGGACTCGTAGGCGAGCTGGCTGTCGGCCCAGCTCGTGTCGCCGCCGGTGGGCGGCAGCACCACGGCGCGCAGGATCGAGCCGAGCGGCGGGCGGGGCATGAACGTGACGTCGGTGTGCCAGACGTCGGCGAAGCCGTTGTCGGCGCTGTCGAGCGCGTAGATCTCGGGGTGCGCCTCGTCCACGCCGCCGACCACCGGATGGGAGGCGGTCAGCTCGCCGAGGCGGCGGCCCAGGGCGACCTGGCCGTCCTCGTCGAGGCTCTGCCCGGAGAAGAACAGCACCTTCCGCTCGACGAGGGCGGCCCGGACGGCGGCCAGCTCCTCGTCGCCGGCGTGCGCCAGGTCGAGCCCTTCGACGCGGGCGCCGAAGTGCGGGCCGAGCGGGCGCAGGGTGAGCTTGGCGGCCAGCGGTGTGGACATGGGGGCTCCTGTTCTGTGGTGGTCATCCGGCGGCGTCGCGGACGGCATGGCTGACGGCGGCCCGCAGGGCCGCGTACTCGGGCAGGGCGCGGAGCTCGTCGGGCTCCAGGCCGGTGCGGGGGAGGGGGATGTCGAGGTCGAGGGCGATCCGGCCGGGCCGGCTGGTGAGCACGACGACGCGGCTGCCGAGGAAGACCGCCTCCTCCACGCTGTGGGTGACGAACACGGAGGTGCGCCCGGTCCGGCCGCTGACCCGGCGCAGGTCCTCCTGCAGCCGCTCGCGGGTGAGCGCGTCCAGGGCCGCGAACGGCTCGTCGAGCAGCAGCAGCGGGTCGTCGCCGGCCAGCGCCCTGGCGATCGCCACGCGCTGCTGCTGCCCGCCGGACAACTGCCAGGTCCGGCGGTGGGTCACGTCGCGCAGGCCGACCCGGTCCAGCAGCTCCGGCACCCGGCGGGCGCGCTGCTCGCGGGGGACGCCGGCGTAGCGCAGCGCCAGCTCGACGTTGCCGCCCACGCTCTTCCAGGGGAACAGCCGGGGCTGCTGGAAGACGATCCCGGCGCCGCTGCCCGGCACCGGCCGGGCGCCGGCGGTCCGCACCTCGCCCTGGGCCGGCCGCTCGAAGCCGGCGATCAGGCGCAGCAGCGTGCTCTTGCCACAGCCGGAGGCGCCGACGATGACCAGGAACGAGCCCCGGGGGACGTCCAGCGAGATCGGGCCGAGCGCGGTCACCGCGCCGGCGCCGGTCCCGTACACGTGCACGACGTCCCGCACCTGGACGGCGCTCTCAGGGGGCGAGGACATCGGGCAGACCCTCGGTGTAGACGGCGGCCCGGACGGTCGCCAGGTCGGGTACGGCGTCGATCTTCTGCTGGTCCTTGAGGAAGCGCGCGGCGCTGACGAGGCTGTCGGCCAGCGCGCCGGGCTTGTCCGGCGTGCCGAGCCATTCGGGGGAGGCCAGGTCGGCGGGCTTGAGGAAGACGCCCTGGCCGAGCTGCTCCTCGGCGTCCTGCTCGGTGAGGTTCAGCTCGGCGGCCACGGCGGCGGCGGCCGCGGCGCGGTCGTCGGCGATGAGCTGCAGGGCCCTGGCCTCGGCCTTGCGCCAGGCGTCCACCGCGTCCGGGTGCGCCTTGAGGAAGGCGGTGGAGACGACGCCGAGGTCCAGCGTGGGCTTGCCGGCCGTGGCCAGCTCGCGGCTGGCGATCAGCACCTTGCCGTTCTTCTTCAGCTCCTTCAGGGTGGGCAGCCAGGTGTAGGCGGCGTCGATGTCGCCGCGCGTCCAGGAGGCCAGGATGTCCTGCGGTTCGAGGTCGACGACGGTCAGCTCCGACTCGCGGACGCCGGCCCGGTCGAGCGCGGCCAGCAGGCTGTAGTGGGCGGTCGAGGCGAACGAGGTGGCGACCTTCTTGCCGCGCAGGCCCTCGATCGACGTCACGCCGCTGCCGTTCCTGGCGACCAGGGCCTCGTTGTCGCCGGCCACGTCCAGCACGAACGCCACCTGGTACGGGATGTTCAGCGGCGCCGACAGGCCGCGCGCGACCGGGCTGGAGCCGATGGCGGCGATGTCCACGCTGCCGGCCACGAAGGCGGTGTTGATGCTGGCGCCCGAGTCGAACTTCGTCCACTCGATCCGGTAGCCGGGCAGGGCCTCCTCCAGCCACTTGTTGTTCTTGACGACGAGGTCGCCGCTGGGGAAGGCCTGGTAGGCGAGGCGGATGCGGTTCGCCGCCGCGCCGCCGCCTCCCCGGGACGCGGTGCCGTCGCCGCAGGCGGCCAGGGCCGCGACCAGCACGAAGGACAGCAGGAATCTCAGACGCATGGCGGTCTTCCTCGGGAGGGACGTGCGGCGGGTCACGAGCGGCCCCGCCAGGGGATGAGCCGTCGCTCGGCGACCCGGAGCAGGCCGTCGATGAGCAGCCCGGACAGGCCGATGGCCAGCAGCCCCAGCACCACGACGTCGGTCTGCAGGTAACGCTGGGCGTCCCGGACCATGCCGCCGATGCCGGGCACGCCGTTGACCGTCTCGGCGGCGACCACGGACGAGTACGCGATGCCGACGGCCAGCCGCACGCCGGTGCAGATCTCCGGCAGCGCGCTGGGCAGCACCACGTCGCGGATGACCTCGCGCCGCCTGGCGCCGAGGGCCCTGGCCGCCTCGACCAGGTCGGCCGGGGCGCCGTGCACGGCGGCGGCGGTGGCCACCGCGACCGGCGGCAGCGCCGCGATCGCCAGCAGCCACAGCTTGGGCGTCTCGTCGATGCCGAACCAGATGATGAGCAGGCTGAAGTAGGCGAGCGGCGGCAGCGCCCGCACGAACGTCACCACCGGCTCGGCCACGACCCTGATCCACGGCACGGTGCCGAGCACGACGCCCACGACCAGCCCGCCGGCCACGCCGATCGCGGAGCCGGCGAGGATGCGCCGCAGGCTGACGCCCAGATGCTCCAGCAGCAGGCTGCCGCTGTAGCCGCGGATGCCGTCGTGCGTCGTGGACAGGCGCAGGAGCTGCTCCCACACGGCGCCGGGGGCGGGGACGAAGGAGGGGTTGGCCGCCGCGGCGGCGGCGAGCTGCCACAGGCCGAGCAGCGCGGCCCCGGCGAGCACGCGCACCACGACCCTGCGGATCGCCGGCCGCCCTCGCCGGCCAGGGAGGGCGGTCGGGGAGTTCATGCCCACGAAGCTACGGCGACACTCACGGATAAGTCAACTTTTCCTACTAGGTTTACGGGAAATAGCCGAAATCGCTCCGGAGATGTGCCATAGTCCCCGCCATGAGCTTGGACGAGATCCGCCCCCAGAGCGCTCGTGCCCACTCCCCGATGACGGCCGCCCTCTCGACCGCGCGCTGGATCAGGTCCGCCGCCGTCGACGACGAGCACGGCAGGCACTGGCGGGCCAACCCCGACCGGCACGGCAGGCCGGCGCTACGGCCGCGGCCCCGGTCCCTGTACTCGGGCGCGGCCGGCGTCGTGCTGTTCTTCCTGGAGCTGGCCGCGGCGACCGGGCGCGAGACGTACCTGGAGGACGCGCGGCAGGGCGCGCGGTGGCTGGCGGCCACCTGGCGGCGGGAGGACGACCTCACCCTGCACCACGGGCTGACCGGCACGATGATCGCGCTGATGGAGGCCGGCTGGGTGCTCGGCGACGACCGGCTCGACGCCGAGGCGGCGGCCATCGCCGACCGGGTCGTGGCGGGCGGGCGGACGCGGGTGGACGGTTTCGGCTGGACGTTCGACCCCGCCCAGCGCGGCGACGGCGGCATCGCGCTCGGCCTGCTGCGCGCCGCCGCCCGGTTCGGCGAGCCGGCCTACGAGGCGGCGGCCGTCAGCGCCGGCCTGCGCATCGCCGGGCTGCCCGTGCCCGGCCGCCGGCACGGCGGCCTCGACGGCCTGCCCTCCGACGCGATCACCCCCGGCTTCCTGGCCGGCTCGGCCGGGATCGCCTTCCTCCTGGCCCGCCTGTACGGCGTCACCGGCGACGCGCGTTTCCTGCGCGCCGCCCGCAGCGGCGCCGCCTTCGTGCGCGAGGTGAGCGTGACGCGCGGCGACCGGGCGCTGGTCCCGCACCACGTGCCGCAGTCGCGGGAGCTGTACTACGCCGGGTTCTGCTCGGGCGCGGCCGGGGTGGCCAGGATGTTCTACGAGCTGCACCGGGTGACCGGCGACCCCGGAGACCTGGACTGGGTGGAGCGGCTGGCCCGGGGCGTGGTCGACAGCTCCGCCCCGCCGCGCCGGACGCCCGGCTACTGGAACTCGGCCTGCCAGTGCTGCGGCACGGCCGGCCTGGTGGAGCTGTTCGTCGGGCTGTGGGCGGTCACCGGGCGGGCCTCGTGCCTGGAGTTCGCCCGTACGCTCGCCGCCGACCTGGTGGCCAGGGCCGACGACCACGACGGGCGCGGCTACCGCTGGTACCAGGCCTACCGCCGGGTGCGGCCCGGCGAGGTGAGCGCGGACACCGGCTACCTGGTGGGCGCGGCCGGCATCGGCGCGGCCCTGCTCCACCTGGACGCGGCCGGGCAGCCCGACCGGGCGCGCCGCGTGCTGCTCCTGCCCGACAACCCGTTCCCCGCGGTCCCAATTCCATGTATACCCAGTAGGGATAGTTGATAATAGGCCGGACGGCGTGTAGCGTCATGATCATGAGCCACCGGTGAGGTGACGACACGGACTCATTCGAGGAGGACGCGCGGTGAGCGCGATCGTGGTGATCGGCGCGGGACCGGCCGGGACGAGCGTGGTGGACAGGATCCGCGCCGACGCCCCCCGGCCGGGCGGCGGGCGCGCGGTGGAGGTCCATTTCGTGGACCCGGACGCGCCCGCGACGGACCTGCCGGGAAGTGCCGCCCCGGCAGGCGAGCGGCCCGGGCCCGAGGAGCGGGCGGAAGCGGCCTTCGCCGCCCGGCACGGGCTGCTCCACCTGCCGGCCGGGCCCGACCAGGAGCGCGGCCTGGAGCGCGTGCCCGCGGGCGAGCCCGTGCTGGTGCGCGGCTCGGGACAGGCGTTCGCCGATCTGCTGCCGCGGCTCACCGCCGGCCGCGGCGGGCGTTTCTCCCGGGGGCGCGAGGGCGAACCGGTCTACCTGCCCAGCGGTCACGAACCCCTCCTGTACGTCGGCTCCCGGCGCGGCGTGCCGCATCACGCCCGTCCCGGCTACGACCTGGCCGGACAGGCCCGGCCGCGGCGGTTCCCGTACGAGGGCGACGAGCGCCGGGCGACGGCCAAGGAGCTCGCCTACGCCTACTACCGGGAGCTGTTCACCGCCCACCCGTCCCGCACCAGGACGACGTGGGCCGAGTTCGAGCCCGCGTTCGCCCGCGCCGAGCAGGGCGGCAAGGAGATGCGCGCCCTGGTGACCAGGTCCGTGCCGCGCTTCGCCGACCGGCTCCACCTGGACCGGCTCGCCCGCCCGCTGCACGGGATGCGCTTCGGCGACCTGGCCGGGCTGCAACGCTGGATGCACGGCTACCTCGCGGCCGACCTGCAGCGCCGGGCCGACCCCGGCTTCAGCCCGGACCTGGCGCTGATCCGCGCGCTGCTGGCGGCCCGCCCCCGCATGGCGGGCGATCCGTGGTTCGACGGGCTGTGCGGCCTGCTGGCCGACGGCCCGCCCCTCGACCGCCAGGCCGAGCTGCTCGCCCTGGCCAGAGCGGGGGTCGTCACGTTCATCGGGGCCACACCGCGCATCGAGCGGGACGAGGACGGCTGGCGGGCGAGCGGCCCCACCGCGCCCGGCTCGACGAGGGCGCGCACGCTCATCGAGGCGCGCCGGCCCCGGTCCGGGCCGGCCGGCGCCGACCCGCTCATCGCCGGCCTGCACGCCCGGGGCGAGTGCCGTGACATCGCCGGCCTCCTGGACGTGCGCCTGCCCGGACCGGGGCAGGCTACTGGAGGCCGGAGCGGACGGAGGTGATGCGGCGGGTGTTGAAGCCGAGCCAGTGCATCCGGCCCACGTAGCGCGCGTGCTCGACCTTGAGGCAGCGGTCCATGACCACGCTGACGCCGCCGTCCTCGGCGATCCGCGCGCCCTCCTCGTTGATCACGCCGAACTGGCACCAGAGGGCCTTGGCGCCGATCGCCACCGTCTCCCGCGCGATGTCGGGCAGGGCGTCCGGGGCGCGGAAGACGTTCACCAGGTCCACCGGGACGGGCACGTCGCGCAGGCTCGGGTAGCTGGTCTCGCCCAGGATCTCCCTCTCGCGCGGGTTCACCGGGACGATCCGGTAGCCGTGCCGCTTGAGGTAGTAGCCGACGAAGTGGCTGGCCCGCAGCTCGTTGCCGGACAGGCCGACGATCGCGACGGTCCTGGTGGCGTGCAGCACGCGCTGGATGGTCAGCGGGTCCTGGTAGCGGTCGAGTCCGGTCGTCATGCCGCGGTCACCTCTCCGACGCGGGCGAAAGCCTGCTCCAGGTCCCAGATCAGGTCGCCGGCGGTCTCGGTGCCGACCGACAGGCGCACCGTGCCCGGCCCGACGCCGGCCGCCCGCAGCTCCTCGTCGCCGAGCTGGCGGTGCGTCGTGCTGGCGGGGTGGATGACCAGGCTCTTGGCGTCGCCGACGTTGGCCAGGTGGGACCAGAGCGTCAGCCCGCCGATGAACGCCTGCCCGCCGGCCCGGCCGCCCGCGCAGTCGAAGGAGAAGACGGCGCCGGCGCCGCGCGGCAGGTACTTGTCCACCAGCGGCCGGTACCCGCTGCCCGGCAGGCCGGGATAGGTCACGTTCGCGGCCAGGTCGTGCCCGTCGAGGAACGCCGCGACGGCCAGCGCGTTCTGCACGTGGCGGTCCATGCGCAGCGACAGCGTCTCCAGCCCCTGCAGGAACAGGAAGGCGTTGAACGGCGACAGCGCCGCGCCGAGGTCGCGCAGGGTCTCGGCGCGCAGTTTCATCAGGTAGCCGTACTCGCCGAACGTCTCGTGGAAGCGCAGCCCGTGGTAGGCCGGCGACGGGTCCGCGACCACCGGGAACCGCCCGTTCGACCAGTCGAACGTGCCCGCCTCCACCACGACGCCGCCGATGCTCGTGCCGTGCCCGCCGATGAACTTGGTCGCCGAGTGGACCACGATGTCGGCGCCCCACTCGATCGGCCGGCACAGGTACGGCGTCGCGAACGTGTTGTCCACGACCAGCGGCAGCCCGTGCTCGTGCGCGACGCCCGCCACGGTCTCGAGGTCGAGCACGTTCCCCGCGGGGTTGCCGATCGTCTCGCCGAAGAACGCCTTCGTGTTCGGCTGGACGGCCTTGCGCCAGGCGTCGGGGTCGTCGGGGTCGACCCAGGTCAGCTCCACGTTCATCTTGCGCAGCAGGTGCTTGAGCTGGTTCACCGTGCCGCCGTACAGGGCCGAGGAGGACACCACGTGGTCGCCCGGCTGCAGCAGCGTGAACAGCGCGGCCGCCTGCGCGGCGATGCCGCTGGCGAACGCCACCGCGCCCGCGCCGCCCTCCAGGTTCGCCACCCGCTCCTCGAACACCGCGACGGTCGGGTTCATGATGCGCGAGTACGTGTTGCCGTACTCCTGGAGGTTGAAGTACGCCGCCGCGGACTCGGGGTCCTCGAAGACGTAGCTGGTCGTCTGGAAGATCGGCACCGCCCGGGCGCCGGTGTTCGGATCGGGCCGTTGCCCGGCGTGCAACTGCCGGGTCTCGAACCCGAACGCGCGGGCCTGTTCGGCACGGGGGATCTGGTCGGTCACGAAGAGCCTCTTTCCAGGAACCGGCGGATGACGGGCGTCTGCCGCGCTTCTTCCAGCAGGAAACAGTCGTGGCCGTACGGCGCCTCGATCACCTGCAGCTCGACCGGCTTGCCGAGGCCGCGCAGCGCCTGCTCGATCTCCCGCGACGCCGACGGCGGGTACAGCCAGTCGGAGCTGAACGCGATCAGCAGCGTACGCGCCTCCACCCCGCCGAGCGCCCGCGCGAGCGACCCGCCGCCGTGCTCGCGGGCGAGGTCGAAGTACGTCAGAGCGCGTGAGGTGTAGAGGTAGGTGTTGGCGTCGAAGCGCCTGACGAACGAGTCGGCCTGGTGGCGCAGGTAGCTCTCCACCTCGAACTCCGGCTCGGTGATCGTGTAGCGCAGGTCGCCGGAGGACTGCAGCCGGCGGCCGAACTTGGCCTCCA
Source organism: Actinomadura luzonensis (assembly GCF_022664455.2). Classification (NCBI taxonomy): domain Bacteria; kingdom Bacillati; phylum Actinomycetota; class Actinomycetes; order Streptosporangiales; family Thermomonosporaceae; genus Actinomadura; species Actinomadura luzonensis. The sequence goes on from NZ_JAKRKC020000002.1 coordinate 416,859, forward strand.
GCGCGGGCGCGGACAGGTACGTGATGTGGCCGACCATCCGCCCGATGCCCATGCCGGCGTCGGGCGCGCGGCCGGTGCCGTAGTAGCGGCCGCCCTGCCAGGCAGGGTCGCGCAGGATCGACTCGCGGGCGATCGCGTTCCAGGCCACGCCCTGCGGGTGCAGCGCGTGCGTGCTGGCGATCACCACGACGGCGTCGACCTGGCCGGGGTAGCGGACCGCCCATTCGAGCGCCTGCATCCCGCCGAGCGAGCCGCCGGCCACCGCCGCGAGCCGTTCGACGCCCAGGGCGTCCAGGAACGCGCGCTGCGTCCGCACCATGTCCGCGACCGTGATGACCGGGAAGTCCGGCCCGTACGGCCGGCCCGTCGCCGGATCGGGGGAGGACGGCCCCGTCGTGCCCCGGCAGCCGCCCAGCAGGTTCGTGGAGACGACGAAGAAGCGGTCGGTGTCGAACGCCTTGCCGGGGCCGATCATCCCGTCCCACCAGCCGAGGCCCTTGCCGTGCCCTTCGGCCCCGAAGCCGTCGCGGGCGCTCTCCTCCGGCGGCGCCTTGGCCAGGCCCGCCGCGTGGGCGTCGCCGCTGAGCGCGTGGCACACCAGGATCACGTTGTCGCGCCGCGGGGAGAGGGCGCCGTAGGTCTCGTACGCCACCCGGACCGGGTGCAGCTCGCGGCCGCAGTCGAGGCGCACGGGCTCCGGCAGGTCGAGGTAGCGGGTCTCCACGACGCCGACACTGCTGCCCGCGCCGCCGGCCGCGAGCGTTGTGGCTGGCTGCGACATGGGACTTATGGTAACCGCCACGGGCAGTGTATGGTCAAATACCTACCGGAAATACAGGGAGTGAGTATGACCACGGTCGCCAACGGAGTGAACGTACAGGCGCTGCTCGAGGCGCGCGAGGCGCTGAAGGCCGCGCCCGAGGCCGCGCGGTTCGTCTGGCGGGCCTCCTCGACCTGGCGCGAGGGCGTGCACAGCACCACGACCGTCAAGGAGTTCTTCGGCCTCGGCGAGGAGCGCAGCCACAAGCGCGAGGCGGTCTTCGACGCCGACCACCCCGAGGTCTTCGCGGCCGAGGACAACGGGATCACGCCGATCGAGTACCTGCTCGTCGGCCTGGCGAGCTGCCTGACGGCCGGCGTCGCGTCCGTCGCGCAGAACCGCGGCATCCAGCTCCGCTCGGTCGAGGCGACCCTGGAGGGCAAGCACGACATCCGCGGCATCCTCGGCGCGGACCCCGACGTGCGCAACGGCTTCGACGACATCAAGGTCACCTTCCACATCGACGCCGACGCCTCCAGGCAGGACATCGAGGCGCTGGTGGCCCAGTCGCAGAAGCGCTCGGCCGTCTTCGACGCCCTGACGAACCCGACGAACGTCACCGTCGACGTCGCCTGAACCTCTGACCTGGAGCCCGGGAAGCGGGCACGGAAGGCCGAGTCATCATCGAGCACGTCACGACCGTCGTCGTCGGGGCCGGGCACGCCGGTCTGGCCGCCAGTCACTTCCTGCGGGAACGGTCCATCGACCACGTCGTGCTGGAGCGCGGCGAGGTGGCGAACTCCTGGCGGCGCGAGCGCTGGGACTCCTTCCGGCTGCTCACCCCCAACTGGCAGAGCCGCCTGCCCGGCCACGCCTACGACGGCCCGGACCCGGACGGCTACATGACCGCGAAGGAGGTGACGCAGTTCATCGAGGGCTTCGCCGCGCGGGCTCCCGTCAGGACCGGCACGGCGGTCACGTCCGTACGACCGGCCGGCGACGGCTACCGCGTGACGACGGACGGCGGCGAGCTCGCCTGCCGGACGGTGGTGATCGCCGCCGGCGCCTGCAACCTGCCGGTGCTGCCGCCGTTCGCCGGGGAGGTGCCGCCGTCCGTGACGCAGCTCACGCCGTTCGACTACCGCGAGCCCGGCCGGCTGCCCGACGGCGGCGTGCTGGTGGTGGGCGCGTCGGCGACCGGCGTGCAGCTCGCCGCCGAGCTGCGGCGCTCGGGGCGGCCGGTGGTCCTGTCGGTCGGGGAGCACGTGCGGCTGCCCCGCACCTACCGCGGGCGCGACGTGCTGTGGTGGATGGACGCCTCCGGCGTGTGGGACCAGCGTCACGACGAGGTGGACGACCTCGCGCGGGCCCGGCGGCTGCCCTCGCCCCAGCTCGCCGGCACCCCTGAACGGGCGACGCTGGACCTCAACGCGCTCACCGCGATGGGCGTCGAGCCGGTGGGCCGCCTCGCGGCGGTGCGTGACGGGCGGGCGCTGTTCTCGGGCGGGCTGCGGAACGTGTCCTCGCTCGCCGACCTCAAGCTGGAGCGCCTGCTGGACACGTTCGACGCCTGGGCCGCAGGGCGGGAGCTGCCGGTCGGCCCCGCCGAGCGTTTCGCGCCGACCCGGGTGCCCGCGTCGGCGCGGCTGCGGCTCGACCTGCGGAGCGGTGAGATCCGCACGATCGTGTGGGCGACCGGCTTCCGTCCCGACTACGGATGGCTGCACGTCCCCGTGCTCGACGGGAAGGGGCGGCTGCGCCACGAGGGCGGCGTCGTGGACGGCCCCGGGCTGTACGCGCTGGGGCTGCCCCTGCTGCGGCGACGCCGGTCCACCTTCATCCACGGCATCGAGGCCGACGCCCGCGAGGTGATCGGCCACCTCGCGAATTACCTACTAAACTAGTAGGTCTTGACGGTTTCTAGCGGGTGTGCTGAGCTGGGAGCGGCTGACGGCGGAAGGAAGAACGAAAGGCGCGGCTCATGCTCGTGAAGGTGTTCGGAGGGACCGGCGGGCGCGGTGGCGGTCCGGCCTCGCCGGTCGGGGTCGCGGCATGACCGCGCCCGCCTTCCCCGCCGCCTCCGGCGGGCGCCTCCCCTGTCCGGCCGCGGACGCCGGCTCCGAGGTGCTGGACGACCCGGTGCGGGCCTCGCTGCTCGGGGCGCACGCGCACCTGGCCGAGCGGCGTGGCCGGGTGCTGCGCTATCCCCTCGACGTCTCCCCGTTCGCGTCCATGCCCCCTGACCCGGGGCCCGCCGACTGGGCGGACGCGGCGGCGCTGGCGGGCGAGGGCGGCGACGTGCTGCTGACCGGCCCGGCGGCGGTGCCCCCGCCCGGCTGGCGGGAGGTGGGGAACATCCCCGGGGTGCAGCTCACCGGCGAGCACGTCGCCGGCGCGCACGACGCCGCCGTGGTGCGGCTGGGGCCGGCCGACGTGCCGGAGATGCTCGACCTCGTCGCGCGGACCAGGCCCGGGCCGTTCCTGCCGCGCACCGTCGAGCTCGGCGGCTACCTCGGGATCCGGCGCGGCGGCGCGCTGGTGGCCATGGCCGGGCAACGCCTGCGCCCGCCGGGCTGGACCGAGATCAGCGCCGTCTGCACCGACCCCGCGCACCGCGGCCGCGGGCTGGCGACCCGGCTGGTGCTCGCGGTCGCCGCCGGCATCCGGGAGCGCGGCGAGACGCCCTTCCTGCACGCGGCCGCCACCAACACCCACGCGATCGCCCTGTACGAGCGGCTCGGCTTCCGCCTGCGCCGCGTCACCGGGTTCCGCACGGTCCGGGTCCCGGCGCGCGACCTGGTCGTGGGCGGGCCGTGACGCCCCGCCCGCCGTCCTGGACGCGGGGATGATCGGTGCCGGGGGGAGCTCCGCGCGGGCTCCCCCCGGCAGGTCTCACCGGGCCCGGGCGGCGCGGGCGGCCGTGATGGTGTCGAAGTCCGGGATGCGGGAGGCGATGGTGTCGCCGGTGAAGTCGCCGATCCAGCCGTCGTCGTCGTGGAAGAAGCGGATGGCGGTGAAGTCGGGCCTGGTGCCCATGTCGAACCAGTGCGTGGTGTTCCTCGGGACGCTGAGCAGGTCGCCCGCCTCGCACAGCACCGCGTGCACCTTGCCGCCGGCGTGCAGGTAGAAGATGCCCGAGCCGGAGACGAAGTAGCGGACCTCGTCGTCGTCGTGCGTGTGCTCGCTGAGGAACTTCTGCCGGGCCGCGGCGGCCCGCTCCGGCCAGTCAGGGGAGTCGTCGGGGTGGAGCTGGGCGACGTCGACGAAGGTGTAGCCCTCCTCGGCGATGACGCGCTCCACCTCGGCGGCGTAGGCGGCCAGGATGTCCTCCTGGCCCGCGTTCTCCGGCAGGCCCTCGGCGACCTGCCAGTGGCGCAGCACCACGTCGATCTCCTTGAGCGCCGCCGCGATCTCCGCCGCGTCCTCGGTCTCCAGCAGAGTCTCGGGGCGCTCGCCGTCGGTGTAAACGGTCAGGTAGGTCATGGCACAAAAGCCTACAATACTTGCATGAAATGTGGGATATAGTCCGCGGTGTGAACCTCGCACGACTCGTGGGCGTGGTGTCCCTCCTCGCCCTGGCCGGCTGCTCGCAGGGCACGCCGGCCGCCCCGCCCGCCCCGTCCCTTCCCACGGCCGCCTCGCCGTCCGCCACTGCACCCGCCACTGCGCCCGCCACTGTGTCCGCCACTGTCCCCGCCCGCATCGCGGCGGGCGACGTCCGCATCGCCCTGGTGCGGCAGCTGTCCTCCGGCGACTACTTCGAGCAGTGGCTGGCCGGCGCGCAGGCCGAGGCCAGAACGCTCGGCGTACGGCTGGAGGTCTCCAGCGGCGACGGCAACAACGACAAGCAGGCGCTCAACCTGGAGCAGGCGGTCACCGCCAAGGCCGACGCGATCATCGTCGACCACGGCTTCGCCCAGACCGTGCAGCCGGCGATCAAGAAGGCGGTGTCCGCCGGGATCCCGCTGGTCGCCTTCGACGTCGACCCCGGCTCGCCCGAGGCCGTCGCCCTCACCCAGGACGACCACCGCATCGCCGAGCAGGCACTCGGCGCGCTGAAGGCCGGCACGGGCGGCAACGGCGAGATCGTCTACGTGTACGTCGCCGGGTTCGCGCCGCTGGACCGGCGCAACGAGACCTGGGAGCGGTTCAAGAAGGACAACCCCGGCATCAAGCAGGTGGCGCAGATCGGCGTCGTCAACAGCTCCACCGCCGCCGCGGTCGCCGACCAGGCCAAGGCCGCCCTCCAGGCCAACCCGGGCGTCAAGGCGATCTTCGCGCCCTACGACGAGTTCGCCAAGGGCGCCGCGCTCGCCGTCAAGGAGCTCGGCCTCGCCGACCGGGTGAAGATCTACGGCGCGGACGTCTCGACCGCCGACATCGCCGTCATGACCGAGACCGGCAGCCCGTGGGCCGCCACCTCGGCCACCGACCCGGCCAACGTCGGCCGCGTCGCGGTGCGCGCGGCCACCCTGCTGGTAGCGGGCTCCCCGGTGGAGCACGCGCTCACCGTGCCGCCGGCCCTGATCACCCAGAAGGGCCTGCGCGACGCCGGGATCACCAGCGTCGAGCAGCTCACCCGCGCCTTCCCGGAGCTGACCACGCCCGAGGTGGCGCGCGTGCCGTGGGCGTCGTCGTGACCTTCGCGGCCACGTCCCTCAGCAAGGTGTACGGCGCCACCGAAGCCCTGTCCTCGGTCAGTCTCAGCCTGCGGCCGGGCGAGATCACGGGGCTCATCGGCACCAACGGCGCGGGCAAGTCCACGCTCATCAAGATCCTGTCCGGCGCGACCGCGCCGACCTCCGGCACCCTGTCCTGGGACGGCCGCCCGCTGACGTTCGGCGGGCCGCTGGAGGCGCAGGCGGCGGGCGTCCAGACCGTCCACCAGAACATCGACGACGGCGTGGTCCTCGGCGCCAGCGTGGCCGAGAACCTGACGCTCGACGCGCTCGCCGGATCATCGGCCCGGCGGAGCTGGTTCGAGACCCGCGGGCGCGTCCGGGCCGCCGCGGCGGCCGTCGCGCCGGGGCTCGGCCTGCCCCTGGACGCGCCGGTCGAGAGCCTGCCCGCCAGCGCCAGGCAGCAGCTCGTCATCGCCCGCGCCCTGGCCCGCCGCGCCCGCCTGCTGATCCTGGACGAGCCCACTTCCACGCTGTCGCCCGTCGAGGCCGCCGCGCTGGCGGGGCGGCTGCGGGCGGCGGCGGCCGCCGGCGTCGCGGTCCTGTACGTGTCGCACCGGCTGGCCGAGATCGAGGAGCTGTGCGACCGGGTGCTGGTGCTCCGGGACGGGGCGCTGGCCGCCGCGCCCGTGGAACGCACGGCGATCGTCGCCGCCATGCTCGGCCCCGGCCCGGCGCCCGCCGGCCCGTCCCCGTCCCCGGGCGCGTCCCCGTCCCCGGGCGCGTCCCCGTCCCCGGGCGCGTCCCCGTCCCCGGGCGCGGTGCCGGGCGCGGACGTGCTGGTCGCCGAGGAGGTCCGGGCCGTGCCCGGTGGCCGCGCGTTCGAGTTCCGGGTGCGCGCGGGCGAGGTGCTGGGGGTGACCGGGCTGGTCGGGGCCGGCAAGACGGAGCTGCTCGAACAGCTCGGCGGGGTCCGGCCGCTGGTGTCCGGGCGGCTCACGCTCGACGGCGCCGCCTACCGGCCGAAGGACCCCCGGGACGCGATCGGGCGGGGCGTCGCCTTCGCCCCGGAGGAGCGCGCGGCCCAGGCGATCGTGCCGGGCTGGCCGGTGCGGGCGCACGTCACGCTGCCGTGGCTGCGTCGGCACAGCCGCGCCGGGCTGCTGGCGCGCCGCTCGGAGACGGCCGCCGCGCGGCGCGTCGCCGGCCGGTTCGGGGTGCGGGGCCCCGGGGAGGAGGCGCCGATCGAGGCGCTGTCCGGCGGCAACCAGCAGAAGGTGGTGGTCGGCCGCTGGCTGGAGGGGGAGCCGCGGCTGCTGGTGCTCGACGAGCCGTTCCGCGGCGTGGACGTCTCCGCCCGCGCCGACATCGCCCGCGTCGTGCGTGAACGCGCCCGCACGGCCGCCGCCCCGGCTCCCGGCGACCGTGCCCGCACGGCCGTCGCCCCGGCTCCCGGCGAGCCCGCGCACGGCGCCGCGGGTTCCGCCCTCGGGGCCGCCGTCGTGGTGGCGACCTCCGACCCGCAGGAGCTGTACGGCCTGGCCGACCGGGTCCTCGTCCTGCACGAGGGCGCCCCGGCGGGCGAGCTGCCGATCGCCGAGGCCACGCAGGAACGGCTGGCCGCCCTGATGGCCGGCCCCGCCACCCGCGCGGCCGGCGGGGAGGAGGGCCGATGACCGCCACCGCGAGGACCGGCGGCCGGCCGGTGACGGCGGGCGGGACCACCGCCTCCCGGGCCGCCGCGCTCGCCTACCGCTACGGCCTGCTGGTCGTGCTGGCCGCGATGGCCGTGCTGTTCTCCGTGCTGCGGCCCGCCTTCGCCACCTACCCCAACGCCCTGGTCGTCCTGCAGTCCGTCGCCGTGGTCGGGATCGTCGCGCTCGGCGTCACCGTCTCCATGACGACCGGGGGCTTCGACCTGTCGGCGGGCGCCTGCGTCGGGGCCGTGGTCATGGTCACCGCCCTGGCCATGGTCCGGTTCAACCTGACCGGCGGCACCGCGATCGTTGCCGGCCTGCTCACCGGCCTGCTCGTCGCCGCCGTGAACGTGCTGCTCACGGTGGTCGCCAAGGTTCCCGACCTGGTGGCGACGCTGGGCACGCTGTTCCTGTTCCAGGGCCTGGCGCTGATCGTCACCGGCGGCCAGTCGGTCGCGGCCGGCATGACGGTGGACGGCGCGCCCGCCCAGGGCCGCTACACCGAGGGCTTCGCCTGGCTCGGCAGCGGCCGGATCGGGTCCGTGCCGGTCCCGGTCGTGGTGTTCGCGCTGCTCGCCGCCGCCGTGTACGTGCTGCTCAACCACACCCGCTGGGGCCGCGCCCTGTACGCGATCGGCGGCAACGCGGAGGCGGCGCGGCTGGCCGGCATCCGGGTGGCCCGCTACCGGGCGCTGGCGTACGCGGTGTCCGGGGTGTGCGCCGCGGTCGCCGGGATCCTGCTGTCGGCCCGGCTCGGCAGGGGCGACGTCGGCGCGGGGGACCCCTACCTGCTGCAGTCGGTGGCGGCGGCGCTGATCGGGTTCGCGGTGCTGGGCGCCAACCGGCCCAACGCTCTCGGGACCGTGGTGGGCGCGCTGTTCATCGGCGTCATGATCAACGGCCTGACCATGCTGAACGCCCCGTACTACGCCCAGACCTTCGTCCAGGGCGCGCTGCTCGTCGGCGCGCTGGTGACCAGCTACACCCTCAGGAGGATCCGGTGAGCTACGAGCTCCTCACCGTGGACACGGTGCCCGGCTACGTCGCCGCCCGCCCCGCGCTGGCCCGCTTCGGCGCGGTGTCGCGGGTGCGGGAGGTGGGCGACGGCAACCTCAACCTGGTGTTCGTCGCCGCGGCCGAGCACGGCGGGCTGGTGCTCAAGCAGGCGCTGCCCTACGTGCGGGTGGACCCCACCTGGCCCGTCACGCCCGAGCGCAACGGCGTCGAGGCCCGGGCGCTGCGCGTGCACAACCGGGTCGCCCCCGGCCTGGTGCCCGAGATCCACGACGCCGACCCCGAGCGGCACGTCATCGCCATCGAGGACCTGTCGGACCACCGGGTGTGGCGGGGCGCGCTCAACGAGGGCCTGCGCCACGAGGGCGCCGCCGCCGACCTCGGCCGGTATGTCGCCAAGGTGGCCTTCGGCACGTCGGTGTTCGGCCTCGGCGCGAAGGGCCACAAGGCGGCGCTGGCCGGCGCGGCCAACCCCGAGCTGTGCGAGATCACCGAGGACCTGGTCTTCACCGAGCCGTACATCCGCCACGAGCACAACCGCATCCTGCCGGCCAACGAGGCCGACGTGGCCGCCTACGCGGGCGACCCCGCCGTGCGGGCCGCCGTCGGCGCGGCCAAGCTCGCCTTCATGACGCACGCCGAGGCGCTGATCCACGGCGACCTGCACACCGGCTCCGTGCTGGTGCGCGACGAGCCCCGCTCCGCCAAGGCGTTCGACGTCGAGTTCGCCTTCTACGGCCCGGTCGGGTTCGACGTCGGGGCGCTCTGGGGCAACTACGTGCTGGCCGCCGCCCGCGCGCTCGTCCTCGGCGACGACGGCCACGCCGCGTGGGTGCTTGCGCAGGCGGCCGAGACCTGGCGGGGCTTCGCCGACGAGTTCACGGCGCTGTGGCCGGACCGCGCCGACCCGCGCGTCATCGACCTCGACCGCTACCTCGCCCAGGTGTACGCCGACGCGGCGCCGTTCGCCGCCGCCAAGGCGGCCCGCCGGGTGATCGGGTTCTCCCGGGTCAGCGACATCGAGAGCCTGCCCGAGGACCTGCGGGCGCGGGCCGTCCGCGCCGTCCTGGCCGGGGCGCGGCTCCTGCTGGCCGGCGAGCCCCGCGGCGGCGAGCCGAAACGGCTGTTCGACCGGGTGGGGCAGGCGCTGGCGGAGGCGGGCCGATGACCGGCGGGCTAGGAGCGGAGGACCTGGGGGCGGCGGACCTCGACCGGCTCATCGAGACGACGGCGCGCGCCGCCGAGCAGGCGGCCCGGGCGGCCGAGCCGGCCGAGCCGCCCGAGGTCCGGCACGAGGCCGCCGACCGCGACGGGCTGGTCCGCGCGGCGGCCGTCCTGACGCCCGAAGGGGTCCGCCTGCGGTCGCTGACGCTGAACCCGCGGGTCCGCCGCCTGGAGTCCGAGCAGCTGGCCGCGCTGCTCCAGCGCACGGTGAACGAGGCCCTGGACGGCGTGGCCGCCGCGGCGGGCGACAGGGCCGCCCCCGGCCTGGCGGCCCTGTCGGCGGAGTTACGCGAGCTGCAGGCGTACGCGGCCGACCGGTTCGGCGTCTTCGCCGGCACCGTCGGCGACGTGCTGCGGCAGCTCGACCGGCGCATCGAGGAGTGAGGGCATGGAGTTCAGGAGGACCGTCCTGCACAGCGCGGGCACCGAGCTGGGCGAGGTCGCGACCGAGGTGCGGGCCGCCTTCGACGAGCTGCTCGCCGCCGTCCGCACGGACGGCGTCATCCCGCGGAACGACGACATCAGTGCCATGATCGCGGCGGCCTGCGCGGCGATCCAGGAGATCGCCACCGGCTCGGTCGAGAGCGCGGTGCGCGCCCTGGGCGGCAACGGCGCGGGCCTGACCTCGATGGCCGCCACGTACGAGGGCGCCGAGACGGACACCCGGACGGTGATCGGGAGCCTGCCGTGGGCCTGAGACTGCCCGCCGAGCTGGCGTTCCTGCTCAACGAGCTCGGCCACCACTGGCCCGAGGCGGACGAGGACGCGCTGTACCGGCTGGCGCTGTCCTGGCTCGGCTTCGGCGCCCGGCTCTCCGGCGTCACCGGCCGCGCGGACGAGGCCGCCGACGCGGTCCGCCGCGGCAACGCGGGCGAGGCGGTGGAGGCGTTCCTGCGCGGGTGGCGCGGCGGCGACGCCCCGCGCACGGTGGTCGCCGAGGGCGTCACCGGCTCCCGGGTCGTCGCGTTCTGCCTGGTGCTCTGCGCCGCGCTGGTGCTCGCACTCAAGATCCACATGATCGTGCAGCTCGTCACGCTGCTCGCCAGGATCCGGGTGGCCGCCGCCACGGCCGCGGCCACCTCGGGCGGCTCGCTGCTGACCCTGCCGGCCGCCGAGCGGCTGACCCGCCTGCTGCTGGACCTCGCCCGCCACCGGACCGCGCGGGTGCTGGTTGCCTAGGCTCCCGTCCGGCGCGGCCGGCTTCATCGCCCGCCGCGCCGCCCGGTTCTTCCGCGGCGCGCGACCGGTCCCGCTCGGCAACCTGATCAGGGACGCCCGCCGCAGCGGCGGCTTCTCCTGGTCGCCGGTCACCGGCCGCCCGCCGGCCAGGGGCTACATGGTGGCCACGACCGGCCGCACCGCCCAGTTCCCCGAGAGCGTCCTCGACGACCCGGACGCCGCCGCCCGGGCCATCGACCGCTACCTGCGCGACAACCGGGACGTCTTCGACAAGCGCCGCGACATCTACCTCGGCTGCTGGATCGAGGACGGCAAGGTGTGGCTCGAACCGTCCAGGAACATCCCGCGGAGGAGGACGGCGATCAAGCTGGCCAGGGAGACCGACCAGATCGCCGTCTACGATGTGAGGACCCGCGGCTATATCGACACGGGAGGAACCGGTGGCTTTCTTGAGGAGGCGTAAGACCTACGCCGCGTTGCCGGAAGGCTACTTCGACCTGCCCGAGGAGGAGCGGCTGGCCTGGGCCAGGCAGCTCGCCGAGGAGCTGAGGGACGAACGCGACACCCGCCGCCGCGACGGCGACGACGACGGGCGCGACGGCGAGGAGTGACGGCGAGGAGTGACGGCGGCTCAGGAGACGGCCAGCTTGTAGGACAGCAGCCACTCCACGCACTCGGTGACGTGCCGGGCGTGCTTGAGGTCCGTCCCCCACGCGTACAGGCCGTGCCCGGCGACGATCACCGCCGGCGTGCGCGGGTCGAAGGCGGCCTCGAAACGGTCGCCCAGCTCGTCCATGTCCTGGCTGTTGCCGATGACCGGGATCGTGACCTCGTCGTCGTGGGCCAGCCGGCCGATGCCCTTCAACGTCTCCACGTCCCGCAGCAGCACGCCGCCCGGCCAGCGGTGCCCGGCCACGACCGCGTTCAGGGCGTGCACGTGCACCACCGCGTCCGCCCCGGTCAGCGCGGCCACCCGGGCGTGCAGCCCGGCCTCGGCCGACGGCCGCAGCGGCGCAACCCCCGCCACCGCGACCGCCTCGCCGCGCGGCCCCACGACGGCCACGTCCGTGGGCAGCAGCTCGCCCTTGTCCAGGCCGCTGGCGGTGACGGCGAGCCGCAGCGGCTCGCGGGAGACCACCTCGGAGATGTTGCCGGAGGTGCCGCGCATCCAGCCGATGGAGGTGAAGCGGGTCGCCTCCACGGCCAGCCGCGCGCCGGCCGCGTGCACCTGCTCGGCGGCCGGGGTCGTGTCCACGCTCATAGGTCGATCTCCTCGAAGGTCGCGATGACGGGGTGGGGCCCGAACGGGGCGGTCGCGTTCGGCTCGCCCGGCCTGCGCACGCCGGCGGTGCGCCAGCCGGCCGCCGCGGCGGCGTCCAGCTCGGCCGGGACGTCGGACAGGAACAGCGGCGCGCCGGGCCCGCCGAGCGCCGCCGCGATCCGCGCGTACGAGCCCGCCTCCCGCTTCGGCCCGGCGTTGACCGTGTCGAACCAGTCGCCGACCAGCGCCGACAGGTCCCCGTACGGGGAGTGGGCGAACCACGGCCGCTGGCTGGCCACCGAGCCGGAGGAGAACACCGCCAGCCGGTGCCCCGCCGCGTGCCAGGCGCGCAGCGCGGGCGGCACGTCGGGGAAGAAGTGCGAGGTCAGCTCCCCGGCCGCGAACCCCTCCGCCCAGATGCGGCCCTGCAAGGTCTTCAGCGGCGTGGCCTTGACGTCGCCGTCCATCCAGGCGTGCAGCGCCTTGACCGCCTCCTCCGTGGTGGCGGCGCCGATCTCGGCCAGCACCGCCCGCACGGCCGGTTCTTCGCGGTGCGCCTCCAGGTACGGGCCGAGCCGGGGCCGGGCGTAGGCGTACAGCCCGACGTGCACGGACTCGGTCGAGCTGGTCGTCCCCTCGATGTCGAGCACGATGGCCGTCACCGGGTCAGCACCTCCACGAAGTCGGCCACGAACCGGCGGGCGGCCACCGCGGTCACCACGCGGGTGCCGGGGGCGGGCTCGTACGGGAAGGCCGGGGGCAGCCCGTCGTGCGTGCGCATGAGCCGGGCCCGGTGCAGGAAGCCGTCGCCGCGCACGTTGACCGGCCCCTCCGCCCACGCCGTCGCGAACGAGGGGTCCAGCAGGATGCCGGCGGCGAGCGGGTCGTGCAGCGGGATGATCCTGCGGCCCCACTCGTTCTGGTAGAAGTCGAGGTAGGCGTCCAGGATGCCGGTTGCGAAGCGGGCCACCGGCGTGGCGCGGGCGCGCAGGGCGGCGATGGCGTGCTCGTCCAGGATGGTGCCCGCCGTCACGTTCACGCCCACCATGACCAGCTCGCGGCGCGGCGCGGCGAAGACCGCCCGCGCGGCCTCCGGGTCGTTGTTGACGTTCGCGTCGATCATCAGGAGGGTGCCGGGCGGGGCGTAGGGGCCGGACCCGCCCATCACCACCACCGAGCGGTACTTCGTGAACAGCTCAGGGTCCAGGCGCAGGGCCAGCGCCAGGTTGGTGAGCGGGCCCAGCGCCAGCAGGTCCAGCTCGCCCGGCTGCTCGGCGGCCAGCCGCACCAGCAGCTCGGCCCCGGACTCCGCGCTCACCCGCGGCAGCGGCCGGTCGCGGCCGAGGTCGCCCAGGCCGTCCTTGCCGTGCACGTACCCCGCGATGTGGGCGGGGCCGCGGAGCGGCGCGGCGGCGCCCCTGGCGACGGGCACGTCCAGGCCGAGCAGGCCGGTGACGACGCCGATGTTGCGGGTGGCGTCCTCCTCGGTGCAGTTGCCGTACACCGAGGAGATCGCGACGATCTCGGCGTCCGGGCGGCCGGCCAGGTACAGCAGGGTGTGGGCGTCGTCGATGCCGGTGTCGGTGTCGACCACGACGCGTCTCACAGGCTCTCCTTCACGTCGTTCGGCAGGTGGATCCCGCGTTCGGTCACGATGCGGGTCACCAGGTGGGGCGGGGTCACGTCGAAAGCGGGGTAGTAGCCGGTCACGCCCTCGGCGGCGGTGCGGACGCCGAGCGCGTGCAGCACGTCGTCGCCGTCGCGCCGCTCGATGACCACGTCGGCGGCCGTCGGCGCCTGCGGGTCCGGGGCGTCCACGAGCGCGTGGAACGGCACGCCGAAGGCCCGGGCGGCCAATGCCACGCCGAGCGTGCCGACCTTGTTGATCACGTGGCCGTCCAGGGTCACCCGGTCGGCGGCGGTCAGCGCCACGTCCGCCAGCCCGTCCGCCAGGACCGCGGCCACCATGCCGTCGGTGATGAGCGTGGGCCGGTAGCCCATCTCCACCAGCGTCGCCGCGGTCAGCCGGGCGCCCTGCAGGTACGGGCGGGTCTCGGTGCAGACGAACTCCAGGCGCTTGCCCGCCGCCTCGGCCGCGCGCACGGTCGCGATCAGGTACGCGTCCGCCCAGCAGTGCGTGAGCACGCGCGAGCCGTCGTCCAGCAGCGTCGCGGCGTGCGCGCCGAGCGCGGCGCTGCGGGCGAGGTAGCCGTCCTCGTGCGCCCGGGCCGCCGCCTCGACCGCCGCGACCAGCGCGTCCCCGGCGAGCGGGTCGCCGCCCAGCGCCGCCGACAGGACGGCGTGCACGGCGTCCCTGATGTGGTTGTTCGTCGGCCGGGTGGCCACCAGCCGCGCCCCGGCCGAGCGCAGCCGCGCCGCCGCCTGCTCCGGCCCGTCGCGGCGGGCCTGGCGCGCGGCCAGCACCAGCCCGGCCGTGGCCGCGAACAGCGGGCCCGAGCTCTGCGTCACCATCCGCTCGATGGCCACCGCCACGTCCTCGCTGGTCGCGCAGCGCACCCAGCTCACCTCGAACGGGTAGACGCGGCGGTCCAGGATCTCCACCGCGCCGTCGGCCGCGTACCGCACCGACGCCGCGAGCAGCGGATCGCTCATGCCGTCCTCTCCTTCCGGCGTGCCGCCGCGGCCACCACCAGGGCCAGCAGCGTGATCAGATACGGGGCCGCGTCCGCGGCCTGCTGCGGCAGCCCGAGCCCCTGCAACCGGAAGCCGAGCGCCTCGGCCGCGCCGAACAGCAGGCAGGCGCCCAGCCCGAGCCACGGCCGGGCGCCGGCCAGCATCACCGCCACCACGGCCACCCACCCCCGCCCGGCGCTCATGCCCTCGCTGAACAGGGTCACGTTGCCCAGGGCGAGCTGCGCCCCGCCGAGCCCGCACAGCGCCCCCGCGCCCAGCACGGCGGCGTGCCGGTAGCGCCGCACCCGCAGCCCGATCGCGCCGGCCGCCTCCGCGTGCTCGCCGATGCCGCGCAGCCGCAGCCCGGACCGGGTGCGGCCGAGCCACCACCCCGCCCACGCCACCAGCGCGAACGCGCCGGGAACCAGCGGGGACTGCGGCCCCAGCACCGGCGCCCCCAGCCCCAGCGCGGCCAGCGTCGGCAGCCCGGCCAGCTCGGGCGAGCTGAACGTGCCGCCGCTGCCGAACACCTGCCGCATGAGGAAGGCCGTCAGGCCGAGCGCGAGCAGGTTCGTGCCGACCGCGACCACCACCGGGTCGGCCCGGAAGGTCACCACGGGCACCGACAGCAGCAGGGCGTACAGGGCGGTGGCGAGCACCGCGCCCGCCACCCCCGCCCACGCGCTCCCCGTCACGTGGCTGGTCAGCACCGCCGTGAAGGCGCCCCAGAGGAGCTGGCCCTCCAGCGCCATGTTGAAGACGCCGGCCGCCGCGCACAGCAGCCCGCCCAGGGCCGCCAGCACGACCGGCGCGGTGGCGGTCAGCACCGCCGCGAGGAACGCGCTCATCCGCGCCTCCTCGCCGCCCGCACCACGGCGGCCACCGCGACGATCACGATGATCAGGCCCTGGACGATCTGGGTGAGCTGGCTCGGCACGCCCGCCTCCCGCTCCATGCCCTGCCCGCCCGCCTGCAGGATCGTCAGCAGCGCCACCGACCCCGGGACCGCGAGCGGCCGGCCGGCGGCCAGCAGCACCGCGGCGACGGCGGTGAAGGTGTAGCCGGGCGCGGTCAGCGCGCCGTCCACGAACCGGTACGGCGGGCCCAGCACGATCAGGCCGCCGACCAGCCCGGCGAACGCGCCGCCCGCGGCCATCGTCACCGTCGCCAGCCGGTCCACGCGGACGCCGCCGTAGCGGGCGAACTCGCGGTTCGCGCCGAGCGCGCGGATCTCGTAGCCCGGGACCGTGCGCGTGTCGGCCGGCAGCCACAGCGCGGTCAGGACGGCGACCAGCGGGAGGGCGAGCGTCACGTACGAGCTGCCGCCGAGCGCGGGCAGCCGCGCCGCCTCCGGCAGCAGCGGGGTCTGCGCGAGGCCCGTGCCCGGCTCGGCCAGCGGGAACCTGGCCAGGTAGGAGGCCAGCGACACCGCCGGGGCGCTCAGCAGCAGGGTGCTGACGATCGCCGGCACGCCGAGCCGGGTCCGCAGCGGCGCGGACAGCCCCGCCAGCAGCGCCCCCGCCAGCGCGGCGCCCGCGAGCGGCAGCGCGTACGAGCCGCCGGCGTGCAGGGCGAGCGCGGCCGCCGTGATGCCGCCCAGCGAGAGCTGGCCGTCGCCGCCCAGGTTGAACTCGCCGGCGCGCAGCGGGACGGCGAAGGCCACCGCCATGCCCAGCGTCGGCACGTACGCGGCGAGGGTGTACTCCAGGTTGCCGTCCAGCAGCGCGCCGCGCACCAGCGCCGGGTAGGCGAGCGACGGGTCCGCCCCGGCCGCGGCCATGACGAGCGTGGTCAGCGCCAGCGCGCCCGCCACGGACAGCAGCGCGGGGGACAGGACCGCCCGCCGCGCCGCCGCCCACCCGGGCCGGCGGGCGGCCCCGCCGGCGGACGGGGCGCGGGGCGCGGTCGCGGCCCGGCTCATCGGGGACTCCTCTCGTCGCCCCCGCCACCAGGGGGATCGGCGTCGGGGGACGCGGTGGCGGGGGACGCGGTGTCAGGGGGTGCGGTGTCAGGGGGTGCGGTGGCGGTCATGGCGGTGCCGGTCATCGCGGTGCCGAGACGTTCGTCCGTGGCCTCGGCCGCCGGCAGCTCGGCGACCACGCGGCCCCCGAACAGGACCAGCACCCGGTCGGCCAGGGCCCGCAGCTCCGACAGCTCGCTCGACTGCACCAGCACGGCCCGTCCCGCGTCGCGCGCCCCGGCCAGCAGCGCGTGGATCTGCTCCTGGGCTCCCACGTCCACGCCCTGCGTCGGCTCCTCCACGACCAGCACCGGCGTGTCCCTGGACAGCTCCCTGGCCAGCACCGCCTTCTGCGCGTTGCCGCCGGACAGGTGCGCGATGGGCGTCCGCACCGAGGCGGCGCGGATCCCGAACCGCGCGGCCAGGTCCGCGGCCCGCCGCCGCACCTCCGCCGGCCGCAGGAGGAAGCCGCGCTGGCCGCCCATCAGCAGGTTCTCGGCCAGCGACAGCTCGGGGGCGGTCGCCCGGCCCGCCCGGTCGGCGGGCACGTAGGCCACGCGCCGGTCCCGCCCGCCGCCGGCTCGCCGTCCCTCCAGGAGCACCTCGCCGGCGTCGATCCTGCCGAGCCCGGTGACGGCGTCGACCAGCTCGCGCTGCCCGCTGCCCGCCACGCCCGCCAGGCCGACGATCTCCCCGGCCCGCACCTCGAACGACACCCGGTCCAGGACGGGCACGCCGTCGTGGTCGCGGACGCTCAGCTCCCGCACCTCCAGCAGCGTCGCCCCGGTCTCGCGCCCGCCGGCGCGGGAGGGGGACGGCCCGTCCGCGGGCGCGCCGAGCGAGCGGCCGAGCATCGCGCGGACCAGCTCGTCCGCCGTCGTGGCGGCGGTGTCGAAACGGCCGGTCACCCGGCCGCCGCGCAGCACCGTCACCCGGTCGCTCGCGGCCAGGACCTCCTCCAGCTTGTGCGTGACCAGCAGCACCGACACGCCCTCGCCCGCCAGCCTGCGCACCATCAGGAACAGGCTCTCGGCCTCGCCCGGCGTGAGCACGGCCGTCGGCTCGTCGAGGATCAGCACCTCGGCCCGGCGGTGGAGGGCCTTGAGGATCTCCACCCGCTGCCGCACCCCGACCGGCAGGTCGCCGACGCGGGCCGCCGGGTCCACGCCGAGGCCGTGGCGCGCGGCCAGCTCGGCCACGGCCCGGCGCGCGGCCGTCCGGTCGAGCAGGCCGCGCCGCAGCGGCTCCGCGCCGATGACCACGTTCTCCGCCACGCTCAGGCCGGGGAAGAGCTGGAGACGCTGGTGGACCATGCCGAGCCCGTGCGCGATGGCGTCGGCGGGGGAACGCAGCCGCACCGGCGTCCCGGCCCGCAGCACCTGGCCGGCGTCGGGGCGGTGCAGGCCGTACAGGATGGACATGAGCGTGGACTTGCCGGCGCCGTTCTCGCCGACGACGGCGTGCACCTCGCCGGGCCGCACGGCGAGGTCGACGCCGTCGTTGGCCCGTACCTCGCCGAAGTGCTTGGTGACGCCCCGCAGCTCGACCGCCGCGACGCCGCCGGCCGCCTGAGCGCCGCTCATCCGCCCAGCGGGTCGGCGACGACGGTCTTGCCGGCCACGATGTCGTCGCGGACCTGCTTGATTTTGGCGACCACGTCGGGGCTGGCGGCCACCGCGCAGCCGGAGGAGGCGAGGTCGTCGCCGAGGGCGTTCACGCCGACGCCGCCCTCCTTGAGCCCGTACACCTTGACGCCGCCGCCCCGGCCGGCCGCGATGTCGGCGATGGCCGCGCGCTCGGCGACGTCGACGTGCTTGAGCACGTTGTCGATGATCGTGCCGGGGCGCTGCGCGCACTGGTTGACGTCCACGCCGAACGCCTTGGCGCCGGCGGCCGCGGCGGCCTCGAAGACGCCCTGGTTGCCGGCGGACGCGGCGGCCGCCACGATGTCGGCGCCCTGACCGGTGAGCGTCTGGGCCTGGGACTTCGCGCGGGCCGGGTCGCTGAACGGGTTGCTGCCGCCGACGTAGAGCGGCGTCCCGGTGACGGAGCTCCTGACGGCCTTCGCGCCGGCGAAGAACGGGTCGATCCAGCGGTGCACGAACGGCGAGTCGAGCGCGGCCACCACGCCCAGCCTGCCGCTCCGGGTCAGCAGGCCCGCCTCCACCCCGGCCAGGTACGCCGCCTCGTGCTCGCGGAAGGACACGCAGGTCAGGTTGGGGGCCTGGTTCTCGGCGCACGAGTCGACCTGGAGGAACTGCTGGCCGGGATGCTGCTTCGGCACGGTGGCGAACAGGTCGTCGAAGGAGAAGCTGACGCCGACGACGACGGTGGGCCTGGCCCGGACGGCGGCGTCGAGGTTCTGCGCGATGCTCGCCGGGTCCTTGCTCTCGTACAGCTTGAACGAGGCGCCGATCTCCTTCG
This sequence comes from Actinomadura luzonensis, assembly GCF_022664455.2. Taxonomy (NCBI): domain Bacteria; kingdom Bacillati; phylum Actinomycetota; class Actinomycetes; order Streptosporangiales; family Thermomonosporaceae; genus Actinomadura; species Actinomadura luzonensis. Next base: position 435,631 of record NZ_JAKRKC020000002.1, read on the forward strand.
CCGCGGCCTTCGCGCCTTCGACGCTGAGCTGCAGGAAGCTGTTGGTCCCCACCGGGTTGGGCGTGATCAGGATGACGGACTTGCCGGAGGCGGCGGAAGGGGCGGCGGCCGGCCGGGCGGCGCCGCACGCCGTCAGGGCGAGCGCGGCGGCGGCCAGGGCGGCCAGAGGGGAGAAGGCGCGGTCCATGGCGGCCAGCATAACATGCAAAGCCAGTAGGAAATGTTGACTTTATGGGGGCCCACGACGGTGCCCGGAGCGCAGGCCCCCGCCCGGGAAGTGGGAGGCGGCGGGCGGTACCTGTTCGCGCTGTCGGTGGTGCGCTCGGTGCTGCTCACGCCGCTGGTGTCCCCGGCCACCGACGACACCGCCCTCATCGGCGGCGAGACCGATGGCGTCGGGCACCTGCCGGGCGAGCCGGTCGACGCGGTACGCGGCGAAGTCGCCTGCTCGACCTGGTCCGGCCGCTCCACGAGGCCCTGAACACGGTCACCGAGAACGACACGTACCGGCAGGTGCTGGAGCGGTGGGGCCTGGCCGAGGCCGCAGCAGCGGAAGGAGCAGGTCGCCCTGGCGGGCCAGCTCCGGCAGGTAGGGAGTGTCCGACAGGATGAAATGGGTGATGCCGAGAGCCTGATAGTCGCGCAGGGACGCGGCCACGTCCGCGGCCGAGCCGACCAGCCAGGTGGTGGCCGCGCCGGCGCCGCCGTACCGGCCGGGGGCGGTGTAGAGGTTGCGGTCGAGCACCTCGCCCCGCGCGGCCAGGCCCAGCAGGCGCTGCTGGCCGGCGGCGGCGGTCCAGTTCACGTCGCGGGCGACGCGGCCCTGCGCCATGGCGGCGACCCTGGCCTCGGCGTCGGCCCACGCCTGCGCGGCGGTGTCGCGGACGACGGTGGTGACGCGCAGGCCGAACTCCAGCGGAGGGAGCTCGCGGCCGAGCCGGTCGGCGAGCCGCCTCAGCCGCTCGATGCGCTCGGCGACGTCGCCGAGCGGCTCGCCCCAGAAGAGCTGCACGTCGGCCTCGGTGGCGGCGACCCGCTCCGCGGCGGTGGAGGCGCCGCCGAAGTAGAGCGGCGGATGCCGGCGGGCCGCTCGGGCGGCGGGCCGCGGCTGCACGGTGGAGCCGGTGACGTGGAAGTGCTCGCCGCAGTAGGTGACGTCCTCCTCGGTCCACAGCCGGCGGACGATCCGCATGAACTCCGCGGTACGGGCGTAGCGGGCCTCCCGGCCGGCCGGGACGTCGCCGTAGGCCGCCGGGTGGTCCTCGCCGGAGACGACGTTGACCAGCACCCGGCCGTCGGTGAGGTGGTCCAGGGTGGCGGCGGCGGAGGCGAAGTGGGCCGGACTCCAGTAGCCGGGCCGGATCGCGATCAGCGGCTGGAACGTCGTCGTGCGCGCCGCCAGCGCGGCGGCCACCGTGAACGTGTCGGGCCGGCCCCAGCCGGTGCCGAGGAGCGCGCCGTCCCAGCCGTGCTCCTCCAGGGCCCTGGCCTGGGCGGTGAGGTTCTCCAGGCTGTTGTGGCCGGCGACGACGTCGTCGCCGCGGTGGCCGGGCCTGGCCTGGTTGGGGATGTACCAGAGCAGCTGGGAGCTCATCAGCCGTCCCTCCTCTAACCCTTCATTTCAGGTAGAGTTTAAGGGTAGAAAGGCGGCCGTGCAGTTCCTCGCCGGCACCCTGTTGCCCGGTGCCCCGGCGTCGGGCGTTGCCGGGGAAAGCGCGCACGACGTCTGTCCGGCTGTCAACGCCGGGGATCCCGGTGCGCCCCGAGCCGCCACGACGCGGGCGGGCCGCCTCATCGGGCGGGCCGCCTCATCGGGCGAGGCGCTGGAGCTGGCCCTCGTGCACGTGGCGCACCCACTCCCAGCCGGGCCTGGCCGACGGGCCGACGCGCGGGTCGTCGGGGGCGCGGCCGTCGCGCAACGCGAGCACGTACGCCCGGTCCAGGTCGATCCGGGCCCGCAGCGCGCCGGGCCCGCCCACGGAGCCGTGGCCGGGGACGACGGTCCCGACGCCGCCCGCGACGTCCTCGATCAGGCGCAGCGCGGCGAGGTAGTCCTCGATCGGGTCCGTGGCCGCGTCGAGGTCGAGCATCGGGACCAGGACGTCGGACACCAGGTCGCCCGCGACGAGGACGCCGCGCTCCTCGATCAGCAGCGCCGCGTGGCCCGGCGCGTGCGCCTGGTGCTCGATGATCCGGACCCGGAGGCCGTCCCAGGGGATGTGCGTGGTTCCGGCGGGCAAGCCGGTGATGAGGCCGAGCAGGTCCAGCGGCACCTGCCCGGCGATCTCCGTCTCGCGCAGGTGCTCGGCGATGCGGGCCTTCGCGGCCGCGTCCGGCCTGGAGAACCCCGCCACGACGGGCCGGCCCAGCTCGCGAAGGTCGTCGGCGAGGCAGCCGAGCTCGGACTCGGTCACCCCGGGGTCGATGAGCAGCACACCGGCCGGGCCCTGCACCACGACGGCGTTGCTCTGCACGAACCCGCTCTCGTGGACCAGCACGCCCTCCGCGACCTGCTTCAGCACGAGCCCGCCTCCCTTCCGTCCCGCCCGGTGATGGCGATTCGCAACTACTGAAGGGAAGGGAGGGCCGGATCGCTGTCAAGGAGGGAAAGCGTGCCGCTGCGCCCTCGGCGACCGGGGCCTCGACCGGCGGCCCCTCGCCGCCGCCGTGCCCGGCTGACTGCCCGGTCGCGGTGCTAAGCTTTCCAGCGTTCGTAGTGAGACCGGTGTGGAAGGGGGGTGAGGTTCGATGACCGCGGTGAAGGCCGCTGCCGTACGCAGCACCCGGATCAACCTCACGTCCCGGGTCCCGGTCTGACCTTTCTCCTCTCCCGGCCTTCCGCGCCGGGCGGAGCGATGCCCGCGTCTCGTCGAGGCCCCTTCATCGCAAGGGTCTCACGTTGTCACACACGTTCACCGATCCATCCGGCCTGTCCCGGTACGGGTGGACCGACGCACTCGATCACACCTTCGCCGCACACTACGAAGCGGGCCTCGTGCCGGCCCGCGTCTCCCGGGTCGACCGCGGCCTGTGCACCGCGATCACCGCGTCGGGCCCGGTCCGGGCCACGTTCGCCGCGCCGTACCCGCCCGATCCGCTCCTGACGCCCTGCACCGGCGACTGGGCCGCGCTGCGTCCCGGCGCCGAGCCGCACCTGGTGGCGCTGCTGCCCCGGCACAGCGCGATCGTGCGCTCGTCGGCGTCCAGGTCCTCCCACGGACAGGTGCTCGCGGCCAACGTCGACACGGTCGCCGTCGTCGCGCCGACCGGCAGAAGGCCATCACCGGCCACCTGCGCGCCACCTACAGGTTCCGGGACCGGCAGCCATGACCGGCCCGCACCGCACTGACCCGCACGAGGACCACCCCCACGAGGAGACGAACCCCGCCATGACCTCCACCTACCTCACCCGTCCCGAGAGCCCCGCCGACGTCGCGGCGATCCGCGAGATCAACCTGGCCGCCTTCCCGAGCCCGCACGAGGCGGACCTCGTCGAGGCGCTGCGGGCCGACCCGCGGGCGTGGCTGCCCGGCCTGTCCTGGCTGGCCGCGGCCCCCGGCGGCGAGCTCGCCGGATACGCGCTGCTCACCCGCTGCCACGTCGGCGACGCACCCGCCCTCGCCCTCGGCCCGTGCGCCGTCCGGCCCGAGCACCAGCGGCGGGGCGCGGGCTCGGCCGCCATCCGGGCCGCGCTGCGCGCCGCCCGCGAGCAGGGCGAGAACCTGGTGGTCGTGCTCGGCCACGCCGAGTACTACCCGCGTTTCGGTTTCACCCCGGCCTCCGGGTACGGCATCCGCCCGCCCTTCGACGTCGAGGACAAGTACATGATGGCGCTCGCCCTCGACCCCGCGAAGCCGGTGCCGAGCGGCGTCATCCGCTACGCGGCGGCGTTCGGCGTCTGATCTCCTGCCGCCGGCCGGGCGTCCGGCTGCTCAGCAGCCGGGCGACCGGCCGGCCGGCCGCCGGCGCCGTAGTACGCGGCCCGCATCAGCGCCCGCATGTCGTCGAGCATCGGCATCCTCGGGTTGGCCGGCGCGCACTGGTCCTCGTAGGCGTTGCGCGCCTGCTGGGGGAGCGCGGCCAGGAAGGCTTCCTCGTCGACGCCGAGGGCCTGGAACGACGGCTCGATCGAGACGGCGTCCCGCAGCCGCTCGACCGCGGCGGCCAGCGACTCGACGCCCTGCGCCGGGGTGGCGGCGGGGAGCCCGAGCGCCTGCGCGATCTCCTGGAACCGTTCGGGGGCCCGGTAGTGCTCGTACTTGGGCCAGCCGGACAGCTTGGCCGGGGTCGTGCCGTTGTAGCGGATCACGTGGGGCAGCAGGACCGCGTTCGTCCGGCCGTGGGCGATGTGGAACGTCGAGCCGAGCGTGTGCGACATGGCGTGGACGATGCCGAGGAAGGCGTTGCCGAACGCCATGCCGGCGATGGTGCCCGCGTTGTGCATCCGCTCGCGCGCCCGGGGGGCCGCGGCGCCGTGCCGCACGGCGTCCGCCAGGTTGGCGAAGATCAGCTTGATCGCGTGCAGGGCCAGGCCGTCGGTGTAGTCGCTGGCGTAGACCGACACGTACGCCTCGACGGCGTGGGTGAGGGCGTCGAACCCGCTGTCGGCGGTGACGACCGGCGGCAGGTCGGCGGCCAGGTGCGGGTCCACGATGGCGACGCTCGGCGTCATCGCGTAGTCGGCGAGGGGGTACTTCTTGCCCGTCGCGGTGTCGGTGATCACCGCGAACGGCGTCACCTCCGCGCCGGTGCCCGAGGTGGTCGGCACGCAGACCAGCCGGGCCAGGTCGCCGAGCGGCGGGAACTTGAAGGCGCGCTTGCGGATGTCGAAGAACTTCTGCCGCAGGTCGGCGAAGACGACCTCGGGGTGCTCGTAGCGCAGCCACATCACCTTGGCCGCGTCCATGGCCGAGCCGCCGCCGAGCGCGATGATCGTGTCGGGGCGGAACTGCCGCATCAGCTCGGCGCCCCGGTCCACGGTCGCGACGCTCGGCTCGGGCTCCACGTCGTCGATGATCTGCAACGCCACCCGCTGCGGACGGCGGCCGAGCACCGTGATGATCCGGTCGACGTAGCCGAGCCTGGTCATGGTCGCGTCGGTGACGATGCTCACCCGGTGCACGCCGGGCATGTCGGCCAGGTAGCGGATCGCGTGCGGCTCGAAGTAGATCTTGGAGGGGATCTTGAACCACTGGAGGTTGTTGGTCCGCCGGCCGATCCGCTTGACGTTGAGCAAGTCGACCGCCGAGATGTTGTGGGAGACCGAGTTGCGGCCGTAGCTGCCGCAGCCGAGGGTCAGCGACGGGATGAAGGCGTTGTACATGTCGCCGATGCCGCCCTGCGACGACGGGGCGTTCCAGATGATCCGCACCGCCTTGACGCGCCGCCCGAACTCCTCGGCCAGCCGCTCGTCCCGGGTGTGGATCGCGGCGCTGTGCCCGAGGCCGCCGAACTCCACCATGCGCTCGGCCAGCCCGATGCCCTCCTCGTGGCCGCCGGCGCGCAGCACCGCCAGCACCGGGCACAGCTTCTCCCTGGTCAGCGGCTCGGCCGGGCCGACCTGGCCGACCTCGACGAGGATCACCGAGGTGTCGTCAGGCACCTGAAACCCGGCCTGCTCGGCGATCCAGGTCACCGGCCGGCCGACGACGTCGGGGTTGAGCCTGGCCTCCGCGCACGACTCGCCGGACGCGCCGGCGCCGAACAGCAGCTCCTCCAGCTTCCGCTTCTCCTCGGCGCCGGCGCGGTAGGCGTGCAGCGCGCCGAACCCGGCCAGCGTCTCGTCGTACACCTCCGCGTCGATGATCACCGCCTGCTCGGAGGCGCAGATCATGCCGTTGTCGAACGTCTTGGACAGCACGATGTCGTTGACGGCCCGCCGCAGGTCGGCGGAGCGCTCGACGTACGCGGGCACGTTCCCCGCGCCGACGCCGAGCGCCGGCTTGCCCGCCGAGTACGCCGCCCGCACCATGCCGTTGCCGCCCGTCGCCAGGATCGTGGACACCCCGTCGTGCCGCATCAGCGCCCCCGTGGCGGCGAGGGACGGCTCCTCGATCCATTGCACGCAGTGCTCGGGGGCGCCCGCCGCGACGGCGGCGTCCCGGACGATCCTCGCCGCCTCGGCGCTGCTGCGCTGCGCCGAGGGGTGGAAGGCGAAGACGATGGGGTTGCGGGTCTTCAGGGCGATCAGCGCCTTGAAGACCGTGGTGGAGGTCGGGTTCGTCACCGGGGTGATCCCGCAGACCACGCCGACGGGCTCGGCGATCTCGACGATCCCGCTGATGTCGTCCCGCGAGATCACGCCGACGGTCTTGAGCGCGGCCATGCTGTTGGTGACGTGCTCGCAGGCGAAGATGTTCTTCACCGCCTTGTCCTCGAACAGCCCGCGCCCGGTCTCCCGCACGGCGAGGTCGGCGAGCGCCGCGTGCTCGTCGAGCGCGGCGACGGACGCCTTCTTGACGATGTGGTCGATCTGCTCCTGGCTGAACGCCGCGTACTCGTCCAGCGCCTTGAGCGCGTTGCCCACCAGGGTGTCGATCATCTCGTTGACGGCAGCCGGCACATCCACGACCGTGTCGGTCATCTGGGTCACCTCAGGACTCGTCTCGGGCGGTCGGGTCCAGCATCTCGCCGTACGGGCGGGCGCGCCGGAGCGCTTGGACTCCGATCATGAGGCCGAAGGGCACCGCGAGACGGGGACTTTCGGTGGTGGCGCGCCCCGCGCCGACTGCGTAACCAAACGTTACCTGATGATTACTTTGGGTAGTATCTCCTTGTCAGCGCCAGACAAAGGAGAGGAAGTGCCGGGCCGTGAACGCCGAACTGCGCGAGCTGGCCACCACCGTCCACCCCGATCCGGTCACCGCGGCGCGTCACCGCGCCGTCGGCCACTGGCGCGACGAGACCGTCGTCGACGACCTCGCCCGCGCCCGTGCCGCCGTCCCCGGCCAGGTCGCGCTCATCGCCTCGTCGGCGCACCGCAGGGAGCGGGCGCGCACGCTGACGTACGGCGAACTGGGCGAGCGGGCCGACCGGTTCGCCGCCGGCCTGCACGCGCTGGGCGTGCGGCGCGGCCAGGTCGTCGCCTTCCAGCTGCCCAACTGGTGGGAGACCGTCGCGCTCGCGCTGGCCTGCGCCCACCTCGGCGCGGTCGTGCTGCCGCTCAAGCTCGGCATGGGCGCGCACGAGCTGCGCCGCAGGCTGCGCGTCTGCGGCGCGGCCGTGTGCGTCACCGTGGACCGCTGGGACGGCGTCGAGCACGCCGGAGTCCTGGCCGAGGCGGCCACCGGGCTGCCCGGGCTGCGCCATCGCGTGGTCCTGGGCGACGCGGCGGCCACCGCCGCCGTCGACTTCGACGCCCGGCTGCGCGGCGCGCGCGGCCCGCTCCCGCCGCCGACTCCGCTGAGCGCCGACGAGGTGGCGCTGGTGGCCTTCACCTCGGGCACGACCGGCGACGCCCTCGGCGTCCTGCACAGCTCCAACACCATGTACGCGGCCATCTCCCGCACCGACGGCCCCGTCCAGGACCCGGTCGCGGTCGCCAGCGTGATCGGCGTCCCCGCGGGCTACCGGAAGATCGTGCTGGAGACCGTCCTGCGCCGCCGCCGCGTGCTGATCAGCGACAGCCCCGACCCGGGACGCTGGCTCGCCCTGCTGGCCGAGCACCGGGCCACGTCCATGACCGCCATCCCGCGCCTGCTCCGCGACCTGGCCGCCGAGCAGCGGCTGCGCCCGCGGCCGCTCACCGAGCTGCGGAGGCTGAACAGCATCGCCGCGCCGCTGACGGTCGCGGACGCGCTGCTGATCCGCGAGCACCTGGGCGCCGAGCTGGTCAACGGCTGGGGGATGACCGAGACCGGCGGCGGCCTCGGCACCAGCGCGGCCGACCCGCCCGGCTGGCCCGGCCGCAGCATCGGCACGCCCCGCCGCGGCGTCGAGGTGCGGTTGCGGGACGAGCCCGGCGCCGGGCCCGGCGTGCGGCGGCTCGCCGTCCGCAGCCCCTCCGTCTGCCTCGGCACCTTCCGGCGCGACACCGGCCGCCCGGTCTGGCTGCCGCGCGAGCACGACGGCTGGTACGACACCGGCGACCTCGTCCGCGACGACGGGCGCGGCGGCCTGCAGTACCTCGGCCGCGCCGCCGACCGCATCTCCGGCCCCGGCGCGAGCATGATCCCCGTCCACGACGTCGAGGAGGGCCTGCGCAAGCACGCGGGCGTCGCCGACGTGGCCCTGGTGGGCTACCCCAGCGCCGAACACGGCGAGCTGCCGTGCGCCGTCGTCGTCCCCGCCGCCGACCCGCCCCCGTCCCTGAAGGAGCTGCGCGACCACCTGACCGGGCGCGGCATGTCCCGCTGGCAGCTGCCCACCCGCCTGCTCCTCGCCCCGGCCCTGCCCCGCAACGACCTCGGCAAGGTGCGCAAGGACCAGCTCAGGCAGCGCTGCACCACCTCCTGACGCGTCGCGCGCGGGCCGGGGGTGCCGTCAGGCGGCTTCGAGGACGAAGAACAGGAAGCTCAGGAACCGGGTGCCGGTGCGCCCGCGCAACTCCTCGGGGAACAGCTCGCGCGCCTCCGGCACGAACGGCGGTTCGCTGATGACGCCGATGCGGAAGCCGGCCGCGGTGAAGGCCTCCGTCATCGCGTGCAGCGGACGGTCCCAGAAGCTCAACCGGGCGGTCTGCCCGCCCATGGTCCACTCCTCGACCCGGTTGCGGATCTCGAAGTACTGGGGCTTCTCGCCGGCCATGCACTGCGTGAGGGTGATGACGAAGGGGTGGTCGACCGAGACGAGGAGCCGGCCGCCGGGCCTCAGCACGCGCCGCAGCTCGGCCAGCGCCGGCCCCCAGTCCTTCAGGTAGTGCAGCACCAGCGACGCGACGACGTCGTCGAACGCGTCGTCGGGGAAGGGCAGGGGAGCGCCCAGGTCGGCGACCCGCAGGTCGGCGTCGGCGCCGAGCCGCCGCCGGGCCTGCTCCAGCATGCCGGCGCTCGCGTCGATGCCGGTGACGATCGCGCCGCGATCGCGCAGCGCGGCGAACAGGGGGCCGGAGCCGCAGCCGGCGTCGAGGACGCGCCGGCCGGCCACGTCGCCGGCGAGGTCCAGCATCGCGGGCCGCTCGTAGTAGGCGTTCACGAGACTGGTGTCGTTCTCGGCCGTGTACCCTTCGGCGATCTGGTCGTAGTCGTTGAGACGGGGCGAGAAGGCGGTCTCGGGCGGCTTCTCCGGCATGGCGGACATGACGGCTATTGTGGACCATCGCCACCCCGGGCCCCGCCCGCCACGGAGCCGCCACGGAGCCGCCACGGAGCCGCCACGGAGAAGAAGCTCGTGACCGACCTCGTCCCGCTGCGCAGGAACGCGCGTTTCCAGCTGTTGTGGGCCGGCAGCGCGGTCTCCGCGCTGGGGTCGGAGCTCACCAGGCTCGCCATGCCGCTGCTGGTGCTGGCGCTCACCGGCTCGCCCGGGTCGGCGGGCCTGGTCGCCGGGGCCCGGACCGTCGGCTTCCTCGCCGTGCAACTGCCGGCCGGCGTGTGGGTGGACCGCTGGGACCGCCGCCGCACCCTGATCACCGCGCAGGGCCTCCAGACGGTCGTCTCCGCGCTGCTGACCGTGCTCGTCGTCACCGGCCGGGCGCAGGTCTGGCAGTTCGTGACGCTCGCGGTGCTGGACGGGCTGTGCGCCGCGTTCACCGGACCCGCCCGGGACACGGCGATCCGCGGCGTCGTCCCCCCGGAGCAGCTGCACAGCGCGTACGCGCAGGAGGAGGCCCGTACCCACGCGGCCGGGCTGCTCGGCCCGCCGCTCGGCGGCCTGCTGTACGGCCTCGGGCGGGCGGTGCCCTTCGTCGCCGACACCGTCACGTTCCTCGCCGCCACGCTCTGCTACGTCGGCGCGAAGGTGCCGCGCCGCCCGGCGGACGAGCCGCGGGCCCCCGTACCGGAGGACGGCGGGAAGCGGCCGCGCGGCATGCGCCGGGAAGCGACCGAGGCCGTCGCCTGGCTGTGGCGCCGGCCCGGCCTGCGGGAGGTCACCGCGGCGGTGATGGTCCTCAACCTGCTGGGCGGGGCGTTCCTCATCCCGCTGATCGTGCTCGTCGGCGAGCGCGGCGGCGACGCGCGCGTCACCGGCACGGTCCTGGCCGGTCTCGGTGCCGGCGGGCTGGCCGGTGCGCTGCTGTCGGGCCGCGTCAGCAGGCTCCTGCCGCCCGGCAGGCTGCTGCCGGCCGTCGTGGCGGTCTTCGGCGCGGCGCTGGCGGCCACGGCGCTGCCCTGGGGGACGTGGTGGCCGATGATCCCGCTGGTGCTCGTCACCCTGTCGACGCCCGCGCTGAACGTGGTGATGAACGTGGTCGTCGCGCGGCTGGTGCCGGAGGCGATGCTCGGCCGGATGGGCGCGGTCCTGAGCATGGGCGGGACGGCGCTCAAGCCTCTGGGGCCGGTGCTCGGCGGGGCGCTGGCGGCGGCGCTGGGCGGCGCGGGGGCGCTCGTCGCGCTGGGCGGGCTGCTCGGCCTGACCGCCGCGGTGGCCGGGCTCAGCCCGGAGCTGCGCCGTTTCACCGGAGAGGCCCCCGCGGCCGGAGACGACGAAGCAGGCTCCCGTCCCGTGCCGGAACCCGGATGACCGGGCCGTCCGCCCGCTGATCATCAGGACTTCGACCCCCGCCGCCACGGACCTTCGGCCTCATGATCGGCCGCCCTTGGGCTCCTACCCTGGTGCCTGGCCCGAACTCGCGGGCCACCATGGCCGTCACCCCGGAAGTGGCCGCTGCCTGGGACGAGGTGTACTGGCTGATGGCCGGCGCGCTCATCGCGCTGGAGGCGCGCATCTACGCGGCCGCCGGCGTGCGGGGCGGCGACACCCTGCGCCGCTGGCGGGTGGTCGAGCGCCGGGAGGAAACGGCGGAGACGGTCTCGTTCCTGCTGCGCCCGGCCGACGACGCCCCGGTCCCGCCCGCCCGGCCCGGCCAGTACGTCAGCGTCCGCGTCCGCATGGCTGGGCACCGGCTGACGGCGGCAGGCCGCCGGCCGCGGCCTGCGCCTCAGCGGCGGGGGTCGATGTGGATCTTCGGGCCGGGCCCGGCGCCGGGCGGGCGGCGGCCGGCCAGGACGCCGGCGGTCCCGGCGAGGCCGACCGTCGCGGCGACGAGGGGACGGGCGTCCACCGAGCCCGAGGCGTAGGCGGCGATCGCTCCGGCGAGGCCGGCCGAGCCGCCGAGGACGCCGACGACGGTGACGTCCTTGAGCACCAGGTCGCGGGTGTCGATCGTGGACGGGGTCCCGGCCAGGCCGATGCAGACCACCCGCCGGCCGGGCTCGACGAGGGCGGCCGCGAGCGCGGGCAGCTCGGGCGCGTTGGAGGCGTCGATGACGGCGTCCCACGGCAGGGCCGGCAGCGACCCCCGGGTCCAGGCGCCGGCGAAGCCGAGGCTCGCGGCCAGGCGGAGACCGTGCTCGTCGCGCCCCATCAGGTGCACCTCGGCTCCGGCGGCCCGGGCGAACAGCGCCGTGAGCAGGCCGATCGTGCCGGTGCCCAGGACCAGCAGCCGATCGCCCGCCTCCAGTCCCGCGGCGCGCACGGCCCGCAACGCGTTGCCGCCGGGTTCGACGAGCGCCCCGAGCGTGGCGTCCACGGCGTCCGGCAGGGGGTGCAGGGCGGTGGCGGGCACCGCGAGCCGTTCGGCCAGCGCGCCCGGGCGGCCCCGGCTGATGCCGAGCTCGGCGAGCTCGGCGCACACGTGGTGGCGGCCGGCCCGGCAGCGGCCGCAACGGCCGCAGCCGAGCATGGTGTCGCCGGTGACGCGCCGCCCGAGCCAGGAGGGGTCCACGCCCTCGCCGGCCGCGCTGACCCGCCCGCACCACTCGTGGCCGGGGCGCAGCGGGTACCAGGAGCGGCCGGTGCGCAGGTAGCTCATGCCGCCGGTGAACAGCTCGACGTCGGTGCCGCACACGCCGGCCCGCTCGACGTCCACGACTACCTCGCCCGGCGCGGCGGCGGGCGGCTCGACCTCGTGGACCTCGGCCTTTCCCGGGCCGGTCAGGACCAGGGCGCGCATCTAGCGGGGTCCGACGACGGGGATCTGGTGGGGGCGCGCGCCGGGCGCGCCGATGCGCATCACGTTCCGCAGATTAGATCACCATTCCATGAAACGGAAGTTTTTCCCACGGTGTATTCTCCGTCTGGGTTTCACGCACCGGAGCGAAATTCCAATTAACGGAAAGGGTGATGGCCATGCCGGGAAGCCGGAGCGCCCAGTGGTACGCCGGCGGCGACCGCAACGCCTACATCCACCGGGCGTGGATGCGGCGCGGGCTGCCGTCCGACGCCTTCGACGGCCGGCCGCACATCGCGATCGCCAACACCGCCTCCGACCTCACCCCCTGCAACATGCACCTCGACGAGGTCGCCGAGCACGTCAAGCACGGCGTGTGGGAGGCGGGCGGCGTCCCGCTGAACCTGCCGGTGGTGTCCCTCGGCGAGACGAACGTGCGCCCCACCGCGATGCTCTGGCGCAACATGGCGGCGATGGCCGTCGAGGAGATGCTGCGGGCCAACCCGATCGACGGCGTCGTGCTGCTCGGCGGCTGCGACAAGACCATCCCCGCGCTGCTCATGGCCGCCTCCTCGGTCGACCTGCCCGCGGTCGTCGTCCCCGGCGGGCCGATGCTCACCGGCACCTTCCGGGGCGCGCCGCTCGGCTGCGGCACCGACGTGTGGAAGCTCAGCGAGGAGGTCCGCGCCGGCACCCTCAGCCAGGCCGACTTCCTGCGCTCGGAGTCGTCCATGATCCGCAGCAAGGGCCACTGCAACACGATGGGCACCGCCTCCACCATGGGCCTGCTCGCCGAGGTGCTCGGCATGACCCTGCCCGGCCTGGCCGGCACCCCCGCCGCCGACAGCCGCCTGCTCGAAGGCGCTCACGAGACCGGCCGCCTCATCGTCGGCATGATCGCCGACGGCCGCCGCCCGTCCGACGTCATGACGCGCGGCTCGTTCCTGAACGCGATCGTCGCGCTGGCCGCGCTCGGCGGCTCCACCAACGCCGTCGTGCACCTGCTGGCCATCGCCGGGCGGCTCGGCGTCGAGCTGACCCAGGACGACTTCGACCGCACCGGCTCCGGCGTCCCCCTGCTCGTGGACCTGCAGCCCGCCGGCCGGCACCTGATGGAGGACCTGTACCGGGCCGGCGGCCTGCACGCGGTGCTGGCCGAGGTGCGCGACCTGCTCGACCCGGCGGCGATCACCGTCACCGGCCGCCCGCTCGTCGAGGCCCTGGACGGGGCGGCGGTCCACGACCGCGACGTGATCCGCTCCCGGCGGCAGCCGCTCCAGCAGGACGCCGGCATCGCCGTCCTGTACGGCAACCTCGCCCCCGACGGCGCCGTGATCAAGCCCGCCGCCGCCTCGCCGCACCTGCTCCGGCACCGCGGCCCCGCCGTCGTCTTCGACTCGATCGAGGACTTCCACGCCCGCATCGACGACCTCGACGTCACCCCGGACTCGGTGCTGGTGCTGCGCGGCTGCGGCCCCAAGGGCTACCCCGGCATGCCCGAGGTGTCCAACATGCCGCTGCCGCCCAAGCTGCTCGCCCAGGGCGTGCGCGACATGGTGCGCATCTGCGACGGCCGGATGAGCGGCACCGCGTACGGCACCGTCGTCCTGCACGTCGCGCCCGAGGCCGCCGCCGGCGGGCCGCTCGGCCTGGTCCGCACCGGCGACATGATCATTCTCGACGTTCCCGGGAGACGGCTCGACATCGACATCCCCGCCGAGGAACTGGCCGCCCGCGAGCCGTCCCCGGAGATGACCGCCGCGTTCGCCCGCCCGTCCCGTGGCTGGCAGCGCCTCTACGTCGAGACCGTCCGGCAGGCCGACACCGGCGCCGACCTCGACTTCCTCGTCGGCTCCAGCGGCGACGCCGTCCCCCGCGAATCCCACTGAAAGGACCGCCCATGTCCCGCACCGCCCTCATCACCGGCGGCGTCAGCGGCCTCGGCGCGGCCGCCGCCGTCCGCCTCGCGGCCGACGGCGTCAAGGTGGTCACCCTGGACGTGGCCGGCGGCGCCGACCTGGTCGTGGACGTCACCGACCCGGCCGCCGTCCAGGCCGCCGCCGACGAGGTGGGCCCGGTCGACATCCTGGTCAACTCCGCCGGCGTCATCGGGCCCAACGCACCCCTGTGGGAGCTGCCGCTGGACGGCTGGCGGCGCACGTTCGCGGTGAACGTGGACGGCACCTTCCACACCTGCCGCGCGTTCGTGCCCGGCATGCGCGAGCGCGGCTGGGGCCGCGTCGTCAACCTCGCCAGCATGGCCGGCAAGGACGGCAACCCGAACATGGCCCCTTACTCCGCCTCCAAGGCCGCCGTCATCGCGCTGACCAAGTCGCTCGGCAAGGAGCTGGCCACCAGCGGCGTCCTGGTCAACGCCGTCGCGCCCGCCGTCATCGAGACCCCGATGAACGCCGCCACCGCCCCCGAGGCGCTGGCCCACATCACGAGCCTCATCCCCATGCGCCGCGTCGGCAGGCCCGAGGAGGTCGCTGAGCTGATCGCCTGGCTGGCCTCGGACAAGGTCAGCTTCTCCACCGGCGCCGTCTACGACATCAGCGGCGGCCGCGCCACCTACTGACGGCCGGCCCGGGCCGGGCGGTCCACTCACGCCGGCAGCTCCAGGCGCCGCCGGCGGAACGCCGACGCGCTCGGGGCCGCCTCACGGGCGGGGCGGCGCGACCGAGGAGCGCTGGACCAGGCGGGCGCGGAGCGTGTGCCGCTCGCGCGCGGGCTCGGCCCCGCCGAGGACGTCGAGCAGCACCCGCGCCGCCCGCGCCCCCAGCTCGTGCACCGGCTGCGCGATCATGGTGAGCGGCGGGTCCATCACCGCCGCCCACGCGCTGTCGTCGAACCCGATCAGCGCCACGTCCTCCGGGTAGGACAGCCCCGCCTGGCGCAGCGCCCGCAGCGAGCCGGTCATGCCGTCGGTCTCGGTGCAGAACACTGCGGTGACCCGGTCGGGCAGCGCGAGCATCCGGCCGACCTCGGTGACGACCCGCTCCTCGGTCTTCGGCCCGACCATCACCAGCCGCGGGTCGAACGGGATGTGCGCGTCGTCCAGGGCGTCGAGGTAGCCGCGCAGCCGCTCGCCGTCGGTCCACAGGTTGCGGGCGGCCGCCGCCACCATCTCCCGCCGGGTGGCGGGCGCCTCGGCCACCGGCGGCCCCCAGACGAAGCCGATGCGCCGGTGCCCGGCGGCGATGAGCACCTCCACCGCCTCGCGGGCGGCATCGCGGTTGTCGATGACGACGGCGTCGAGGTCGAGCGCCGACACCGCGCGGTCGACCAGCACGACCGGGATGCCCCGGTCGATGGCCGCCATGAGGTGGGCGCTCTGCTCGCGGTCGAGCGCGGCCGAGGCGACGATGACGCCGTCCACGCGCTTGTCGATGAGCACGTTGACGGCCGCCACCTCCTCCTCCAGCTTCTCGTACGTGCTCAGCACGATCACGTCGAAGCCGCGCGCCCGCGCGGTGTCGGAGACGCCCCGCAGCAGCCCGGCGAAGAACGGGTTGCCGATGTCGGCCACGATGACGCCCAGGGTGTGGGAGACCCCGGTGGACATGCTGCGGGCCAGCGCGTTGGCGCGGTAGCCGAGCTTCTCGGCCGCCGCGAGCACCCGGGCCCGCAGCTCGGGGCTGACGTAGCCGTAGCCGCCGAGCGTGCGGGCCGCCGTGGCCCTGCCCACGCCCGCCTCCGCCGCCACCTCGGAGATCGTCGGCCCCGCCTGGCCGCGGTCAGTCGGCATGCATCCCGTCCCTCGTCGCTGACAAGCCCATCACATGCTAGTGACAGGGCTGCGCCGGCCGTGCCCGAAGGCGCCCTCGACGGAGCACTGCGCGCGCGCCGACTCCGCGCCGCCGCGCAGCGCGCGCTCGATCATGGCGGACCCGGCGCGGGCGCCCGCCCGCCAGCCGTCGCCCAGCAGCGACACCGCGAACCCGGCGAGGAAGGCGTCGCCGCAGCCCATGGTGTCCACGACGGCCGTGGCGAGCCGGGCGGGCGCCGCGACCGTGTCCCGGCCGTCGTGGGCGAGCGCGCCCGCCACGCCGCGGGTGCCGAGCGCGATCCCGGCGCCGCGCCGCACCGCCTCGGCGAGCAGGTCCGCCGTGGCGTCCTCGTCGAGGTGGGAGCAGGACAGCAGCACCAGGTCCGCGTACGGGCACACCCGGTCGAGGTAGGCCGGGCCGCGGTACTCCTCCTCGCTGGACAGGTCGAAGCTGACCAGCGGGCCGAGCCCGGCCAGCTTGGGCAGCTCCGGCTCGCTGCGCGAGTACACGCTGGAGTGCACCAGGTCGAAGCCGGCCGCGTAGGCGAGCAGGCCGTCGTCGAGCGCCAGCGGCTCGCGCACGGTGACGCCGCCGCCGTTCCAGCCCAGGAAGACCCGCTCGCCGTCGTCCACCCGCAGGCGGGAGACCCCGCTCTCGCCTGCGCGGACGACGCAGCGCTCCAGCGCCACGCCCTCGGCGGCGATCGCCTCGCGCAGGAAGCCGCCGAGGGCGTCGTCGCCGAAGACCCCGAGGTAGGCGGCCTCGGCGCCGAGCCTGCGGGCGTAGACGGCGACGTTGACGCTGTTGCCGCCGGGGTAGTCGACGCCCCGGTCGACGAACCGGTCGACGATGTTGTCGCCGAAGCCGAGCACTCTCATCGGCTCAGTAGTCCATCACCCGGTAGTAGCGGCGCAGGTCGAGGGAGTGGCCGCGGACGCGCTCCAGGTGCTTGCTGACCCGGCTCATGACGGTGTCGAGGACGAGCGGCGCGAGCAGGCCGCGGAACTCGGGGCTGATGCCGGTGAGCGGGTAGTCGCGGGTGTCGAAGACCGTGACGTCCTTGGAGACGCGCCTGGCGAAGGACTCGGCGCGGTCGGTGAGGGCGCGGGTCTCGTCCTCGCCCTGGAAGACGAGCACGCTGGTGTCCTCCTCCAGCAGTTCGAGCGAGCCGTGGAAGAACTCGGCGCTGTGCACCCGGGTGGTGCGCAGCCACTGCATCTCCTCGAGGATGCACATCGAGTAGAGATAGGTGAACCCCCACAGGTTGCCGCCGCCGATGAGGAAGTAGTAGTCGCTGTCCTTGTGCGCGTCGGCGAAGGCGGCGGCCACCGGCTCGGCCTGCCTGGCCACCTCGACCAGGATCTCCGGGATCCCGGCCAGCTCGCCGGCGAGCCTGTCGTAGCCGTCGAACTCGCCGCGGCGCGCCAGCAGCCGGCCCACGAACAGCAGGAGCTGGAAGTCGAACGGCCAGGTCTTGGGCTTCGAGATCAGCGCCGTGTCCGCCTTCTCGGCGACCGGGGAGTCGGGGTGGCCGGTGAAGGAGACCGTGTAGGCGCCCTTCGACCTGCAGAACTCCATCGCCCGCACGCAGTCCTCGGTGGTGCCGGAGACCGAGGTGAACAGCGCCACGGTGCGCTCGTTGAGCCGGGCGTCGCCCGAGGCGACCAGCTCGGCGGCGATCACGGCGCGCACGTCGAGGGCAGAGCTGCGCCGGGCGAGGTGCTCGTACGGCCACATCTGCGCGTACGTGCCGCCGGCCCCGACGAGGAGCAGGGTGTCGAACCCCTCGTCCACGAGCCGGTCGACCAGCTCCTCGATCCTGGGGCGCAGGGCCACCGCGCTGGCCACCTGGGAGAGAAATTCCGGCTCGTCGAATCCGAGCATCTTCGCATCCTTTCCGGGATTCCCGGCGTCCTCAGAACGGGACCTGATACCGGTATCACGTCGGGGTCACGTTGGCACAGCGCTCCGTCCCGCGTCAACATCCGCCCTTCTCGCACTGGGCTTGAGCTGCTCTTTCAAGGCAGCCGTCAGGTCACGCAAGGCTAACGAACGAAAGATCTTGGCTGATGGGTCTGGTACCGGTATCAGGGTGGCTGTATGGTCGGCCAACATCACGCACGGCTTGCCGGCAGAAGAAAGGAAGCCCATGCGCCCTCGCGCCCTGCCGACGTTCGCGGCACTCCTCGGGACACTCACCCTGGCCGCCTGCGGCGGTGGCGGAGCCGCCCAGGCCCCCAAAGCCGACGCGGCCGCCACGCCGGAGTTCTCCGGCACGCTGAGCATCCTCACCAAGTTCGCCGGCGACCCGACGGGCCCCTATTTCGAGAAGCTCACCGCCGCCTATGCCAAGCAGCACCCGCAGGTGAAGTTCGAGCTGATCCAGGAGACCGACCAGAGCGTCAAGGACAAGCTCAAGACGCTCACCGCCTCCGACGCGCTGCCCGACATCTACTTCACCTGGACCGGCAACTGGGCCGACAACTACATCCGCGGCGGCCGCGCGGCCGACCTCAGCGCGGTCATCGGCCCGGACACCGCGTGGGGCAAGACCTTCAGCCCCGGCTCGCTGGCCGCCTTCGCCCGCGACGGCAAGTACTACGGCATCCCGCTCTACGGCAACGGCAAGTTCATGGGCTACAGCAAGAGCGCCTTCGCCAAGGCGGGCGTCGAGGTGCCCAGGACGTTCGAGGAGCTCGTCGCCGCCTGCGGGCCGCTGCGCAAGGCCGGCTACGAGCCCGTCGCCTTCGGCAACAAGGACGGCTGGCCCGCCCTGCACTACCTCCAGCAGCTCTTCGCCTACAACGTGCCCGACGCCACGCTGCAGGCCGACTTCGACCCGGCCACCGCCAAGCTCGACGACCCCGGCTACGTCACCGCGCTCAACCAGTTCAAGACCCTGGTCGACCAGTGCACCGACACCCGCGAGGGCACCAACGGCGTGCTCTACAGCTCCGCCCAGGAGGCGTTCGCGGGCGGCAAGGCCGCCATGTACTACCAGGAGATCCTGGAGTTCGACAACGCCACGTCGGACAAGGTCAAGCCGGACGACTTCGGCATCTTCCAGCTTCCCGTCCCGCGGAACGCCCCGGGCGACGGCGCGGTGCTGGAGGGCTCGCCCGAGGGCTACCTGGTCAACGCCAGGTCGCCCAGGGTCGCGCTCGCGGTGGACTTCATGAAGTTCGTCACCTCCCAGGAGAACGCCAGGACGTTGTCGGCGCCGCCGTACGGGCAGCCCAGCACCGTCGTCGGCGCGGTCACGCCGGAGACCTCCAGCAAGGCCGTCTACGAGGGCGTCCAGCTCGTCAACAAGGCGCCCAAGCTGGCGATCTGGCTCGACACCGTCACCGTCCCCGAGGTGGCGGACGCCTGGCTGGCCGGCGGCGAGGCGCTCATCAGCGGCGGCACCACGGCCGAGAAGGTGCTCGAGAGCGTGCGCCAGGCCTCGGAATCGGCCAAGTAGGGAGCTCGCGTGCGCGCCACCCTGCGAAGGACGCTCGGGCTCGCCTGGGTCCTGCCCGCCCTCGTGCTGGTCGGGGTCTTCGTCTACCTGCCCCTCGTGCAGAACCTGCAGTTCAGCACGGCGAAGTGGGACATCTACAGCGGCGGCCAGGAGTTCGTCGGCCTCGGCAACTACACCAAGCTCGCCGAGGACCCGGTCTTCTGGTCGTCGCTGGGCAACAACGTGCTGTACGCGGCGGTCTCCATCGTCTTCCAGGTGTTCGGCGCGCTGCTGCTCGCCGCGCTCATCGAGAGCGTGCGGAGCGAGCGGTGGCAGCGCGCGCTGCGGGCGATCTACTTCATCCCCTCGGCGATCTCGCTGACCGTCGCGGGCCTGCTGTTCTACTTCCTGTACGAGCCCAACCTCGGCCCGCTCAACCACGCGCTGCGCGCGGCCGGGCTCGGCGAGCTCGCCCAGGCGTGGCTGGGCCAGGAGAGCACCGCCATGTCCGCGATCATCGCGATGAGCCAGTGGCAGGGCTTCGGCTACTCGACGCTGCTGTTCGCGGTCGCGATCCAGCGCATCCCGGGCGAGATCTACGGTGCCGCCGCCATCGACGGCGTCGGCCCGGTCGGCCGGTTCTTCCACGTGACGGTGCCGCTCGTGCGGGAGATGACCGGCCTCATGGCGATCGTCACGCTGTCGGGCGCGTTCCAGGTGTTCAACGAGGTCATGGTGATGACGGCCGGCGGGCCCAACAACTCGACCCAGGTGCTCGGCACCTGGCTGTACCGCAGCGGGTTCGTGCGCAACAACTTCGGCTACGCGGCGGCGATCGCGACCGTGCTGTTCGCGATCACTCTGGCGGTCGCGGTGGCGCAGCTCTGGGTCACCCGCAGGAGAAGGGTGGAATGGTGACGCGCCTGAGCTTCCTCGGGGTGATCGCCCGCGTCTTCATGTGGGCGTTCCTGCTGGCCCTGGCCGTGGTCGTGCTCTACCCGCTGCTGTGGATGACGCTCAACGGGTTCAAGACCAACGCCGAGCTGTTCGGCGACCCGTTCGCGCTGCCGCTCGACTGGAGCTTCGACAACTACGCCAAGGCGTGGAACCGCGGCGTCAGCGGCTACCTCGGCACCAGCGTGCTGGTCACGCTGACCTCGACCGTGGCGACCGTCTTCATCAGCGCGTGGGCCGCGTACGGGCTGACCCGCGTGGACATCCCGCTGAACCGGACGCTCACCGCGGCCGTACTCGGCGGGCTCATGCTCGCCCCTACCGTGGCGCTCGTGCCGCTGGTGCGGCTGTTCCAGTCGCTGGGCCTGTACAACACGTTCTGGGCGCTGCTCATCCTCTACACCGCCTTCCGCATCCCGTTCACCACGTTCCTCATCCGGGCGTACATGATCGACCTGCCCCGCGAGGTGGACGAGGCGGCCGAGATGGACGGCGCGGGCCGGTGGACCGCGTTCTGGCGGATCATCCTGCCGATGTGCAAGCCCATCCTCACCTCGACGGTGCTGCTGCACATCCTGTTCACCTGGAACGAGTACCTGTTCGCGATGATCTTCACCAGCGGCTCGGGGGTGCAGACCCTGCCGGTCGGGCTGACGAGCCTGATGAGCAAGCACGGCACCGACTACCCCGTCGTCTTCGCCGGGATGGTGATCGCCGCGCTGCCGGTGGTGCTGCTGTTCTTCCTCGGCCAGCGCTACATCGTCAAGGGCCTCGCCGACGGCATCGGCAAGTAAGGAGTCACGATGGACCGCTTCACCGGGTCGAACTTCGCCTACCAGCACCTGCCGTTCGACCGGTTCCTCGACGACATGGCCGGGCTCGGCCGCGAGCGGCTGGAGCTGTGGGGCATCGCGCCGCACCTGCACGTGCCCGAGGTGAGCGACGCCGAGGCGCGGGCCGTGCGCCGCCGCGCGGAGTCGCGCGGCCTGACCGTCGCCTGCCTGACGCCCGAGCAGGTGATGTACCCGGTCAACCTGGCCTCGCCCGACACCCGCCTGCGGGCGCGCAGCGTGGCGATGTTCCGGCGCGCCGCCGAGCTCTGCGCCGAGCTGGGGGCGGAGCTGCTGCTGCTCACGCCGGGGCGCGGCTTCGAGGACGAGCCGGTGGCGCACGCCTGGCGGCGCTCGGCCGACGCGCTCGGCGAGATCACCGCGTACGCGGCCACGCTCGGCGTCACCTGCGTGCTGGAGGCGTTGCAGCGGGTGGAGTCCAACCTGGTCAACGACGCGCGGACGCTGGCCCGCCTGATCGGCGAGATCGGCGCGCCGAACCTGGGCGCCGTCCTCGACACCGTCGCCATGGCGGTGGCGGGGGAGGGCGTGGACGACTACTTCGACGCGCTCGGCGGCCTCGTCCGCCACGTGCACCTCATCGACGGCCGGCCCGCCGGGCACCTGGCCTGGGGCGACGGCGAGCTGCCGCTGGCGGGCTACCTCGAGGCGCTGGAGCGGCGAGGGTACGCCGGGCTCATGACGTTCGAGCTGTTCGGCGACGGCACCTACGCCATGGCGCCGAGGGCCGCGGTGGAGCGCTGCCTCGCCGCCGTCCGCGCCCTCGCTTAGCTAGCCGGCCTCCTGCGCGCGGCCGGTGGCGGCGTGGGCCTGCAGGAGGCCGTCGACCCCGCGCAGGAAGGTCTCGCCGACCAGCGCCGGGTCGAACAGGCAGCCGGCGGCCATGGCGCCGTCGCGCAACATCACGAAGTGGCGGGCGGCGGGCTCGGCGCCGGTCCGCCGCACCTGGGCCAGCAGGTCCGTGACGGTGTCCAGGAACCACTGGCGGTGGGCGAGCACGGCCTGGCGCACGGGGGACGCCGGGTCGGGGTACTCGGCGGCGGCGTTGAGGAAGGCGCAGCCACGGAAGCCGGGGGAGCGGATGCCCTGGGCGATGGCCTCCGCGAGGGCCCGGACGGTGCCGGCGGCCGGCAGCGCGGCGGCGACGGCCCCCGCCGCCTGGCCGCGCATGGCCCGGTCGACCTCGTCGAGGTAGGCGAGGACCAGGTCCTCCTTGCCGGGGAAGTGCCGGTAGAGGGTGGCCCGGGTCACCTGGGCCTCGGCGACGATGCGGTCGATGCCGACGGCGTGGATGCCCTCCGTGTAGAAGAGCCGGGTGGCCGTGGCGAGCAGCCGGGACCGCGCTTGCGACGGCCGGGCTCCGGTGGGGCTGGGCATGCCGCCCATCTTAGTAGGGAGAACGTTCGGTCTTGACAGAGCCGATGCCGCGTCGCCATGCTGAGGCAAGACAGAACGTTCGGTCTACCTCGCCATCCCGACAAAGGATCTCCATGAGCGCCATCGCCGCTTCACCCGGCATCTCCAGGACCGCGTCCGCCCTGCGCCGGCTGTACTTCGTCCGGTTCGCCTTCGCCGTCGCCTGGGCCCTCGCGCTGTTCACGACCGCCGCGCACCTGGGCCCCCTCGCGGTCACCCTGCTCGTGCTCTACACGCTGTTCGACGTGGCCGCCGCCGTCGTCGACGCCCGCGCCTCGCGCGCCGCCGGGTCACCCGCCCTGCTGTACGCGAACATCGCCATCAGCCTGGTCGCCGCCGCCGGCGTGGCCGTCGCCTGCGCGTCCGGCATCCCGGCCGTGCTGCGCGTGTGGGGCGTCTGGGCGATCGTGGCCGGGCTGGTCCAGCTCGTCGTGGGCGTCACCCGCCGCGCGATGGGCGGCCAGTGGCCGATGATCGTCAGCGGCGGGATCTCCGTGCTCGCCGGCGCGTTCTTCGTCGCCGGCGCCTCCGCGGCGGCCCCCACGCTGGCCAACGCGGCCGGTTACGCCATCCCCGGCGGCGTCTTCTTCCTCATCTCGGCCCTGCGGCTCGGCCGCGCCGCCAAGGGAGCCTGAGCGTCGCCCGCCGGGGAAGGCCCTCCCGGCCAGGCGCGGGAACTGTCGTGGCCGGGTGGCAGACTGCGTGGCGTGCTGGAAGGGTTCGAGGAATTCGACGTCGCCACGTCCGACACGACGATCCACGGCGTCCGCGCCGGGGCGGGGCCGCCCGTCCTCCTGCTGCACGGCATGCCCGAGACGCACCTCATGTGGCACCGGGTGGCGCCCCGGCTGGCCGAGCGGTTCACCGTGGTCGCCACCGACCTGCGCGGCTTCGGCGCGAGCGGCACCCCGCCGAGCACGCTCGACCACGCCCCCTACGCCATGCGCGCCCTCGCCCGCGACCAGGTGGAGGTCATGCGCGCGCTGGGTTTCGCCCGCTTCGCCGTGGCCGGGCACGACCGGGGCGCGCGGTGCGCGTACCGGATGGCGCTCGACCATCCCGAGGCGGTCGCCCGGCTGGCCGTGCTCGACATCGTGCCCACGGCGGAGGCCTTCGCCCGCGCGGACCGGCGCTTCGCCCTCGGCTACTGGGTGTGGTCCTTCCTCGCGGCCCCCGAGCCGGTGCCGGAGCGGCTGATCGCGGCGGCGCCCGGCGTGTTCGTGGACCACATGCTCGACACCTGGTCGCGGGCGCCGGACGTCTTCCCGCCGCACGTGCGGGCGGCGTACGCGGCGCAGTTCGCCGACCCCGCCAGGGTGCACGCGGTGTGCGAGGAGTACCGCGCCGCCGCGACGCTCGACCGCGAGCACGACGAAGCCGACCGCGGCAGACGGCGCGTCGCCTGCCCGACGCTGGTGCTGTGGAGCGCGGCCGGGCCGGTCGCCGAGTGGTACGAGCCGCTGGAGATCTGGCGGGCCTGGGCCGGCGACGTGCGCGGGGCGGCCGTCGACTGCGGTCACTTCCTGCCCGAGGAGGCTCCCGCCGAGACGGCGCGGCGGCTCCTCGGCTTTCTCGGCTGACGTTCTCCAGGCGGGTCACCAGGCGGGTCACCAGGCGGGTCACCAGGCGGGGAAGCCGGCGGAGCCCGGGGGCGGGTAGCTGGTCCGGTCGTTGAGGTGCGGGAAGGGCTCGGCCGGGACCGGCACGCCGAGGAAGGCGCACAGCGGCTCCCAGCCCTGCCCCACCTCGTACGTCAGCAGCCGGCCGGCCGGCACGGCCCCCTGGACGGCCGCGGTGTGCGCCCGGAACCCGGCGATCACCCGGTCGGCGTCCCGCGGCTCGCAGCCGAAGTCGTGCCGGAAGCGCAGCCGCCACACCTGGTCGATCGGGCCGGGCTCGGGCGCGTTGGCCGGGTTGTAGATCGTGGCCATGGCGCTGTCGTACCACTGCCGCGGGTCGCGGACCGTCAGCACCACCTTGGCCTGCGGGTAGTGCGCGGTCAGCTCGCGCCAGAAGGAACGGCCGGGGAAGTCCACGGTGGCCCGGTAGCCGTGGAAGACCCGCTCCCAGTCGACCGGTTCGCCGCGCGTGGCGTCCAGCCAGGCCGAGCCCCGTTCGGGCTCCCGCTGGATCTCGACCATGTGGTAGCAGGGGGCGAAGCCCAATCGTTCGAGCGCGTGTTTCAGGGAGAGCGTCCCCGTGCGGCCCATGCCCACCCCGATGACCTCCATGGCCTGCCCCCTCCTCGGCGTGTCGTGTCGCCTCCCATTGTCACCACCTGCCCCGACAACGTTAAGTAGTGGGACGGCTACAGTTCGTCCTGAGTGCGACCAGGGCGAGGGCCGCGGCGGACAGGAAGGCGAGGCCGCCCACCACCGCCTGCCCGTGCAGGCCCGCCACCAGCCCCCCGTCCGCGACGAACGTGCCGACCAGGGCCACGCCGATCGCGCTGCCGGTCTGGCGGGCGGCGTTGAGCACCGCGGAGGCCGCCCCGCCGAGCGCGGCCGGCGCCGCCTCCATGACGGCCGCGGTCGCCGCCGGCATGGTGAACCCGGTGCCGAACCCGGTCAGCACCAGCGGCGCCACCAGCGCCCAGTAGCCGGTCCCCGGGCCGGCCGCCAGCCAGCCGAGCAGCCCGGCCCCGCCGATGACCAGCCCGTACGCCATCGGCGCCCGCACCCCGGCCCGCGCCGCGAGCCGCCCCCCGAGCGGTGAGGAGATCATCGGCATCAGCGCCATCGGCAACATCGCCGCCCCCGTCGCCGCCGCGCCCAGCCCCACGACCCGCTGGAAGTACAGCGGCACGACGAACAGCAGCCCGTAGAAGCCCAGGTTGAGCAGCAGGCCGACGGCCACCGGCGCGGACAGGCGCCGCTCGCGGAACAGCGCCGGCGGCACCATCGGCGCCCGCGCCCGCCGCTCCAGCAGCACGAAGGCGGGCGCGGCCACCGCGAACCCGGCCAGGCCGGCCAGCACCGGGGGAGCGCCCCAGCCGCGCCCGCCGGCCTCGATCAGCGCCCACGTCAGCCCGCCGAGCGCGGCCGCCCCGGTGAGCTGGGCCACGACGTCGAGCCCGCCGCGCCGGCCCGCCCCGGCGGGCGCGGGCACGCAGCGGGCCGTCAGGACCAGGCCGAGCAGCCCGAACGGGACGTTGACGAAGAACACCGACCGCCACCCGGCCGCCGCGACCAGCACCCCGCCCAGCACCGGCCCCGCCCCGGCCGCCAGCCCGGCGACCATCCCCCACACGCCGAACGCGCGCGCCCGCGCCCCGCTGTCGGGGTAGGCGTGCCGCAGCAGCGCGAGCGACGCCGGCACCATGAGCGCCGCGCCCGCGCCCTGCGCCAGCCGGGCCGCGATCAGCACGCCCGCCGACGGAGCCAGCCCGCACCCGGCCGACGCGGCGGTGAACACCGCCAGCCCAGCCAGGAACACCCGCCGGCCGCCGAGCCGGTCACCGAGCCCGCCGCCCACGAGCAGCAGCCCGGCGAACACGAGCGTGTAGCCGTCCACGATCCACTGCAGGACCGGCAGGGCGGCGCGCAGCTCGCCGCCGATCACCGGGATCGCCACGGTGACCACGGTGACGTCCAGGATGACCAGGAAGTAGCCGAGGCAGAGCGCGATCAGCGGGGCCCTGCCGGTCGCCGGTGCGGAGGCGGTGACAGTCATGTCCCCACCCTGCCCGCCGGTTGTTACGGCCGTCGCCGAAGTGTCGCCGCCGGGCCGGCGCCCCCGGTGATGACCAAGGTCCTTCCGCGCCGGGTCGTACGGCACTGATCGCGAACATCCCCGCACGGTGGGATGGGAGACGTCGAACAGGAAAGGAAGGCCCGCCATGGCCACCACCGTCAACAGGCCCGTGACGCACGCCGGTGTGCGCAAGGCGGAGCGGAACCCCGTCGATCACGTCTGGGCGATCGCCCGGATCGCGATCGGCTGGGTCTTCCTGTGGGCCTTCCTGGACAAGACCTTCGGCTGGGGCTTCGCCACCCCGGCGGCCAAGGCCTGGATCAACGGCGGCAGCCCGACGACCGGCTTCCTCAAGGGCACCGGCGAGCACGCGCTCGGCGTCGGCACCCGGATCGCGGCCGGCGCGGGCACCGCGATGCTGCTCCTGATGTGGGCGGCCGAGCTGCCCCTGACCACCAACCCGTTCCTGGACGAGCACATCGTCTACGCGATCGTCCTCATCGGCCTGGCCCTGGCCGGCGCCGGGACTTGACCGCTTTTGTCGTTGTCGCACCAGAACCACTGAGAGAGGAACACGGCCGTGACCGCAGTTACGGATGAGCAGGTTCGCAAGGTCGTCGGTGAGGAGATGCTGCGGAGACTGGCCGCCCCGGACGCCGCCGAGGTCGAGCAGCTGGACGCCTGGTGGCGGGCGAACAACTACCTCACCGTCGGGCAGATCTACCTCCAGGGCAATCCGCTGCTGCGCGAGCCGCTGGCGCCTGAGCACATCAAGCCGCGGCTGCTGGGCCACTGGGGCACCAGCCCGGGCCTGTCGTTGATCTACGCGCACGTGTCGCGGCTGATCCGGCACACCGGCCAGCAGACGATCTACCTCGCCGGGCCCGGGCACGGCGGGCCGGCGCTGGTGGCCGCCGGGTACCTGGAGGGGACCTACAGCGAGATCTACCCGCGCGTCGGCCAGGACGAGGCCGGCCTGCTGCGGTTGTTCCGGCAGTTCTCCAGCCCGGGCGGCATCCCCAGTCACGTCTCGGTGACCACGCCGGGCTCGATCCACGAGGGCGGCGAGCTGGGATACGTGCTGGTGCACGCCTTCGGCGCCGTCATGGACAACCCCGACCTGCTGGCGGTCGCCGTGGTGGGCGACGGCGAGGCCGAGACGGGCCCGCTGGAGGGGTCGTGGAAGGGCGTGTCGTTCCTCAACCCGGAGCGTGACGGCGCCGTCCTGCCGATCCTGCACCTCAACGGCGCGAAGATCGCCGGCCCCACCGTCCTGTCCCGCAAGGACCCCGCCGAGGTGCGCCGGCTGCTGGAGGGCCACGGCTACGACGTGCTGGAGGTGGAGGGCGCGGACCTGCCGGGCATGCACCACCGCTTCGCCGCCACGCTCACCGAGGCGTGGAGCAGGATCCGGGCGATCCAGCAGGCCGCCCGTACCGGCGAGTGGGACGGCACCCGTCCGCGCTGGCCGCTGATCGTGCTGCGCTCGCCCAAGGGCTGGACCGGCCCCGAGCAGGTGGACGGCGTGCAGATGGCGGGCACGTGGCGCTCGCACCAGGTGCCGCTGTCGGGGGTGCGCGACAACCCGGAGCACCTGGCGATCCTGGAGAGCTGGCTGCGCTCGTACCGGCCGGAGGAGCTGTTCGACGCCGAGGGCGCGCCGAGCGACCTGGTGCGCGGCCTCCCGCCGCGAGGCGACCTGCGGATGAGCGCCAGCCCGCACGCCAACGGCGGCCTGCTCACGCGCGACCTCGCGCTGCCGGACTACCGCGACTACGCCGTGGAGGTGCCGAGCCCGGCGCGGGTCCGGGCCGAGTCGACCCGCCGGCTGGGCGAGCTGCTGCGGGACGTGTACCGCGACAACCCCGACACCTTCCGGCTGTTCTGCCCGGACGAGACCAACAGCAACCGGCTGGGCGCCGTGTTCGAGGTCTCCGGCCGCGCCTTCGCCGAGCGCGTCACCGCCGACGACGTGGCGATCGGCCGCGACGGGCGGGTCATGGAGGTGCTGTCGGAGCACAACTGCCACGGCTGGCTGGAGGGTTACACGCTGACCGGCCGGCACGGCATGTTCGCCACCTACGAGGCGTTCGCGATGGTCAGCGCGTCGCAGACGGTGCAGCACGGCAAGTGGCTGCAGGAGGCGAGCCGGCTGCCGTGGCGGGCCAAGGTGCCCAGCCTCAACGTGCTGCTGACCTCGACCGCCTGGCGCAACGACCACAACGGCTTCTCCCACCAGGGGCCCGGCCTGATCCAGGTCGTGCTGACCCAGCGCGGCGACGTCGCCCGCGTCTACCTGCCGCCGGACGCCAACTGCCTGCTGTCGGTGGCCGACCACTGCCTGCGCTCGCGCTCGTACATCAACCTCATCGTCATCGACAAGCAGCCGCAGCTCCAGTGGCTCAGCATGGACCAGGCGGTCGAGCACTGCGCCCGCGGCGCCGGGATCTGGGACTGGGCCGGCACCGACGACGGCGCCACCGACCCCGACATCGTGCTGGCCTGCGCCGGCGACGTGGTGACCATGGAGACGGTCGCGGCGGCGCAGATCCTCAAGGAGCGGCTGCCCGGCTTCAAGGTGCGCGTGGTCAACGTCGTGGACCTGATGACGCTGATGCGGCCGAAGGACCACCCGCACGGCATGAGCGGCACCCTGTTCACCGAGCTGTTCACCGACACCGTCGATGTCGTGTTCGCCTTCCACGGCTACCCGGGGGCCATCCACCAGCTGGTGCACGGCCGTCCGGACGCCGACCGGTTCCGGGTGCGCGGCTTCATCGAGGAGGGCACCACCACCACGCCCTTCGACATGACCGTGCGCAACCGCGCCTCCCGCTACCACCTGGTCATGGACGCCATCAACAACGCCCGGCGGCTGCCGCGCGGCGCCAGCGACCTGATGGCCTGGTGCGAGCGCAAGCTCGCCGAGCACGAGGCGTACGTGGTCGAGCACCTGGAGGACATGCCGGAGGTCCGTGACTGGTCGCTGGGCGACTGGGCGAAGAAGGGCTGACGCCGGCACCCGGCGGTCTGGGCGGCCTGGTCGGCCTGGTCAGCAAATTGCGAAATTTCGCAATTTCGCCTTTAATGGGGCCGCCAGGTCGCAGGACGAACGAGAAGGACGCGCACGGATGTCGGTGCCGTTGTACGAGGCCAAGGCCGAGCTGTTCCGGCTGCTGGGGCACCCGGTGCGCATCCGGGTGCTGGAGCTGCTCCAGGACGGACCGATGCCGGTGCGGGACCTGCTGGCCGCGATCGAGGTCGAGCCGGCGGGACTGTCGCAGCACCTGGCCGTGCTGCGCCGCTCGGAGCTGGTCACCGCGCGCCGCGACGGCTCGACCGTGGTGTACGCGCTGTCCGGCGGCGACGTGGCCGAGCTGCTGCGCGCGGCCCGCCAGCTGCTGACCGCCAAGCTGTCGGGCCGGCACGCGCTGCTCAACGAGCTGCTGGAGACCGAGGCCGGCGACCGGTGAACTCCCTTGTCACGGCGGGCTGGGCCCGCCTGCGCGCGCTGCTGCCCGCCCGCGCCGACCTCGCGGCCATGGGCCGGCACCCGCGCAGGGACCTGCTGGCGGGCCTGACGGTGGCGATCGTCGCGCTGCCCCTGGCGCTCGGCTTCGGCATCTCCTCCGGCCTCGGCGCGCAGGCCGGGCTGGCCACGGCGGTGGTGGCCGGGGCGCTGGCCGCCTTCTTCGGCGGCTCGGCGCTGCAGGTGTCCGGGCCGACCGGGGCGATGACCGTGGTGCTGGTGCCGATCATGCACGCCCACGGCGTCCCCGGCGTCCTGACCGTCGGCGTGCTGGCCGGGCTGCTGCTGGTGGCGCTGGCGCTGGCCAGGGCGGGCCGCTACATGGCGCTGGTGCCCGCGCCGGTCGTCGAGGGCTTCACCCTCGGCATCGCCTGCGTGATCGGGCTGCAGCAGGTGCCCGCCGCGCTCGGCGTCCCGGCGCCCGAAGGCGACAAGGTGCTCGCCGTCGCCTGGCAGGCGGTCCTCGACTTCGCCGCCCGCCCGAACTGGACCGCCCTCGCCATGGCCGTGGCGGTCGCGGCGGTCATGCTGGCCGGGGCCCGCCGGTGGCCCGCCGTGCCGTTCTCGCTGCTGGCCGTGGCCGCCGCCACCCTCGTCGCCGAGCTGGCCGGCCTGCCCGTCGCGCGCATCGACGCCCTGCCCGCCGGGCTGCCCGCCCCTTCCCTCGCCTTCCTCGACCCGGCCGAGCTGGGCTCGCTGATCGCTCCCGCCGTCGCGGTGGCGGCGCTGGCCGCGCTGGAGTCGCTGCTGTCGGCCGCCGTCGCCGACGGCATGAGCGTCAGCCACCGCCACGACCCGGACCGGGAGCTGCTGGGCCAGGGGCTGGCCAACCTGGTGGCGCCGCTGTTCGGCGGCGTTCCCGCGACCGGGGCGATCGCGCGCACCGCGGTCAACGTCCGCTCCGGCGCCTCCTCCCGGCTCGCCTCGCTCGCCCACGCCGCGATCCTGGCGGTGATCGTCTACGCCGCCGCCGGCCTCGTGGCCCGCATCCCGCTCGCCGCCCTGGCGGGCGTGCTGCTGGCCACCGCGGTGCGCATGGTGGAGGCCGGCTCGCTGAGGGCGATGGCCCGCGCCACCCGCGCCGACGCCGTCGTCCTGGCGCTGACCGCGCTCGCCACCCTCGCCCTCGACCTGGTCGCCGCCGTGATCCTGGGCCTGGTCACGGCCGGCGCCCTGGCGCTGCGGGCGATCGCCGGGAACGTCCGGCTGGACGCGGTGCCGCTGCGCCCGGACCTGCCCGGCGATCACAGCGACGAGGAGCACGCGCTGCTGGCCGAGCACATCGTCGCCTACCGGCTCGACGGGCCGCTGTTCTTCGCGGCGGCGCACCGCTTCCTGCTGGAGCTGTCCGGCATCGCCGACGTCTCGGTGGTCATCCTGCGCATGTCCCGCATCACCACCATCGACGCCAGCGGCGCCCTGGTCCTCGGCGACGCGATCACCCGGCTGGAACGGCGCGGCATCACCGTGTACGTCTCCGGCATCCGCGACGGACACCACCGGCCGCTGCACGCCCTGGGCGTCATCGCCCGCCTGGACGAGGCCGGACAGGTGTTCGCCACCACCCCCGAGGCCATCTCCGCCGCCCGCGCCAGGCTCCGCAGCGAAGGCGTCCTCCCGCCCGGGAATGACCGGCAGATGTCCGGCTGACGGCCTGTCCGGCCGATCCCCGCGATGCGACCGTTCGTCTGAACGTTCCCAGCGTGAGAGGAAGGCCTGTGATGCGGGTCAGAAGAGCGGCGATGCTCATCGCGGCGGTCGCCCTGTTCGTCGGCGGCCTGTCCGGCACGGCGAACGCGGCGCCGCCGGACGCCCAGATGCAAGCGGTGCTGGCCACCACCGGTGCGGCGCCGGCGCCGCCGCCTCCGCCGGTCACCACCGACGGAGTGCAGCTCCAGGGCTCGTGGATCGGCCCGTACACGTACCGGAACCTCAACAGCGGCAGGTGCCTGGACATCCTCGGCGCCTCGAAGGACCTCGGCGCGCCGGCCGTGCAGTACCGGTGCGTCGCCGGTGGCGTGTCGCAGATGTGGTACCTCTGGCACACCGAGGGTGACGGATCCATCGACTTCCACCTCATCGGCAACGCCTACAGCGGCAAGTGCCTGATGGCCTGGAACCACGACCTCAAGGCGCCGATCAAGCAGATCGGCTGCTACACGGGCACGCCCGAGCAGGTGTGGATCACCAAGAGCACCGAGCTGAACATCCACCTCAACGACGGCACGAACCTCTGCATGGAGGTCATCGGCGGGTCGCTCGCCGACTTCGCGGCCATCGTCCAGTGGACCTGCCACCACCGGGCCCACCAGGTCTGGCTCCGTTACAACGCCTGATCCTTCGTCCGAGGAGTGAGCATGCGCGCCCGAGCGTCCCTCGCAGCCGTCCTGTCGGTCTCGGTGGTGTTGTCCACGCCGCTCGCGGCACGCGCCGCGCCGACCCCGCCGCCGTCGTCGTCGTCCCCTGACCAGGATCTCACGGTGCCGCCCACCCGGCCCGCCGCGCCGGAGAGCGTCGCCCCCGCCGAACGGGCCGCGCTCCTGGGCGGCGGCTGGGCGAAGTCGTCCGACCGGGCGGTGACCACCGCGGGTGACGCCACCGGGTTCCACGTGCTGGTGGCGGACGCCAAGGACGGCTACCGGTGGCGGACGGCGGCCTCCCTGTCGGAGCCGGGCTTCGACACCGACACCTGGATCGGCAACGTCTGCGTGACGGCGTCCGGCGAGCGGGCCGTGGTGGTGTACGGGCCGCGCACGTTCACCAACAAGGCCGAGCTGGCCGACCGCGGCGGGTTCACCGCGATCGTGGACCTCGACGGCGGCCCGGTGCGCAAGCTCAACGTGCAGACCAGCCTGGCCTACTTCAACCCGGGCTGCGGCCCCTCGGAGTCGGCGGTGCTCACCCAGGGCGGCGGGGAGGACCTGGCCGCGACGCGGCTGCTGGAGCTGGACACGGTCAAGGGGAAGGTGAAGCCGGCGATCGAGGTGCCCGGGCAGCTCACGTCGGCGGTGCCCACCGGGGACGGCATCGTGGCCGCCGACTCCGGCGCGCTGGTGCGGGTGCGGCCCGACGGCGAGCGGGAGGTGCTGGCCCGTACGAGGGGCGTGCCGTACCGGCTGGCGCCCGACGCCGCGGGCGGCGTGGTGTACGCCCAGGTGGAGGACGCGCGGACGGCCTCGGTGCGGCGCGTCGACCTCGCCGGGGGGAACGCCGTCACCGTGCTCGCCACCGGCGGCGTCACCGGCGTGAGCGTGCGCTCCGCCCGCGGCGGGCAGGTGTACGTGACCGGTGCCAAGGCCACGAAGGCCCGCGCGGCGGCGCCGCCGGGCGTGACGCTCGCCGACGTGCCGGACGACGCCGGCGTGTCGCTGTCCGGCGAGGTCGCGGTGACCTCGGTGACGCGCACGCACACCAAGGACCCGCGGGTGCCGCCCGCCGACCCCGGCGCGCCGCAGCGGGTGGACATCACCGCCACGTCGCTGGCCACGGGCAAGCCGTTCACCCTGGCGGTGACGCCGGCCGGCGGCGCGGGCGGCGGCGCGCTGCCCAGCCCGGCGCTGGGCCGGGTCGCGCCCGCCGCGCCCGCCGCGGCCGGCGACCCGCACGACCCCGCCGACGGCGACCAGCGCTACTGCTCGGTGGCGCGCAACGATCCGCGCAGCCAGGCCATGCAGCCCAAGCCGCGCCAGGTGGAGTGGGCCGTCGACCAGGCCGTGTACGGCCGGCTCACCGTGCAGCGGCCGGCCAACTGGAAGAACCTGGGCATGCCCGCCTACACGCCGCAGGGCCTGTTCCCGCCGCGGACGCTCGACGGCGGCGGGCGGGTGCCCGCGCAGGTGCTCCTCGGCGTGGCCACCCAGGAGTCGAACACCTGGCAGGCGGCCCGCTTCGCCATCCCGGGCACGACCGCGAACCCGCTGATCGGCAACTACTTCGGCATCGACTACTACAACGACGACGAAGGCGACGACTGGACGATCGACTGGGCCGAGGCCGACTGCGGGTACGGCATCATGCAGGTCACCGACGGCATGCGCGTGGCCGGCAAGGAGAAGCCGGGGGAGACCGCGCTGCCCCTCGACCAGCAGCGGGCGATCGCCCTGGACTTCGCGGCCAACATCGCCAAGGGCATGCAGATGCTCCAGGACAAGTGGAACGAGACCCGCCGCGCCGGGCTGAAGCTCAACAACGGCAGCGCCGACCGGATCGAGAACTGGTTCTTCGCCGCCTGGGCGTACAACTCCGGCTTCCACCCCGACCCCGGCGGCGGCAAGCCGTGGGGCGTCGGCTGGCTCAACAACCCGGTCAACCCGCGCTATCCCGCCGACCGCACCCCCTTCATGGAGGAGTCGTACGCCGACGCCGCGCACCCCCAGGACTGGCCGTACCCGGAGAAGGTGATGGGCTTCGCCGGTCACCCGATCGAGCTCATCGAGACGCCCGGCAACCTGGTGCACAACTTCGTGCCCGCCTGGTGGCTGACGAACTCGGACCGCTACCTCGTGCAGCCGCCCGTCACGTTGTTCTGCGACGCGAGCAACGACTGCCGGCCCGGCGCGAGCTACCCGCCCGACGCGCCGGAGGTGATCGGCGAGCCGGCCGGCCCGTGCGCGCACAGGAACAGCGCCGGCCAGTACGACCTGCAGTGCTGGTACCACGCCGCGGCCACCTGGAAGGACGACTGCCCGAGCGACTGCGGTCACGAGTTCATCCGCTTCGACCCCGGCTACGCCTACCAGGAGGACGGGACCAACTACCCGCCGAACTGCGGACTGACCGGCCTGCCGTCCGGCGCGCTGGTCGTCGACAACCTGGCGAAGAGAATCCCCTCCGTCCGGCCGAACTGCGCCCCCGACTACAACGAGGCCGGCTCCTTCCAGTTCACCTTCCGCCCGAACGCGGCCGGCAACTACCCGGGCAAGATCGACGTGCATCAGATAGGCAGCGGTTTCGCCGGCCAGTTCTGGATGAGCGACACCATCCCCGAGGGCGAGTCCGCGCGCAGCGCGGTCGGCACCTGGACGCTGAACCAGAGCGCCGGATGGGCCCGCGTGTTCGTGCACCTCCCGGTCGTCGGAGCGCGCACCCAGCAGGCCCGCTACGAGATCGACGTGGACGGCAGCCGCTCCTACCGCAAGCACCGCTACCTGCCGCAGGCGCTCGGCCGCAACGGCTGGGTGTCGCTCGGGGTGTACGACTTCAACGGCACCGTGCCCAGCGTGCGCCTCGGCAACATCACCGAGGACGGCAAGGGCACCGTGCGGGTGGCCTGGGACGCGATCGCCGTCCAGAAGCTCGCCGCCAAGCCCCGGCACATCGTCGCCGCCCTCGGCGACTCCTACAGCTCCGGCGAGGGCGCGGGCAACTACTTCTCCGCCTCCGACACCGACCACGGCACGCCCTCCTGGAACGCCTGCCGGCGCAGCAACGACGCCTACCCGCGCAAGGTCGTGCTGCCGGGCGACAGCGAGAACCTGGGCACCCTGGTCGACCGGTTCGACCCCGGCCACGAGCTCGGCTTCGTGGCCTGCTCCGGCGCGCAGACCTGGAACGTCACCGGGGACGGGGTGCCCTGGTCGTGGCAGTACCCCGACAGGTACGGGGAGGGCGAGGGCCAGTTCCACGAGATCGCGCAGCTCGACTCAGGCGTGCTGGACGAGAACACCACCCTGGTCACGCTCACCCTCGGCGGCAACGACGAGGGCGCCTTCACCAACGCGCTCAGCTCCTGCATCATCCCGTTCGTGGAGTGCGGAGGCGACTCGTTCATGCCCACGTACAAGGCGATCATCGACCGGACGGCGGAGAAGCTGAAGCAGGTCCTCAGGGAGATCCACGCCCCGGACCGGGCGCCCAACGCGAAGATCGTCCTGCTGGGCTATCCGAAACTGATCGCCGCGGGCGGCTGCAGCGTCTCCGGCACCTCCCTGATCACCTCGGGGGAGGCCGATCTGCTCGGCCAGCTCGCCCGGTACATGGAGGGCAAGCAGTGGGAGCTGGTGTCGCAGCTGCAGTCCGAGGGGGATCCCGGCGACCCGCCCTTCGAGGTGTACGCGGCCAGCCCGATCAGCTACTTCGCCGGCCACGAGGCGTGCGGGGACGGGGCCTGGATCAACCCCGTCATGCTCACCCCGAACGGCGAGGGCGACTACCACGAGGGGGACGCCCGGGCGAAGTGCATCCCCAACCCGCTCGACGTGTCCGAGCCGGTGTGCCTGAGCCGGGAGTCGTTCCACCCGAACGACCAAGGGACGTCGGCCTACGCGAGCACGCTGGCCCAGACCCTGTCGCTCATCGGCTACCGGGGCGCACAGCCTTGACAGCGTCACCCCCGGACGGTGACGTCGTGGGCGGCGGAGCCGGCCGGGGTGCCGTTGCACAGCACGGCCTGGCCGGTGGCGACCAGGGCGGTGGAGCAGCCCTCGCCGTCGGTGACGGTGAGGGCGGCCGTGAAGGTCCCCGCGCGCGGGTACCGGTGCGTGATCCGGGGGCCGGTGGTGGCGGCGGTGGTGCCGTCGCCGAAGTCCCAGACGTAACGGGCGACGCGGCCGTCGGGGTCGGCCGAGGCCGAGGCGTCGAAGGTCACCGAACGGCCGCCGGGCCGGGCGTCGGGACCGGCGGCGGGGCCGGCGGTGAAGGCGGCGACCGGCCCCTGGTCGGGCAGGACCGCGGCCGAGCCGTACGCGGGCTCGCTGCCGCCGGTGGGGAAGGGCGTGCCGGGCGGCAGAGGCCGCATCGCCCCGGCGGGGCCGAGGCCGAACGCGCTCAGGCCGCCGTTGGGGCCCTCGGTGACGCCGGGCAGGTCGGTGGAGGCGTACAGGAACCGCCCGTCCGGCAGGGTCGTGATCCCGACCGGGCCGAAGCCGGCCGGCACCGGCGAGCCCTTCACCGGCGTCAGCGCCCCGTCGGCGCCGACGGAGAAGCCCGACACCGCGCCGTCGCCGGGCGTGGTGCCGCCGGCTCCCGGGGCCGGGCTGGCGACGTAGACGAAACGCCCGTCAGGTGAGGACGTGATGCCCTCGGGGAAGGTCGACACGTCGTACGGCGAGCGCGGCAGCGCGCTCAGCGTGCCGTCGGAACCGATCGCGAAACCGTAGACCTGGGAGGTGTCGCTGCAGGTCAGGTAGAGGCGGCGGCCGTCAGGAGTGATGGTCATGGCCCCGCAGAACCGGCCGAGCCTGATCGGCGCGGCGACCTCGGCGAGCGTGCCGTCGGCCCTGACGGCGAAGGCGCTGACCGCGCCGACGGAGCTGAGCCGGTCCGGACCCGGATCGCCGTGGCCGACGTACAGGAAACGGCCGTCGGGCGTCACGGCCAGCCCGCGCGGATTGGCCACGCTCGTCGGCGTGGGGGAGCCGGGCAGCGGGCTGAGCCGGCCGTCGGGCCCGATCGCGAAGCCGGCCACCGACCTGCTGAAGACGTGGGCGACGTACAGGAAGCGCCCGCCCGGCGTGACGACGATGCCCAACGGCGTGTCGCCGCCGGTGCTGACGGTTCCGGCGTCGCCCGGCAGCGGGTCGAGCCGTCCCCGTGGCCCGACCGCGTAGGCCGAGATCGCCCCGGGTCCGTCCTCGCCGGCGTCGGCCGCGTACGCCAGCCGGCCGTCCGGCGTGAACGCCATCTGGCGGACCCCCGGGCCCGCGGCCACCGGGTCGCCGGTCAGGACCGGGCGCCCGGTGGCCACGTCCACGACGAACCTGGAGATGCTGGGGGACTCGCTGTTGGTGACATAGACGGGGCGCTCGCCCAGGGGCCCCGGCTGCGCCGCGGCGCCGGCGGTCCCGGACGGGGCCAGCGCCGCGGCGAGCAGCAGGACGGCGAGCGAGGAAAGACGGCCAGTACCCACGAAGCCCTCCGGAACACGACAAAGCCAGTCACCCGGAGAGGCGTGCCACCGCGTTCCACCGGCGTTCCACCGGCGTTCTGTCGTCCGTCCACGTGGCCGCCCTGGCCGGCGCGCTCGCGGTTCACGGGTGCAGCGTGACGACCCCGCCGGCCGCGTCCCTCCCGGCCGCGCCCGGTCCCGCTTCCGTGCTCCAGAACCGTACCGACATCCACACGACCCCGGCCGCCGCCACGACCAGCCCGCCCAGGTACACCGGCTCCGGCACCAGGTTCCGCAACGACCCGGGCAGCATCCCCGCCACGTACAACCCGGCCGCCACGACCGGCATCCGCCCGCTCCGCGCGGCGGCCACCCCGAAGACCACCACCCCGGTCACCAGCACGGCCGACGTGACCAGGAACGCCGTCCCCGTCGCCCCGGCCAGCAGCGCGGCCACCGTGCCCCCGCCCAGGTACGGGAACACGTAGTGCAGGATGTACTCGACCGCGAACGCCCCGGCCAGCCCGGCCGAGTTGAGCACGTACCCGACCAGCCCCAGCGTGCCGGCCCGGTGCCGGACGGCCAGGTAGATCCCGGTGACGGCGAGCAGCCCCGTCAGCGCCCCGAACGGCGCGACGGCGTGCGTGAAGGCGGTCTCCGGCACCAGCCCGCCCCGCCGTGCCGCGTTCACGACGAGCAGCAGCCCGCAGCCGACCCCCGCAACCGCGGCGACCCGATGAAGTCCCATCGCAGTGAGCCCTTCTCTTGGTGATGACGATCGCCATGATGCGCCGGATCACCGCCCGGGCGGAGAGCGCGCCGCAAGCCGTAAGCAGCCCGAAAGAACCGCTCCGCCGCTCGGCCTCACCCGGTGAAGAAGTCCCGCGACGGGGCCAGGCGCGCGGACATGTTGCGCTCCATCATGCGCATCGCCGCCCGGCCCAGCTCCTCGTCGATGCAGGCCACGCAGTCCGACGGCACGGCCAGGTCGTAGTGGCGCACGTACGCGTCCAGCGCGCTGTACAGCACGCACTGCTCCGTCACCTGCCCGGCCAGCACCACCGTCCCGATCTCCAGATGGGACAGCAGGTACTCGAGGGACGTGCCGAAGAAGGCGCTGTGCCGGACCTTCGGCAGGAAGGCGCAGTCGGCGGGCGGCAGGATCGGCTTCACCAGGTCCGGGCGCCGGCCCCGCAGCGCCCGCTTCTCGATCTCGTGCCGGTCCGCGGAGAAGTCCCCGTAGTTGTCGTTGACGTACACCAGCTCCACGTCGTCCCGCTCGCGGGCGCGCGCGACCAGCTTCGCCAGCGGCTCGACCACCGCCTCCACCTGCGGGGTGAGCCGCTCGGCGTCCTGATGATCGTACGGGTTGAGCATGTCGATGACGACCAGCGCAGATCTTGCCATAGACCTTGTCTATCCAGAGCGGCGCCGCTTATCCCCGCCCGTCCGCGCGGGCGGCCACCACCGCCTCCGGGCCTTGCTACCATCCGTTCTTTCACCACTACGTGCAGGAGAACGCATGACCGACCGCCTCACCGCCGCCATGATCGGCCAGGCGGCCGAACGGCTGCGGCCGGTGGTGCGCCGTACCGCGCTGGAGCCGAACGAGCGGCTGTCCGGGCTGCTCGGCGGCCAGGTGCTGCTCAAGCGCGAGGACGCGCAGGTCTGCCGCTCGTACAAGGTGCGGGGGGCGTTCAACCTGATCGCCTCGCTCACCGACGAGGAGCGGCGGCGCGGCGTGGTCTGCGCGAGCGCCGGCAACCACGGGCAGGGCGTCGCGTTCGCGTGCGCCCGCCTCGGCATCAGCGGCCGCGTGTACGTCCCGTCCACCACGCCCCGGCAGAAGCGCGGGCGCATCGCCGCGCTCGGCGGCGACCGGGTCGAGATCGTCGTCGCCGGCGGCACCTACGACGAGGCGAGCCACGCCGCGCACGCCGACAGCGAGCGCACCGGCGCGGTCTACGTGCACCCGTTCGACGACGCCCGGACGATGGCCGGGCAGGGCACCGTCGGCCTGGAGATCCTGGCGCAGTGCGGGCAGGCGCCGCACACCGTGGTCGTCCCGGTCGGCGGCGGCGGCCTGATCAGCGGCGTCGCCGTCTGGCTGCGCGAGCACGCGCCCGCCACCCGCATCGTCGGGGCCGAGCCCGCCGGGGCGGCCAGCATGCGCGCCGCCCTCGACCACGGCGGCCCGACCGCGCTGCCCGAGCTCGACACCTTCGTGGACGGCGCCGCCGTCGGACGCGTCGGCGAGGCCACCTTCCCCCTGGTCAGAGACCTGGTCGACGAGGTCGTCGCGGTCGACGAGGGCGCCGTGTGCACCGAGATGCTCGACCTCTACCAGAGCGACGGCATCATCGCCGAACCCGCCGGAGCCCTCGCCGGCGCGGCGGCCCGCGAGCTGCTGTCCGGCGCCTCCGGCGGCGGGCCGGTGGTGTGCGTGGTGTCGGGCGGCAACAACGACGTCAGCCGCTACAACGAGGTGCTGGAGCGTTCGCTCGTGCACATCGGGCTGCGGCACTACTTCCTGGTGACCTTCCCGCAGCGCCCCGGCGCGCTGCGGCACTTCCTGGACGAGGTCCTGGGCGAGGGCGAGGACATCATCGCCTTCGAGTACGTCAAGAAGAACAACCGCGAGACCGGCCCGGCGCTCGTCGGCATCGAGCTGGAGCAGGCCGGCGACCTGGACGACCTGCTGTTCCGGATGAAGGCCGGCCCGCTCACGGTGGAGCGCATCCCCCCGGGCTCGCCGCTGTTCACCTTCATCCTCTGACCGTCGTCCTCCGACCGCCGCCGCCCCCGGCGGGCGGTGAAATTCACCGCCCGCATGATGACATTCGCATCTGCCGGGCGGCCCGCTCCCGGGCCAAGGTGGATCCGGCGGCGCGCAGGGCGCCGCGGGCAACGCGGGAGGTAACCGGGTGAGCGTGCAGCGGATGGACAACGTCCTCATCGTCGTCGAGGACCTTGACGCCGTCATCGCGTTCTTCGTCGAGCTCGGCCTGAAGCTGGAGGGCCGGTCGCCGATCGAGGGGCGCTGGGCGGAACGCGTCATCGGGCTCGACGGGGTCCGCCAGGAGGTCGCCATGTTACGCGTCCCGGGCGGCGACGGCGGGATCGAGCTGACGAAGTTCCACACGCCGAAGGCCGTCAGGGCCGTGCCGGAGGACGCGCCGGTGAACACGCTGGGCATCCGCCGCGTCATGTTCGCCGTCGACGACATCGACGACGTCGTCGTCCGCCTGCGCCGCCACGGCGCCGAGCTCGTCGGCACGCTGGAGCGGTACGAGGACAGCTACCTGCTCTGCTACGTCCGCGGCCCGGAGGGCATCATCGTCGGCCTCGCCCAGCAGCTCGGCTGACACCCGGACCGATTCTAGGAAGGAAAGACCATGAAACCGGACGAGG
Organism: Actinomadura luzonensis; assembly: GCF_022664455.2. Classification (NCBI taxonomy): domain Bacteria; kingdom Bacillati; phylum Actinomycetota; class Actinomycetes; order Streptosporangiales; family Thermomonosporaceae; genus Actinomadura; species Actinomadura luzonensis. The sequence goes on from NZ_JAKRKC020000002.1 coordinate 476,571, forward strand.
TGGCCGACGTCCTGAGCCGGCCGCTCAGCCGCGAGCTGCTCGCCCGCGACGTGATCCGCCTGGCCTACGTCGCCAAGGACGGCACGCCGCGCAACATCCCGATCATCTTCGCCTGGAACGGCGCCGAGATCGTCATGTGCACCCCCAAGAACGCCCCGAAGCTTCCGGCCCTGCGCGCCAACCCGGTGGTCGCCCTGACCATCGACACCGAGACGCACCCGCCCAAGATCCTGCTCATCCGCGGCCGGGCCGAGCTGGACCCGGTGGACGGCATCCCGGACGAGTTCCTCCAGGCCACCAGCACCTACGAGATGACGCCCGAACAGCGGGTGGAGTGGGAGGCGGGGGTGCGCTCCCTCTACCACGAGGGCATGGTCCGGGTCGTGGTGACGCCCACGTGGGCGAAGCTGATCGACTTCGAGACGACGCTGCCCAGCGCGGTTGAGGAACTGGTCCGGCAGCAGCAGGACCGCCGGCCCGCCTGACCCCCGCCCCGCCACGGCCCCGGGCCCATCGGCCGATCCGCCCCGCCGCGCGGGGCGCGGGGAGGCGGCCGAGCGCAGGCTCGCGTTGCCTTGGGCTCAGGCGGAGGTGGTGTCCTCGTGCCCTGTGCGCTTGGCGGCTCGGGTGCTGAGGCGGTTCAGGACCGTGGCCAGGGTCAGGCCGTACGCGAGGTGTCCCGCGACCATGACGGCCTGGCGTCCGGGCCGGTCCTCGGCGGCGGGTGGCAGGATGCCGAGCTTCGGCACCCAGCCCTGATAGCTGGAGACCCAGATCGCCAGCGCGTAGCCGACTCCGACGGGGGCCGGGATGCGCCGTCCCCGGGTCAGCAGCCCGTACAGGGAGCCGGCGGTCATGCCGAACCCGAAGTGGGCCAGCGCGCCCGCCACCCCTTCCCCTGGCTTGGGCCGATGCCGGTGTCCCGGGAGTGCCGCGCGTGCGATGCGCTTGGGCGGCTGGTCGGGCATGAGCCCCGTACGGCTGCCGGCGACCATGACCAGGCTCATGACCGCCGTCGCGACCGCGCCGCCCGCCGCGCCTCTGAGTAGATTACGGACCATGCGCTGACGGTTGCCCGCCAGGAAGGCTTTCAGTCACTCCGCCCGCTCGCCGTCCTCGTCCCCGGCCGAGGTGAGATCCTCGGCCGTGCGGCCCGACTCCCTCAGTGCCTGCTCCATCGCGACCTGGCCCGCGTGCCGCGGCTCGCCCGCGGCCTGGCGGTTCTCCTTCTCGTCCTCCTGGGCCGCGTCCAGCAGCGGCCTGGTGTCGGTCTTGGCGTCGTTCTCGTCGGGAGTGCTCATGCGCTACGGGCTACCCCGGCCGTCGGCGTCCATGCAGGCAGGCGGCCCTCCGGGACGGCGGCGGCCGCCGCGCCGCGAGAGAGCCCGGCATCGAGGGCGGGCCGGCGAGGGGAGTGCGGGCGGCGGCCGGGGGCAGGGGCCTCGGGTGGAAGCGCCGCCGTCGCCCCGGGTCAGCCTGCCCGTCATGTACCACCAGTGGACCCGGATGACCTTCATCCACTGGCGTTACCCGGCCGAGCGCGTGCAGGCGCTGCTGCCGGAGCAGCTCACGGCCGAGACCTTCGACGGCGCGGCGTGGGTGGGGCTGACGCCGTTCCTCATGCGCGGGGTGCGGCCGCCGGGCGTCCCGGCCCTGCCGTGGTTGTCGGCGTTCCCGGAGACGAACCTGCGGACCTACGCCCGGGACGCCCGGGGACGCACCGGCATCTGGTTCCTGTCCCTGGACGCCGCCCGCCTGCCCGCGGTCCTCGGCGGCCGGGCCGCGTACGCGCTGCCGTACTTCTGGTCCGGCATGTCGGTGGAGGCCGGCGACGGCCGGGTCCGCTACCGGTGCGGCCGGCGCTTCCCGGGCAAGGAGGGGGCGCGGTGCGACGCGGACGTGGAGCTCGGCCCGCCGCTGGCCGAGGACGAACGGGACCCGCTGGCGCACTTCCTGACCGCCCGGTACCGGCTGTTCACGCTCGTGGCCGGGCGGCTGGCCGCGGCGGAGGTCGAGCACCCGCCGTGGCCGCTGCGCCACGCCCGCCTCGGCCGCCTGGACCAGGATGTGGTCCAGGCGGCCGGGCTGCCGGCCCCCACCGGTCCGGCGCTGCTCCACGCCTCGCCGGGGGTGCCGGTCCGCGTGGGCATGTGGAAGTGGTGAGCGGGTGCGGCTAGCCCCGTTTTCCGCACGTGCGTGATCTTCAGCGGAGGTCTCGTGGATCGATGTCGAGGAGGTCCAGGAGATGGAGTTGGAGGTCGGTGGGTTGCGGGATGGTCGGGGGTGACTGGCCGGTGCCCGGGATCAGCCGGATACCGGCCAGCGCGTCGAGGATGAGCCTGCCGGTGGGGATCGCGGGCCGTCCGGCGTACAGGCCGTTGACCTTGGTCTGGCCGCGGGCGGTGAGGGCCTGGCGGGCCTGGCGTTCGATCAGGCAGAAGATGAGCAGGGCCAGGCAGATGACGGTGATCAGTGCGTGGATGCGGCGGTTGTTCTTCAGATACAGCTGGGTGACGGCCAGCGGGCCTTTGAAGGCCTGGTAGCGGCGTTCGACGGCTTCTTGGCCTTTGTAGTGGCGCAGCACCTGTTCGGCGTCGGCGGCCTCGGGGGGCAGGTTGGTGAGCAGGGCGTACCAGCCGTCGGTGGCGGCGTCGGCGTCGATCGCGCTCTGGTCGAAGTGCCAGACCAGGGTGGGTTTGCCGGTGTCGGGGTCGGTGCCGGCCTGGGCGGTCAGGTAGGGGCTGACCCGGCGGTCGCGGCCGATCGCGGCGAGGCGGTCGGCGACGGCCTGCTCGGTGGGGTAGTGGCGGCTGCCCAGGCCGCGTTCCAGCCGGGCCAGGTCGTCGCGGGCGCGATCGAGTTTCTTGGCCCGGGCGGTGGCGGCGGCCTGGGCGCGGGCGGAGGAGTGCACGAAGATGCGCCGCAGCGTCAGGATCGGGTCCTTCTTGCGCGGCCCGGCCAGCGTCATGGCGTCGTCCTCGTGCACGTGCCAGAGGCCGCGCCGGTCGGCGCTCTTGCGCTCGTCCCGGGCGGCGACGTAGTCCACCCGGGTCGCGTCGGCGAGCTTCTGACCGGCCAGGGCCGCGGCGCTGACGTACTGCTTGGAGGCCGGCGCGATGAAGGACACCCCCGCCCTGTCCATGGCGGCCAGGTTGGCATACGAGATCAGCTTGGAATCGCCGATCATGAGCATGCGGTGCGGGCCGGCCAGCTTCTGCAGGCCCTGCATGGCGCCGATGACCTGCCCGACCTCACCGGCCGCGCCGTCGTAGGCGCGGTGGAAGACCGGGATCGCGCCATCAGCGGCCACCGCGATCCCGGCCTGGACCTGCTTCAGGTCCGGCCGCCGGTCCTTGGGGTGACCAAAACGCGGCGTCGCGTATCCGGGCTCGGGCTGGGGGTAGTCGCCGTGCAGCGAGATCGAGGTCATGTCCCAGTGCAGGCGGGTCACCTCGATGCCGAACGCCTCGATCGCGGCCAGCCCGACCGACCCGGCCAGCTGGTCCAGATGCGGGGCGATGGCATCCAGCGCGCGGCCGATCCGGTCATCGTTGAGCAGTTCGGCATCGGTCCCGAACGCCTCACCCACCGCCCAGGCGCGCGCCCAGTCCTGCACGTGCACCAGCGGCGCGGGCGAGGTCAGCCGGTTGGCCACCAGCACCTCGATCACCTGACCATGAGTCAGCTGCGCGACATCACGCACCGGGCAGGCCGCATCCACCAGCTCCCGAATCCGCAGCCGCGAGCAGAACCCCGCGATCACCGGTAATGCTCCGAGCATCTTCTCGACACTGGCCTGGCCCCACTGCGCATGCTGTCTCACCCGCCACGTCCTACCGTGATGACGATCACCACAGCAACCCCGCGATCTTCAAACACCCGCACGTGCGGAAAACGGGGCTAGCGCTTGAACAGGCGCGGCGTCAGGTCGATGAGGTTCTTCTGCCACACGTCCCAGCCGTGCGGCCCGGGGGTGGGGCCGTCGAACTCGTACCGGATCCCGAGGCTGTCCAGGGTGGTCAGGGAGGCCATGAACGACGGGTAGACGAAGTCGGTCCGGTCGCCGACGTACAGGCGCAGCAGCTTGGTCCCGTTGTTGATCGCCGCCGCGTCGACGCCGGCGCCGCTGCCGAACCCGGCGGAGAACACCGCCACGTAGCCGAACCGGCCCGGATGCGCCTTGAGCATCGAGAACGTCTGCCCGCCGCCCATGGAGAGCCCGGCGAGGGCCTGCTGGGCCGGGTCGTCGGAGATGTGGTAGCGGGCCTGGACCGCCGGCACGATGTTCTCCAGCAGCTCCTTGTTGAAGTCGGGGACGTTGCCGTTGCCCATGACGACCACCATCGGCACCAGGTCGCCGTCGAGGAAGCGGTGGTCGAGGATCTGCTTGGCGCGGCCCATCTCGACCCAGTCCGTGTAGTTCTGGCCGCCGCCGTGCTGGAGGTAGAAGACGGGGTACGGCTGCGCGCGGCCGGGGTCGTAGCCCGGCGGGGTCCACACGAGCGCCGTCCGGTCGGCGCCGGCCACGTTGCTGTGGTACGTCAGGCTCTCCACCTTGCCGCCCTTGCCGGCGGGGACGTCCGAGAGCAGGCGCGAGCGCTCACCGGCGACGAAGAAGCTGCTCCAGTTCGGCTCGGAGGTCACCTTCGTCGGGTTCGACACGTCCTTGGCGGAGACGCCGTCCACGATCCACTGGTAGTAGTAGAACCACGGGTCGAGGGGTCCTGCGGTGAGCCGCCACCGGTCGCCGGCGCGGGTCATCGGGATGCGCAGCCAGCTGCCGTTGGGAGCCCAGTTCGCCCACACCTTGACGTGCTGGGCGTCCTTGAGGTCGGTGGTGGTCTCGAAGGTGACGAAGCCGTCCTCGGTCACGAACGGCGTCGGCGTGGTGCCGGGGGCCGGCGGCTTGAACTCGCCCTTCAGCCGCCCGTGGCCGGCGCTCGGGCCGTGCTCCCGCACCTCGCGGAACAGCCGGGGCGCGAAGTCGATGAGGTTCTCCCGCCAGGCGTTCCAGTTCGCGCCGGCGTCGGGGTTGACCCCGTCGAACTCGTAGGGGACGCGGGCGCGGTCCAGCGCCTTCGTCAGCCGGACGGTGGCGTTGTACGCGGGGTCCGTCACGTTGCCCGTGTACAGCCGCAGCAGCTTGAGGTGCCGGCCGGCGGCGGCGTCCGGCCGGGCGCCGGCGTCCGTCAGGAGACCGGAGAACGAGCCCGCGTAGGCGAAGTCGTGCGGGCGGCTCAGCGCGGCGCGCAGCGCCTGCGTCCCGCCTTCGGCGACGCCGGCGATGGCCTGGTGCGCCGGGTCGCGGTGGACGCGGTAGCGGTCCGCGACCGCCTTGCGCAGCTCGGGCAGCTCCTGGTCGCCGCCGGCTCCGCTGCCTGCCCCGCCGGCGGCGGCGTCGGCGGCTGCGTCACCGGTCCCGTCCCCCATCACGACGACCATCGGCTTGACGGCTTTGCGCAGCGACAGGTTGTCGAGGATCTGCTTGGCCCGGCCGAGGTCGAGCCAGTCGGTGGCGCTCACGCCGGCGCCGGACCGCAGGTACAGCACGGGGTAGCGCTCGGGGCCCTGGGCCCGGTACCCCGGCGGCGTCCACACCCGGGCCGTGCGCTGCTCGTTCCCGCTGCGGTAGGTCAGCGTCTCGACCTTGCCGCCCTGCCCCTCCGGCGCGTCGGCCAGCAGTTGCGTCGCCTCGCCGGGCACGAGGAAGGTGCTCCACAGCGGCTTGGACGCCACGCCGGTGCTGTTCGTGGGGTCCTTGAGGCCCTTGGTGTCGTCGCCGGTGACCTGGTACGAGTACAGCCCGGGCTTGAGCGGCCCGATGGCGCCCGTCCAGACGTCGCCGCGGCGGGTCAGGCCGTAGTCGGCCCAGGCGGCGGAGGGGCCGAAGTTGCCCTCGACGTTGAGCTGCGACACCTGGCCCACGCCGGCTTCGACGGCGGCGGCCGGCACGCTGAACGACACGAAACCCTCGGCGGAGACGGTCAGCCACGGCGCGTCCGCCGCCGCTCGCGCCGTCGCGGCCGGCAGCGGCGCCGTCGCCGTGATGGCCAGGACCCCGGCGGTGATCGCCGTGAGGAGCCGGCGTCTGCCGTCACGGTAGGGGCGCGAACCGGGCTGATCCGATAAGAAGGACATGCGGGAACTCCTTTGACGTGCCGGCCCCGGCGGCCTCGTCCGGCCCGCCGGATCGATCGGATGGTTCGTGGGTCCCTGGGTCCCTGGGTGGTGGTACCTCCGTCCCTGGTGGTCCGCGGCTCAGCCCTTGAAGGCGCCGTCCATGATCCCGGCGACCATGCGCCTGCCGACGAAGACGAACAGCACCAGCAGCGGCAACGTGGCCAGGAACGACCCCGACATCGCCAGCCCGAGATCCACCACGTAGTTGTTCTGCAACGCCTTGATCGCGATCTGCGCGGTGTACATCTCCGGCGACTTCAGCACGATGAACGGCCACAGGAAGTCGTTCCACGCGGTGACGAACCCGAGCAGCCCGAGCACGAACGCGGCGGGCCGCACCAGCGGGAACGCCACCCGCCAGAAGATCTGCCAGGTGCCCGCCCCGTCGATCCGGGCGGCCTGGAGGATCTCGTCGCTGAGCGTGGTGGCCAGGTGCTGGCGCATCCAGAAGATGCCGAACGCGCTGGCCAGCCCCGGCACGATGAGCGCCTGCAAGGTGTCCACCCACCCCAGCCACGAGATGATCATGTATTGGGGGATCACCGCGAGCTGTGTCGGCACCGTCATGGTCAGCACCACCACCAGGAACAGCGCGTTCCGGCCGGGGAAGCGCAGCTTGGCGAAGGCGAACCCGGCCAGCGAGCACAGCACCGCGTGCCCGATCCCGATCGAGCCGGCCACCAGCAGGCTGTTGCCGATCGCGCGGATGAACGGCACGGTCGAGACCACGAGCCCGGCCAGGTGCATGAAGTTCCCGCCGGGCACGATCTCCGGCGGCATCCGGGTGGCCGTCGCGGTGTCGGTGCTGGCCACCACGAACATCCAGTACAGCGGGAACACGCACGCCAGCGCCGCCACGGCCAGCAGCAGGTAGGTCCACCAGCGGACCCGATTGGCCTTGTTCATCCTCGCTCCGGGCGGATCCGGGTGGACAGCACGTAGTTCAGCGACGCGATCGCGATGATCAGCACGAACAGCGCCACGCCGATCGCGGCGCCGTAGCCGAACTGGAACCGGCCGAACCCCTGCTCGTACAGGAACAACGTGAGCGTCTGGCACTGCCGCACCGCGCCGCAGGTCAGCGGCGAGGTGGTGGTGACCAGCAGCGGCTCGGTGAAGACCTGCAGACCTCCGATGGTGGAGGTGACGATGGTGAAGACGATGACCGGCCGCAGTGAGGGGATGGAGATGTGCCGGAACTGCTTCCAGGCGCCCGCGCCGTCCACGGCCGCGGCCTCGTAGACGGTGCGCGGCACGGCCTGCAGCGAGGCCAGGTACAGCAGGGTGGTGTAGCCGAACCAGCGCCAGGTCACCATCACCGCGATCATCAGGTGGCTGGTCCAGCCGGACTGCAGGAAGTCGATCGGGCCCGCCCCGACCAGCCCGAGCAGCCAGTTGAGCAGGCCGTAGTCACGGTCGAACATCTGCGCGAAGACGATCGTGGTGGCCGCCACCGAGGTGATGTAGGGCACCAGCATCGACATCCGCCACCACACCGCCAGCCGCAGCCGGGCGTGGTTGAGCAGGTGCGCCAGCCCCAGCGCCAGCACCAGCTGCGGCACCGTGGACAGCAGCCAGATGCTGATGGTGTTCCAGGCCGCGTTCCAGAACCGGGTGTCGGCCAGCAGCCGGTTGAAGTTGCCCGCGCCGACGAAGACGTGCTCGCCGATCGGGTTCCAGTCGAACAGCGCCACGTAGAACGTGAACAGCAGCGGCACCAGCCCGAACACGGCGAAGATGAGGAAGAACGGGGCGATGTAGGCGTAGGGGGCCAGCCGTTCGGGCAGGCTGTGGCGCACCCGCGCCGTGGCCGCGGGCAGCGACCGCGGCCTGCTCAGCGTCGCCGACACCTCACGAGCCGATCGCGGTCTTGATGTTGGCCAGCGCGGTGTCCCACGCCTTGGCCGGATCGCCCTTGCCCTGCTCGACGTCGGTGATCGCGTTCAGGAACTCCTGGCCGATGGCGGCGCTGTCCGGCCCGATCAGGAACGGCTTGAGGCCGAGCAGCGAGTCGGTGTAGATCTTCCCGACCGGCGCGTCGGAGAAGAACGGATCCTTGCGGCCGAGCAGTTTCGCGTCCTGGTACACCGACGGGGTGGTGGGCAGCGCGCCGGACTTGAGGAAGTGCTCCAGCTGGCCCTGCGGCGACTGCATCGCGGCGATGTAGTCCCAGGCCGCCTTCGGGTTGGCCGCGCCCTTGGGGATGGCCAGGTAGCTGCCGCCCCAGTTGCCCGACCCGCCGGGGATCTTGGCCACGTCCCACTTGCCCTTGGTGGCCGGGGCGTTGTTGCGGATCTGCTCCAGCAGCCACGACGGCGCGGAGATGACCGCGTAGTCGCCCTTGCCCATCGCCGCGCTCCAGCCGTCCTCGAACGAGCTCAGCCGGGCGGTGATGCCCGCCTGCGCGGTCTTGATCGCGAGGTCGAAGGCCGTCTTGACCTGCGGGCTGGTGGTGTAGACGAGGTTGCCGGCCGGGTCGTAGTACTTCTGCGGCCCCTGGTTGACGGCCTGGTAGAAGACGCTGGTGGCGGCGTTGTCGACGAACGCCTTGCCGGTCGCGGCGGTGTACTTCTTGCCGGTCTCGATGAAGGCGTCCCAGGTCGGCCACAGCTTGCTCACCTCCTCGCGGTCGGTGGGCAGCCCGGCCTGCTTGAACAGGTCGGTGCGGTAGGCCACCGCCATGCCGCCGACGTCGGTGGGGATGCCGATGATCTCGCCGGACTTGGCGGTGGACTGGCTGATCACCCAGTCCAGGTAGTCGCCCTTGATCTTGTCGGCGCCGTACTGGCGCAGGTCCTGGAAGTTCTGCGGCTGCTGCACGAACTTGGGCAGGTCGTCGCCCTGGATCAGCACCAGGTCGGGCACCTTGCCGCCGGCCAGCGCGGTGGTCAGCGCCTGCGCGGTCTCGGTCGAGCCGCCCACCTCGGTCAGCTTGACCTGGACGTCCGGCTTGACCTTCTTGTAGTCCTCCACGGCCTGTTTCTGGTTGATGCCGCTGAACGACCAGAACTCGAACGACTTGCCGTCCCCGGCCGGCTGGGCCGAACCGCCGCCACCGCAGGCGGCCGCCGTCAGGGCCAGAGCCGCGACCAGTGCGGCGGAGGTGGCTGTACGAAGCTTCACGGGCGATCTCTTTCTAACATTGGCTCCGAAACTTTCGGCCAAAGTTCCGATCGTTAATGCCGGACCATATGTGCGATCTCTGAAACTCGTCAAGAACTTGACTGGAAGCTTGTCGAAACGCGGAGGACACCGGCCCGGGTGAGCCGCTGGTTAGACTGCCGCCATGAGCACGGCCGAAGGCCCCTCCGACGACGACGGCGGCGGCACGCCCCAGCCGTTGACCATCGCCCAGCTCGCCGAACTGGCCCAGGTCTCCATCGCCACCGTGTCGAAGGTCGTCAACGGCCGGGCCCAGGTGGGAGCCGGCACCCGCGCCCTGATCGAAGGGCTCATCCGCGAGCACGGCTACCGGCCGCGCCGCCGCCGCGCCGCCGCCGCGCCCCTGGTGGAGCTGGCCTTCCACGCGATGGACGGCGAATACCTCACCGAGATCGCCAAAGGGGTCGAGCGGGTGGCCCGCGAGCACCGCCTGGCCGTGGTGCTGTCGCAGCCGCCGCATCCGGGCACCGCGGGCGAGGGCTGGATCGAAGGGGTGCTCGGCCGCCGTCCCACCGGCGTGATCGCGGTGTTCTCCAGCCTGACCGAGGCGCAGCGCGACCAGCTCGCGACCCGCCGCATCCCGCTCGTCCTGCTCGACCCCGAGGACGACCCGTCGCCGCGGGTGCCCTCGGTGGGCGCGAACAACTGGAACGGCGGGCTCATGGCCACCCGCCACCTGCTCGGCCTCGGCCACCGGCGCATCGCCGCCATCGCCGGGCCCGACCGCGCCCTGCCCAGCCGGGCCCGCCTCGACGGCTACCGCAGCGCCCTCGACCTGGCCGGCGTCCCCGCCGACCCCGCGCTGATCGGCCGGGGCGACTTCCTCGTCGCGGGCGGGCTGGCCGAGGCCGAGCGCCTGCTGCGGCTGCCCGACCCGCCGACGGCCATCTTCACCTGCAACGACGGCCAGGCCGCCGGCGTCTACCGGGCCGCCTACCGGCTCGGCCTGCGCATCCCGGACGAGCTCAGCGTGGTGGGCTTCGACGACCTGCCCGTCGTGCGCTGGATGAACCCGCCGCTGACCACGGTCCGCCAGCCGCTCACCGACATGGCCGCCACCGCCACGGAGCTGCTGCTCGGCCTGGCACGGGGCGAGCTCCCGGCCCGGCACCGGATCGAGCTGGGCACCGAGCTGATCGTCCGCGAGAGCACCGCCCCCGTGCCAGGCTGACCGAAACTTACTGCCGACCCTGGCGAAAACTACCCAGGAGTCAGGTGCGGCTCCACTTCTGGTTGCTGCCGCCGTTGCACGACCACAGGATGATGAGCGTGCCGTTGGCGGTGCCGGCGCCGTTGGCGTCCAGGCACTGCCCGGACTGGGCGACGGTGACGGTGCCGTCGGCGTTGAGGCTCCACCGCTGGGCCGCCCCGCCCGTGCAGTCCCCGATGACGGCGCGGCCCTGCCCGTCCACGCCGAGGCACTTGCTGCCGTAGACGCGCAGCTCGCCCGCGCTGGTGGCGGCCCACTGCTGGTTCGCGCCGCCGTTGCAGTCCCACAGCACCACCTGGGTGCCGTTGGCCTGCGACTGGTTCGGCACGTCCACGCACCGGCCGCTGGCCTGGCCGCGGAGCACGTTGCCGGTGCCGCCGCCCTGGCCCGGGGTGATCGTCAGGTTGTCGAACTGGGCGGTCTCGGTCATGCTCGTGCCCACGCCGACCTGGCCCGCGCCCCAGGTGCCGTCGGTGGCCGTGGCCACCTGGGCGCCGTCGATGCTCGCCGTGATGCCGCTGCCGGAGAAGGCGAGGGTCAGGGTGTGCCAGCGGCCGGTGCCGAGCGCGGCGACCGTGCCGCTGCGCAGCGTCGTCATCGCGTTGTCGATGTTGTTGCGCAGGAGCTGCCAGCCGCCGGTGTCGCTGACCCGCAGGTAGTAGGCGTTCAGCCCCTCCGGGCCGAAGGCGTGCTGGGCGCCGGCCCGGCCGATCAGCTCGGCGTAGCCGCTCTGCTCCAGCAGCACGTCGGTGGAGACGGTGTAGTTGCTCCACCCCGTGTCGCCGAGCAGCGCGTAGGGGTGGGAGCCGCCGGTCCACAGGATCGGCTGGCGCGGGGCCATCTGGCGCACGCACCGGCCCTGCCGCCCGCCGCCGCAGCCGACGACCTCGAAGGAGCCCTGCATGTCCATCAGGTACTTCGCCTCGCGCCCCACCGCGTAGGAGTCGAAGTCGTCCGCGTACGGCAGGGCCATCGAGCCGCGCGCCGGGCTGGTGGCGGCGCCCTTGCCCTGGCCCGTGGTGGTGGTGATCGAGTACACGTACCCCGGCTGCGCCGTCAGGGAGAAGGTCCCGTTCGAGGGCGTGAGGTCGGCGGTGTGGACGAAGTGGTCGGCGGCGTTGCCGGAGTTGAGGTTGGTCGCCCACACGTGCACCTGCCCGGTGGACAGCCCGCCCGTCACGGTGAAGTTCAGCGTCTGGGCGGCAGTGGCGTCCATCGTCTCGATGATCGTGCTGTAGTCGGAGCCGGTCGGCGAGCGCAGCGACACGTAGCTGCCGTTGGCGCGGTTGCCGCCGAGGTAGCCGCTGGAGGCGTCCAGGTACCTCCAGCCCGGCGCGGTGACCTGCGTGGTCTGGGCCATCACCCAGGCGCTCTTGCCGACGGCGTAGTACCCCGACCAGGGCTGCGGCGCGACGGCCACGCCCATGGTGGCGAACGGCAGGTTCGGGGTGATCGCGGCGATGAGCGGCCAGTTGATGTAGGCGGTCATCCGGCCGTCGATGTAGTCGCGGTTGATGCCCCTGGCCAGGGCCTTGGCGCCGTCGTTGTAGTCGTCGGAGCCGTTCTCGCTGGCCCACAGGACCTTGCCGGAGTTGATCGCGGTGGTCGAGCTGGGGCAGTTCGTCTGGGGGCCGCGGTAGCCGCAGACGTAGTGGGAGCCGAACACGTCCACGGCGTCGCGGAAGGCGGCGTTGGCCGCCGCGTCGTCGGCGACGCCGAAGCCCCAGTCGTCCGAGGCGACGATCTTGACGTTGGCGAAGCCGCGGGAGTCCAGCGCCTTGTTGAGGTTGACGTACCAGGTGAGGTCGCGGCCCTTCTCGTTCCAGCCGCCCAGGTAGTCGATGGTCAGCCCGTGGCTGTTCTTCGCGCAGCCGAGCCAGTCGACCAGGTAGTTGATCGTGTCCTGGGACCAGAAGTTGCCGCCGCCCAGCCAGCCGGGCGCGCCCCAGGCCAGGCCGACCAGCTTGATGTTCGGGTTGCGGGCCTTGGCCTGCTCCATCAGCCACCACTCGTAGCCGCGGTCGCAGTCGAGGTCGGCGGAGGTGTGCCGGTGGCTCGGCTCGGCGCCGTCGGTGGAGTTGGTGTCGCCGCCGATCTCCACCTTCAGGATCTGCATCGCCGCGCCGTACCCCGGCTTGAACAGGTAGTCGAGGATCTGCGACCGCTGCGGCTCCGGGTAGTCGACCAGCAGGCGGCTGTTGCCGCCGCCGCCGCTGATCGCGCCCACGCCGTCGAAGGTGCGGCCGCCGGAGCCGCCGTTGATCGTGATCCCGACGGCCGCCCGGGCCGCGGGCCCGGCCACCAGGGACATCGCGACCGCGAGGAGCGCCACGACGACGCTCATGGCTTTCTGTCTGCGCCGGCTGTTCATGGGGGGTCCTTTCGGGTCAGACGGCGGTGATCGTGTACTGGTTGTTGGGGCTGGAGTTCGGCGTCCACAGGAGCGTGGCCGAGCCGGCCGTGGTGCTGCCGGCGCCGTCCAGCGCCGTGCCGGTGCCGCGGTTGATGATCTGGTAGCGGCCGTTGCCCAGGTTGTTGAGCCGCCACTGCTGGTTGGCGCCGCCGTTCCAGGCCGCCTGCCGGGCGTTGGCGCCGTTGGCGGCGTTGCCCCAGCTGTCGGCCACCATGCCGTTGGCGCGGTTCTCGATGCGGTACCAGCCGCCGCCCGCGTCCACCAGCCGCCACTGCAGGTTCACGCTGCCATTCCAGCCCCACTGCTTGAGGTTCGAGCCGGAGGCGACGCTCCCGCCGCTGTCCAGGACGAGGCCGGTCGCGGCGTTCGCGATCCGCACGTACGCGGGCGGCACCGCGCCGCCCGACCCGGTCATCCGGTACGCGCGCCCGGCCCGGCCCGGCAGCGCGACGACGTCGGCCTCGGGCCTGGTGACCTCGACGGCGGCGCCGGTCGCGGCGTCGGTCACCTGGAAGGTGCCGGCGAAGATCCGGTTGCGCACGTTGACCGTGCCGTCGCGGTCGAAGGTGACCTGGATCTCGACGGACCCGTCGGCGGTCCAGGCGGCGTCCACGGTGTAGCCGCCGCGCCCCCGCAGGCCCTGGACCCTGCCGCCCGGCCAGGCCGGGGGCAGCGCGGGCAGCACGTGCAGCTCGCCGTTGTGGCTGTGCAGCAACATCTCGGCGATGCCGGACGTGGCGCCGAAGTTGCCGTCGATCTGGAACGGCGGGTGCAGGTCGAACATGTTCGGCGCGAGCCGGGCCGTCGTCACCAGGAGGCGCAGCAGGGTGTGCGCCCGGCCGCCCTCCTCCATCCGCGCCCAGTAGTTGATCTTCCAGGCGAGCGACCAGCCCGTCCCGTCGTCACCGCGCAGTTCGAGCGTGCGCCGGGCGGCCGAGTAGAGGGCGGGGGTGCCCCGCCTGGTGATCTGGTTGCTGGGGTGCAGGCCGTACAGGTGCGAGATGTGCCGGTGGTTCTGCTCGGTCTCGACCCAGTCGTAGAGCCATTCCTGGATGTTGCCGCGCGAGCCGACCTTCATCGGCGCGAGCCGGTCCCGGGCGGCCAGGACGCGGGTGCGGAAGTCGGCGTCCACGCCGAGCGCCTGGGCCGCCTGGGCGCAGCCGTTGAACAGGTCGCGCAGGATCTGGTTGTCCATCGTCGGCCCGGCGCACACGCTGACGCCCGAGTGGTGGTTGAGCTCGGGGGAGTTCGACGGGTTCGTGACCAGGTAGCCCAGGCTCGGCTCCGGCACCAGCGTCTCCAGGAAGAACTGCGCCGCCCCCTTCATCGCCGGGTAGTACTGCCGCAGGAAGGCGAGGTCGCCGGTGAACAGGTAGTGGTCCCAGATCATCGTCGACAACCACGCGCCGCCGGTCTGCCACATGCCCGCCGCGGCGAAGTCGACGACCGCCGAGGCCCGCCAGCCGTCGGTGTTGTGGTGGGTCACCCAGCCGCCGGCGTTGTACTCCGCCCGGGCCGTGCGGGCGCCGGTGACCGTGAGGTCGCCGATCATCCGGAACACGGGCTCGTAGCACTCCGCCAGGTTCGTCGTGTCGGCCGGCCAGTAGTTCATCGGCAGGTTGGCGTTGAGCGTGTACTTCGAGTCCCACGACGGGGTCAGCGAGTCGTTCCAGATGCCCTGGAGGTTGGCCGGCTGCGTGCCCGGACGCGAGGAGGAGATCAGCAGGTAGCGGCCGTACTGGAACAGCAGCGCGGCGAACTGCGGGTCGTCGGTGCTCGCGTGCTGCGCGATCCGCACGTCGGTCGGCTGGTCGGCCGCCGCCGTGCGGCCGAGGTCGAGCGTCGTGCGCCCGAACAGCCGCTGGTGGTCGGCGACGTGCCGGGCGCGCAGGTCGTCGTAGGCCCGGCCGGCGGCCGCGTCGAGGTGACGCCGCGCGATGCCCTGGTGGTCGCCGCTGACGTCCTGGTAGTTGACGTAGCTGGAGCCGATGGAGATCAGCACCGTGACGCTGTCGGCGCCCGTCACCTGCAGCGTACCGCCGGAGCTGCTGACGCTGCCGCCCTGCGCGACGGCCCGGGCCAGCGCCTGGAAGCGCACCTTGCCCGCCAGGCCCCGCTGGTCGCCGGAGATCCCGTCGAGTGCGACGGTCGTGCCGTCCGGACTGGAGCGGGTCGTCCGCTGGGGGCTGCCGAAGGTCGCGGAGAACGTGATCGAGCCGGGCCGGTCGGCGGTCAGGCGCACGGCGATCACCTGGTCGGGCGCGCTGGCGAGCGCCTCGCGCCGGTACCGCACGCCGTTCTGCAGGTACGACACCGTCGTGGTGGCCGTGGTCAGGTCGAGCAGGCGGCTGTACTCCGAGACGCCGGCGCCGCTGCCGAAGGTGAGCCGGAGGTCGCCGACGGGCTGGTAGGCGAGCTGCCCGGCGGGGACGCCGAGCATGTTCTGGTCGATGAGGCTCTGGGCCTGGCTCCACTGGTTCTGGAAGACGAGCTGCCGGATCTGCCCGAGGGCCGCCGCGCCCTTCGGGTTGCTCTGGTCGTACGGGCCGCCGGCCCAGATCGTGTCCTCGTTGAGCTGCAGCCGCTCGGTGTCGGTGTTGCCGAACACCATGGCGCCGAGGCGGCCGTTGCCGATCGGCAGCGCGCGCAGCCATTCGGTGCCGGCGCTCTCGTCGTACCACAGGGCCAGGTCGCCGGCGGCCCGCACCTCCGGGGGCGGCGCCGGGTCGGCCCGCGCGGCGGCCGTCCACTGCGCCGGCAGCAGGACGGCGCCGGCTCCGGCCGCGCTGAGCTTCAGCAGGTGCCTTCGCGATAAGTCGGACATGTGGCGGTCCTCTCCGAGGCGCGGGACTGATGTTAGCGCTAACATCGCCGCCGTGACGGGCCCGCTGTGATCCGGCCGGGCCGGGACGAAGGTGATGGTGCAGCGGAGCAAATATGACCTTGCGGAGGCTGTCAAGAGCAGGCCGCCGGGGCGGTCACCGGCGCGCGTGCCGGGCCCTTCGCCCGTCGCGCCGCTGGCCAGGGCGAGCCGCCCGGGCCGGAGCGGGCGCTCGCGGTGAAACTTTCACGCCACCCGGTCGAATCGGTTCGTCCCGCGCGCCGGTCAGCGGGCCGGGGCCAGCGTCAGGGCGGGGTCGAGCGCGAGCGTCGCCACGGCCAGGCCGAGGAACACGCCCGCCAGCGCGAACGTCGGCGAGTGGTCGCCCACCCGGATGTGCGTGTAGAGGGCGCAGACGAAGTACAGCACCAGCCCGGCCGCGGCGGCGGTGCCGATCAGCGGCACGCCGAGCAGCCCCAGCGCCAGCCCGGCCGCGCCCAGCGCCTTCAGCGCGCCGATCGGCCAGCCGAGCCACGACTCCGGCACGCCCGCGCGGGCGAGCGCGGGCCCGAGCACCCGCATGATCGGCTTGAGCCGGGTCATGGCGGCGAACCCGGAGAAGGCGTTGGCGGCGGCGGTCACCAGGGCGGTGACGGTGTAGGCGACGGACATGCGGGCTCCTCGTTCTCGGCGTGCTCGGTGTCCTGAGAGGCCGCCGGCCGCCGGAGTGTGACGCGTCAGGCGAGTTCGCCCGCCGTCAAGAGGGGCCGCGCCAGGGCGCGAAGGGGCTGGGCGCGGCGGCGAGGGCGGGGGCGAGCTCGGGGTGGTGGCGGAGCAGCACGTCGGTCAGGCCGGTGCGGTCGATCCAGTCCAGCCCCTCCGGGCTGTAGACCTCCGGGGTGTAGAGGTCGGTGAAGAACGGGTCGCTCTTGAGGCGGCGAGAGGCCATGAGCAAGAAGACGCGGAAGGCGGTGTCCGGGAGCGCGAAGCCCGCCGGCTTGGGCTCGGCCAGCAGCCCGACGAGGGTGTCGACGCGGTCGAGGTCGCCGTCGTAGACCTCCTCGACCTCCCGCGCCGCCGCCGGTTCGCCGGTCAGCTCGGCGAACGACGTCACCGGCCGCTTGCGGAGCATCCGGCGGAAGGCGTTGTAGCGGGGCACGCCGCGCTCGCGGTCGCGCAGGAGGTCGAGGGTGCCGACGTCGACGCGCTCGCCGGTGACCCGGGTCAGGTCGCGCAGCGCGCTGGGGTGGTTGTGCAGCGTCAGCGCGCCGGGCGGGGTGACGCCGAAGGAGTGGAGCAGGTCGGACATGCCGTGGCGGGCGACCGCCGCGCGGGTGTGCGGGCCCTGGAGCTCCAGCAGCCCTTCGGTGGTGATCGGGGAGCCGTCGCGGTGGGAGCTGATGGGGTAGTCGTCGCGGATCAGCGGATGGAGGCGGTAGCAGGCGACGAACTCCTCCGTCATCGAGTACGGGGCGCCGTGGTGGTCCGTCGGGGAGCCGAGGATGCCGGAGACGATCTCGCCCTTGCCGATCCGGCCGTGCCGGCGGCGGAAGCGGGGGCCGACCAGGCCCGCCCAGTTCATGTTCATGGCCGTGCGGAGCGCGGGGGTGGCGAGGAGGGCGGGGGTCCACTCCACCGTGTGGATCTTCGCCATGACGGCCGTGTTGACCAGGCGCGCGGTCTGGAAGAGCCGCTCGTCGTCCCACGACGGGTACACCGCCCGCAGCCCCGCGCAGATGGCGTTGTGCTCCTTGGCGAACAGGGTGTGCAGCAGCGACAGGCCCACCCAGTAGTTGTCGTTGAAGCCGGTCAGGTCGATGCCGGCGAGGGCGGGGTCGCTCTCCTCGGGCAGCGTGCCGTCCCGCAGGATCATGGTGCCGTCCTCGCCGGTGCGCAGCGACCGGCACACCTCCTCAGAGCTGCCGTAGAGCTGCGAGCCGTCCCACCAGTGCGTGACGGTGTTCTGGAAGGTGGGCGGCGCGCCGGGCTCGGTGGGCGGCACCGGGTCGGAGCGGGTCCTGCGGACGCGCATGGGCCGTTCGTGCCACGGGTCGCCGTCGGCGACCGGCACCTCGAAGGGCTCGGCGGACGGGTTGTCGCCGTGGCTGAACCAGCCGTGGGTCTGGAACTGCACCCAGGCGGCGGCCAGCAGGTTGAGGCTCGGGGCCGGGACGAGGGCGCGCCTGGTCAGCAGCCGCTCGGCCACCTCGCGGGGGCTGGGGGACAGCAGCCGGTGCGGCGGGTCGGGGTGGGTCAGGGCGAGCGGGGCGTTGCGGTCGAAGCGGGTGCCGGCCCGGCCCATGTCCGCGTCGGCGGGGTCGCAGCCGGAGCCGTCGTAGCTGCGGCGCCGCGGCCGGCCGGGGGAGGGGGTGCGGGGGCGCTCGCCGCCCTCGGGGCGGGTGTCGTGCAGGTTGTGGCGGCGCAGCCTGCGGCGCATCAGCGCCAGTGCCACCAGTTGCAGCGGGGCCGGCAGGCGGTGCCACTCCCACCGCGGGCCGAGCCGGTCGCGGGCCTTCGTCAACGGCTCTCCTAGCACAGAGTAATGAGTCGGCTACGAATGGGTATACCCGCAGGTGAAACCGGTCAAGCCGGGAGAAGCCCAGTCCGGAGGAACCGATGGCTCCCGACGTCCCCCGCGCCACCCTGCTGGAGAGCCTGCGGTTCTCCGCCGTCTACACGCTGCCGCAGCTCGCCCGCGGCGCCTTCATCGCCCGGCCCGCCATGGTGCGGCTGCTCGCCCGGCTCGACACGCACGCCCGGGCGCAACGCCTGTGCCTGCGGCTGCGCACCCGCTACGGCGGGCGGTCCGTGCTCGTGCGGGGGCCGACGGGCACCGTCCTGCTGCTGCTGTCGCAGGGCGACATCAAGCGGGTGCTGACCGGCGCGGACTCGGTGTTCTCCCCGCTCACCAAGGAGAAGCGGACGGGGCTGCGGCTCACCCAGCCCGACAGCCTCCTGCTCTCGCGGGGACGGCTGCGCGAGGACCGCCGCCGGTTCAACGAGGCGGTGCTCCAGACCGGCCGGGTGCCGCACGACCTGGCCCCGCGCCTCCGCGCCGTGCTGGCCGAGGAGCTGGCCGGCGTCTGCGGCGACGCCCCCGCCGAGGTGGACTGGGCCCGGCTGTACGCGGCCTACGACCGGGCGGCCCTGCGGCTGGTGCTCGGCGACGCCGCCCGGGAGGACTTCGAGATCCTGGCGGCGCTGCGCGCGCTGCGCCGGGAGGCCAACTGGCTGGGCCTGCGTCCCTGGCGCGGCCGGCACATCCGCCGGCACCGCCGGACCTACACCGCCGGCATCGGCCGCCATGTCGCGGCGGCGGCCGAGGGCAGCCTGGCGGGCCTGATGGCGGCGGCGCCGCAGACCCGCGGCACCTGCCCGGCCGGCCAGGTCCCGCCCTGGCTGCTGGCCCTCGACGGCATCCAGGCCGCGGTGCTCGGGCCCGCCCTGGCGCTGCTCGCCGGCCATCCCCGGCACGCGGCCGGGGTGCGGGCCGAGGCATACGACGGCGGCCAGGAGCTGACCGCCGCCTGCGTGTGCGACACGCTGCGCCTCTACCCCATGGTCCCGACCACGCTCAGGACCGTGACGGCCCCCGTCGAGTGGCACGGCGCGCTCCTGCCCGCCGGCACCGAGATCATGATCCCGTTCGCCGTCCATCACCGGAACCCGCAGCTCGGCTACGCCGACGCCTTCACCCCCGAGGCCTGGCTGGACGGCCGCGCCCAGGCGGACTGGTGGATCGCCCCCTTCCTGCACGGCCCCGGCCGCTGCCCCGGGGCCGAGCTGGGCATCCAGTTCGCCGCCGCCGCGCTGCACGAGCTGCTGCGCCAGTACGAGTTCCACCCCGCGGGCCCCGCCCTGGGCCCGGACCGCCCGCTGCCCAAGACCCTGCACCCGGCCGCCCTCCGGCTGCGCGCCCGCCCCGCGACCTGACACCGGCCGGCCCGCGCTCCGGCCCGTCGCCGGGGCCGGCTCCTCTCGCGGCTTGCCCTTGACGCGCGGGTCAGGGGTTAGGGTCGCCGCGCTCGTTCGCGGTCGTCCTGATGGGAGAGAGTCACATGTCGTTCTTGCCGCAGGTGTCGAGAGAGGTCCGGCTGGCCGCCCAGCCCGAGGGGCTGCCCGAGGCGCGGCACTTCACGCTCGCCGAGGTCCCGATGCCCGTGCCCGCCGCCGGCGAGGTGCTGGTGCGCAACCGGTTCTTCCACGTCTTCGCGGCGCTGCGCACCCTGGTCGGCGGCGGCGTGCGGGACACGCCGGTGCCGCCGCTGCGTCCCGGCGACCCGCTGCCCGGGCCGGCGGTCGGCGAGGTCGTCGCGGCGCCCGGCGGCGACGGCGGCGGGCCGCGCCCGGGCGACCTGGTCGCCCACTGGCTGGGCTGGCGCGAGTACGCCGTCGTGCCGGCCGCCCAGGTCACGCCGCTAGGCGACGCGCTGCCCGACCCGGTGGCGCACCTCGGCCAGGGCGCGATCGCGTACGCGGCCCTGACCAGGGACGCCGAGGTCAGGCCGGGGGACACGGTGTTCGTCTCGGGAGCCGCCGGCGCGGTCGGCTCGCTGGCCGGGCAGGTCGCCCGGCTGCTCGGCGCGGGCCGGGTGATCGGCAGCACCGGCTCGCCGGACAAGGCCGCCCGGCTGGTCGCCGAGCTGGGCTACGACGCGGCCGTGGTCCGCGGCGCGGGCCCGATCGGCGAGCAGCTCGGCGAGGCCGCGCCGGACGGCGTCGACGTGCTGCTCGACAACGTCGGCGGCGACCAGCTCCGGGCGGCGGTGGCCGCGGCCCGGCCGGGCGCGCGGTTCGTGCTGGTGGGCGCGCTGTCCGGCCAGCTCGCCGCCGAGGGGAGGGGCGGCACGTCGCCGGTCGAGCTGGACACCTACCGGCTCATCCTCCGGCGCGTCACGCTCCGGGCCTTCCAGGGCCTGGACGAGGAGCTGCGCGCCGCCTGGCTGCGGCGCTACGGCGGGTGGCTGCGGGCGGGCGAGATCGCCTTCCCGCACGTCCGGATCGCGGGCATCGAGAACGCGCCGCGCGCCTTCCAGGAGGTGATCGAGGGACGGCACTTCGGGACCGTCGTCGTCGAGCCGTAGGCCGCACCGCCCGGGGTCAACCGCCCGGGGTCAACCGGCCGGGGTCAGGGGAGCGGGGCGGTGAGGAGGGCGAGGGCCGTGGCGCGCAGGTCCGCCACGGCGGCGGCGGCCGCGCGGTCGTCGAAGGCCGGCTCGTCGAGGCGCTGCTCGACGTCGGCCAGCACCATGATCACGTGCAGGACGAAGACGCGCAGCCGCTCCTCCGTCAGCCTGGGCAGGCAGCGCAGGAGCAGGCCGACCAGCTCGTCGAAGCCGGGATGGCCCCGCGCAGCCCGACCCGCTGGCCGGCCTCAGGACCGCCCTGCACGCCGACTGATCGCGCGCCGCCCGTTTCCGGGAGATGATCGGGGGACGGCGGTCCGGGCCGGCACCGCCGGGGCCGCGCGAGCACCGGGAGGACGTCATGCGCATCGGCGACGCGGCGGCAGCGGCGGGCACCACGCCCCGCGCGCTGCGCTTCTACGAGCAGCGGGGGCTGCTGCCGCCGCCCGAGCGCACGGCGGCCGGGCAGCGCGAGTACGGGCCGCGCGAGGTGGCCAGGGTGCGCCTCATCCGCGAGCTGCTGTCGCTCGGGCTCACCGTGGAGGACGTGCGCGGCTGCGCCGACCGGCTGCACCTGCTGGAGGGCGACACGCTGCCGCCGCGCGGCGGGCCCGGCTGCGCCACGTCGAGCGGCGTCGTCGAGCGCCGGCTCGCCGCGCTCGACGACGAGATCGCCCGGCTGTCGCGGCTGCGCCGCCGGCTCGCCTCGAAGGCCGGCGTCGAGGAGGACGCGACCCCCTGAAGCCCCGGCCCCCGGACCGGCCGGTCGGCGAGTGGCGGGCCGACGTGGAGCTGATCGACCGCAACACCCGGCGGCTGCTGCGGCTGGTGGACACGCTGCTCGGCTTCTCCTGGATCGAGGCCGGCCGGATGCGCGCCCGGTTCGCGCCCACCGACCTGGCCGCGCTGACCGGCGAGATCACCGCGGCCGGCGAAGCGCAGCTCGAGCTGCCGGCCGCCACCGGCCGGTACCAGATGGAGTACGTCCTGGCCGACGGCAGCCGCCGCTGGATGTTGTTCGTCGGCCGCGGCCTCGCCGACGGCGGCATCCGCGAGTACTGCATCGACATCACCGACCTCAAGGACCCCGGAACACTCCCCGCCCGCCACGCTGAGCCGGGTCCGCGGGCGGCCGGGTCCCTCGCGGGAGGGAGCCGGTCCCGCTGCGGAGTGAGCCGCGAGATCGCCGTCGTCGGCGATCCGCGGACGGGGGCCCGGCCGCCAGGATCAGTGGTGTCCCACCACACGACCTGGAGTTCCGCCATGACGCGCACCCGTATCGCCGCCGCCCTCGCCCTGGCCGCCCTCGCCCCGGCCCTGGTCCTCACCGCCCCCGCCGAGGCCGCCGTGGCGGAGGTGCCGCCGATCAACGACCAGGCGCTGGCGAGCAGCATCGCCGGGCTGCCCGCCGCCGACGCCACCGCCGCCGAGGTCCGGGTGAGCGGGACGGCCGGCTCGTGGCGGGGGGTCTCCGGCGTGACCGACCTCAAGACCAGGCGGCCGGCCGAGGAGGGGGCCAGGTTCCGCGCGGGCAGCGTGACCAAGGTGTTCACCACGGCGGTCGTGCTGCAGCTCGTCGCCGAAGGACGCCTCTCGCTCGACGACACCGTCCAGGACCGCCTGCCCGGCCTGCTGCCCGCCGCGTACCCGCCCGTCAAGCTGGGCCAGGTGCTGAACCACACCAGCGGCCTGCCCGCCCCCGCCTCCCCGGGCGACTTCGCGGCCGTCTACGCCGCCCGCTTCGACACCATCACCCCCGAGGAGTACGTGCGCCAGGCCGTCCGCAACCCCATCGAGTTCACCCCCGGCACCCAGCAGCACTACCTCAACATCAACACGTTCGTCGCCGGGCTGCTCATCGAGCGGGTCACCGGCCGCTCCTACGAGGACGAGGTCGCCTCCCGCATCCTGCGCCCGCTCGGCCTGCGCCACAGCTACTACCCCGGCACCTCGGTCAAGATCCGCGGCCGGCACAACCAGGGCTACCAGGTCGTCCCCGAGGGCTTCCCCGGCTCCTTCGCCTACGACGGCCGGCGCCTGGTGAACGTCACCGAGATGGAGGTGACCTCCACCTGGGCCTCGGGCGACCTCATCACCACCGCTGCCGACCTGGAGACGTTCACCAAGGCGCTGTTCGGCGGCAAGATCGTGCCCGCCGGGCAGCTGCAGCCGATGTTCACCGTGCCGCGGGTGAAGACGTACGGCACCGGCGAGGACGCCCACTACACCAGCGGCCTGACCGAGCTGCGCCTGCCCGGCGGCATCCTCGCCTACGGCAAGACCGGCGCCAGGTACGGCAGCTCGACGGGCATCGGCGCGACCCGCGACCTGAGCCGCGTGGTCGTCTACTCGGTCAACTCCACCGACGCCAAGGCGCAGGGCCAGAACCAGCGCGGCCTCGGCATCGCCCTGGCGGCCTTCGCCCCCACCGCCACCGACGAGTAGAGCGCCCCGGCCGGCTCGTGGCCTCGCTGCTCACCCGCGGGTGAGCAGCGAGGCGCAGGCGTCGGAGTGCCGCTGCCCGGACATGAAGGAGACGAAGTGCCGGACGAAGGCGCCGCGCGAGCAGCGGCCGCCGTCAGCGGCCAGGTCGCGGTGGAAGGCCGTGCGGAACAGGTCGCGGTACTCCTCGGCGTCGATCTCGCCGTCGTCGTCGGTGTCGGTGGCGTCGAACAGCACGTCGGCGATCCTGATGAGGCCGGAGCCGGGCAGGCGGGCGGCCGCGGCGGCGTACTCGTCGCGGGTGACGCGGCCGTCGCCGTCGCGGTCGAGCGCCGTCTGCAGCTCGCGCCACCAGGCCGCGTACGCCTGGAACAGCCGCTCCTCCTCCTGCTCGCCCAGGTCGAGCCGGGTGGCGATCTCCCTGGCCATGGCCGCCAGGTCGGGCCAGCGCAGGCAGCCGTCGCCGGTCTGGTCGAGCACCTCGGTGAAGAACCGCTCCGCCGAGCTGACCACCGCCTGCCCGTCGTCGTCGCCGGCGGGCACCACCAGCCGGGCCAGGGCCGCGGCCTTGCCGGCCTGGCGGCGCAGCGTCTGCCAGGGGCTCGCGGCCTCGTCGGACGGGTCGAGCAGGCCCATGAAGAACTCCACCCGGGTCCAGCTCCGCGGCAGGCAGCGGGTGGCGAGGGCGGCGCCCAGGTACGCCGACTGCATGAGGGTGCGCGCGCCCGGCAGGTCGGGCAGGGCGAGGCGCCGGCTGAACGCCTCGGGGAGCGAGGCGATGGTGATGGCGGCGGCCACCGGGCCCGCCACGGCCCGGCCCGCGGTCCACAGCGCGGGATGACCGCGCAGCACGGGCGGGGCGGGCACGTTCGCGAACAGCCGGTGGACGATGACGTTGACCGCCTCGTTGTTCTCCAGCTTGTGGGCGATGACGTCGTCGTAGTAGGACCAGAACTCCGGCAGCGTGGCGGGCAGGTGGCCGGCGTCGCCTTCGAGCAGCGCCAGGAACGTGCGGTGCTCGGCGTAGAGCCGCCGCATCGCCTCGGCGTCGAGCGCGTCGCCGCTCAGCCGGCACATCGTCACCGTCGACTCGAACAGGGTCGCCACCACCCAGGCGCGCGCCTCCGGGTCGGTCGCGTCGTAGGGGCGGCCCTGCGCGTCGGTGCCGGACATGCGGCCGTGCAGCCGGTTGAGCCGGGCCGCCTCGCGGTCGCGTACGCGCGGGTCGGGGTCGAGCAGGCGGCGCGAGCTCATCGTGGTGTTGCGCAGGCGCCGCCACGGATGCGTCAGGAACGTGGAGTTGTCCATCAACGCCGCGCCGATCTGCGGGTGGGCGGCCTCCAGCACGGTCGCCCGGGTCACCGCGAGGCCCCAGCGCGCCTCGTTGACCAGGGGGCGGAGCAGGGAGTCGGGCCCGAAGACGTCGGTGTCCTGCTGCGGGGTGGGGTGCGTCGTCATCGCGGACCGTCTCCTGACATGGTGGTGGGCCGGTGGAGGCCGCCGAAGCGGCGCTGGCGCCGCAGGTAGGCGTCGAGGCATTCGGAGAAGTGGGCGGCGCGGAAGTCGGGCCACAGCACCTGGGGGAAGACCCACTCGGCGTAGGCCACCTGCCAGAGCATGAAGTTGGAGATGCGCTGCTCGCCGGAGGTGCGGATGACCAGGTCGACGTCGGGCGTGTCGGGGTAGGGCAGGTGCTCGGCGAAGCTGGCCTCGGTGACCTGGTCGGCCGGGGTCGCCGAGCGGATCAGCGACCGCGCGGCCTGCACGATGTCGCGCCGCCCGCCGTGGTCGAACGCGACGGTGAGCGTCATGCGCCGGTTGTCGCGGGTGAGCGTCATCAGGTCGGTGATGTCCTGGACCAGCGGGGCCGGGATGCGCGGGTCGGTCATGCCGAGGAACCGGCAGCGGACGCCGCGCGCGTGCAGCACCGGCGCGTGCTTGCGGATGGCGCGGCGGACGAGCCGCATGAGGAGGGCGACCTCGCCGGCCGGGCGCCGCCAGTTCTCCGTGGAGAAGGCGTACAGGCTCAGCCAGGTGACGCCGGCGGAGCGCGCCGCCTCGATGACGTCCATCACCGCGGCCTCGGCGGCCTCGTGACCCGCCGTGCGCGGCAGCGAGCGCTGCGCGGCCCAGCGGCCGTTCCCGTCCATCACACAGGCCACGTGACGCGGCACGGCCATGACCACCTCCATAACTGAAAGCAACCATAGCATTACTCTTCGTATGGTCAATGCCCGCCCGCGTGACCCGTCACGGCGTCAGACGGGCGACGGCCGCCACAGGCCCTCGTCGGGGTCGTTGTACATCGCGGGGATCATCGCGTCGGTGAGCAGCCCGGCCGTGCCCCACTGGTCGAGCTCCTCCGGCGTGGTGCCGAAGCGGCGCGGCCGCCACGCCTCGTCGTCCTCGATCCGGGCCAGCTCGGTCGTGTACTCCATGACGTTGCCGGCCGGGTCGGCGAAGTAGGTGAAGGTGTTGTCGCCCGGGCCGTGCCGGCCCGGCCCCCACAGCGGCCGGTGCCCGGCCCGCATGAGACGGCCCGACCCCCTCATGTACTCCTCCAGGCCGCGCAGCTCGAACGAGACGTGGTTCAGCGACGCGTGCGGCCCGCGGCTGATCGCCAGGACGTGGTGCTCCGGGCCGCTGCGCAGGAAGCAGATCTGCTCGGCGAGCCAGTCCGACAGCAGGAAGCCGAGATGCCGCTCGTAGAAGGCCTTGGTGGCCACCACGTCGGTGGAGTTGAGCACCACGTGGCTGAGCCGGCGCGGGATGGACTCGCGCTCCTCCAGCTCGCGGAACGGGCGGCCGGCGACGCCGGCCGACACCTCCACCAGGCGGCCGTCGAGGTCGAAGAAGCGCAGGCCGTGGCCGCCGCCCGGGGTGTCCAGCGGGCCGGGCTCGCGCTCCAGCCTGACGCCGGCGCGGCCCAGCCGCCCGGCCAGCAGGTCCACGTCGGCGGCGGAACGGGCGGCGAACGCGATCAGGTCGAGGCGTTTGCGGTCGTCCTGGCGCAGGCGCAGTACGTACTGCTCGGGATCGGCCGGGGTGCCGAGGAAGGCGACGCCGGAGTCCTCGGCGACCACCTCCAGCCCCCACAGGCCCCGGTAGAACTCCACGGCCCGCCGGTAGCCGGGCACCGCCAGGCCGACGTGCCGCAGATGCGTGATCGGACGGTGCCGCATGCGCGTGTCACTTCCTCGCGAGCCGCCGGGCGCGGGACGCCCCGGACGTCCAGCGTAACAGCGCGTGTCCGGTCAGTGACGGACGAGCACGCCGAGCGCCGTGCTGAGCTTGACGTCCGTCTCGGCCAGCTCGGCCGCCGGGTCCGAGCCCGCGACGATGCCCGCCCCGGCGTAGAAGGTCAGCGCGCGGCCGTCGGCCAGGGCGCAGCGCAGGCAGATCACCCACTCGCCGTCGCCCGCCGGGTCCTGCCAGCCCACCAGGCCCGTGTAGAAGCCGCGGTCGAACGGCTCCAGCTCCCCGACCAGCCGCAACGCCTCCCCCGTGGGGGTGCCGCACACGGCCGGGGTGGGATGCAGGCTGGTCGCCAGCGTCAGCGACGTGGTCGCCGGGTCGGCCAGCCGGCCGCTCACCGCGGTGGCCAGGTGCCACAGGGGACCGGCCGCGACCGGCGTCGGGCACTCCGGCACCGACAGCTCGTCGCAGTACGGGGCCAGCGCCGCCGCGACCGCCTGCACCACCAGCGCGTGCTCGTGGCGGTCCTTCGCCGAGGCCAGCAGCTCGCGCGGGTCGCTGTCGCGCGGCGCGGACCCGGCCATCGGGCGGGCGGCCACCGCCCGGCCCCGGCGCGAGACCAGCAGCTCGGGGCTGACGCCGAACAGCAGACGGCCGCCGGGCAGCCCGACGGCGAAGGTGTAACCATCGGGGTTGCCGGCCGACATGGCGGCCACCAGCGGTTCCGTCCGGCCCGCGTACGGGACCGCGAGCGAGCGGGCCAGCACCACCTTGTCCAGGTCGCCGGCGCGGACGCGGGCCACCGCCCGGCGGACCATCTCGGCGTAGGCGTCGGCGGTGGGCACGTACCGGGCGTCCGGCGGCACGATCGCCCGGCCGGGCCGGGGAGCGGGGGGCGGCGTCGTGGTGCGGCGGATCTCGCGGGGCACGAACAGGCACGGGTCAGCGTCCGCCGCGAACGGGACGGCGCCGGCCACGATGGCGGCCCCCTGCCCGTCGCCGTCCCCGCCGCCGTCCCCGCCGCCCGGCCCGATGCCCGTCCTGTCGCTCGGCCCGTCGCTCTGCTGGTCGCCGGGGCAGGCGCGCAAGGCGTTCGCCGCGCGTTCGGCGAGGGTGCCGCCGTCGCACGCCGGGGGCACGGCGCGGCGGACACCGCGGGCGCGCAGCGTCCCGCGAGGTGAGGCGAAGAGGAAGTCACCGATGCTCATGGCCCTAGAACCTCCGGCTCCGAACCCCGGCCGCCGCACAGCCCGGCCCTGCTCGGCCCGGCCCCTTGATGCCTGGCCCTCTGGCCCGGCCGTTCCGCGCCGGACCCTGCTGGCCTGGCTCTTTCCCGCCCGGCTGCCCCGGGGCGGCCGCCTTATGGTCAAGGGGAGCCCCGGATCCGCCCCCTCCACGGCCAACCTCCGTGCCGGGGCCTCCCCGTCGGATACCGCCGCCTGGGAGCGGACCAGCTCGCCAACGCGATGCTGGCCTTCGCCGCCCACCCGGCGCAGTGGGCGCTGGTGAGCCGGGAGCCGTGGCTGCTGCCGCAGGCGGTCGAGGCGCGACCCGCGGGCCTTCGCGGACGGCGGCCGCTTCGACGTCACGGTGCGCGGGCGGGCGCCGTTGCTGCAGTTCGGCGCGGGCGCGCACTACTGCCTGGGCGCGGCCCTGGCCCGGGTGGAACTGGCCGAGACGCTCGCGGTGCTGACCCGCCGCTTCGGCCCGCCCGCCGTGCACGCCCCCGTCACCTGGACGGCGCCCATCGGCATCCGCGGCCCCGAACGGCTCCTGCTGCCCTTCGCTGAAGCTGAGCCTGAACCCGAACCCTGAAGCTGAGCCCGAACCTGACCCGGGCCGGCGGGTTTGGGGTGCCGGGCCCCGGATAGGCGGGGGCTCCGACCTCGGCTCGCGCCGACACGGGGGGAACCATGAGCACGACGACGCCTGACCCGGCCCGGGCCTGCCGGCTCGTCCGTCCCGACCGGACGTACGACGGCAAGCAGCGCCTGCGGTACTTCACCGGCATCGACGCCGAGACCGTCGGCGCGCGGCGCCTGTGCATGCACCTGCAGACCATCCCGCCAGGCGCGCGCGGCCTGGCGCACCTGCACCAGGACCACGAGTCGGCGATCTACGTGCTCAGCGGCCGGGTCGGCGCCCACTTCGGCGACGGGCTGGAGCACTTCCTTGAGGTCGGCGAGGGCGAGTTCTTCTACATCCCGCCGAACGTGCCGCACCTGCCGGTCAACCTCAGCGACACCGAGCCCGTCCGGGCGCTGCTGGCCCGCAGCGACCCGCGCGAGCAGGAGAGCACGGTCCTGCTGCCGCACCTGGACGCCCTGGTCGAGGCGCACCTGGACGCCCTGGTCGAGGGCGAGCGGGCCGACCGGTAGCGCACGGAGGCGGCACCGGACGCCGTGTCAGGCGTGCGGCGCGGCCGCTCGCGGCTCCGGCCCGGGCAGGCCCAGCAGGCGCGTCACCAGCGCGTCCATCGCGCGGTCCGGCAGCACGCGCCGCAGCCGGGTGAGGAGCTTGGCGTGGCCGCCGACGGGGTAGCGCGTGCGCGGCCGCCGGGCGGTCATCGCCGCGACCACGGCCCCGGCGATCACCTCGGGCGGGCTGCCGGCGCGCCGGTGGATCGCGGCGATCGCCGCGATCACGTGCTCGACGGCGGCCCCGTAGTCGGCGCGGCCCTGCGGGGAGAACCGCTCGGCGACGGCGCGGCGGCCGTTCTCCACCAGCTTGGCCGGGGCGTCGCTGCGTGTGGCGCCCGGCTCCACGATGCTCACGGACACGCCCCATGGGCGCAGCTCCAGGCGCAGCGCGTCGGTCATCGAGACCAGGCCGTGCTTGGCGGCCGTGATGGGGCCAAGGAAGGGCAGCGTGATGCGCCCGCCCTCGGACCCCACGTTGACGATCCGCCCCCTGGCGCGCTTGATGAGCGGCAGGAACGCCTGGGTGACGGCGAGCTGGCCGGTCAGGTTCACCTCCAGATGGCGCCGGAACTCCTCCAGGGGCACCAGCTCCATCGGCCAGGGCGCGCCGATGCCGGCGTTGTTGACGAGCCCGGTCAGCCCGGCGGCTCCGGTGGCCCGCTCCACCCGTTCGGCGGCCGCGGCGATCGAGCCCGCGTCGGTGACGTCCACGCGCACGGGGACGATCTCGTCGGCGGACGCGCGGCGCAGCGCCTCCCCGTCGGACTCCTCGCGGACCCCGGCGAAGACGGTGAAGCCCCGGGCGGCCAGCGCCAGGGCCGAGGCCCGGCCGACGCCCGAGGAGGTTCCGGTGATCATGACCGTTCGTGGCATCGCCGTTCCTTTCGCGACGTAACTCAACGACGTTGAGTTCCACGATAAGCGCAGTGCGGCGGAAAACTCAACACTGATGAGTTACGCTGGCAGGGTGACTGCTGAGACAGGCCGGCGGAGGGCCGGCGGGCGTCGTCCCGGCGCATCGGGGACGCGCGAGGCGATCCTGGCCGCGGCCCAGCGCAGCTTCGCCGAGCACGGCTACACGGCGACCACCGTCCGCGGCGTCGCCTCGGCCGCCGGCGTGGACCCGGCCCTGGTCCTGCAGTTCTACGGCAGCAAGGACCAGCTCTTCGACGCCGCGCTGCGGGCCGACCCGCCCACGCGGCCGCTGGCGGCGCTGGTGCGCGAGGGCGGCGTCGCGGACCTGGGGGAGCGGCTGACCCGTCGCTACCTGGAGCTCTGGGAGGCGCCGGACACCGGGGCGCGGCTCCTCGCGGTGGTGCGCGGCGCGTCGGCGTCGCCGAGCGCGTCGGCGATGGTGGCCGCGTTCATGTCCGACGAGGTGATGCTTCCCCTGGCCCGCGCCATCGGCGCCGACCAGGCCGAGCTGCGGGCCAACCTCACCGGCGCGCACCTGCTGGGCGTCGCCACCGCCAGGTACGTGCTCCGGGTCGAGCCGCTCGCGTCGCTGGAGCGCGAGCGGCTGGTCGCGCTCCTGGCCCCCGTCGTGCAGCGCTTCCTCACCGGCGAGCCGGCCTGACGCGGCCCCCGGCGGCTCAGCCCGGCGGCTCGTCGCCCGGCGCGGGCACGGCGTGCGGGCGCAGGACCATGAGCGGGCCCTCCATGCTCGCCACCATGGCGAAGGGGAACCGGTCGAGCTCGAGACAGAGCGCCACGTCGTCGGGATGGACCCCTTGCCGCACGCCCGTCGCCAGCTCGGCGGCGGCGCGCGACTCGCCGGCCCGGCGCAGGAACGCGGCCGCGTCCACCCCGACGGCGTCCGTCCCGACGGCGTCCGTCCCGGCGGCGTCCGTCCCGGCGGCGTCCGTCCCGGCGGCGTCCGTCCGGCGGCGTCCGTCCCGGCGGCGTCCGTCCCGCCCCCGCCGGTCCCGGCGGCTCTCCGCGCGATGTACTGCGCGCACGCCAGGTCCTCGTCGGCGCGCCCGTCCTCGCCGGTGACCACGAACGTGACCCGGTCGCTCCCGCGCGCCCGCAGGAGCCGGGCCGTCGCCTCCGCCACCACGAAGCTCGCGCACAGCACCAGCGGCGCCTCCTTGACGGCGAGGGCGCCGACCGTCCCGGCCGTGGTCTTGTGCACCACGGTCCGTCCGCCGAGATCGAGGGAGCGCAGCAGGCCGGGCGAGTTGACGGCGTCGAACCCGGGCGCGGGCGGGCCGTCCTTGATCGCGACCCAGTCCGGGTGGCGGGCCTTGAGCGCCAGGGCCTCCTCCAGCGACCCCGCCAGCACGATCCGCTCCGCCCCCCGGGCGAAGGCCCAGGCGGCGGTGGTGAAGGCGCGCATGACGTCGACCACGACCGCCACGGGCGGGGTTCCGGCCAGCTCGGCGATGCTGAGGAAACGGGCCTCCATTCCGGACATGATCCCGCATTCCCGGCTTCCGCGGCGCCGCCGTCCGGACTGTGGTCAGACCTGACCGGCGGGGGCCGCGCCGACCCAGCGGTGGTAGGCGTCCACGTCGACGTTGCTGCCGCACACGATGGTGACCACGTGCCGCCCGGCGAAGCGGTCACGGTCCTCCAGGACCGCCGCGACGCCGAGCGCGGCCGACGGCTCGACGACCAGGCCGGCGTGGTGGAGGAGCAGCCGCATCCCGGCCGTGATCGACTCCTCCCGCACCAGGACGGCGTCGTCGGCGACCACGAGGAGGTCGTCCAGGACGGCCGGGATGGGGCACCGGCCGGCGACGCCGTCGGCGATCGTGTCGGTCGTGTCCGTCGTGACGACCTGCCGCCGGCGCCAGGAGTACGTCATCGCCGGCGCGCCCAGCGGCTGGACGCAGATCACCTCGACGCCCGGCGCCAGGGCCTTCACCACGTGCCCCACCCCGGTCGCCATGGCCCCTCCGCCTAGGGCGACCAGGACGGCGTCGAACGGCGGCGGCGCTCCGCCCGGGCCGTCCACCAGCTCCAGGCCGATGGTCGCCGCGCCCTCGCAGGTCTCGAGGTCGAGGCTGTCCTCCACCAGCCGGACGCCGCCGTGCCGGGCGATGGCCGCCGCCCGCTCGCGGGCCGTGTCGAAGTCGCCGTCCACCAGCTCCAGCCGGGCGCCCAGCGCCCGGATGCGGTCGAGCTTGGCCGCCGGCGCGAAGCGGGACGCCACGACCGTGACGTCGAGCCCCCGGCCGCGGCCGGACCAGGCAAGGGCCTGGCCGAGGTTGCCGGCGCTGGCGCACACCACGGCCCGCGAGCCGCCGCCGGCGAGCCGGCTCGCGATCACCTCGGTGCCGCGCCCCTTGAAGCTGCGCACCGGGTTGGCCGTCTCCAGCTTCACGCTCACCGCGCAGCCGAGGACGGGCTCCAGCGCCGGGCAGCGGTAGAGCGGGGTGTCGAGGAACACCGGGTCGATGACCTCGCGGGCCGCGCGGATCCTGACGGTGTCGAGGCGCGTTCGCTGCCGCATGGCACAGCAGCGTAGTGCCGCCCGCGCCGCTCGCGGACGGCTCCGGGTGATCTACACCCCGGTCTGAGCCTCCGGCGGCAGGTGCGGGCCGAGCAGGGTGAGGTCGGCGGGCGAGAGCCGGTCGGACGCCGTCGCCGCCTGATGCCAGTACGGGTACAGCAGCGGCCGGCGGCTGACCTCGTCCAGCCGGGCGCGCTCCTCGTCCGACAGCTTGAGGTCGGCGGCGGCCAGGTTGTCGGCGAGCTGCTCGGCGGTGCGGGCGCCGATCACCAGGGAGGTGACCGCGGGCCTGCCCAGCAGCCACGCCAGCGCCACCCGCGCCGCCGAGACGCCGTGCCCGGCCGCGATGTCGACCAGCACCTCCACCGTGTCGTAGAGCTGCTCCTGGTCGTGGACCGGCGGCTCGTTCCACTCGGTGAGCTGGCGGCCCTCGGCCGGCCGGGAGTCGCGGCGATAGCGGCCGGACAGCAGCCCGCCCGCCAGCGGGCTCCACACCAGCACGCCGAGGCCCTGGTCGACCGCGGCCGGGATCAGCTCGTACTCGGCGTCGCGGGCCTGCAGCGAGTAGTAGATCTGCTGGCTGACGAAGCGCGGCAGGCCGAGCCGGTCGGCGACGCCGAGGGCCTTCATGAGCTGCCAGCCGGCGTAGTTGGACACGCCCACGTAGCGGACCTTGCCGGAGGTCACCAGGTGGTCCAGCGCGGCCAGGGTCTCCTCCAGCGGGGTGCGGCCGTCCCATTCGTGCACCTGGTAGAGGTCGATGTGGTCGGTGCCGAGCCGGCGCAGGCTCGCTTCGGCGCCGGTGATGACGTGGTGCCGGGACAGCCCGGCGTCGTTGGGGCCGTCGCCCATCGGCATGCGTACCTTGGTGGCCAGCAGCACCTCGTCGCGGCGACCCTCGATCGCCTTGCCGACGATCTCCTCCGACAGGCCGCCGGAGTAGACGTCGGCGGTGTCGATGAGGTTGACCCCGGCGTCCATGCACATGTCGATCTGCCGGCGCGCCTCCTCGACGCCGGTGGAGCCGACGTAGGCGAACTTGCCCTTGCCGCCGAAGCTCATGGTGCCCATGGTGAGCGCCGACACCCGCAGGCCTGACCGTCCCAGCTCGCGATATTCCATCACGTCATTATCGCTAACGCGGGCCGGGAAGGGCGCCCACGTCAGGGGCGGCAGGCGGCGCGTCACGCTCGCCGGGCGGCACGTCCGTGGGTACGTTCGTCCTGTCCGGCCACCCCGACCACGAGCGAGGACCCGTCATGCAGGCCATCACCGTCCGCGACCGCGCCGCGGGCCCGGCCGGGCTCTCCCTGACGGAGGAGCCGTACCCGCACGCCGCCGAGAACGACGTCGTCGTCCGGGTGCACGCCGCCGGGTTCACCCGGGGCGAGCTCGACTGGCCGGCGACGTGGACCGACCGCAACGGCCACGACCGCACGCCCAGCGTGCCCGGCCACGAGGTGTCCGGCGTCGTCGCCGAGCTGGGCTACGGGACGACCGGGCTGAGCGTCGGCCAGCGCGTGTTCGGCCTGACGGACTGGGCCCGCAACGGCTCGCTGGCCGAGTACGTGGCGGTCGAGGCCCGCAACCTCGCGCCGCTGCCGGCCGACGTCGAGCACACCGTGGCCGCCGCGCTGCCGATCTCGGGGCTGACCGCCTGGCAGGGCCTGTTCGACCACGCCCGCCTGGCGGCCGGCCAGACCGTGCTCGTCCACGGCGTCGCGGGCGGCGTCGGCTCGGTCGCGGCGCAGCTCGCGCGCGACGCCGGGGCCCGGGTGATCGGCGCCGGCCGGGCCCGCGACAGGGACACGGCGCTCGGCCTCGGCGTGCACGCCTTCGTGGACCTGGAGACCGGCCCCCCCGACGACGCCGGAGAAGTGGACGTGCTGTTCGACGTGATCGGCGGCGACGTCCTCGAACGCTCGGCCGCGCTGGTGCGGGCCGGCGGCACGCTGGTCACCATCGTCGAGCCGCCCGCGGTCCGGCCCCGCGACGGGCAGGCGGTCTTCTTCGTCGTGGAGCCCGACCGGGCCCGGCTCGCGGACCTGGCGCAGCGGGTGCGGGACGGACGGCTCCGCCCGATCGTCGGGAACGTGTGCCCGCTCGCCGAGGCGCCCGCCGCGTTCGCGCCCGGCCGGCACGGCTCCGGCAGGACGATCGTGCGCGTCGCGGAAGGCGATTAGCCGCCTCCGGGCGGGTTGGGGCACATCGTCCCGAAGCTTGACCGTGCCTGTGGTTAGGCGCCGGCGGCCCCGGACAGCTGGGACGCGAGGACGCTCACGGTACTGGATCCGAGCGGGACAGGAGCCACGTCATGATCCGAGTACGGCTCGCCGGCGGTCTCCTGGCTGCCGGCATGGCGACCACGTCCATGGTGTGCGCGGCGTGCGCGCCCGCGACGCAGCGGGCGACCGGCGGGGCGCCGGCGGCCGTCATGGTGACGCAGCCGCCGTCCGAGACGTTGTCGCCCCTCGTGCAGCAGGCGCTGCCCGGCGTCAAGGGCAAGACGTTCACCTCGGCGATCGTCAGCTTCCCGCCCGCCGCGCGCGCGGCGCCGCACCGGCACGGCACGGCCTTCGTCTACGCCTACGTCCTCGAGGGCACGGTGCGCAGCGAACTGGCCGGCCGGCCGGCACGCACCTACCGCGCCGGCGAGAACTGGGTCGAGCAGCCGGGCGCCCACCACCTGCTGACCGAGAACACCAGCCGGACGGCACCGGCGAAGCTGCTGGTCGTCTTCGTCTCCGACACGGGGGACAAGCTGAAGGTCGACGACCCGCCTGGCTAGGCCGCCGCCCGGCCGCACCGGACACCGAGACCCGACGAGCCGGAAGGAAGGCCGCAACCATGTTCCCGGAGACCCCCGCCGCCGCGGCGGCGCTGACGGTTTCCCGCCGTCACTACTCGCCGGCGCTGCTCAACCACTGCGTCCGCTCCTACCTGTGGGGCGCGATGTACGGCGCCGCGCACCGCATCGCCTTCGACGACGAGCTCTTCTACGTCGCGGCGCTGCTCCACGACATCGGGCTGACGGAGGCCTTCGACAGCCACCGGCTGCCGTTCGAGGAGGCGGGCGGGCAGCTGGGCTGGGTGTTCGGCGTGGCCGCCGGCTGGCCGGCGGAACGGGCCGCCCGGGTCACCGACATCGTCGTCACCCACATGCGCGCCGACGTGCCGCCTGACGCCGACCCGGAGTCCCACCTGCTGCAGGTCGCCACGAGCTGGGAGGTGGTCGGGCGGCATCCGGAGGAGTTCCCGCCGGACGCCCGGGCGGACCTGCTCGCCCGCTACCCGCGGCTGGGGTTCGGCGCCGAGTTCCTGGCGTGCTTCGAGGACCAGGCGAGGCGCAAAGCGGACAGCGCCGCCGCCGCGTCGGTCAGGAACGACGCCGCCGGGCGGATCGCCGCCAACCCCCTCGAAAGCGCCCCGCCCGCCTGACGCCGCCGTGGCGCCGCCCATCTGGCTGGAGGGACCGGGGGTCCAGCCGGTCAGCCGCCCTCGCCGTCGTCGTCCCGGCCGGTCAGCCGCCCTCGCCGCCGTTGTCCCGGTCGGACCAGGGCACGGGGCGCTGCTCGCGCTCGATGAGGTCCTGCTCGCGGTCGGCCTGCGCCGCCTGCCGGTCGCCCTCGGCGTCCGTACGGTCCTGCGCGGCGGCCTGCCGGTCGCGGCGGGCCTGCAGCCGGTCGTGGCGGGCGGCGGCCTCGTCGGCCTGCCCGGCGGTCCGGTCCTGGCGCGCCCGTTGCCACGCCTCGCGCAGCACGGCCCGGTCGGACCGGCTGCGCTCCCGCTCGGCGGCCCTGCCCGCCCGCGCCGCTGCCGCCCGCGCCGCCGACCCGGCCTGGCCCGCGTCGTCGCCCGCGCCGGCGTCGTCGCCCGTGCCTCCGGCCGCCTGCCCGCGCTGCTCGCCCTCCAGGTCGCGCCGCTCGGCATCGAGATCGCGTCGCTCGGCCTCCCACAGCACCTCGTGGACGGAGCGGTCGTCCTCGTCGCCCGCGCTGACCGCCCGCTGCCGTCCCAGGTGGCGGGCGGCCGCGTCGTCGTCGCGCGCCGTGGCCGCCGCATCGCGCCGGCGGGCCGCGCGATCACGCCGCTCGGCCTCAAGGTCGCGGTGCCCGGCGGCGTCCGCGCGGTCCTCGACGGTGACCTGGGGAACGACCCCGCCCCGGGCGGCCTCCGCGGCGCGCTCCCGCAGCACCCTCGCGAGCCGGCGGGCCGGCACGCCGAGCGCGTCGTCCCCGATCCGCCCGGCCAGCGCCTCCAGCAGCGCCGCCGCGGCCAGGGCTTCCTGCTCATCCAGCATGGTGCACCCCCTGCGGGGCCAAGATAGGTTCCCGCACTGGATTGTGCCCCGTGCCCCGGTCACGAATTCGCGCGGCTGGTCCATTATTGCCGCTGTGGCCATTGATACCGGTGATACTTGAGGGAAAAGGCAGGTGCTGGCGACGGGGAAACAAGGCTGATGCGCGCCGCTACGACCGTGTCTCTTTACTGAGAGTAATCAAATGAATTCTCTTGGTGTTCTGTGAGGGGTGCGCGCACTTCCGCACGGGAGCGCGCCCGCGAACCCCCTTCGGAGGACGCTTCATGTTCGACCCGCACCACCCCGACGTCCTGATCATCGGCGCCGGCCCGGTCGGCGCCACGTACGCCCGGGTGCTCCTGACCCTCCACGAGAACATCACCGTCACCATCGTCGACGCCGGCTCCCAGCTGTCCGAGAACCAGGGCATGCACCTCCGCAACCAGCGCGTGTACCAGGACAACTGGAACACCTTCGGCGACGTCGTCACCGGCAACCTGCAGAAGTTCTCCCGCGTCCTGCCCGGCGGCGGCTATCAGGAGACGCTCGACCGCACCGCGTTCACCCAGCCCGGCGCCCGGTTCGACTTCTACAACCCCGAGCAGGACCCGACGAAGAACCTCTCGGCGGCGGCCGGCGCCTACGCGGTCGGCGGCATGTCCACCCTGTGGACCTGCGCGGTGCCTCGCCCGCACCCGACGATGGAACGTTCCAGCCTCATCAAGGACAGCGAGTGGGACAAGCTGTTCGACGTCGGCGAGAAATTCCTCCGCAAGAGCACCACGGAGTTCGACTTCGAGCGCAACCGCGTGGTGAAGGAGGCGATGACGGAGTTCTTCGCGTCGCGGCCCCACGACTACAAATACCCGGTGCCGGGGAATTATCCGGTGCAGAATCTGCCGATGGCGGCCCGCCGGCAGGGCACCGGCGACTTCGGCGACAAGGACGGCTTCGTGAAATGGACCGGGGTCGACGACATCCTCGCCCCGGTGCGGCAGAACTCCCAGATGCACGGCCGCCTCGCGATCCTGCCCGACCATCTCGTCCGCAGGCTGCGCAGCGACGACAAACCCAACCCCACCTCCCGCATCGACTACGCGGAGGTGCAGGACTTCAGGAACCGCAAGACCATCTCCATCAAGGCCAACCACTTCGTCGTCGCCACCGGCCCGATCTTCGGCCCGCAACTGCTGTGGAACTCCAACATCCGGCACCCGGCGCTCGGCCGCTACCTCAACGACCAGACCGTCGCCTCCTGCATGGTGGTGCTCGGCAAGGACCTCGTCGCCCGGTTCAAGGACGACAAGGGCCACACGGGCATCGCCGCGCTGCCGCCGAACGCGGCCGAGCCGCAGGTCTGGGTGCCCGTCTCGGAGAAGCGGCCCTGGCACGTGCAGATCCACCAGGACCCGATCAACTTCAGCACCCCCGGCCCCGAGCTCGTCGACCAGCGGCTGCTGGTGTTCCTGCAGTGGTTCGGGATGACCGAGCCGATGTGGGACAACCGCGTCAGGTTCTCGGAGAAGTACACGGACGTGATGGGCATGCCGCAGCCGATCTTCGAGTACGAGCTGCCGCCCAAGGCGGTCAAGGAGGCGCACGAGATGATCGGCGAGCTGGCCGAGGCCGCGCTGGCGCTCGGCGGCTGGCTGCCCGGCCACCTGCCCGAGTTCGAGCCGCCGGGGGCGTCCCTGCACCTGCAGTCGACCACCCGCATGGGGGACAAGAGCGACGACTCGGTGGTGGACGTCAACTCCAAGCACTGGGGGTTCGACAACCTCCGGGTGGGCGGCATCAACGTCATCCCCACGGCCACCGCCTGCAACCCGACGCCTACCGCCGTGGCGATCGCGGTCAGGGCCGCCGCCCACCTGGCGCTGGGCCGCGTCCCCACCGACGACGACTACGACCGGATCCTCAAGGCCGCCGAGCAGAAGACGGCCGCCTCGTGACCGCGGCGCAGGACAAGCGGGTCAGGGTCGCGGCCTCCCCGATCAACTGGCGCAACGACGACTTCCCCGTCCTCGGCGCGGACACCGCCGTGGACACCATCCTCGGCGACATGCGGCGCGCCGGCTTCGACGGCACCGAGCTGGGGTCGGTGTTCCCGAGCGACCCGGCGCAGCTCGCCGCCGTGCTGCGGCGGCACGACCTCGCGCTGGCCGCCGGCTGGTTCAGCGCGTTCCTGCTCCAGCACGAGCCGCGCCAGGAGTACGAGCGCTTCGAGCGCCACTGCGCGTTCCTGGCCAAGGCGGGCGCCGGGCACGTGACCACGGCCGAGTGCTCGTGGTGCCCGTTCAAGCAGCCCGGCGACGACCCGTACACGCAGCACTGGCCGGCCGTCGGCCGGCCGCTGTTCCCGCGCTCCGTCCCGGCGCTGACCGACCAGCAGTGGGACCGCCTCGCCGACGGCCTGATCGAGCTCATCGCGATCGCGGAACGGCACGAGCTGACGCTCGGCTACCACCCGCACATCCAGACCGTCGTCGAGAACACCGCGGACCTCGACAAGCTCGCCGAGCGCGTGTCCCGCCGCTCGGACGGCGCCAGGCACCTGCCGATCACCCTCGACACCGGCCACCTGGCCCTGGCCGGCGACAACCCGCTCGACACCCTCACCAAGTACGTCAAGCAGGTCACCCACCTGCACCTGAAGAACATCAGGCCCGCCGTGGCCGAGCGGCTGCGCAAGGACGGCACCGGCTTCGAGTTCGCGGTCATCGAGGGCGTGTTCACCGTCCCCGGCGACGGCGGGATCGACTTCCGGCCGATCTTCAAGCTGCTCCGCGAGAACGACTTCCAGGGCTGGGTGGTGGTCGAGGCCGAGCAGAACCCGGCGAGCGCCGACCCCTTCCTGTACGCCAGGCTGGCGCGGGAGTACATCCGGCTGGAGGCGGGATGGTGACCGCCCGCCAGTGGGACCTGCGCCCCTTCACCACCTGGATCGCCGAGGAGTTCCTGCCGGCCGCGAAGGCGGGCCCGGGCGTGGCCGACTACGGCCAGTCGCCCGGCGCCGGCCGGCCCGCCCTGTACGGCACCGCCGACGCGGCCTGCATCCTCTACACGCTCGACCGGCTCGACACCGGGCCCGCCCGCGTCTGGCTCCAGGCGCTCGCCCGCTACCAGGACCACCGCTCCGGCTACTTCGTCGACGACACCCCGATCCTGCCCACCGCGCACAACACCGGCTTCGCCGTCGCGGCGATGCAGCTGTTCGAGCCGCACCTGCACGACGGGGTGACGCCGCTGGGGCGGCTGTCCTTCGCCGAGCCGATGCGCGACACCGCCTGGACCGGGCGGTTCTTCGACACCCTCGACTGGCGCTCGCGCTGCTACGAGGCCGGCGAGATCGTCACCGGCCTGGCCTCGGCCCTGTTCAACGTCGGCGGCGTCGTCGAGCCCCAGTGGTTCGACTGGCTCGTCGGCTACGTCGAGTCGTCCAAGTGGGACGCCGCCACCGGCCTGGCCGGGGTCGGCAAACCGGCGCACGGCGACCTGGACCAGATCGGCGGCACGTTCCACTTCGACTTCCTCTGGGCCGCGCTCGGCCGGGCGCTGCCGCACGCCGAGGCCCGCGCCAGGACCCTCCTGGGCCTGCAGCGGAGCGACGGCCTGTGGGACGAGCACAACCCCTGGTGGCTGACCTTCGACTCCGTCTACATGCTCGGCCGCACCCTGCCGCACCTGCCCGCCGACCAGGCCGGCCGGGTACGGGACGCGATCGCCGGGGCCGTCACCGCCCTCGCGGGCCGGGCCCTCGACAGCGGCCGGCGCAAGCAGGACTTCACCGACCACTGGCAGGGCGTGCACATGCTCACCGGCGCGCTGTCGGCGTTCGCCTACGCCCAGCAGGTGTTCGGCACCGAGACCCTCCGCACCGACCGGCCGCTCCGGCTGGTCCTGGACCGCCGCCCCTACATCTGACCCCGTCCGTGACCCCCGCCCCCGCCCGGGGGCGGGGGTCTGCGCCATGATGGGGCGGTGGATCTCGAGCCCTACCGCGCGGAGCTGGTGGCGTACTGCTACCGCATGCTGGGCTCGTACCACGAGGCCGAGGACCTGGTGCAGGAGACGATGCTGCGGGCGTGGAAGTCCCGCGACCGCTACGACGCCGGCCGCGCGTCGCCGCGCACCTGGCTCTACCGGATCGCGGCCAACGTGTGCCTGACCGCGCTGGAGGGCCGCGCGCGGCGGCCGCTGCCGTCCGGGCTCGGCGCGCCCGGCGACGACCCGGGGGCGCCGCTCACACCGGCCTTCGACGTGCCCTGGCTCCAGCCGTTCCCCGACGCCCGGTTCGACCTGGGGGCCCGGGCCGACCTGCGGCTCGCGCTGGTGGCCGCGATGCAGACGCTGCCGCCGCGGCAGCGGGCCGTGCTCGTCCTCCGCGACGTCTTGAGTTCAGCGCCGCCGAGGTGGCCGGCCAGCTCGGCACCACGGCCGCGGCCGTCAACAGCGCGCTCCAGCGCGCCCGGGCCGCCCTCGCCGAGGCGGGCGGCACCACGGACCTCACGGAGGTCGGCGACCCGGACGACCCGCGGGTCCGCGCGGTGATCGAGCGGTACGCGCGCGCCTTCGAGGCCGCCGACGTGCCCGCGCTCGTGCGGCTCCTCACCGATGACGCCGTCCTGGAGATGCCGCCGGTGCCGCTGTGGTACCGGGGCGCCCGCGACTACGGCCGGTTCCTGCGCCGCGTGTTCGACCTGCGCGGCACCGGCTGGAGCATGCGGCGGCTGACCGCCGGCGGGCAGCCCGCCCTCGCCGCGTACGCGCCCGAGCCCGGCGGCGGGCACCGCCTGCACACGCTCCAGGTGTTCACGGTCACCGGCGGGCGGATCGCGCGCAACGTCGTCTTCGCCGATCCCGCGGTGTTCGAGGCGTTCCTCCTTCCTGAGCGGATTTTTCTCGACAAGTAGCGATGAATCCGGCCGAGGCCGCCGGTACGTACCGGTGAGCATCGAACGGAAGGAACACCATCGTGAGCGTCATCGTCATCGAGTTCATCACCCTGGACGGCATCGTGTCCGACCCGGACGGCTCCGCCGGCACGCCGGCCGGGGGCTGGGCGTTCCGGCACGGGCCGGAGACGGTCGCCGGGGACAAGTTCCGGCTCGGCCGCGTCCTCGACGACGGCGTCCTGCTGCTGGGACGGGCCACCTGGCAGCTGTTCTCGCGGCTCTGGCCGGGCCGCGACGACGACTTCTCGGCGCGCATGAACGCCGTGCCGAAACTGGTCGCCTCCCGCACGCTGACCGACACCTCGGCGTGGGGCAACTCCCGCGTCATCGACGGCGACCTCGCCGGCGCCGTGCGGCGCGAGCGGCGTGACGTGGTCGTCACCGGGAGCCTGAGCGTGGTGCGCGCCCTGATGGCCGACGACCTCGTGGACGAGTACCGGCTGCTGACCTTCCCCACCGTCCTCGGCGCCGGCGAACGGCTCTTCCCGGCCGGCGGCCCGCCCGCCTACCTGGAGTGCCTGTCGGCCGCGCCGGCGGGGGCGGCCGTCCTCACCCGGTACGGCCGGGCGCCGCGATGAGCGCCCGTACCGGGTGAGGACGGGTCACCCGCCGGCGCCCGTGCCGAGGACGCGGGCGACGACCTCGGGCACCAGCTCCGGCGGGATCGGCCGGTGCGCGACGAAGCGGCGGTAGAAGAAGGGGGCGGTGAGCAGGTCGGTGGTCACCTCGGGGTCGAGCCCGGCGGGCAGCTCGCCGCGGTCGCGGGCCCGGGTGAGGACGGCGATCATCGGCTCCCGGCGGCGGCGGGTGAGGTCGGCGTGCAGGGCGGCGAGCTCCGGGTCGCGCTCGGCGGCGTCGATGAAGGCGGCCAGCAGGCGCGGGAAGCGGGTGCGGTCGAGCAGCTCGACGAACGCGGCCAGCAGGTGCGCGACGTCGTCGGCCACCCGCCCGGTGTCGGGCGCGGGGAACGGCTGGAAGGTGGCGTCCATGGCGTCGACGAGCAGCGCGCCGACGGTGGGCCAGCGCCGGTAGAGGGTCGCCTTGCTGGCCCCGGCGCGCCGGGCCACGGCCTCCATGGTGAGGCCGGGCAGGCCGTCGTCGTCGAGGACCTGGAGCGCGGCCTCCAGCATGCGCCGCCGCGCTCCCTCGCCCCGCGAGATCGGCTCCCTCGCCCCGGCCGCCATTGCCTCACCTCCATCGGAACGCTATCGTACTCATAGGCAAGAGTACGCTTCCGTATCGATGCGAGGTGTGCGATGACCCGCCCCGTCACCGCCTACTGGGTCATCACCGCGATCGTCACCGGCGAATGCCTGGTCGGCGGCGCGATGGACCTGTTCAGGCTGGCACCCTTCTACCCGATGCTGCTCCACCTGGGCTATCCCGGCTACCTGGCCACGATCCTGGGCGTCGCGAAGATCGCGGCGGGGGTGGTCCTGCTGCTTCCCGGGCTGCCCCGGCTGAAGGAGTGGGCCTACGCCGGCGTCGTGATCAACATGGCCGGCGCGGTCGCGTCGCACGTCGCCACCCGCGACGCGGCGTCCGACCTGCTGGCCCCGGCCGCCTTCACCGCCCTGGCCGTCGCCTCGTGGGCCCTGCGCCCGCCCGCGCGCCGCCTGGCCGCCCGCCCGCCTGCCCACCCGGACGCCCACCCGGACGCCCATCCGACGCCCACCCGGACGCCCGCCCGGACGCCCGCCGGACGCAGCGCCCGCCAGGCGGCCGTGACCGCGTGCCCCGCCGCCAGGGCCACGGCGTACCCGGCCGCGCCCACCAGCAGGACGCTGCCGAGAGCGCCGGTGCCGAGCCGCGCGCCGTAGGGGGAGCCGTGCCCGCTCAGCACGCTCGCCGCGTCGGCGACCACGTCCACGGCGAACGTCCCCACCGTCCGCGCGACGGTGACGCCGTTGAGGATCAGGTCGTCCACGGCGGTCAGGGAGAGGAGGTACAGCCACAGGGCGGCGTGGAGCGCCACCGCGCCGAGGCGCGCCACCACGAGGACGCCCTCCCGCGGGCGCCGGGGAACTGCCATGGGCACCCCTCCCGCCGGTGACCGCGACGGCCTCACCGAGCGTACGTCCGCCCGCCGGCCCCGCCAACCCCCGGCTAGGGCCGGACGTGCAGCCGGAAACCGGAGCGGCCCGCCGGCTCCAGCCCCTCCTTCAGGTGCAGCGACGGGATCTCGTAGTCGCCGGCGTTCTGCCGCCGGAACGCGATCGGCTCGGTCGAGTCCAGGGTCAGCAGCCGCTCCTGCCACGCCTTGGCGATGTCGGGGAAGTCCTCGCGGGTGAGGCGGTCCGCGCCGTACAGCACGAACGGCGGCAGCACCTCCAGCCCCGGGTAGTACAGGATCCCGTGCTGGATCGGGAACAGCAGGTCGTCGATCGGGCCGTTGATCCCGCGCTCGGCGTAGTGCGACTCGGGGCCGCCCGCGGTCACCGACAGCAGCGCCCGCCGGCCCGCGAGGGTGCCCTCGCCGAAACGCTCCCCGTACTTGACGTCGTTGTGCTCGCCGACGCCGTAGGCGAAGTGGTAGGTGAAGACCCGGTCGAACCAGCCCTTGAGTATCGCCGGCATCGTGTACCACCACAGCGGGAACTGGAAGATCACCAGGTCCGCCCACAGCAGCTTCTCCTGCTCCGCGCGGACGTCCGGGGTGAGGTTCCCCGTGTCGAAGGCCCGCCCCGAGTCCGCGGCGACCCGCAGCGGGCTCGACGCGGACGGCCCGTAGTCCCCGGCGTCCGCGGCCGCCTTCCAGCGCATCGCGTACAGGTCGCTGACCCGCACCTCGTGTCCCGCCTGCCGCAGCGTGGACA
The DNA here is from genome assembly GCF_022664455.2 of Actinomadura luzonensis. Taxonomy (NCBI): domain Bacteria; kingdom Bacillati; phylum Actinomycetota; class Actinomycetes; order Streptosporangiales; family Thermomonosporaceae; genus Actinomadura; species Actinomadura luzonensis. Next base: position 521,068 of record NZ_JAKRKC020000002.1, read on the forward strand.
CGGCCAGGTCCTTCAGCGAGCCGTTGAGCGACCTCGGCTCCGGGTGGGCATAGACGATCAGCGTCTTCATGTGCACTCCTTCGGAGGATCAGGTGCCTCCGATCCTGCACAGCCGGGCGGCCGTCGTTCAGGGGCTCCGTTTCCGCAGGACCCGGCTTCCTGGTATCGGCAGGACCACCCTCACCGCGGCCGTTCCCGGGATAATGGACGGATGGACGATCTCGCGAGCTTCCTGCGCACCCGCCGCTCCCGGGTCGACCCGGCCGGGGCGGGCATCCCCGCCGACCGGCGCCGCCGGGTCCCGGGGCTGCGCCGCGAAGAGGTGGCGCACCTGTCGGGAGTCAGCGTCGACTACTACGTGCGCCTCGAACAGGGCCGCGCCACGCAGCCGTCCGAGCAGGTGCTCGACGCGCTCGCCCGGGTCCTGGAGCTCGACGACACCGAACGCGGGCACCTGTACCGGCTGGCCAGGCAGCGGCGGCGCAGCCCGAAACCGCCCACCGGGCGGCTGCGCCCCGAGCTGACGCGGGTCCTCGACCTGATCACCGACGCGCCCGCGCTCGTCGTCGACCACCGCCTCGACGCCGCCGCCGGCAACCGCCTCGCCGAGCTGCTGTACGGCCGCCCGATGAAGGGCCTGAACACCGCCCGCCACATCTTCCTGGAGGAGACCGGGCGCGGCCTGTACGCCGACTGGGACCAGTGCACCCGCGACGTGGTCGGCCACCTGCGGCTGGCGGCCGGCAAGTACCCCGAGGACCGGCGGCTGGCCTCGCTGATCGGGGAGCTGGCGATGGGCAGCGAACGCTTCCGCCGGCTGTGGGCCCGCGCGGACGTCCGCGCCCGCACCCACGGCCGCAAGGCCTACCGGCATCCCCTGGTGGGGGAGCTGGAGCTGCACCAGGAGAACTTCACGCTGCCGGACGAGTCGGGCCTGGAACTGCTGGTGCTCACGGCCGCCCCCGGCAGCCCCTCGGCGGACGCCCTGCGGCTCCTGGCCGGCCTCGACGCCGCCGCCGTGCCCGCTTGCCGGTCATCCGAGCGCAGGCCGGCACGGACGTGAGGATGAGAACATGGAACTGTTCAGCGAGGAACGATCAGCGCACGTGGTCGCGCGGAGCTTCGCCGCCACCCCCGACCCGCGGCTGCGGGACGTCCTGACCTCCCTGGTGCGTCACCTGCACGCCTTCGTCAAGGAGGTCGAGCTGACCGAGGAGGAGTGGAGCGCGGCCATCGGCTTCCTCACCCGCACCGGGCAGAAGTGCGACGACGTGCGGCAGGAGTTCGTGCTGCTGTCCGACGTGCTGGGCATCTCGATGCTGGTCGAGACCATCAACCACCGCACCGGCGGCGCCGCGACCGAGTCGACCGTGCTGGGCCCCTTCCACCTGGTCGACTCCCCGCCCCGGGAGCTGGGCGACACCATCGCGCTGGACGGCAAGGGCGAGCCGTGCCTGGTCACCGGCCAGGTCACCGGGGCCGGCGGCGAGCCGCTGCCCGGCGCGCTGGTCGACGTGTGGCAGGCCAACGCCGACGGCTTCTACGACGTGCAGCAGCCCGGCGTGCAGCCCGGGCGGAACCTGCGCGGCCTGTTCACCGCCGACCAGGACGGCCGGTTCTGGTTCCGCACCGTCGTGCCCCGCTACTACCCGATCCCCGACGACGGGCCGGTGGGCGAGCTGCTGGCCGCGACCGGCCGCCACCCCAACCGGCCCGCGCACGTGCACTTCATCGTCACCGCCGAGGGCCACCGCCCGGTCACCACGCACCTGTTCGTCGACGACAGCCCCTACCTCGACTCCGATGCCGTCTTCGGCGTCAAGGAGAGCCTGGTGCGGAGCTTCCCGCTGGTCGACGACCCGGCGCGGGCGGCCGGGGCGGGCCTGCCCAACCCGTTCCGCACCGTGCACTTCGACGTCACCCTGCTGCCCGCCGGGCCGCGGTGAACGATCCGGCCCAGCCGCGGTTCGACCAGGCAGGATGCCGGGCCGGGCCCGGCGGGATGCCGGGCCCGGGACACGGGCTGAAAATCAGCGCCTCAGGGTCAGCGCTGCAGGGTGAGCAGGCCGGGACGGTAGGGCAGCAGGCCGTAGTCGCCGCCCGAGCTGGGGCTGCGCCCCTGGTAGAGCAGTTGCAGGTTGCACGGGTCGACGGTGAAGGTCTGGTCGGCGCTGGTGCGGATCAGCTCGCCGTGGCTGATGTCGTTGGTCCAGGTGGCGCCGCTGTTGGCCTTGCCGGCGAAGGGGTTGCTCTCGGAGGCGGCCTGCGGGGTCCACGAGCCGCCCAGGCTGGTGGCGGTGAAGGAGCGGAAGTAGCGGCCCTGCGCGCCGATGGCCTCGACGAGCATGAGGTACTTGTTCTGGTTCTGCAGCTTGTAGACCTGGACGGCCTCGAACAGGTTGTTGGTGGAGTCGCTCATGACCACCGTGGAGCTGCTGCCGAAGCTGCCGGGGAAGTTCCCGATGGGCATGCTGGCCCGGTAGATCTTGCCGTTGTCGCCGGCGAAGAACAGGTACATGTTCGTGCCGTCACCGATGACCGTCTGGTCGATCGGGCCGGTGCCGGAGCCGGAGATGCTGCCGGAGAACAGCGTCTGCTGCGCCGACCAGCCGTTGGGGTTGGCGGGGTCGGTGGAGGTGCGGTACGAGAAGGCGGTGCCGCCCCACTGGTAGGTGAGCACCCAGATGTTCTTCGGCGCGAAGTAGAACAGGGTGGGCGCGACGGTCGCGGACGACATCGTGTTCTGCGTGGCCGAGGCCATCTCCGACCAGTTGGTGAAGGGGCTGAAGTTCATCGAGCCCCAGCGGGTGCCGGTGTCGTGGGTGGTGGCGTAGACGAGGTGCTTGCCGTTGTAGGGGGCGACGGTGAAGTCCTTCAGCGAGACCCATCCCGACTTGGGGGTGGCCAGCGCGCCGGTGGAGCTCCAGCGGTAGGACGACGGCAGGTCGCAGGTGCCGGGGTTCTGCCCGCCGCCGATCTTGACGAACTGCCACTGCTGGTTGTTGCCGCCCCAGTCGTCGTACTGGACGATGTTGGCGCCGTCGGCGGTGGAGGCGCCCTGCACCTCCAGGGCCTTGCCGCTGTTGCGGTTGATCAGCCGCACGTAGCCGTCGCTGGAGTCGGCGAGCCGCCACTGCTGGTTGGTGCCGTTCAGGTCGCTCCACTGGACGATGGAGCCGCCGTTGGCGGTGGAGAAGTTGTAGACGTCCAGGACCTTGCCGGAGTGGCGGGACTTCACGCGGTAGTAGCCGCCGCCGGAGTCGACGAACTGCCACTGCTGCTGGTTGCCGTCGTTGCGGGTCCACTGGGTGATGCGGGCGCCGTCGTTGGTCGCCAGGTTGTAGACGTCCAGGGCCTTGCCGCTGTTGCGGTTGACCAGGACGTACCAGGCGGTGGTGTCCACGGTGGCCGCGTTGGCGGACTGGGCCTGCAGGGCGACGAACAGGCTCGCCAGTAACGTGGCCACCGTCGCGAGGACGGCCAGGTGTCGTTGTCTCACGTCTGTGCCTTTCGGTCAGGGGGTGGTGAGGTCGAAGCGGCGCACGGTCACCGCGCCGCCGAGTGCCTGCGTGGCGTAGTTGAAGATCCCGAAGCGGTAGCCCATGAAGAACTGCCAGGCGTTGTTGAGGGTGAAGGCCGGGCCGAGGCTCACGAAGGTGGTGCCGTCGGTGCTGTAGGAGAAGCGGGCCTGCCGGCCGGAGCCGGGCCGGATGTCGGCGTTGACCCGCAGCCAGATCCGGCCGCCCGAGACGTTCGCGCCGGCCTGTTCGGCGCCGGTGCCGGTGGTCTGCCAGGAGCTGTTCATCGTCAGGCCGTTGGTCATCACGACCCGGTCGACGCCGTTGTCGCGCCGCACGCCGATCCAGGCCGACTGGTCGCGCAGCATGGCGAGGCCGGCGCGGTCGCCGTTGGCCATCTGCGAGTAGTCCAGCTCGATCGTCGCCGTGGACGACGGGCCCTGGATGCGGTGGGTGAGCGTGTTGCGGGCGTTGTAGAGGTCGTTGGTGACGGTCGCGGTCTGCAGGCGCAGGCCGCTGCCGGTGGAGAAGCGGCTGGTGTCGGGGTTGTGGTTCCACTCCCAGCGGGGGCCGAGGGTGCTCGCGCTGAAGGTGTCGGGGCCGGTCATGGACGCCACGGTCTTGCTGGTCTGGATGTTCGGCTTCGGGTAGGTGGCGCCCCAGGCGCCGTTGACGGTCTGCAGCACCGGCCAGTCGCCGCTCCAGGTGATCGGCGCGAGCGCCGGCACCCGGCCGCCGGGGTAGGCGTCGACGAAGGCCATGTAGTACCAGTCGCCGTTCTGCGTCTGGACGAGCCCGCCCTGGTGGGGGACGCCGCCGCCGGAGATCGGGCCGGGCAGGTTGAGCAGCACCTGGCGCATCTCGTACGGGCCCCACGGCGAGGTCGAGCGGAGGACGTACTGGCCGTTGGCGGGACGGGTGAGCCAGATGTAGTAGTAGCCGCCCCGCTTGTAGAAGCGGGAGCCCTCCAGGGTGCCGACGCTGCTCGGCGTCTGGAACACCTGCTGGGAGCGCACCTGGCTGAGCCCGTCGGCCGAGAGCTGGGCGACGCTGATGGTGGTGTTGCCGTAGGCGACGTACATGGTGTCGTCGGTGTCGACCAGCAGGCCGGCGTCGTAGTAGCAGTTGTTGATCTGGGAGCGCTTGGTCCAGGCGCCGTCCACGGCGGAGGCGGTGTAGACGTAGGTCCGGTTGAACTCGACGCAGCCGATCCAGTAGTAGGTGCTGTTGCTGGGCCGGTAGTTGAAGGCGGAGGCCCAGATGCCCTTCACGTACGCCCGCCCGCCGCTGAGGTCGTAGGCGCTGGAGCCGAAGTCGAGCCTCGGCACCGAGTGCCCGGCGTACTCCCAGTCGGTCAGGTTGTAGGAGCGCAGGATCGGCGCTCCCGGCGAGTAGTGCATGGTCGAGGCCGAGTAGTAGTATGCGTCGCCGACGCGGATGATGTCGCCGTCGGCGAAGTCCTGCCAGACGACCGGGTTGGTGTAGGTGCCGCCCGGGTTCTGGCCGCCGCCGACCTGGACGAGCTGCCACTGCTGGTTGTTGCCGCCCCAGTCGTCGTACTGGACGACGGCGGCGTTGTCGGCGGTGGAGGCGTTCTGGACCTCCAGGGCCTTGCCGCTGTTGCGGTTGATCAGCCGCACGTAGCCGCCGCTGGAGTCGGCGAGCCGCCACTGCTGGTTGACGCCGTTGCCGTCGGCCCACTGCACGACGGCGGCGCCGTTGGCGGTGGAGAAGTTGTAGACGTCGAGGACCTTGCCGGAGACGCGGGACTTCAGCCGGTAGTAGCCGCCGCCGGAGTCGACGAACTGCCACTGCTGGTTGTTGCCGTCGTTGCGGGTCCACTGCGTGATGCGGGCCCCGTCGGCGGTCGAGGAGTTGTAGACGTCCAGGGCCTTGCCGCTGTTGCGGTTGACCAGGACGTACCAGGCGTTGGTGTCGACCGTCGCCGCCGACGCCGACGGCGGGAGCGACACGCCCACGAGCGTCACGGACGTCAGGAGCACGGACGCGAGGAGCGCGAGCAGGCGCCTCACAGGAACCTCCAAAGGGTGTTGGCCGAGCCGTTGTCGTCGGCGAGCACGACCTGCGCGCCCTGGGCCGTGCCGCCGAGGCCGAGGACGCGGCCGCCGTTGGCGCACTGGAGGCGGAAGGTGGCGCCCGGCCCGTAGCGCAGCCGCCAGCGGTGGTCGGCGGTGCCGTTGTCGGCCCACTGCACGACGCGGGACCCGGCGGCGGTGCCCATGTTCTCCACGCCCAGCACCTTCTGGCTGGCGGAGTTGCGCAGCCGCAGGTAGCCGCCGGTGTCGGTGATCGCCGTCCACAGGTGGTCGGCGGTGCCGGTGTCGCCCCACTGGATGACGAGCGCGCCGTCGGCCGTGGACATGCCGGTGACGCCGAGCACCAGGCCGGTGCCCGCGTTCTGCAGGCGGCGCGCGCCGTTCGGCAGGAACCGCCACTGGTTGTCCTGGCTGCCGTTGTCGGAGTCCTGCACCACCTGGGCGCCGGCCGCGGTCGAGCCGTTCAGGACGGCGAGCAGCTTGCCGCTGTTGACGTTGCGGATCCTGACCGAGCCGTCCCCGGCGTCGGTGACCGTCCACCGGTGGTCGGCGGTGCCGGTGTCGCCCCACTGCAGCACCCGGGCGTTGTCGGCGGTGGACATGTTCTCCACGCCCAGGACCTTGCCGCTGTTGACGTTGCGCAGGCGCAGGGCGTCGCCGTCCACGACGGGCACCCAGTCGTGGTCGGCGGTGCCGTTGTCGCTCCACTGCACGGCCAGGCCGCCGTCGGCGGTGGACATGTTCTGGACGCCGAGGACCAGCCCGCTGGCCGCGTTGACCAGCCGGAAGCTCGCCGTGCCCGAGCCGCTCTGGCCGCCGGTGCTCCAGTAGACGACGTAGTTGTGGCCGTGCGCGTCGTAGAACGGCTCTAGCCGCACCTGCGCGCCGCCGGCCGTCGCGGTGAAGGCGAGCGAGGAGGTGCTGGTCCGGGTGACGGAGGACGGCGTCAGGGCGGGGGCGGCGGACAGGCTCGTGTCGCCGTAGTCGCCCGACAGCACGACCGGGCCGTAGGTGACGGCCTGCACGGCGGGGTTGTCGTTGGCGGCCTTCATCACCACCCGCATGGGCAGTCGCACGGTCACGGTGTCGCCCGCCGTCCACGAGCGGGTGAGGGCGGCGTAGGCGCCGGGCGTGGCGGTGACGTCCTGCTGGACGCCGTTGACGCTGATCGTCGCGCCCTGGGTCCAGGCCGGGATGCGGACGCGCATCGTCCACGTGCCGCCCACGTCGCCGGTGACCTGCAGCGACGTGGTGTCGCCCGCCGGGTAGGAGGTGGTCTGGGTGACGGTGATGCCGCGCTGGCTCCAGTTGAGGGTGGAGGGCGCGAACAGGTTCACGAACAGCGTGGTGCCGTCGTGGAAGTAGATCGATTCCGCCAGCTTGGTGTTGACCTCGATCCCGGTGCCCTGGCAGCACCAGAAGGAGGCGTAGTCGGTGCTCCACGTGCCGCCGCCCCACGCCGGGCCCACGCCGCGGCGTCCGCCCGGCCTGAGCGGGGTGAAGTAGGTGATGTGGCCGTGCGGGTCGGCGGGGTTCTGCGCGCCGAGGACGTGGTTGAACAGGGCCTGCTCGTAGAAGTCCATGTACCGCGCCTGGTCGGGGTACAGCGTCCACAGCTCGCGGGTCAGCTTGAGCATGTTGTAGCTGTTGCAGTGCTCGCAGGTGTCGTTGGCGAGGTAGCCGGCGATGGCGTTGGGGGCGCGGAAGTGCTCGGCCTGGCTGTTGCCGCCGATGACGTACGTGTGCGCGCCGACCGTGATGGACCAGGCGTTGACGGCGATGTCGCGGTAGCGGGTCGTGCCCGTCGCCTTGTACTCGCGGGCCGCCCCGACCCACTTGGGCACCTGCGTGTTGGCGTGCAGCCCGTTGAGCCGGTCCTGGCCGGCCGCGAGCGGGTCGAACACGGCCGCGTGGTCGAACCGCTGCGCCGTGGCCAGCCAGCGGGAGTCGCCGGTCAGCTGGTAGAGGTCGGTGAGCACGGCGTTCATGCCGCCGAACTCGGTGCCGAGCATGGCCTGCTGCTGGCTCGCGCTGAGCCGCGAGGTGCGGGCGTCCACCCAGCCCGCGAGGGCCAGCAGCACGGTCCTGGCGCGGGTGTCGCCGATCAGCCGCCAGACGTCCAGCAGCCCGGCCATGGTCTTGTGGACGCAGTAGTACGGCACGTTGCCGTTGGACAGGGTGCGGTTCTCCAGGGCGGTGAAGTCCGACTCAGGGAAGCCGGACAGGTATCCGGCGGTGAAGCCGGCCGCGCCGTTGTTCGCCTGGCACTTGGCCAGCTCGGCCACCATGTACGTGGCCTTGTCCCGGCAGGCGGTGTCGCCGAGCAGGGCGTAGGCCTGGGCCCAGGCCGTCAGGAAGTGTCCCTGCACGTGGGAGCGGAACGGGAAGCTCGGCGCGTCCCAGCCGCCGTTGGCCGCCGCGCCGTTCGTGGACAGGCGGTGGTTGGCGCGGAAGACGTACAGGAGCCGGTCGACGTCGACGAAGCGCAGGTAGCTGAGGGTGCGGTTCTGGTTGTCCAGCAGGCGTCCGGAGGTCAGCCGGACCTGGCCGAGGTCGAACTCGTAGGCGGAGACGCCGAGGTCGGGCCGGGCCCAGGGGACGGCGGCCGCCGCGGCGTCGGCGGCCAGCGCGGGGGCGGCGCCGGCCATCTGGCCGGCGACCGAGAACGCGGCGGTCGCGCCCGCGGCCTGGAGGAGCTGACGGCGGCTCAGGGGCATGCGGGGCTCCCTACAGGTGTTAGCGCTAACAACACAGCGGGGCGAGCGGCCCGGGCAACGCAGGGCCGCGCCACCGCGGCTCGGCCGGGCAGCGGGCTGCGGCGGCCGGCGGACTGCCGGTCCTGTGCCGCCGCCGGGGAGGTGGGGGGAGACATCCGGGGCTCCTCGACTCGGTGGGGGCATGCTGTTAGCGCTAACAACGACAGTGCGGAGCGGCGCGGCCTGTTCCGCAGATCGTGTTGCCGCGGAGTACATCCGACAGCCCGCCCCGCCGTCAACGAGGCAACCACCTCGCCGCCCGCGGGCGCCGCCGCCGGAACGCCGTCCGCCAGGAGATTCGCGCTCCCGGAAGATCGCGCCGCACTGCTCGTGGAAGTGAAAGTTTCACAGAAGTGATCCGTTGGCAACCGGCAATTTACAGCGGCATCGAAGTTAAGTTGCGGTTTCGGAGGTGCCCGGCCCCGGCCGAGTCAGGGCCGCAACCCGCACTGCGGGCCAGCTCAGCGCGGGTGCGGCGAGCCGGGCGCGCTGGTCCGGCGGTGGGCTTCCCCGCCCCGGAGAACAGGCGGACCGCGAGATGGATCTTGGTTAGCTTGCTGACCCCGCGGGGTTGACGGTCACCAGTCAGGGTCCTACCTTCCTCCAGAAGCCGGCCCGCCGCGCGGCGCGCCGGCCGTTCCTCCGCTCCCGCTGCGCCTTCCGCCGCGGGCGATCGCGGCGTTTCTGGGAGCGCTCCCACACCATCGGTGGTCAAGGAGAAGACATGATCGACAGAACCGGGCCGAGCCGGAGACGCGTGCTGGCCACCCTGGGGGCCGTGCCGGTCCTCACGGCCCTGACCTCGGCCATGACCGCCACGCCGGCCGCGGCCGCCACCGCCGTCGTGAGCCCGTCGGCACGGCGGCAGACGATCCGGGGGTTCGGCGGCATGAGCCACGCGGCCTGGGCCGGCGACCTGACGGCCGCCCAGCGGGAGACCGCGTTCGGCGTCGGCGACGGGCGGCTGGGCTTCTCCGTGCTGCGGATCCCCGTCCCCGAGAACCAGGCGGACTGGAGCCGGGACCTGGCCACCGCGCGGCGCGCCGCCGAGCTCGGGGTGACCGTCATGGCCTCGCCGTGGAACCCGCCCGCCGCCATGGTCGAGACCTTCGTCCGCGGCAGCCAGACCAACGCCCGCCGGCTGCGCTACGACTCCTACGCGGCCTACGCCCAGCACCTCGACGGCTTCGTCGCCCACCTTCGGAGCAACGGGGTGAACCTGTACGGCATCTCGGTGCAGAACGAGCCCGACTACGCCCACGACTGGACCTGGTGGACCCCCACCGAGATGGTCCGCTTCCTGCGCGAGAACGCCGGCTCGATCAGCACCAGGGTCATCGCGCCCGAGTCCTTCCAGTACCTGAAGAACATGTCGGACCCGATACTCAACGACCCCGTCGCGCTCGCCAACGTCGACATCATCGGCGCCCACCTCTACGGCACGCCGTACGCGAACTTCCCCTACCCGCTGTTCAAGCAGAAGGGCGCGGGCAAGGAGCTGTGGATGACCGAGGTGTACTACCCCAACAGCACCGACTCGGCCGACCTCTGGCCGCAGGCGCTGGACGTGGGCGAGCACATCCACCACGCCATGGTCGACGCCGAGTTCCAGGCCTACGTCTGGTGGTACATCCGGCGCAGCTACGGCCCCATGCGCGAGGACGGCCAGATCAGCAAGCGCGGCGCCGTCATGGCGCAGTTCGCCAGGTTCGTCCGGCCGGGGCACGTGCGGATCGACGCGACGGCGAACCCGGCGTCGAACGTCTACGTCTCGGCGTACCTGGGCGGCGACTCCTCGATCGTGGTCGTCGCGATCAACAAGAACACCTCGGCGGTGACCCAGCAGTTCACCCTGTCCGGCAGCACCGCGACCGGCGTCTCGTCCTGGCTGACCGACGCGAGCAGGAACGTCGCCGCCCAGGGCACGACCGCCGTGTCGAACGGCTCCTTCACCGCGACGCTGCCCGCCCGCAGCATGACCACGTTCGTGACCGGCGCGAGCGCGCCGTCCGGCGGCATCGACACCACCGCCTGGTACGTCCTGGTCAACCGCAACAGCGGCAAGGCCCTGGACGTCTACAACCTGGCGACCAACGACGGCGCCCGCATCACCCAGTGGACCCGCAACGACGGCAACCAGCAGCAGTGGCAGTTCGTCGACTCCGGCGGCGGCTACTACCGGGTGAAGTCCCGCCACTCCGGCAAGGTCCTGGACGTCTACAACTTCTCGACCGCCAACGGCGGCGCGGTCGTGCAGTGGGCCGACGGCAACGGCGTCAACCAGCAGTGGCGGCCGGCCGACAGCGGCGGCTACGTGCGGCTGATCAACCGCAACAGCGGCAAGGCCCTGGAGGTGCAGGGCGCCTCCACCGCCGACGGCGCCAACATCGTCCAGTACGACGACTGGGGCGGCAACAACCAGCAGTGGCAGCTCGTCCGGGTCGGGTGACGACCGGGACGAGCCGCCCAGGCGGTGACGCCTTCCCCCGGCCCCGTCACGCGGGGGAAGGCGTCAGTCAGCGGGTGAGGCTCACGTGGCCGGGGTGTAGGACCACTTCTGGTTGCTGCCGCCCCAGCAGCTGTAGAGCTGGAGCGCCGTGCCGTTGGCGGTGCCGGCGCCGACCGCGTCGAGGCACAGCCCGGACTGCACGCCCACGATCGTGCCGTCGGAGTTGACGCGCCACTGCTGGTTCGCGCCGCCCCAGCAGGAGTAGATCTGGATCCTGGCGCCGTTGCCCGTGCCCCCGGCGTCCAGGCACTTGTTGCCGTAGACCCGCAGCTCGCCCGCCGAGGTCTGCGTCCACTGCTGGTTGCTCTGGCCGTTGCAGTCCCAGAGCTGTACGGCGGTGCCGTCGGCGGTGCCCGCGCCCGGCACGTCCACGCAGCGGCCGGCGGCGGTGCTCTTGATCTGGCCCGCGTTGCCGCCGGTGGGCGGCGGCGAGGTGTTGCCGCCGTTCAGCGCGTTGAGCACCGCCGTGTAGGCGGGCTTCTTGTTGCCGCTGCCGTCGAAGAGCAGCGGCGCGGCGCCGGACCCGAGCCAGGAGTCGGTGTCGCGCACGCCCCAGACCGTGATGCCGGCGCAGCCCGTGACCGCCAGGCAGTCGTTGACGACGTTGGCGTACGTGGTGGCCGAGCCGCCCTGGATGTCCAGCTCGGTGATCTGCACCTCGACGCCCAGCGCGGCGAAGCTCTGGATGGTCGTGCGGTAGTTGCTGTTGTAGGGGCTGTTGCTGTTGAAGTGCGACTGCAGGCCGACGCAGTCGATCGGCACGCCGCGGGACTTGAAGTCGCGGACCATGTTGTAGACGCCCTGCGTCTTGGCCCACGTCCAGTTGTCGATGTTGTAGTCGTTGTAGCAGAGCTTGGCGGCCGGGTCGGCGTTGCGGGCGGTGCGGAAGGCGACCTCGATCCAGTCGTTGCCGGTGCGCTGGAGGTTGGAGTCGCGCCGGCCGCCGCCGCTGTCGGCGTACGCCTCGTTGACCACGTCCCAGGCGTAGATCTTGCCCTTGTAGTGGCTCATCACGCCGTTGATGTGGTCGATCATCGCCTGCCGCAGCGAGCTGCCGGACAGCGACTGCATCCAGCCCGGCTGCTGGTTGTGCCAGGCCAGGGTGTGGCCGCGCACCCGCTTGCCGTTCTGCACGGCCCAGTTGTAGACCCGGTCACCGGCGCTGAAGTTGAACTGGCCGCGGTTCGGCTCGGTGGCGTCGATCTTCATCTCGTTCTCGGCCGTCACCATGTTGAACTCGCGGTTGGCGATCGTGGTGTAGGCGGAGTCGCCGAGCCTGCCCGAGGCGATGGCGGTGCCGAAATAGCGGCCGCTCTGCGCCGCGGCCGCGCCCAGCGTGCTCGCCGCGGCGTCGGCCGGGAGCGCCGTCGTCAGCGCCGTGATCAGGCCGAGTGCGCCGAGCGCGCCGGTGATCAGCGCCCGGCGGCGGGCGGCGGGCGGGGACATGGCGTTGACACGCATGCTTGACCTCCATGGGGTTCGTGCGGGCACTCAGTGTGTGGATCGCGCCCGAAAGTTGTCAAGAATCGGAGAGAAACTTTCGAGGGCGGGTATCCTGACCATGGGCTGGTGTGCTGGCACAAGGCGGATTCCGGCGCTCTGAAATGTTTCAGCAGCAGGTCAGCGTGAAAGTTTCATGGTCGTGATCGTGCTGGTGGATTCGCGTCCTGCGAGGTGAGCGAGCCCGCAGCGGGCTCGCGCCGGTCGGCCGAAAGCTAAGGGGCCCTTGACAGTACCTTTACTGCTCGTATTTGCTCCGTCCCGCCACACAGCAGTGTGTTAGCGCTAACATTCGGAGAGGCGGAGCCATGGAGCGGAAAAGGCACGTGGGCATCGGAGCCGCCCTGGCGGCCGTGATCACGGCCCTCGTCACAGCCCTGGTCACCGTGCTGTCGATGTTCCTCATGGCCGCGCCCGGAGCGTCGGCGGCGGTCCTGACCGAGGTGACGGGCTTCGGCGACAACCCCGGCGGGCTGCGGATGTACCTGTACGTGCCCGACCGGGTGCAGGCCAGACCGGGCGTCCTGGTGGCGATGCACGGCTGCAACGGCTGGGCCCCCGGCTTCCACCAGGGCACCGAGTTCGCCTCGCTGGCCGACCGGTACGGCTTCATCGTCATCTACCCGCAGGCGAACAAGAGCGCCAACGGCATGTCGAACTGCTTCGACGTCTGGTCGAACGAGGCCCTGCGGCACGGCGGCGGCAGCGACCCCGTGTCGATCGTCTCCATGACGAACTACGTGCTGCAACGCTACAACGGCGACCCGCAGCGGGTCTTCGCCACCGGCTTCTCCTCCGGCGCGATGGAGACCAACAACCTGCTGGCCACCTACCCGGACGTGTTCAAGGCCGGCGCCCCGTTCTCCGGCGTCCCGTACGGGTGCCTCGGCCCCGCCGGGTGCGGCGACAAGACGCCGCAGCAGTGGGGCGACCTGGTCAGGAACGCCTACCCCGGCTACACCGGGCCCCGCCCGCGGGTGACCGCCTGGCACGGCACCGCCGACTCCGTCCTGCCGTACTCGATGCTGCAGGAGGAGGTCGACCAGTGGACCAACGTGCACGGGCTGAGCCAGACCCCCACCACCACCGACAGCCCGCAGTCCGGCTGGACCCGCCGCGTCTTCGGCTCCGGGCAGGTCGAGGCGTACACCATCAGCGGCGCCGGCCACGACCTGCCGCACCCCGGCATGGCCGCCTACGCCATCCGCTTCTTCGGCCTGGACAGCGGCTCGTCCACCACGACGCCGACCACGACGCCGACCACGCCGGCCACCGGCCAGATCAAGGGCGTCGGCTCCGGCCGCTGCGTGGACGTGCCGGGCGCGGCCACCGCCGACGGCACCGCCGTCCAGCTCTGGGACTGCAACGGGCGCAGCAACCAGCAGTGGGCGCAGACCTCGGCGAGCGAGCTGCGGGTCTACGGCAACAAGTGCCTGGACGCGGCCGGCACCGGCAACGGCGCCACCGTCCAGATCTACTCCTGCTGGGGCGGCGCCAACCAGCAGTGGCGGCTGAACGCCGACGGCACCATCACCGGCGTGCAGTCCGGCCTGTGCCTGGACGCCGTGGGCCAGGGCACCGCCAACGGCACCCGGCTCCAGCTCTACACCTGCCACGGCGGCGCCAACCAGCGCTGGACCCGTACCTGAGCCCGCGCCGCCACCATCACACACGATCACAGGGAGGTCCTGGTGTCCGCAGCTCAAGAGCCCCGCCCGCGCGGGCGGCGATGGGCCGCCGCGCTCATCGCGGCGGTGTTGCTGGCGGCCGGCACGGTGACGGGGACAGGCGTCGCCGCAGCCGAGTCCAACGGCGGGGTTCGGGTCATGCCGCTCGGCGACTCGATCACCGAGGGCACGCAGGTGCCCGGCGGGTACCGGATCGGCCTGTGGCAGCGCCTGGCCGCCGGCCGCTACACGATCGACTTCGTCGGCTCGCAGTTCAACGGGCCGGGCAGCCTCGGCGACCACGACCACGAGGGCCATCCGGGCTGGCGGATCGACCAGATCGACGCCAGCGTCAGCGGCTGGCTGCGCACGTACACGCCGCGCAGCGTGCTGCTCCACCTCGGCACCAACGACATCCTGCAGAACTACAACGTGGCCGGCGCCCCGCAGCGGCTGTCCACGCTGATCGACCACATCACCGCCGCCGTGCCCGACGCGGACGTGTTCGTCGCGACCATCATCCCGCTGGCCAACTCCGGCCAGGAGTCCGCCGCCCGCACGTTCAACGCGGCCATCCCCGGCATCGTGCAGAACAAGGCGAGCAGCGGCAAGCACGTCCACCTGGTCGACATGCACAGCAAGCTGACCACCTCCGATCTCATCGACGGCGTGCACCCCACCTCCGGCGGCTACGACAAGATGGCCGCCGCCTGGTACGCGGCGCTGCAGTCGGTCTCCGGCAGCATCGGCCAGCCCGGAGGCGGCAGCTCCGGCGGGACCGCGATCAAGGGCGTCGGCTCCGGCCGGTGCCTCGACGTCTCCGGCGCGTCGCAGGCCAACGGCGCGCAGGCGCAGATCTATGACTGCAACGGCCAGCCCAACCAGCAGTGGACGCCCACCGCGAGCGGCGAGCTGCGCGTCTACGGCGGCAAGTGCCTGGACGTGTACAACCGCGGCACCGCCGACGGCACCGGCGTCATCATCTGGGACTGCAACGGCCAGAACAACCAGCAGTGGCGCTTCAACGCCGACGGCACCATCACCGCCGTCGGCGCCAACAAGTGCCTGGACGTGCCCAACTACTCCACGGCCAACGGCGTCAAGCTGCAGATCTGGTCCTGCAGCGGCGCCGACAACCAGCGCTGGACCCGCGCCGGTTCCTGACTCACCCCCTAGGCGGACGATCACATGCGCACAATCCTCGGCCTCGCCATGGCCGCGTTACTGGCGGCCGGCTCCCTCGTCGCGCTCGGCGGCGCCACGTCGCCGGCCCTCGCCCTGGACAACGGGCTGGCCCGCACCCCGCAGATGGGCTGGAACGACTGGAACAGCTTCGGCTGCAACGTCAACGACGGCCTGATCCGCCAGACGGCCGACGCCATGGTCTCCAGCGGCATGGCGGCGGCCGGCTACACCTACGTCAACATCGACGACTGCTGGTCCACCAAGAGCCGCAACGCGAGCGGCGACCTGGTGCCGGACCCGCAGAAGTTCCCCAACGGCATCAAGGCCCTGGCCGACTACGTCCACTCCAAGGGGCTCAAGCTCGGCATCTACTCCTCCGCCGGCACCACGACGTGCGCGGGCTACCCGGCCAGCCTGGGCTACGAGCGGCGGGACGCCGCCCTCTGGGCGTCCTGGGGGATCGACTACCTCAAGTACGACAACTGCGGTGACCACCGGGGCATGAACGGGCAGCAGCGGTACACCGCCATGCGCGACGCGCTCGCCGCCACCGGCCGCCCCATCCTCTACAGCCTGTGCAACTGGGGCCAGGAGAGCGTGTGGACATGGGGGATGCCGGTCGGCAACTCCTGGCGGAACACCGGCGACATCGCGGCCAACTGGAACTCCATCATGGGCATCCTGGACCAGCAGGTCGGCAAGGAGTCGTACGCGGGCCCGGGCGGCTGGAACGACCCGGACATGCTGGAGGTCGGCGTCGGCGGGGTGACCGGCACCGAGGGCCGCGCGCACTTCAGCCTGTGGTCGCTGCTGAACGCCCCGCTCATCGCCGGCAACGACCTCAGGACGATGAGCGCCGACACCCGCACCATCCTCACCAACACCGAGGTCATCGCGGTCAACCAGGACTGGGGCGGCCGGCAGGGCCACAAGATCAGCGACAGCGGCGACCTGGAGGTCTGGCGCAAGCCGATGAAGGACGGCTCGGTCGCGGTCGTCCTGCTCAACCGGGGCACCTCGGCCGCGTCCGTCTCCACCACCACCACGGCTCTCGGGCTCGGCTCGGCGTCCTCCTACTCCGTCCGTGACCTTTGGGCGCACACAACGTCCTCCTCGACGGGCACGATCAGCGCGACGGTCCCCGGGCACGGCGCGGCCATGTACGTCGTGACCGGCGGCGGCATCGTCCAGCCCACCACGGTCGCGATCAAGGGCGTGGGCTCGGGCCGGTGCCTGGACGTCTCGGGCGCCTCGCAGGCCAACGGCGCGCAGGCGCAGATCTATGACTGCAACGGCCAGCCCAACCAGCAGTGGACGCCCACCGCGAGCGGCGAGCTGCGCGTCTACGGCGGCAAGTGCCTGGACGTGTACAACCGCGGCACCGCCGACGGCACCAACGTCATCATCTGGGACTGCAACGGCCAGAGCAACCAGCAGTGGCGCTTCAACGCCGACGGCACCATCACCGCCGTCGGCGCCAACAAGTGCCTGGACGTGCCCGGCAACGCCACCGCCAACGGCACCAAGCTCACCATCTGGTCCTGCAACGGCGGCGCCAACCAGCGCTGGACCCGCGTCTGACCCCGCGACAGCTCAGGAGCGATCATGAAACGTGCATGCGCGTGGGTGCTGGCCCTGCTCACCATGGCCGCGTTGTGGCCCGCCTCGGCGGCCAGGGCGGACAACCCCATCGTCCAGACGATCTACACCGCCGACCCGGCTCCGCTGGTGCACGACGGCCGGGTGTACCTCTACACCGGCCGCGACGAGGACGGCTCGACGTGGTTCACGATGAAGGAGTGGCGGGTCTGGTCCTCCACCGACATGGTCAACTGGACCGACCACGGCTCCCCGCTGAGCCTGTCCACGTTCAGCTGGGCGAAGTCCGACGCCTGGGCCGGGCAGGCCGTCCAGCGGAACGGCAAGTTCTACTGGTACGTGCCCACCACCAACCGGGCGACCGGCCGGATGGCCATCGGGGTGGCCGTCGCCGACAGCCCGACCGGGCCGTTCCGGGACGCGCTCGGCCGGCCGCTGGTCGAGAACGGCGAGATCGACCCCACGGTCTTCATCGACGACGACGGGCAGGCCTACCTGTACTGGGGCAACCCGCACCTGTGGTACGTGAAGCTGAACGCCGACATGACCTCGTACTCGGGGAGCCCGGCGCAGATCCCGCTCACCACGGCCGGGTTCGGCACCCGCACGGGTGACGCCGCGCGCCCGACGCTGTTCGAGGAGGGCCCCTGGGTCTACAAGCGCAACGGCCTGTACTACCTGGTGTTCGCGGCCAAGTGCTGCTCGGAGTTCATCGCCTACTCGACGGCCCCCGGCCCCACCGGCCCCTGGACCTACCGAGGGACGATCATGCCCACCCAGGGCAGCAGCTTCACCAACCACCCGGGCATCATCGACTACCAGGGCGGATCGTACTTCTTCTACCACAACGGCGCCCTGCCGGGCGGCGGCGGCTTCACCCGCTCGGTGGCCGTGGAGAAGTTCACCTACGGCTCCGGCGGCACCATCCCGACGATCAACATGACCACGTCGGGGGCGCCCCAGGTGGGCACCCTCAACCCGTACGTCCGCCAGGAGGCCGAGACCATCGCCTGGGAGTCCGGCGTCGAGACCGAGCCCGCCAGCGAGGGCGGGATGAACGTCGGCTGGATCGAGAACGGCGACTACATCAAGGTCAAGGGCGTCGGCTTCGGCGCGGGGGCCAGGACCTTCACCGCCCGCGTCGCCTCGGCCGCCGCCGGCGGCCGGATCGAGCTGCGCCTCGACAGCGTCAACGGCACGCTGGCCGGGACGTGCACCGCCCCGGGCACGGGCGGCTGGCAGACCTGGACCACCGTGTCCTGCGCGGTCACCGGCGCGACCGGCACCCGTGACCTGTACCTCAGGTTCACCGGCGGGAGCGGCTACCTGTTCAACGTCAACTGGTGGCAGTTCAGCTGACGACCGTGGGGGGGGCGGCGGGCCGGGCGCGAGCCCGGCCCGCCGGCCGCCCGTCGGGCCGCGGCCGGTGCGGGCGCGCGTCAGGGCCGCAGCCGGTGGAACAGCTCGGTTCTGACGCGGTGGTACTCCAGGTCCTCGGCGTCATGCCGGACCCCGGCGCGGGCGGCCTTGTGGAAGTAGGCGTACTCCCTGCGCAGCTTGTGCCGCACGAGCTGGGCCAGCGACTCCTCGTCCAGGGGAGCCGCCGTGCCGCCGGCCTCGTGGTAGGCGGCCAGGAACTCCTCGCTGGGCCCGGCCACGTCGTCGCCCCACTCCAGGGCGGCCGCGGCCAGGTCCAGCTCGGGAGCGCCGACGAAGCACTCGTCCCAGTCGAGGACCGCCACGATCTCGCCGTCCCTGGCCAGGGTGTTGCCGGCGTAGAAGTCGCCGTGCAGCGGCTGGCGGCGCGGGTGCCGGGCGTGGAAGGCGGCCAGCCACCGGTCCAGGCCGGGGTCGTCCAGGCCGGCGGCGTCGCGCGGCGGGTCGCCGTACAGGCCGGACTCCTGGAAGGCGGGCACCGGGCGCGGGCCCGGGTCGTGACCGGCCAGCGCCCGGTGCAGCCTGGCCAGCAGGCGGGCCGCCGCCGTCCGCGTGGCGGGCCGGCCGGCGTCGGGCCAGGAGCCCTCGACGTACGGCCAGCAGGAGATCGGGCGGCCCTCCACCACGACGACGGTCGTGCCCTGCGAGGTGGGCAGCGGCGCGACGGCCTCGGGGAGCGTCGCCGCGGCGTGCCGGGCGACGGCGTGGCACCACTCCGCCTCGGCGGCCGGGCGTCCCGCGGGGCCGATCCTGATCACGTGCCCGTCGAGGCGGTAGGCGGCCGACTCCTCGCCGCCGTGCAGGCGCTCGGCGGCGCCCTCGACGCCCCAGACCGCCGCCGCCCGCTCGCGGACGGCAGCGGTCAGGGGCGTGCTGACGTAGATCATCCCGCCAGTTTAGGCACCGCCCGAGCCCGCCCGGTCCTCAGGCGAGGACGCAGCGGGTGCCGGTGTAGATGGTCGGCATGCACTTGTTGCAGTGGGTGCACAACGAGGGGGTGCCCGGCTCCTGCCGGATGCGGTTGACCAGGTCGGGCTCGCGCAGCAGGGCGCGGGCCATCGCGACGAACTCGAAGCCCTCGGCCATCGCCAGGTCCATCGTGGCGCGCCGGGTGATGCCGCCGAGCAGGACCAGCGGCATCCGCAGCGCGGCCCGGAAACGGCGGGCCGGCTCCAGCAGGAACGCCTCCTCGTACGGGTAGGCGCGGATGAACCGGGTGCCGGCGAGCCTGATCCCCAGGCGTACCGGCTGCTTGAAGGCGGCGGCGAACTCGGCGACCGGGGCGTCGCCGCGGAACAGGTACATGGGGTTGAGCAGGGAGCTGCCCGCGGTCAGCTCCAGCGCGTCGAGGCTGCCGTCGCGCTCCAGCCACCGCGCGACCTGGAGGCTCTCCTCCAGCCCGAGGCCGCCGGGCACGCCGTCGTCCATGTTGAGCTTGGCGAGGACGGCGACGCGGCCGCCGACGGCGTCGCGCACGGCGCGCGCGGCCCCGAGGGCGAGCTTGGCGCGGTTGGCGAGCGAGCCGCCGTACTCGTCCGTCCGCCTGTTGAGCCTGGGGGAGAGGAACGCGCTGGCCAGGTAGTTGTGGCCGAGGTGGATCTCGACCGCGTCGAAGCCCGCCTCGACGGCCAGCTCGGCGGCGCTCGCGTGCGCGGCGACGACCCGCTCGACGTCCGCGGCGGTGGCGCGGCGGATCATCCGCATCGCCTGCGGGTCGAACCGGGCGGACGGCGCCAGCGCGGGCAGCCGGTTCGACCTGCCGTTCGCGACCGGTCCCGCGTGCCCGAGCTGGGCGGAGACGGCGGCCCCCTCGGCGTGCACGGCGTCGGTGAGGCGGCGCAGGCCGGGCAGCGCCTCCGGACGCATCCAGATCTGGTGCCGCGAGGTGCGGCCCTCGGGCGCGACCGCGCAGTAGGCCAGCGTGGTCATGGCGACGCCGCCGGCCGCGTGCGCGCGGTGGAAGGCGATGAGGTCGTCGCTGACCAGGGCGTTCCTCGTCATGCCCTCGAAGGTCGCGGACTTCAGCACGCGGTTGCGCAGGGTGAGCGGGCCCAGCCTGGCCCGGTCGAACACGTCCATGTCGGTCTCCTGGTGCCGGGGACGAGCACCAGCCAGTCAACCACCGTTCCCCCGCCGCCGCCCCTGCCCGCCTCTGTTCCCTCAACGAGCGCTCAGGGCGAGCCGGCGGGCCGCCTCGGCCAGCTCGGCGCGGTCGGCGGTGGCGGCGAAGGCGAGCCGTACGTAGGCGGCCGGGCGTTCGGCGGGGAAGAAGCGGCTGCCGGCGCTCACCGCCACGCCGTGCCGGCGGGCCGTCTCGGCGGCCGCGACGTCGTCACCGTCGTCCGGCAGCCGGACCCACAGGTGCAGCCCGCCCGCGGGCAGGCGGGTGAGGGCCCATCCCGGCAGCTCGTGCGCGACGGCGGCCGCCAGCGCCGCGCACCGCTCCCGCAGCGCGCCGGCCAGGGCCCGCACGTGGCGCTCCCACTTGGGGGAGGTGAGCAGTTCCAGCGCAGCCTCCTGGAGCGGGCGGGTGACGAAGAAGTCGTCGACCAGGCGGGTGGCGCGCAGGCGCTCCATCACCGGGCCGCGCGCCACCAGGGCGCCGATGCGCAGGCTCGGCGCCGCCGGCTTGGTGAGCGAGGTCAGGTGGACCACGGTGCCGTCGCGGTCGTCGGCCAGCAGGGGCGGCGGCACCGGCGCGCCGTGGCCGAGGTGGCGGGCGAAGTCGTCCTCGATCACGAACGCGCCCGCCGCCCGCGCGGCGTCGACGACCTGCCGGCGGCGCTGCGGCGCGAGCACGGCGCCGGTGGGGTTGTGGAAGGCCGGCTGGCAGTACAGCAGCCGCGCGCGGGTCCTGGCGAACGCGTCGGCCAGGAGGTCGGGGCGCAGGCCGTCGGCGTCCATCGGCACCGGCACCGGGCGCAGGCCGGCCGCCCGGGCGGCGGCGATCGCCCCCGGATAGGTGGGCGACTCCATCAGGACCGGGTCGCCCGGCGCCGCGACGGCCCGGAACGCCATGGACAGGGCGCTCTGCCCGCCGGCCGTCACCAGGACGTCGCTCGCGCTCACGCCGTCGCCCGCCATCGCCGCGAACACGCTGCGCAGCGCTTCCAGGCCGGCGGCCGGCGCGCGGTCCCAGGCGTCGGGCCGGCGCGCGGCCCGGGCCAGCGCCGCGCTGAGCAGCTGCGTGGGCTGCAACGACCGGTGCAGGTAGCCGCCGTCCAGCGGGATCGTGCCGGCGGGCGGCGCGGCGCCGGTGAGGAGCCGGGTGTCGACGCTGCGGTCGGCGAGGGTGACGCTCTGCCAGGCGGTGTCGGCCACGTTGGGGCGGCGCCGGGCGCGGGCGGCCACGTACGTGCCGCTGCCCGGACGGGTGACGACCAGCCCCTCGGCGGCGAGCGTGGCGATCGCCTGCGACACCGTCGCGGGGCCGACCTGGTGGCCGCGGACCAGCTCGCGGCTGCTGGGCAGCCGGTCGCCCGGCGACAGCCGCTCGACCAGCGCCCGCAGCCTGGCCGCCAGCTCGGCCGAACTGCTACTGTCGGACATGAGAAATGATAATAGCGCTTCCGTCCTGGCCGCAGAATCGCTTCTGGACGTCGCGGCCCTGCGCGCCGACACCCCCGGCGCCGACGCCGTCGTGCACTTCAACAACGCCGGCTGCGGCCTGCTCGCCGAGCCCGTGCTGACCGCCCTGGTCGAGCACGTCCGGCTGGAGGCGGCCATGGGCGGCTACGAGGCCGCGGCGCTGCGCGCCGAGCAGGTCGGCGCGTTCTACACCGAGGTCGCCGCGCTGATCGGCTGCGCTCCCCGGAACATCGCGTTCGCCGGTAGCGCCACCCACGCGTTCTCCACGGCCCTGTCGGCGATCCCGTTCGAGGCCGGCGACGTCATCCTCACCACCCGCAACGACTTCATCTCCAACCAGATCGCCTTCCTGTCGCTGCGCAAGCGCTTCGGCGTGCGCGTGGTGCACGCCCCCGACGCGCCCGAGGGCGGGGTGGACGTGGCCGCGATGGGCGCCCTCATGCGCGAGCACCGGCCCCGCCTGGTGGCCGCCACCCACATCCCCACCAACTCCGGCCTGGTCCAGCCGGTCGCCGCCATCGGCCGGCTCTGCCGCGAGCTGGACCTGCTGTACCTGGTGGACGCCTGCCAGTCCGCCGGCCAGTACCCGATCGACGTCACCGAGATCGGCTGCGACCTGCTCACCGCGACCTGCCGCAAGTTCCTGCGCGGCCCGCGCGGCTCGGGCTTCCTGTACGTGTCCGACCGCGTCCTGCGCGCCGGGTACGAGCCGCTGTTCATCGACATGCACGGCGCGCGCTGGACCGAGCCGGACCGGTACCGGCCCGTCGACACGGCGGCCAGGTTCGAGGAGTGGGAGTTCCCCTACGCGACCGTCCTCGGCTGCGCCGCCGCCGTCCGCTACGCCCGCCGGGTCGGCATGGACGCCGTCGCCCGCCGCACCCCGGCCCTGGCCGCCGTGCTGCGCGGCAGGCTCGCCGAGCTGCCCGGCGTCCGCGTGCTCGACCACGGCCGGCAGCTCGGCGCGCTGGTCACCTTCGCCGTCGAGGGCTGGGAGCCGGAGCCGTTCAAGGCCGCGCTGGACGCGCGGCGGATCAACTCGGCGCTCAGCTTCCGCCACTTCGCCCAGTTCGACTTCGGCGACAAGGACGTCGACTGGTGCCTGCGCCTGTCGCCGCACTACTACAACACCGAGCAGGAGGTGGACCAGGTCGTCGCGGCGGTCGCCGAGCTCGGCACGGGGGCCTGAGCCGTCGGGAGCCCGCCTCGCCGTACTGGACGGGGGACGCTCACGAGGGCTTTACTCGTCCTTTGCTTACCTGCCGGTCGGCACACCAGAAGAGGAAGGGATCGGCATGGCCTTACGAGTTGTGGGCGCGGGGCTTCCGCGTACGGGCACGACGTCGTTGCAGGCGGCGCTGACGCGGCTGCTCGGGGCGCCCTGCTATCACATGCAGGAGGTGTTCGGGCGGCCGGACGACGCCGCGGTCTGGCGCGACGCCTGCGAAGGAGCCCTGCCCGACTGGGACGGCTTCCTCGGGGGGTACGCGGCCGGGGTGGACTGGCCGGTGTCGTGGTTCTGGCGGGAACTGTCCGCGGCGTACCCGGACGCGCTGGTGCTGCTGTCACGGCGGGAGAGCGCCGAGCGCTGGTACCGGAGCATGGACCGGACGGTGCTGGAAGGCGCCCGCCGCCTCACGCGGGGCGGCGCCTCCGCCGCCCCGCCGCAGATGCTCGCGCACGTCACCCCCGAGCAGGGCCGCGCCCTGCGGGACATGATCCGCGCCCTGTTCGGCGGCGCGTTCGGCGACCCGGACGACCCCGACCAGGTCATCGCCGCCTACGAGCGGCACCTCGACGAGGTCCGCGCCACCGTGCCGGCGCACCGGCTGCTCGAATGGCAGCCGGCCGACGGCTGGGAGCCGCTGTGCGCCGCCCTCGGCGTCCCCGTTCCGGACGAGCCGTTCCCCCACGAGAACACGACGGCCGACATGCAGGCCCGCATGGGCCGCACCGACCCCTGACCTCCCGCCGCACGACCCCGGCCGGCCGGACCGGCGAACCCGCAGCCAGACGCGCCCCCACCCCCCAGCCGCCACACCCGTCTGACTCCCGGCCCCGGCCGGCCCACCGGCCCCTTCACCCGACGCCCTCCCCGCGACCGGCCCACCTCCTTGGCCCGCCCCCTTCGGCCGCCTCCTTGGCGCGGTCGCCCGGCCCGGGCCCTTGGCCGATCTTCGATCCGGGCCCTTGGCCGTCTCCTCGGCTCGCCCCCGGCCTGCGTCCTCGGCCTGCCCTCCCGACTGGTCTCTCTGAGCGGTCCTTCTACGCAGTCGCCTCCCGGGGCGTCCGCACCGTGTCCCCTTTGCCGCCCAACCAGCCCTTCGTGGTGCTTGGGGGCGTTTCGGGGTGATAACGTCTCCTGGAAATGAGAATCGTTTTCAGGAGTGGGCAGTTGAGTTCGTTACGCGCGTCGCTGGTCATCGCCCTGCTGGCCGGCGTGCTCGCGGTGTCGGTGCTGCTGGCGATCGGCCTGGGCGCGGCGGCGGTGCCGCCGCAGGAGACGGTGCGGTTGCTGTGGGCGGCCGTGACCGGCGGCTCGATCAGGGCGGACGAGGTCACCGCGTACCAGATCATCTGGCAGGTCCGCACCCCGCGCGTGCTGCTGGCGGTGCTGGTCGGGGCCGGGTTGAGCGTGGTCGGCGTGGCGATCCAGGCGATGGTCCGCAACGCGCTGGCGGACCCGTTCGTGCTCGGCGTGTCGTCCGGGGCGTCCGCGGGGGCGGTGCTGGTCGCCGCCACGGGCGCGCTCACCGCGTTCGGCGTGTACGCGGTGTCGGCCGGCGCGTTCCTCGGGGCGCTGCTCGTCTCCGCGCTGGTCTACCTGGCCTCGCGCGGCGCCGGCGGGCTGTCGCCGCTGCGGCTGGTGCTCACCGGCGTGGCGATGGCGTTCGGCTTCCAGGCGGTGATGAGCCTGATCGTGTACTTCGTCCCGGACGGCGAGTCGACGAGCACGGTGCTGTTCTGGTCGATGGGCGGCTTCGGCGCGGCGACGTGGGGCGCGCTGCCGGTGGTGGCGGTCGCCGTGACCGGCACCGTCGTGGCGCTGCGCCGCTCCGCCCGCCGCCTGGACGTGCTCGCCCTCGGCGACGAGACGTCCGTGACCCTGGGCGTGGACACGGCCGGGTTCCGCCGGGGCCTGTTCGTGCTGACGTCGCTGGCGACCGGCGCGATGGTCGCGGTCAGCGGCGCGATCGGCTTCGTCGGGCTGGTGATGCCGCACCTGGTACGCCTGTGGACGGGGGCGGCGCACCTGCGGGTGCTCACCGTCGCGCCGTTCGCCGGAGCGATCTTCATGGTGTGGGCCGACCTGGTCGCCCGCACGCTGGTCGCGCCGCGCGAGCTGCCGCTCGGCGTGATCACCGCGCTGGTGGGCGTGCCCGTCTTCGTGGTGCTGCTGCGCCGCCGCGGCTACCTGTTCGGCGGGCGCTGATGGGCCGGCTGCTGCTGGACGGGCTCTCGGTGTCCATCGGCGGCGCCGCCGTCGTCGAGGACCTGGCGCTCGCGGTCGAGGCGGGACAGGTGGTGGGGCTGGTCGGGCCCAACGGCTCGGGGAAGACGACGGCCCTGCGCTGCGTGTACCGGGCGTTGCGGCCGACGGGCGGCGCCGTCTGGATCGACGGGAACGACGTGGCGCGCATGCCGCTGCCCGCCAGCGCCCGCCTGGTCGCCGCGCTCACCCAGGAGGGACGGGCCGACCTCGACTTCACGGTCGAGGAGACCGTCGCCCTCGGCCGCGCCCCCCACCTGCGCGGCAACCAGGCGCTCAGCGCCCGCGAGCGCGAGCTGTGCCGCGCGGCGATGGCGCGGATGGAGGTGCTGCACCTGGCCGGGCGCGGCGTGCTGTCGTTGTCCGGCGGCGAGCGCCAGCGCGTGCTGGTCGCCCGCGCGCTCGTCCAGGAGCCGCGGGTGCTGGTGCTCGACGAGCCGACCAACCACCTCGACCTGCACCACCAGATCAGGCTGCTGGCCATGCTGAAGGGCGCCGGGCTGAGCGTGCTGGTCACCCTGCACGACCTCAATCTCGCCGCCTCCGCCTGCGACCGGCTGGCGGTGTTGTCCCGCGGGCGCCTCGTCGCCGGCGGGCCGCCCGCCGACGTCCTGACCGAGGACCTGCTGCGCGAGGTCTTCGGCGTGCGGGCGAGCGTCGTGCCGCACCCGCTGACCGGCGTCCCGCAGGTGCTCTACGACCTGGCCGCCGCCACCCCCACCGACAAGGAAGGAAGCTCCGGATGAAGACACCCACCGTCGCCGCGCTCCTGGCGGCCACGCTCCTGCTGGCCGGCTGCGGCGCGCAGGTGGCGGGCGGCGGCGACGCCGCCCGCACGGTCACCGTCAAGAGGTGCGGCGAGGACGTCGAGTACACCACGCCGCGCCGCGCGGTCGTCTACGAGGGCGGCAGCGCCGACAAGCTGTTCGCCCTCGGGCTCACGCGGCACGTGCACGGCTACGTGATGCCGCCCGCGAACCCGCCGGTCACCGAGTCCCCGTGGGCCGGCGAGTACGCCAAGGTCAAGTTCCTCAGCGACGACCTGCTCAACCGCGAGCTGGTCGTGGACGCCAAGGCCGACCTCGTCGTCGCCGGCTGGCGCTCCGGCTTCAGCGACCAGCGCGGCATCACCCCCGCCATCCTCGACGGCCTGAGGATCCAGAGCTTCATGCACACCGAGTCGTGCTTCAACTATCCCGGCCACCCCGAACGGGTCACCCCGTTCGAGGCGCTCTACACCGACCTGGAACGCCTCGGCCGGATCTTCGGGGTCGAGGACCGCGCCCGCGACCTGGTCGCCGGCTACCGCGCGCGCGTCGAGGCGGTCCGCGCGCAGGCGCCCGGGGGCGAGCCGACCCCCGTCTTCCTCTACGACTCGGGCACCGACAAGCCGTTCACCGCCGGCAGCCAGGTGCCGCCCAACGACATCATCCGCTTCGCCGGCGGCCGCAACATCTTCGCCGGCCTGGACGCCCGCTGGAGCGAGGTCACCTGGGAAGCGGTCGTGCGCGGCCGGCCGGAGGTCATCATCATCCTCGACTACGGCGACCGGCCGGCCGCCGAGAAGATCAGGTTCCTGAAGGAGTTCCCCGCCACCAGCAAGCTGCCCGCCGTGGTCAACGACCGCTTCTACGTCCTGGACTACAACGAGGGCATCAGCGGGCCGCGCAACATCGACGGCCTGGAGGGGTTCGCGAAGTACGTGCGTGACCGCAAGGCATGACCGGCCGGACGGACACCGGCCGGGACCGGCCGCTCCTCCGCGACAGGCGGTTCGTGCTGCTGTGGTGCGGCGCGACCGCCTCCGGGCTGGGGACCTGGGCGCTGCCGTTCGTGCTCGGGCTCGCCGTGCTGGACGGCACCCTCACCGCCACCGGCCTCGGCGTCGTGCTGGCCGCCCGCACGGCCGGCTTCCTCGCCGCGGTGCCGATCGGCGGCGTCCTGGCCGACCGGTACGCGCGCCGCGCCGTCGTGCTGTGGGCCGGGCTGGCCGCCGCGGCCGCCTCGCCGGTGCTCGCGGCCGGGCTCGGCCGGTCGGCTGCCGCTCATGGCGGTGGCGGCGGCGGTCGCCGGCGCGGGGCAGGGCCTGCCGGCCCGCGTTCCAGGCGCTCACCGCGGAGGTGGTCGAGGACGGGCGGCGCCGGCGGGCCAACGCCGCGATGACGCTGGCGGTGCGGGTCACCACGCTCGTCGCGCCCGCGGGCACGGCGCTGCTGGCGGCCGTCCTGGACACCGGGTGGCTGCTCGCCGGCACCGGCCTGCTGTGGCTGGCCGCCGCCGCCCTGCCGCCCCGCACCCCGCATGCCGCACCGCCCGCCCCGCCACCTGCCCCGCTGCCCGCCGGGCCGGGCGTGCGCTTCTTCCGGGAGCTGGGGGAGGGGGTGCGGGAGGCGCGCCGGCACCCGTGGTTCCTGGCCGGGCTCGGCGCGCTGGCCGCCGTCGTGCTCACCGGCTACTCGGCCACGGGCGTGGCGCTGCCGCTGGTCAGCCGCGAGCGGTACGGCAGCGAGGCGGTGCTCGCGGCGGCGCTCACCGGGTACACGCTCGGCGCGCTGGCCGGGGCGCTGCTCGTGGCCCGGTGGCGGCCCCGCGCGCAGGGCTGGGCGGCCCTGGCCGGCCTTGCCCTGTACGGCTGCGCCCCGCTCGGCCTGCTGCTGGCCGCACACCCGGCCGCGCACCCGGCCGTGCACCCGGCAGTGCATCCGGCGGTGGTGCTCATCGGCTACGCGCTGGCCGGGCTGGGCATCGAGCTGTTCAACGTGCCCTGGTTCACCGCGACGCAGCGCGAGGTGGAGCCGCGGCTGCTGGCCCGCGTCTCCTCCCTCGACTTCCTCGTCTCCTACGGCCTGGCCCCCGCCGGCCTGGCCCTGCTCGCCCCGGCCGCCGGCGCCTTCGGCCTGGGGCCGGTGCTGGCCGGCTGCGCGCTGGTGTGCTTCCTCGCCCCCGCCGCGGCGGCCCTGGCCCCGGGCAGCCGCGGCTGGACGCGGGCGGGACCCGGCGGCGCGGCGGCGCGCGTTCACAGCCGGTAGGTCTCGGGCTCGCCGTCCTTCAGGGGCCGGAGGCGCCAGCCGCCGTCGCCGAGCAGTTCGAGCTCCTGGGTGTGGTGCTGCATCGCGGTCGAGCGGTGGCTGACGCTGACGACGATGGTGCCGGGCAGCTCCGTCCGCACCAGCCGGTACAGCCGGAACTCCAGGTCCTCGTTGAGGGCGGAGGTGGACTCGTCCAGGAACACCACCTTCGGCCTGGTCAGCAGGATCCGGGCGAAGGCGACGCGCTGCTGCTCGCCGGGGGAGAGCACCTTGGCCCAGTCCTGCACCTCGTCGAGCCGGTCCGCCAGGTGCGGCAGCGCGACCTCGCACAGGGTGTCGCGCAGCGTCTTGTCGTCGACCGAGCCCTCCTCGCCGGGGTAGGTGACGACGGCGCGCAGGTCGCCCAGCGGCACGTACGGCAGCTGCGACAGGAACATCGTCTCGTTCGGCCCGCACGGCCGCACCAGGGTGCCGGTGGTGAACGGCCACAGCTCGGCGAGGCTGCGCAGCAGCGTGGTCTTGCCGCTGCCCGACGGCCCGCTGACGACCAGCGTGTCGCCCGTCCCCAGCCGCAGGTCGAGCGGCTGGAGGAGCTGCCGCGCGTCGGGCGTGCGCACCTCGACGCCGTGCAGCCGCACCTCGTCGCCGGCGCTGGGCAGCGTCGTCACCTCCGGCAGCGCCCGCGCCTGCTCGTCGGCGACGACCAGGGCGTGCAGCCGGATGATCGCCGCCCGGTAGCCGGCGAAGGCGTCGTAGGCGTTCCTGAAGAACGACAGACCGCTCTGGATCTCGTTGAACGCCGAGGCCGACTGGTTGAGGTCGCCGAGGCGGATCTCGGCGGCGAACAGCCGGGGCGCCTGCAGCAGGTAGGGCAGCGGCACGATGCTCTGGCTGATCGTGAGGTTCCAGGCGTTGAAGCCGACGGTCCTGTTCAGGTACCGCTTGTAGTTGGCGACGACGGGGGCGAACAACCGTCGCAGCCCCGCGCGCTCGGCGACCTCGCCACGGTAGAACGCGACCGCCTCCGCCGCGTCGCGCAGCCGGACCAGGGCGTAGCGGAAGGCGGCGTTGTACTTCTCGTTGCGGAAGGCCAGCCAGATGATCGGCTTGCCGATCCGGAACGCGACGACGGTGGCGATGAGCACGTAGACCAGCCCGATCCAGAACATCGCCTTCGGAAGGTCGGCCCCGAGGACGGTCAGGGTGCCCGAGAGGTTCCACAGGATCGAGGTGAAGGAGACCATCGAGGTGATCGCGGAGATCGCGCCGAACAGCAGCGTGCCGGACGTGCCCCCGTTGCTCGGCAGGTTGGGCAGCGGCCCGTAGCCGGCGGTGACGACGTCGATGTCGGACTGGATGCGCTGGTCGGGGTTGTCGATGGTGCCGTCGATGAAGCGCGAGCGGTAGTAGGCCCGGCCGTCGAGCCAGTCGCCGGTCAGCCGGTCGGTCAGCCAGGCGCGCCAGGCCAGCGCGAAGCGCTGCAGCAGGGACAGGTCCAGCAGCAGCCGGGCGATGTGCGCCGCCGCCAGCACGCAGAAGATCAGCAGGGACGTCCAGAAGCCGCGCTCGCCGGAGGCGCGCATCGGCGCGTTGCCGACGGCGACGCCCTGGACCGCGACCTGCAGGGCGGACAACATGTCGTTGCCCTGGTAGCTGAACAGCACGCTCAGCCGGACGCCGACGACCACCGACAGCAGGAGCGCGCCGAGCCGGACCCAGACCCTGCCGCGTCCGGGGCCGGTGAAGTACGCGCCGGTGACCCGCCAGAACTGCCTGCCCCAGGTGGTGAGGCGGCCGATCAGCGCGAGGACGCCCACGGTGCAGAGCGCGGCGATCGCCCAGGTGGTGGCGATCCATTCCAGTGACGCCCAGAGCTCGGAGCCCCAGTCGAGCGTAGGGGTGAACAACTCCATTCCGGAAACGTACCGGCACGGAGCGTGACGGGGGTCGGGAAACGCGCAGTCGGTGCCAGCGGCTCGCGGGGTTCGGGTAGCGTCCGTACGTGCGCGAGGAGACGGTGATCGCGGCCGGGGACGGGTTCGCGGTGCGGCGGGTCACGATGCGGGCGACGACCCCCGCGTGGACGGATCCCGACATGTCGCCCGGCTATCACGTGGTGCTGGTCCGGGCCGGCGTCTTCCGCGCCCGCGTCGGCGGCGACGTCCTGCTGGCCGAGCCGGCCACGGCGTACGTGGGGGACCCGGGCAGGGAGCGGAGCATCGCCCACGCCGCCGGGCGGCGGGACGCCTGGACCGCGATCTCGCTCGCCGAGGAGGCCATGCACGAGCTGACCGGCGGGGCGCGGCCGGCCGGGGCGTTCCCGGTCACCGGCCGGCTCGCGGTGCGGCACCGCGCGCTGGTCGCCGGCGCCCGGCGGCCCGCCGACGGTTTCGAGCTGGCCGAGCGCACCGCCCGCCTCGTCGGCGACCTGCTGCGCGAAGCCCCCGGCGGCGGACCGGCGCGGGCGGGCGGCGGAGCGGAACGGCCCGGCGGCCGAGCAGAACGGCCCGGCGGCCGAGCGGAACGGGCGGCGGGGCTGGTGGAGGGGGCGCGGGAGCTGCTGGCGCTGGACCCGCGCGACCTCGGCCTGCGCGAGGTCGCCCGGCGCGTCGGCTGCTCGCCGTACCACCTCAGCCGGGTCTTCCACCGCGAGACCGGGATGACCCTGAGCCGGTACCGCAACCGGATGCGGGTGCTCCTGGCCCTGGACGCCATCGAGGACGGCCACCGCGACCTCGCCGGTCTCGCCGCCGAGCTGGGCTTCGCCGACCACGCGCACCTGACCAGGACGGTGCGGCGGGAGTGCGGGCACCCGCCGCGCGAGCTGCGCCGGCTGCTGGCCCGCGACTGAGCAACGACGTTCAAGCGGGCGGCCGGACGCCGGCGGGAGACTGCGAGCGACCACCGAACGAAGGAGACGACATGATCGCCCGCATCTGGCAGGCCTGGACCGACGGGCCCGCGGCCACCGGCCGTTACCGGCAGGTGTTCGAGACCGACGTGCTGCGGTCCCTGCGCGACCTGCGGGGGTTCCGCGGCGCGTACCTGCTGGCCCGCCCCGGGGACGACGTCACCGAGATCAGGACGATCACCCTCTTCGACGCGCTCGCCACGGTCCGGGGCTTCGCGGGCGAGCGTCCCGGCCTGGAGCACGTGACCGCCCCCGCGCGGGCGGCCCTGCTCGGCAGCAACCCCGCCGTCGCGCACTTCGAGGTGCTCACCGCCGTGCGCGGATGAGAAGGGCCGTTCCGCGCCCGCCCCGGCCCAGCCCCAGGCTAGGCCGCGTAGACGGGCGCGAGGTCGACGAAGATCCGGTAGTCCGTGATCAGGCCGTCGTCGCGGGTCCGCCAGATCGACACGGCGGCGGCGCTGACGTCCTTGCCGTCGAGCCGCCGGTAGGTCACCTCGGTCTCGGCGATGGTGTCGGCGCCGACGTGCCAGGTCCTGACGATCCGGTGCCGCAGGCCGCCGATGGTGGCGAAGAACGCCCGCAACGCGACCGCGACGGCCTCGCGGCCGGTCGTCGGCTCGGCGTTGCCGAACACCAGCGTGGCGTCCTCCGCCAGCAACGCCGTGAACGCGTCCGGATCGGACGAGTCCACCACCTGGAACACACGTCGTACCGCGTCGTCGGGCATGCCGATCATCCTCACGTGGGCCGGACCGCTGCTGGGGACGATACGTGAGCGAGCCCGCCGCGCAACTGACCTGAGGGCGGCAGTGCCGTGGCCGCCGTCAGGTGCGCACGATGGCGACGGTGTCGACCCAGTTCCAGGCCAGGTTGGCGTTGTCCAGCAGCAGCTTGTCCACGTTGATGGAGTGCTCGCTGCCGTCCGCCGGGTCGGCGACCTTGAACGTCGAGGGGCGCACCGACCCGTCGCCGCCGACCACGCCGCCGTAGCCGTGGATGGTCAGGTAGTGCCGGACGAGCGGCGTGGCGGAGTTCCACCAGGGCAGCTTGCCCGGGATCACCAGGATCATCACCGGCCGGCCGCGCGACAGGGACGTGACGATCCTGTCGATGCCCGCCTCGTACGTCTGCCCGTTGGCGACGTAGATCTCCTCCCACTTGTACTGCCAGTCGGAGGCGGGCAGGTAGGAGTTGATCACGCCGGGGATCCGGCCGGGCATGGTCGCGCCGAACAGGGTCTCGTCGGTCTGCAGCCCGTCGGCCAGCTCGGACTGGGGCGGGGCGGAGACCCCGATCGTGGCGAGCGTGGTCTGCACGACGCCGGGCCCGCACCAGTTGGCCTTTTCCTGCTGCTTGGCGGACAGCCGCATGTCCAGGGCCCGGACGGGGAGCTGCCACGAGCCGGCGATGCCGAACTTGGCCTCGGTGACGACGTAGGGGCGCCTGAGGTCGGTGAACGCGGTGTAGCAGGCCCGGCTGGCGTTGGTGGTCATCGTGGGGCACGAGTCGGAGATGTCGGGCCCGTCCCCGCCGAACCAGAGCCGCAGGTTGACCTGGAAGTTCGTGTACGCGCCCGGGTTGACGAAGGCGACGGCGCGGACCTGCGTGCGGGCGTAGTTGAACTCCAGGCAGACCTGGTAGGCGGTGCCGTTGTGGACGCGGGTCTCGCTGCAGGTCCGGTTCGCCGGCGACGGGTACTCGTGCCAGATGCCGGCCGCCGCGGGCAGCGCGGGCCCGGCGACGACGGCGAGCACCGTCCCGGTCAGGACCGCGAGCAGCGCGGTGAGGAGTCTTCGCATGGGTTCGCTTTCTCGGTGGGGGCGCTCAGGGCCGGGCGAGCCGGTAGAGCCGTTCGTTGATCTTGTAGTAGAGGTTGCCGAAGCCGTCGGCCGTCAGCCCTTCCATCCCCTTCACGGTCAGCAGGACGGTGGCCGTCCGCGTCGCCCGGTCGATGCGGAAGATCTGCTCGCCGAGGGTGCCGTACACGTGGCCGGGGTCCTGGGGCACGGTCAGCAGCACCCCGTCCCGCCAGGCGAGGCTGGGCCTGGCGGCGTAGTCGGGGTCGGGGAAGAGCCGTTTGACGGTGATCGTCCCGGGCTGCGCGGGGTCGAGGGTGAACAGCGAACCGCCCGCCAGGCCCCACAGCTCGCCGCCGACCTCCTTGAGGGCGGTGACGGCCTTCGGCTCCGTCAGCGGGAGGGGGTGCAGGCGCACCGCGCCGGTGGCGGGGTCGAAGGAGAAGAGGGTGGCCGACGCCCCCGGCGCGTAGACCGGGTCCACGCCGAGCGCGCCGCGCGTGGACGTGCCGCCGAACAACCTGCCGCCCGCCCAGGCCAGCGAGACGACGGACTGGTCCGGCACCACGCAGAGCGTCCGCCCGGCCGTGCCCGCCTTCCAGACGGTGAGGGCGCCGCTGCGTTTGCCGTACTTCGGCACGGTGCCCAGGTAGACGGCGCCGTCCGGGCCGCCGGCCAGCGCGTACGGCCGGTCCTGCGGCGGCGGCCCGTGCCCCGGCTCGCAGTCGTCGGCCTTGTCGCCTGCCGCGCCGCCGGTGTAGAGCAGCGCGGGCGGCCAGGCGCCGCCCGGGTCGTAGCCGTAGAGCCTGGCCGACGGGTAGACGCCCAGGTAGAGCCGGCCGTCGTGGGCGAGGACGCTGTCGGTCTGGCTGAGCCCGCTCAGCGTCGGCGTGTCGGGCCGGTCGTCGTCGCCGTCGCCGCGCAGCGGGTCGTGCACGCCGGTGCCGCCCGTCAGGTAGCCGCCGGTGTAGACCCGCCCGTCCGGGCCGGCGCCGAGCGCGTTGATCGCGGCCGGCAGCACGGGGGCGCCGGTGACGGGCCGGTTGCTCCAGTCGCCGCTCGCCGGGTCGTAGCTGAAGATCCTGGTGCCGTCCACGGCCGCGCCGAGCCCGACCAGGGTGCCGCCGGACCAGGTGTAGCCGGTGACGTCCAGCCCGGGGCGCACGCCGGTCGCCTGCGCCGTGCGGGCGGCCACGTCGTAGGAGTGCAGCAGCCCCTCCTTGACGAACCAGACCTTGCCGTCGCGGGCCGGCGAATGGTGCAGGTCCACGTCGGTGAAGGTGGCGTCGGTGGTGGCGCTGTAGGAGCCGTCGGCGGCGCGGACGACGCGCAGGACGAGCAGCGTGCGGTCGATCCAGGCGAACAGCCTGCCGCCGGTCCAGGTCAGGCCGCCCACCATGGAGTCGTGCGCGTACGCCGGCGGGAGCAGGTCGTCCACCCGGCCGGTGGCGTTGTCGTACCTGACCAGCCCGGCGTGCGTGCCGGTGCCGAGGTAGGTGGCGTCGGCGGCCGGGTCGTGGGCGAGGCTGCGCACGTTCTGCGCGCCGGGCACGACGGGCACCGCGCCCAGCGTGGTGAAGGCGCCGTCGTACCTGAAGTAGCGGCCCTGGTCGTAGGTGCCGCCGTACACCACGCCGCCCGCGCCCGGCTCCAGGTCCCAGATGAAGGAGTAGCCGCCCTCCGCGCGCCCGAGGTCGGTGACCGCGGACTGGCCGGGGACGTACCTGTAGAGCTTGGAGTTCGGGTAGGTGCCGAGGTAGACGCTGCCGTCGGTGGCCGTGGCCGCCGCCCAGCCGCCCACGGTGGGCGTGGCCGCGCTGTCCGGGATGGTGATCTTCCTGGTCACCTTCGCGGTGGCCAGGTCGATCACCGCGAGCTGCGGGTTGACGTTCGCCGTGCCGGTGTAGAGGGCGTAGGCGCTGCCGCCCGCGAACGTGGTGGCGTTGGGCGCGCTGCTCTCGATCTGCACGCCCAGGTCGGTCACGTCCTTGGTGATCAGCACCTCGTCCCAGTAGGCGGTGCCCACGTCGGCCACGCCCGAGTAGATGAGGGCCGAGACGGTGGCCGCGCCGGCCGGCGCGACTCCCGAGGTCGTCACGCGGTTCCACCGCCGGCCCGTCGCCGGGGCGTTCGCGCCGCCGGCGAGCAGGCGGCCGGCGGCGTCCCGGAACCGCAGGTACAGGTACGCGGTGCCGCTCTCGGCCCAGACCTGGGCGTTCAGGGTGTAGCGGGTGCCCGGCACGGCGGGCAGGCCGGGCATGCTCTCCCGGCCGTAGGCGGCGGCCGGGTCGGCGTCGGTGACGCGCGCGGTCGTGCGCCCGTTCCAGAGCACGGGATCGACGCCGCCCGGGGTGTGCGAGCCGCTCCACCCGGTCAGCCCGTCGTCGAAGCCGTCGTTGAGCAGCCGCAGGTCGGCCGCGGTGGCCGGCGTGAACGGCGCCGCGAGCAGCGCCGCCAGGAGCGCCGCCGCGGCCGTCGCGCGCAGGACGCGTCCCACGGTCAGGGGGATGTGCACAGCACCACCTCCACGATTAACGGTCCTGACCGTAACCTCGCGCGCGGCGCCCGTCAACGGGTGATCATCCGGCGTCCGCCGGCGCGTAGAGCCGGTACGTCGCCAGGACGTTGAGCCGGTGCAGGTCACGGCAGAGGGCGAGCATGCCCCGCCGCGCCGGCTCCTGCGGCACCGGATACCGGGCGAGGGCGGCCGACAGCCGCGGATCGAGGCGCTCGGCCCACGGGTCGGTGCACGCCGCGAACGTCTCCTCCAGGCCGTGCCCCGCCTTGACGCTCGCCGCGACCTCCTCGTGCAGGCGCTCGAGGTAGCCGATGAGGTCGGCCACCGCCGCCGGCCCGTCGCCCGCCGGGCCGTGCCCCGGCACGATGGTCTCCAGCTCGGGCAGGGCCTCGCGCATCGCGCGCAGCGAGGCCAGGTACGGCTCAGGGCCGCCCTGCAGCAGCATGTGCGCGGTGCCCGCGTGGCACAGGAAGTTGCCGGTCCAGGCGGTGCGCGCGTCCGGGACGTACACGATCGTGTCGCCGGGGCCGTTGCCCGGGCCGAAGTGGTGGAGCTCGACGACCCGCCCGCCGAGGTCGATCTCGGCGCGGCCGCCGAACGTGAGGTCCGGCAGCCGCCAGGAGGTGACGGCGTCGAGCAGGGCGGCGTCGCCGTACATGTTGGCCGAGCGGGTCGCCTTCTCGTAGGCCAGGTCGGTCATGTTCGCCTTGTTCGCGGCGGAGGAGACGATCACGACGTCCGCCGGGAACGCGGCGTTGCCGAAGGTGTGGTCGCCGTGGTACGTCGTGTTGACCAGGTAGCGGAGCGGCCGGTCGCTGAGGCCGGCGGCGACCCGCTGGATCATGGCGGAGACGTCCGGTGTGATCCCCGCGTCGATCACCAGCAGGGCGTCCCGTCCGGCGACCAGCCCGTTGTTGTCCTTGGGCGGCAGGTTCGCTATGAGCGCCCACACGCCGGGGGTCAGCTCGTCCGGCACCAGCTCCAGGCCCACGGGCGACAGGTTCGGGCCGCCGTAGCCCGCGGGCCGCTCGGCGATCTCACGCTCGGGGATGTGCGAAGAGGACATGTGATGGTTCCTTTCAGACGGAGGTGGTCAGGCGGGCGGCAGGAGCGGCCGCCGGCTGGGGGAGCGCGGCGGTCCAGAGCCGCCGCACGAGGATCGGGCCGATGACCCAGTAGCCGAGCGAGGTGACGATGCCGGGGAAGGCCAGGTCGCCGGAGACCAGGTCGTAGATCGGGTGCCCGATCGCGTTGCCCATCGCGCCCATGATCGCGAAGAACCAGGCGATCAGCAGCGGCACCCGCCAGCCCCGGTAGATGGCGAGCGCGCCCATGGCGAAGGCCGCGTAGCTGACCATGTTGATCCAGACGAACAGCGGCAGCGACATGGCCTCCGCGCCGAACACCTCGGTCGGCCAGCGCCGGTTGAAGCCGTTCATGAACTCCTCGCCGAAGTGCAGGAACTGCCAGGCCAGGCCGACGAGGTAGACCGGCAGCACCCGCGAGGGGTCGGGCGGCCGGCGGTCGGTGGTGGCGAGGTGGCAGCCGTAGGCGATCACCATGGCCGGGATGAAGGTCAGCCACAGCGCCAGGCCGGGCGACAGGTAGGCGAACAACGCGATCAGGGCGGCGGCCAGGACGCCCGCCGCGACGGTGGACCGGTTCATCAGGTGCTCCTCAGAAGGTGG
The DNA here is from genome assembly GCF_022664455.2 of Actinomadura luzonensis. NCBI lineage: Bacteria > Bacillati > Actinomycetota > Actinomycetes > Streptosporangiales > Thermomonosporaceae > Actinomadura > Actinomadura luzonensis. Next base: position 558,316 of record NZ_JAKRKC020000002.1, read on the forward strand.
GTGGTGATGGTGGTGAGCTCGATCGGCTCCCGCTCGCCGACCACGACGGTGCCGCCGACGCCGGCCAGCCGCCGGCCGTAGGCGCAGGTCGGCGTGACGGCGAACGTCATGCCCGGCCGGAGCCGCAGGTCGGCGCCGATCGTGGGCTGCTCGGCGAGCAGCGCGTAGCGCGCGGGGTCGCCCGGCGGGCCGGGCGCGGCGGCGGCCCCGCAGGCCGCCCCGCCGGGGTTGACGGAGAGCACGAGCGGGTGCGGGTGCCGGCCGCCGGTGTCCAGGATCGGCCGCCGCATCGCGGCCACGACCTCGCCGAACGTGCGGCCGGGACGCAGCGCGGCCAGCCCCGCCAGGTAGGAGTCGCGCGCCGTGCGGGCCGCCCGCTCCAGGTCGGGGTGCACGTCCCCCACCGCGACGGCCAGCCGGAGCCGGGCCTCGCGCATGCCGTACGCGGCGGAGACCTCGGCGAGGACCAGGTCCCCGTCCTCGATCACGCGCGGCGCCCCCGGCCGGTACGACCAGGCCGGCGGCCCGCAGGCGGCGAGCTGCCGCCCCGACGCGAGGCCCAGGACGCGCGCCACCGCGCCCTGCTCCAGGCACCCGGCCAGCCCGGCCGCGCACACCGCCGCCTCGGTGACGCCGGGCCGCGCCGCGTCCCGCATGGCCAGCGCCATCGCCTCGCCGGCCGCCGCCGCGTGCCGCACCGCGGCCAGCTCCTCGGCGGACTGCGGCAGGGCGAGCGCCACGAAGGCGCGCTCCACCGGCTTGAAGGTGAGCTGGGGGAGCTGCCCGAGCACCGCGGACCACAACGCGTACGGCATGAGCGGGTCGGCGTGGAACGGCGGGCACGGCTCCAGCCCGAGCACGCCGACCGGCGACCTGCTGAGCCCGTGCGCGCGCAGCGTGTCGGCCACGCCGTGCGCGTGCTTGGCGACCAGCATGTTCTCCGGCTCGATCCACACCCGCTCGCCGCGCGCCCGGGCCGTGGCGTGGCCGGCGAGGTGCGCCGCCGCGCCCACCAGCGCGATGGGCTCGCCGGCGCGCGGGAAGACGACGATCGCGCCGGGGCGGTCGTTGGTGAAGTACACGTCCGGCGCCCATTCGGCGCCGCCGTGCACGACGAGCGCGTCGACGCCCTCGGCGTCCATGAGCGCCCTGGCGAGGTCCCAGCGCCGATCCCGTTCGGCGGTGGAGAAGGCCGGAGGCTGCATGCCGACGACGCTAGGGCGGCGCGGCCCGGCCGGAATCTGTCAGGTGACCGGTCATGCCGCCCAGGGGGCCAGGTCACGGTCTCAGTAGGATCCTCCCGTGTTGTACGGGCGCGCGGCCGAGTGTGAGCGGATGGACGACCTGCTGGCGGCGGCCAAGGACGGCCGGAGCGGCGTCCTGGTGCTGCGCGGCCCGGCGGGCATCGGCAAGTCGGCGCTGCTCGACCACGCCGCGCGCCGGGCCGCCGCCCTCGGGATGCGGACGTTGCGCGGGGTGGGCATCGAGAGCGAGGCCGAGCTGGTGTTCGCCGCGCTGCACCTGCTGCTGCGGAGCGGCCTCGACCGGCTCGACCGGCTGCCGGCCCCGCAGGCGGACGCGCTCAGGGGCGCCTTCGGGCTGGCCCCCTCCAGCGGCGCCGACCGGTTCCTGGTCGGGCTCGGCGCGCTGACCCTGCTGTCCGAGCTGGCCGGCGACGGCCCGCTGCTGTGCCTGGTGGACGACGCCCAGTGGCTGGACCGCTCCTCGGCCGACGCGCTGCTGTTCGCCGCGCGGCGGCTGGAGGCGGAAGGGGTGGCGCTGATCCTCGCCGTCCGGGACGGCAGCCACGCCTTCCGGCCGGCCGGCCTGCCCGAGGTCAGGCTGGACGGCCTTGCGCCGGACGACGCGGCGCGGCTGCTCGGCGAGGCCGCCGGCCCGCTGGCCCCGCACGTCAGGGACCGGGTGCTCGCCGAGAGCGAGGGCAACCCGCTCGCGCTCATCGAGCTGCCCGCCGCGCTCACCCCCGAGCAGCGGGCCGGGCACGCCGCCCCGCCGGCCCCGCACGTGGGCCCGCTCCCGCTGACCGGCCGGATGCAGGAGGCGTTCCAGGCGCAGATCCAGGCGCTGCCCGCGCCGACGCGGACGCTGCTGCTGGTCGCGGCGGCGGAGAGCACCGGCGACCTCACCGTCGTCCTCGCCGCCGCGCGGCGGCTCGGCGTGCCCGACGACGCCGTGGAGGCGGCGGAGCGGGCCGGGCTGGTCCGCCTCGACGGGCAGCTCACCTTCCGCCACCCGCTGGTCAGGGCCGCCGCCTACCAGGGGGCGCCGTTCACCGGGAGGCTGGAGGCGCACCGCGCGCTCGCCGCCGTGCTCGGCGGGGCCGCCGAGGGCAGCGCGCACGCCGACGCCCGCGCCTGGCACCCGCCGCCGCCGCCACCGGCTCCCGACGAGGCCGTGGCCGCGGAGCTGACCGCGCGGCCGAACGCGCCCGCGGCAGGAGCGGGCACGCCGCCACCACCGCCGCCTACCAAAGGGCCGCGCAGCTCACGCCGGAGCCGCGCGACCAGGTGCGGCGGCTGACCAGCGCGGCGGAGGCGGCCATGGACGCCGGCCAGCTGCTGCGCTCCCGCGCGCTGGCCGACCGGGCGGCGACCCTCACCGACGACCCCCGCGAGCACGCCAGGCTCGCCGGGGTGCGGGCCGCGATCGAGTTCGAGCAGGGCTCGCCGCGGGCCGCGCACGGCATCCTGATGGCCGCGGCCGGGCCGCTCTCCGCCACGGACCCGGACCGGTCCGCGTCCATGCTGCTCGAAGCCGTCCGCGACGCCTGGTTCGCGGGCGCGCCCGAGCTGGCCGCGCAGGCGATCGACGGCGTGCGCGCGCTGGGCCTGCCCGCCGGCCACCGGCTGCGGCCGGTCATCGCCGCGCTGACCGGCCTGGCCGACCTGCTGGCCGGCGACCCGGCCCGCGGGCTGCCGCCCATCCACGCGGCGCTCGCCGCCGCCCGCCGCTCCGCGGAGCCGGCCGGGCCCGGCGAACGGCTCATCATGGCCTCGATGGCGTTCATGACCGGCGACGACGAGACCGCGGCCGACCTGTCCGCCCGGCTGGCCGGCGACTGCCGGGCCCAGGGCCTGATCGGCTGGCTGCCGCACGCGTTGCAGAACCTCGCCAGCAGCCTGCTCTACCTCGGCCGCTTCCAGGACGCGCACGCCTCGGCCGCCGAGGCGGTCCGCGTCGCCGAGGACACCGGCCAGCACCACCGCGTCGACCACCTGCAGGGCGTGCTCGCCTGGCTCGCCGCGGTGTGCGGGGAGGAGCACGAGTGCGCGGAGCTGGCCGGCCGGGTGCGGGCCCACGCGGGCGCCCACGGCAACGTCTCCAGCCTGGCCTGGGCGGTCTGGGCGCAGGGGCTGCTGGCGCTGCGGCAGGGCAGGGCGCGGGCGGCGCTGGAGGAGCTGGAGGACGGGCTCACCGGCGCCGTCCGCCACCAGCTCACGACCACCCTGTTCGTGCCGGACCTGGTGGAGGCCGCGGTGCGGTGCGAGCAGCCGGAACGGGCCGGGGGGCCGCTGGCCAGGTTCGAGGAGTGGGCCGCCGCGGCCGGCCGGCCCTGGGCGGGCGCGGTGGCCCTGCGCTGCCGGGCGCTGCTCGCCGGGTCCGCGGACGCGGCCGGGGAGCTGTTCGCCGAGGCCGTCCGGCTGCACCAGGACGGCGGCCGGCCGTTCGAGGAGGCCCGCACCCGGCTCCTGTTCGGCGAGTGGCTGCGCAGGACCCGGCGCAAGTCCGACGCCGGCCTGCAGCTCGGGCGGGCGCTGGACGCCTTCGAGCGGGCCGGCGCGCACCCGTGGGCCGCCCGCGCCCGCGCCGAGCTGCGCGCGGCGGCGTGCGGCGCGGCACGGCCGGCGGCGGGCCGGTGGCGGGCGCGGCCGGGCTGCTGACGGCGCAGGAGCTGCAGATCGTCCGGCTGGCGGCCCGGGGCGCCACGAACCGCGACATCGGGGCCCAGCTCTTCCTGAGCCCGCGCACCGTCGGCTACCACCTGCACAAGGCGTTCCCCAAGCTCGGCGTCGCCTCCAGGACGGAGCTGGCCCGGCTCGACCTGGGCGAGCGCGACCGCGCGGGCTAGGCTGCCGGCAGCCGTTGCCGGACATGGAAGGACAAACCGTGCGCATCGCACTCGCCGGGCTCGCCACCAGTCACCCTTACACCGACGCCCGCACCCTGTCCCGTCACGCCGAGCTCGTGGTGTGGGAGCAGGACCAGGAACGGCTCGCCCGCTTCACCGCCGAGCACCCCCGGGCGAAGGTGGCGGGCAGCCTGGAGGAGGCGCTGTCGGGCCGGCTCGACGGGGTGGTGCTGACCGTGCCCAACCCCCAGGTACCGGAGGCGCTGGGCAAGGTGCTGGAGACCGGGCTGCCCTGCTTCGTGAACAAGCCCGCCGCCGCCGCGCGGGCCCAGCTCGAACAGCTCGACCGGCTGCCGATCCACGACCGCGTCCTGTCCTGCTCCGTGCTGCGGTTCGCCCCCGCCTTCGCGGACGTCCGGGCCGATCGCGGCGAGCTGCTGGCGGTGCGCGCGACCGTGCGGCACGACGTCGGGCTCTGGGCGACCGGCTACAACGCCTGGCAGGACACGCCGGGGGAGGGCGGCGGCACGATGGTCACCATGGGCGTGCACGGCGTGGAGCTGCTGGTGGCGCTGCTCGGCCCGGACGTGCGGCCGGTCGGGGCCGCCGGGGCGCGGCGGCACTACACGACGCTGCGCTCCGAGGACACCGGGGTCATGGCGCTGCGCTGGGACGACGGCGTCACCGGCGTCGTCGAGATCCTCGGCGTGTCGGAGCCGGAGTCCTACAGCGTCACGCTGCACCGGCGGGACGGCAGCGAGACGATCGTGATCGAGCCCGGCGACGACCCGGTCCGCGGCCTCGGCTACGAGGGGACGATCGAGGCGTTCCTCGCGATGGCCGGCGGCGCGCCCAGCCCCGTGCCGTGGGCGGAGACCAGGGCCATCCTCGACGTGCTGGTCCGCGCCCGCGAGGATTTCTGACCCCCGCCGAGCCGGGCGCCCCCGTTGACAGCCGCAGTGTCACCCAGTTACGGTCTGGACCGTAAATAGAGGACGGAGGACACCGCGTGCGGACGACAGCGGAACTCGAGGAGCGGCTGGCCCGGCCCAGCCCGGGGCTCGTCGACGACCTGGGCAAGCTGGACGGCGACATCATGATCCTGGGCGCCGGCGGCAAGCTCGGCCCGAGCCTCGTCCGCCTGGCGCTGAACGCCGCCGGCGGCGGCAGGCGGATCATCGCGGTGTCCCGCTTCTCCGAGCCGGGCCTGGCCCAGGCGCTCCAGGACGAGGGCGCCACCGTGGTCGCCGCCGACGTCGCCGACGAGACGGCGCTCCGCGAACTGCCGGACGCGCCCAACGTGGTGTTCCTGGTGGGCGCCAAGTTCGGCACGAGCGGCCGCGAGCACGCCGCCTGGTTCACCAACGCCTACCTGCCCGGCCGCGTCGCCGAGCGGTTCGCGGGCAGCAGGATCGCCGCGCTGTCCACCGGCAACGTCTACCCCCTCGTCCCCGTCGCCGGCGGCGGCAGCACCGAGGACTCACCCGTCGGGCCCGTCGGCGACTACGCGATGAGCTGCCTCGGCCGGGAGCGCGTGCTGACGCACTTCGCCGAGCGCGACCGCACCCCGATGGCGCTGCTCCGCCTCAACTACGCGGTCGAGCTGCGCTACGGCGTGCTGGTCGACCTCGCCCAGAAGGTGCTCGCCGGCGAGCCCGTCGACCTCGCCACCGGGCAGGTGAACGTGGTCTGGCAGGGCTACGCCAACGAGGTGGCGCTGCGCTCGCTGCTGCTCGCCGACGTGCCGCCGTACGTGCTCAACGTCACCGGGCCCGAGACGATCTCGGTGCGGCAGGCGGCGCGGGCGCTCGGCGCGGCGCTCGGCAAGGAGCCGGTGTTCACCGGCGAGGAGGCGCCGACGGCGCTGCTGTCGGACGCCTCCCGCTGCCACCGGCTGTTCGGCTACCCCGAGCTGACCCCCGCCGAGCTGATCGAGCACACGGCGCGCTGGGTGGCCGAAGGCGGGCCGCTGCTGGGCAAGCCCACCAAGTTCGAACGCCGCGACGGGCGTTTCTGACGCACGTGCTCACATCACACGGCAAAGGGGGACCTCACGTGCTCGGCACGGCTTCAAAGGCACAGGCACCGGAGACACCGGCAGCGGGGACACAGGCAGCGGGGACACAGGCAGCGGGGACACAGGCGGCCGGCGGACAGGCGGCGAGCGCGCAGGCGCCGGAGGCGTCCGTGCGCGACCTGTTCAGGCGCGGCCTGGTGATCCCGGCGCACCCGCTGGCCCTGACCGAGGACAGGAAGCTGGACGAGCGCCGCCAGCGCGCCCTGACCCGCTACTACGTCGAGGCCGGCGCCGGCGGGCTCGCGGTGGGCGTGCACACCACGCAGTTCGCCATCCACGGCACCGGCCTGCTCCCGCCCGTGCTGGAGCTGGCCGCGGGCACCGCGAAGGAGTCCGGCCGCGAGGTGGTGCTGGTGGCCGGCGCGACCGGCCCCACCGGCCAGGCGGTCGCGGAGGCGGAGCTGGCCCGCTCGCTCGGCTACCACATGGTGCTGCTCAGCCCGTACCGGGAGCTGGACGAGGACGGGCTGATCGAGCGGGCCAGGGCCGTCGGCGAGGTGCTGCCGGTGATCGGCTTCTACCTGCAGCCCGCGGTCGGCGGCCGGCCGCTGTCGCGCGACTTCTGGACCCGGCTGGCAAGCGTCGAGTCCGTGGTGGGCGTCAAGGTCGCGCCGTTCGACCGGTACCGCACGCTCGACGTGCTGCACGGCGTCGTGCGGGCCGGCCGGGCCGGGGAGGTGGCGCTCTACACCGGCAACGACGACCACATCCTGGCCGACCTCATCACCTCGCACCGGGTCGTCGTGGACGGCCGGCAGGTGGAGGTGGAGTTCGTGGGCGGGCTGCTCGGCCAGTGGGCGGTCTGGGTGCGGCGCGCGGTGGAGCTGCTGGAGGAGGCCACGCTGGCGCGCGCGGGCGACGACGGCGCGGTGCGCCGCCTGCTCGGGCTCGACGGCCACCTCACCGACGCCAACGCGGCCATCTTCGACTCGGCGAACGGCTTCCGCGGCTGCATCCCCGGCATCCACGAGGTGCTGCGCCGCCAGGGGCTGCTGGCGGGCCGCTGGTGCCTGGACCCCGAGGAGGACCTGTCGCCCGGGCAGCTCGCCGAGATCGACCGCGTCTGGGCCGCCTACCCGTGGCTGCGCGACGACGACTTCGTCGCGCAGGGCCTCGACCGATGGCTGTCCTGAACGGCCGCGGGACGGGCGGTCAGGACCTGCGCGGCGACCGGGCGGGCGGCCGTGGGACGGGCGGTCACAGGGTGAGGCGGTAGAGCGTGAGAGGGCGGCCGCTGGACCCGCTGGTCAGGTTGCCGGTGCGCTCGGCGAGCCCGGCCAGCTCCAGCCGGTGCAGCATGCGCCGGGCGGTGCGCTGCTGCACGGCGAGCCGTTCGGCGATCTCGCGGGTGGTCAGCGCCTCGCCGCCGGCCGCGTCACGGGCCTCCAGCAGCTTCTCCAGCGTCGGCACCGACAGGCCGACGCGGCGCGCGAGCAGCGACAGGTTCTGCTCGCCGGAGGGCGCGCTGATCACCGACTCCAGCACGATGTCGGTGTCGGCGCGCAGCGACAGCACGGCGGCCACGTCGCCGATGCGCCTGGCCCTGGCCAGGGCGCGGCGGGCCAGGCTCTCCGCCTCGGCGGCGCTGCGCCCGAGCCCGAAGCCGACCCGCGCCACGCTGCTGTGAGCGGCCAGCCGCGCCAGCATGGGCAGCCCGGTGAAGCCGCCCGTGGCCTCGTAGAGCGGGCCGCGGGTGGTCACCAGCAGGTGCTTGCCGCCGCGGAACCCGGCGAGCGTGCCCGCGAGCGCCCCGGCCTCGCGCAGCAGGCCCTCCTCGCCGGCCGTCTCGACCAGGCCGAGCGCGATCTGCGCGTCCTCCTGGGCCTGGCCCTCGGCCGTGAGCAGGAGCTGGCGCAGTGCCGAGCGCACCGAGTGGTCCGACGGCGCGAGCCGCAGCACCTTCATCTCGCCGCGCAACGCCTCGTGCACCGAGCTGAGGCAGGTGATCACCGGATGCTCGGGGGCACGCCGGTGGAAGGCGATGATCTTCTTCGAGGTGGTCTCCGGCCGGTAGCCGATCGTGCGGAGGCCGGCGGTGGGGAGCCCGGCCTCCTCGAACGTGGCGGTGACCTCGGCGGGCGCGATGGTGTCGATGGACAGGCGGGTGATGTCCTGGCCCTGGTGCTGCAGCCGTACCAGCGCGCTCAGCAGGGTCGCGCCGGAGTAGTCGACGAACACGGCGGGACGGGTGAGCACGTCGGCGCCGCGGGCCAGCATGTACGGCACGACGCCGGTGAACAGCCAGCCCTCGACCGAGCCGGCGTGGGCCTCGACGATGGCCGGCGCCTGCGACTCGTGGTCGTAGTCGAGCCGGCGCGCGCTCACGCCGGGCTGCTCCTCGCAGGTGGCCGCGACGTCGTCGACCAGATCGTGCGGGCCGACGACTCCGATGACGAAACCCACCCGCGCCTCCTTCCTTTTTACGGTCTAGACCGAAAGGCTATCCGGTGACCTTGCACTTTCCCAACATGGCCGAACCCGCGGGCCGCACCCTCGGCGACGAGGAGGTGGCCGCGCTGGACCGGGTCATCCGCTCCGGCATGCTCAACTCCGTGTGGGGGACCGAGGCGCGGGCGCTGGAACGCGAGGTCGCGGAGCTGTACGGCTCCCGCCACGCGATCGCGTGCGCGTCCGGCACCGCGGCCCTCCACCTGTCGGTCGTGGCGGCGGCGCCGGATCCAGGTGACGAGATCATCACGACGCCGATCACGGACTTCGGGACCGTGGCCCCCATCTTGGCGCAGAACGCCGTTCCTGTCTTCGCCGACGTGGATCCGTCCGACGGCAACCTCGATCCGGACGCCGTGGCCGCGCTCATCGGGCCGCGCACCCGCGCCATCATGGCGGTGCACCTGTTCGGCGCGCCCGCCCGGGTGGCCGAGCTGCGCCGGCTGGCCGACCGGCACGGCCTCACGCTCATCGAGGACTGCGCGCAGGCGTGGCTGACCGAGCTGCCCGGCGGCCGGTACGCGGGCACGGCCGGCCACGTCGGCACCCTCAGCCTGCAGCAGTGGAAGCACATCACCTGCGGTGACGGCGGCCTGGCCGTCACCGACGACGACGAGGCGGCCAGGCGCATGCGGCTGTTCGCGGACAAGGGCTGGGACCGGGCGGCGGGGCGCTCGCACGAGAGCCTCGGCCTGAACTACCGGATGACCGAGCTGCAGGCCGCGGTGGCCCGCGCCCAGCTCGCCAAGCTGCCCGGGGTCGTCGCGGCCAGGCGGCGCACGGCCGCCGAGCTGGTCGCGGCCCTCCGTCCCCTGGCGGGCGACGGCCTGCGGCTGCCGCGGCCGGACGGGCACGCGTGGTGGCTGTTCCCGCTCGTCCTGCCCGGCGGCGGCGCGCCCGCGCTGGCCGCGCACCTCGCCGCGGCCGGCGTCCCGGCCCGGGCCGGTTACCTCAAGGAGCCCCTGAACCGCGCCCCGCTGTGGGGCCGGCCGGTCTACGGCTCCTCCCGCTACCCCCTGGAGGGCTACCGCCCGGCCTCCTGCCCCGAGGCCGAGCGCCTGGTCGAGGCCACGCTGCTGACCGTCGACTGGAACGAGCACTACACGTCGGAGCACGTCAAGGCCATCGCCGAGGCGGTCGCGAGCCACGTGGGCGGGCGGTAGTCACGTTCAGGTATCAGGCATTGACCGGGCCGGGCCCGGTCACTAGGTTTCGGTCAGGACCGGTATTCAGGAAAGGAGCGCTGCCGATGAGGAACATGGCGGCAGCCGGCATCGCGGTCGCCCTCAGCGTCGTGGTCGGCGGGTGCGGAGCCGGTGATCCGGGCTCGGACAAGAGCGCGGTGACGCTCTGGATGTACCCCGTGATCTCCGACCAGGCCAGGAACAAGGCCTTCTGGGACAAGGTCGAGAAGGACTTCGAGGCCAAGAACCCGGCCATCGACGTGACGATCGACCAGCAGCCCTGGGACGGCCGCCAGGAGAAGGTCACCACCGCCCTGGCCTCCAGGAAGGGCTTCGACCTGGTGGTCCTCGGCCCCGACCAGATCCCGCAGTACGCCCAGCAGGGCACGCTCGAAGCCGTCGACGACGTGGTCGCGGCCGACCGGAGCGGCTACCTGCCCAACGCCCTCACCGCGCTGACCGTGAGCGGCAAGCTCTACGGCGTGCCGATCTACCAGACGATCACCGCCCCCATCTACAACAAGAAGCTCTTCGCCGAGGCGGGCGTCACCAAGGTGCCCGAGACGCTGGCCGAGCTGAAGGAGGCCGCCCCCAAGCTGGCCGCCAAGAAGGTCGCGATCCTCGACTACCCGGGCAAGCCGGAGGTCTCGCTCAACCAGAGCTTCTACCCGATCCTGTGGGCCAACGGCGGCTCGGTGTTCTCCCCCGACGGCAAGAAGGTGACCGTCAACAGCCCGCAGGGCATCGACAGCCTGCAGCTCCTGCTCGACCTCAAGGCGCTCGGCGGCCTGCCGGAGAACGCCGCCAGCAAGGGCAACGACATCGAGGGCGGCGCGCTCGCCGCCGGCCGGACCGCGATGTACCACGCGGCCACCGCGCTCAACGCCGACCAGCTCGGCGCCGCCATCGGCGCGGAGAACGTCGGCATCGGCCTGCCGCTGGAGGGCGTCAAGCGGGTCGCGTTCGGCATCCCCGGCGGCCTGGTCCTCGCCAAGCACTCGGAGAACAAGGACGCCGCCAGGAAGCTCGCCGCCTACATCGCCTCGCCCGAGGTCGCCGGGCCGCTGGCCAAGGAGTCCGGCTTCTTCTCCGCGCGCACCGACGTGACGATCCCCGAGCAGTCGGCCACGTCCAAGGAGTTCGCCAAGTCGCTGCAGTACGCCTTCCCCGGCGACGCCCACCCCAAGGCCCGCCAGGTGATGGCGATGGTCGCGGCGCACGTGCAGGCGGCGCTGATCGGCAAGGAGGACGCGAAGACGGCCCTCGACGCCGCCGCCAAGGAGGGCGACGACCTGCTGGCCAGCGGTGGCTGACACGGAACCGGGCCGCTCCTCGGGCGGCCCGCTCTTCGGGAAAGGGGGGAGACGCGGTGCGCCACCGGCTGCGTGATCCGGTCACGGGACTGCTGTTCGTGCTCCCGATGCTCGTGCTGTTCCTGATCTTCAAGATCTTCCCCACGCTCGGCGCGGCGGGCATGAGCCTGACGAACTGGAACATCGGCGGCGACTGGAGCTTCGTCGGCGCCGACAACTACGCGCGGCTCGTCAACGACGCGAACTTCTGGTCCAGCCTGCGGGCCACGCTCGTCTACACCGTCATCTACGTGCCGCTCGTCATGGCCGTCTCGCTCGGCACCGCGCTGCTGCTGAACTCGGTCGTGTTCCTGCGCGGGCTGTTCCGCGGCATGCTGTTCCTGCCGTACGTGACCAGCTTCGTGTTCGCCGGCCTCATCTGGCGCTGGATCTACGAGTTCGACGGCCTGCTCAACGGGCTGCTGGCCAAGCTGGACCTCGGGCCCGTCGGCTTCATGGAACGGGCCGAGCTGGTGCTGCCCGCCCTGGCCGTCGTCTCCTGCTGGAAGGGCTTCGGCTACTCCATGCTGATCCTGCTGGCCGGGCTGAAGGCCATCCCCGGCTCGTACCTGGAGGCGGCGAAGGTCGACGGGGCCGGCCCCTGGCAGCGGTTCCGCGGCATCACCCTGCCGCTGCTCAAGCCCGCGATCTTCTTCGTGCTGGTGATCGAGACCATCGCCTCGTTCCAGGTCTTCGACACGATCTACGTGATGACCGGCGGCGGGCCCGCCAAGGCCAGCTACACCCTCATCTACGGCATCTTCGAACGCGGCTTCAGGTTCTGGGAGTTCGGCTACGCGGCCACGTGGGGGATGGTGCTGTTCGCCATCGTGCTGGCCGTCTCGCTGATCCAGCGCCGGTTCCTCGGCAAGGAGAACACATGACGCTGACGGCCGCCCGCCCCGCCGCCCGGGAGCGGCGGGCCGCCGGCCCCCGGCGCCGGCGCCGGCCCGGCCGGCGCTGGCCGCTGTACGCGCTGCTGGCGGTCCTGTCGGCGCTGACGCTCGGCCCGTTCGCCGCGATGGTCGTCGTGGCGCTGTCGCCGCGCGGCGAGCCGACCGTGCCGGCGCGGTGGCCGGACTCGCTCACCCTGGACAACCTCGCGCAGGTGCTCAGCGCGTCGGGGTTCGCCGAGTGGACGCTGAACTCGCTGGTCTACTCGGGCGTCTCCGTGGTGGTCATCCTGCTCACCGCGTCGATGGCCGGCTACGCGTTCGCCAAGAAGCGCTTCCCCGGGCGCGACACCATGTTGTGGACGTTCCTCGCCACCATGATGGTGCCGTTCCAGGCCACGCTCATCCCGCTGTACGTGCTCGTCTCCGACCTCGACGGCGCCGACACCTTCTGGGGCCTCATCGTCCCGACGCTGGCCAACTCGCAGGCGGTCTTCCTGATGCGCCAGTTCATCCTGGGGCTGCCCGACGAGCTGTTCGACGCCGCCAAGGTGGACGGGGCCTCGGAGCTGCGCGTCTACTGGACGATCGTGGTGCCGCTGACCAAGCCGATCCTCGCCACCCTCGGCGTGTTCGTCTTCCTGTGGCACTGGAACGACTTCCTGTGGCCCCTGGTGATCTCGCAGAGCGACGCCACGCGGACGCTGACCGTCGGGCTGACGGTGCTGAAGACGGAGGAGCTGCAGTGGTCGACGCTGATGTCGTCCGCGGCCGTCTCGGCGGTGCCGTGCCTGGTGGTCTTCTTCGTGCTGCAGCGCTACCTGGTCAACAGCATCGCGATGACGGGGCTGAAGTGACGGGGCTCAAGTGACCGGCTGAGCCGGGACGGCCTACGCTTGTCGCCCGGGATGTCCGGAAGGGGAGCGATGAGCAGCACGCCGATCGACGCGCGGGCCGCCGCGTTGCGCGACCGCCTGCGCGGCGGCCTGGCCGCGGCCGCGCTGACGCCGATGACCCGGGCGGGTGAGGTGGACCTCGACGTCGCGGAGGCGTACTTCCGCCGCCTGGCCGGCTCGGGCGCCGACGTCCTGGCCGTCCTGGCGCACACCGGGCGCGGCCCCTTCCTGGCCGCGGAGACGCGGGCCGGCGTGATCACGCGCGCCCGCCGCGCGGGCGTCCCGGTCATCGTCGGCGTCGGCGGCGCGCAGGACGGCGGGCACGGCGGCGGGCACGGCGGCGGGCAGGGCGGGCAGAACGGCGGGCAGGGCGGCGGGACGGCCCGTGCGGTGGCGGACGCGCGGATGGCCGCCGAGCTGGGGGCCGACGGCGTCCTGGTGTTCCCCGAGCCGGGGGACCGGGTGGCGCTGCACGAGGCGGTGTGGTCGGCCGCCGGGCTGCCGATGATCGCCTTCGACCTGTACACGGACCCGTGCCCGCCCGCCGCCCTGCGCCGGATCCTGGACCTGCCCGGCGTCGCCGGCCTGAAGACGGCGCTGCTGTCGGACGCGATGGGCTGCCAGCGGACGATCGCCCTCACCCGCGAGGCCGGCCGGCTGGCGATCACCGGCGAGGACCGCATGTTCGCTGCCTCGCTGCTGTGGGGCGCGCAGGCCGCGCTGGTGGGCGTCGCGGCCGCGTCCGTGGGCACGACGGCGGCGGTGCTGCGCGCCTATGAGGGCGGCGACCTGCGCGGCTTCGAGAAGGCGGCCGCCCGGCTGGACCGGCTCGCGGCGGCCACCTTCACGGCGCCCGCGGAGGGCCCCATGGAGGGCTACGTCCAGCGCATGGCCTGGCTGGCCGCCGAGGAGGGCCTGATCCCCGAGGAGCACGCCCACGACCCGTACGGCCCCGCCCTCCCGGACGGTGAGCGCGCACGGGTCCTGGCCGCGGCCCGCTGAGCAGGCGTCAGATCGCGATGCGGATGAGGTCGCGTCCCTTGAGCGCGTAGAGCGCCCGGCCGGACGGGTCGATGTTGACGCGGGAGCCGCCGCCGAACCAGTCGCTCGCCAGCCCGGCCACGAGCGGGCGCGAGGTGAGCCGCACCAGGTCGATCTCGTAGACGGCGTCCTCGTCGCTCGTGTACGCGTACCGCCCGGACAGCACCAGGTCGCCGCCCCGGTCGCAGACCTTCAGCGTGCGGGTGACCTCGCGCCGCAGCGGGTCGAACTCGAACAGCACGCCCGTGTCGGTGATCCCGTACAGGGCGAGCGCGGTGTGCTTGAGGCTCGTGACGGCCTTCGCGCCGGGCACCGGCTCGACCTCCCACCGCACCCGGCGGTCTCGCAGGTCGAACGCGGCCAGCCGGGCCGTGGTCGTGACCGGCGGCGCGCCCAGCCCCTCCTGCGTGCTGGTGCCCAGGTAGACGGTGCCCAGCCGGGCGGTCAGCGAGAACACGGTCTGGCGCTCGACGACGGGCCGGTAGGTGTCGAGCCGGCCGGTGCGGGGGTCGTACACGTCGAGCGCGCCGTTCTGGTGCCCCGGCTCCGGCTGGGTGGACATCACGATCAGCCCGGTCAGCCGGTCGTGGACCAGGTCCTTCGGCCGGTCCTGGCTCTGGCCGGTGCGGAAGAGCAGCTTGGCGGCGGGGTCGCCGGCGTGGTGGGAGTAGAGCGCGGCCTGGGTGTAGACGCCGAGGTACGTGGTGTCGCCGACGTTCATGATGGTCTTGGGCTCGCCGGCGATGGTCAGCCGGGTCACCTCGCGGGTGGCGAGGTCGTGGATGTCGCAGCCGCCCTTGCCGCCGACGTAGACGCGCTCGCCGTCGCAGTGCACCGACATCGGCTCCTCGGGCGCGGCCCGGAAGCCCTTCTGGACGTGGCTGACGTAGTCGGTCGCGCCCGTGGAGGGGTCGTAGACGAAGACGCCCAGGTCCTGGATGCCGTAGATCCGCCCGCCGTGCTCCAGGAGGCGGACGGTGGCCGCCTCCGGGAACGGCACCCCGAGCACCTCGTACGCGCCGCTCGCCAGGTGGTGGCGGTAGAAGGTCCCGGAGGGGCGGCCGGCGAAGTACACCCAGCCGTCGTGGATCAGCACCGACACGATGTACTTCTCGCCCGGCGCGGTGGCCTTGACCACCCGGTACGCGGCCGGGTCCGCCTTCGGCAGCACGAGCAGCTCGGCCAGCGAGTTCATGCCGCCCGCGATGTGCGTGCCGCTGACGGACATGCTCGACACCCAGTCGCGGTCGGCCACCTCGGCGGGCAGCAGCTCGCGCTTCTCGCCGGTGCGCCGGTCGATGGCGATCAGGTGGGCGTTGGTGCCGACGCCGGCGTAGACGTGGGTGTCGTCGGCCTGGATGCTGCGGACGTACGCCTCGCCGGGCGCGGGCTGGCCGAGGTCGCGGGTGGCGCCGGTGGCGGGGTCGTACTCCAGCACGCGCCCGGGCTGGGAGGTGCCCATGAAGACCTTGCCGTCGGGCGAGGAGGCCATGGTCCAGATGTAGGGGTCGGGGTACTGGGCCAGCAGGGTCGTCACGCCGGTGAGCGTGTCGATCTTGTAGAGGTCGGAGCGGGTGTGGGTGCCGACGTAGACGTCGGTGCCCACCTTGCACATGGCCCAGATGCCGACCCCGGTCGGGATCTCGTGGTGCGCGGTGACCTTGTCCTGGCTCAGGTCCCAGGCGCCGACGACGTTGGGGGCCAGGCCGCGCGAGCCGAGGTAGAGCACGTCGCCGACGAACTCGGCGTTGCCGAGCGGGCTGGCCACGCTGGCCGGGCCCAGGTCGGTGATCGTGCCTTTCGGCTCGCGGGCGGCGGTCGCGGCCGCCGCCGGGAGGGCGGAGGCGGCCGGGAGGGCGACGGCGCCCGCGGCGACGGCGCCCGTGGTGAAGGAGACGGCCTGGAGGAAACGGCGGCGGGGGATCATTCGCTGGTCACTCCTTGTGAGGGGTCGCCGCACGGTATAACGGCCTAGGCCGTAATGTCCAGATCGAAGAGCCGGACGGCGTTCCGCCACGCGACCAGCTCGGCCGTCTCCGCGTCCAGCCCGGCCGCCGCCACCGCGCCGAACGCCGAGGCCGGGTCGATGAGGGTCGAGTCCGTCCCGAACAGCAGCCGGGCCGGGTCCACCGCCGCCGCCACCCGCGCGACGCGGCCGGCCGGGGCGTGGGAGTAGCAGGGTTCGAGGTAGAGCCGGTCGCAGGCGTTCGCGGCCTCGATGGCGTGGGCGAAGCCGTCGGCGCCCATGTGCCCGGCGATGACCCGCAGGCCGGGCGTGTCCAGGCAGACCTCCGCCAGGTCCAGCACCGTCGTGCCCCACGTGTGGACCAGCGCGGGCACCCCCGCCGCCGCCACCATGGCCAGCGCCTCGCGGGTCTGGGGCGAGGAGACCGGCGACCGCGTGTAGTCGGTGTGGATCTTGACGCCGACGAACCTGCCGGTGGGCAGGTACGCCCGCAGGTCCCGGTCGGCCTCCTCCGGCCTGCGGGGGTTGACGGTGACGTAGCCGAGGTGGCGGTCCTGGCCCTCCAGCCAGGCGGCCAGCGCCCGGTTGCCGGCGGGCGCGTCGTAGATCACCGCCTCGGTGGCCGAGACGACGGACAGGGCGATGCCGTACCGGTCCATGGTGGCCACGTTCGCGCCGGCCACGTCCATGGTGAAGAACCACGGGCCCCAGTGCGCGTGCACGTCGATGATCATCCGAGCAGCCTCCTCGCGTTGCCGCCCGCGACGGCGGCGATCTCCGCCGGCTTCAGCCCGCTGGTCGTCAGGCGCAGCAGGGGGACCAGCGGCTCGTAGTGGGGGGCGCGGGAGCCGTACAGGAGCCGGTCGGGCGGCACGCTCTCCAGCGCGTCGGGCGAGTTCAGCAGGCGGGTCGAGGTGTGGAAGCCGGGCTCGTCGGCCGCGACCACCAGGAAGTCGCCCAGGTGGTAGAAGTGCGTGTCGAGGAAGACCACCGTGGCGCCCAGACCGGAGAACGGCTGCCAGAAGCGCCGCACGTCGCCCCCGGTCAGCACCACGAGGCCGAGCTCCGCGGCCGTCCTGGCGACGTGCCGGACCGACGGGAAGCCCGCCTCCACGCCCTGCTCGTCGGGGAACAGCCGGACCGCCCGGACGCCCAGCCCGGCCAGCCGGTCGAGCTCCCGCCCGGCGCCGACGGGGTCGCGCAGGTCCACCGTCCCGACCGGGACCACGGGCGGCTCCAGCGCCAGGACCTCGTCGTTGCCCGAGCGCACGTCGAACAGGGCGGCGCGCAGCGAGGCGACCGCCGCCGCCCGGACCCGGTGCGCGGCCAGGGTCTGCAGCACCGACTCCGGCGTGCCCGGCGGGCCGTCGCGGTCGGGGTACGCGCCCACCAGGACGTCCACGTCGAGGCTCACCTCAAGGTCACCGATCAGCTTGCTCGCGTCGAACGCCGTCACACCAGCCTCCATTGACTTATCAAGCTCAGCACATTACGGTCTGGGCCAAAATTGGGCAACCTGCTCGTGGAGGTGCGGCCGTGCCGCGTAAAACCCTCGCAGTCCTCGCGGCCCTGGCCGCCGGCCTGCTCCTGCCGGCGCTCCCGGCCCAGGCCGGCGGCCCGCCGACGGCGTCCTCGTGCGCCGCGCCGCGGGTGGAGACGTTCGGACCGGCGTCGATGACCGGCGCCATCGTGGGCGCCGCCGTCCATGACGGCAAGGCCTACGTCGTCACCCGCGGCCAGAAGCCGCCCGTGCTGGCCGAGATCGACCTCGGCACCCGCAAGGTCGTCAGGAGCGTCCGCCTGCCCGACGGCCCGGCCGCCGGCGAGCCCGAAGGCGGCTGGGCCACGGCCGTGTCGGGCGGCAAGGTCTACGTCGGCACCTATCCCGTCCCCGACCTCTACCGCTTCGACCCGGCCACCGGCGAGGTGGAGCGCCTGGCCTCCTTCGGCAAGAACGGCGGCTTCGTCTGGACGCTGACCGCCGCCCCCGACGGCACCCTCTACGCGGGCACCTACCCCGACGGCCGGGTCAAGGAGTACGTCCCCGCCACCGGCGCGGTGCGCGACTTCGGCGTGCTGGCCACCGGCGAGCGCTACGTCAGGGCGGTCGCCGCCGACGCCGGCCACGTCTACGCCGGCCTGCTCGACAAGGGCAAGCTCGTCGCGATCGACCGCGCCACCGGCGCCGTCACCGAGCTGGCCCAGGGCCCGGCCGGCATCGGCGTGGTCGCCGAGCACGGCGACCGCGTCCTGGCGGTGAGCGGTCAGACCCTCATCGACGTGCGCAAGGACGGCACCGACCGCCGCGACGTGCCCCTCGGCGCGGGCAGCTTCGACGCGCTCACCGTGGCCCCCGACGGCACCGTCTACGGCACCTCCCGCCCCGACGGCGCCGTGCACCGCTACCGCACCGGCGACAGCGCGCCCACCAGGATCGCCGACCCGCCGTCCCAGGACGACGAGACCCGGCGGCTCGCCCTCACCGGCGAGCACACCCTCGTCGGCTTCTCCGGCAGCGGCGGCATGTGGTCGCTCGACCTCACCACCGGGCGCTCCCAGTTCACCGACCTGATCGAGGCCGGCCTGCCGGCCGGCCCGGAACGCCCGCAGAGCATGCTGCTGGTGCCCGGCCGCGCCGTCTACGTCGGCGGCCACTTCTTCATGGACGTGCGCGACCTGCGCACCGGCGAGCAGCGCCGCTTCCGCGTCCCCGGCGAGCCGAAGGACCTGGTGCGCCGCGGCGACAAGATCTACGCCGCGATCTACCCCAGCGGCAACATCATCTCCATCGACCTCCGCACCGACGAGGTCCGCAGCCTCGGCTATCTCGGGCACGGCCAGCAGCGCCCCTGGGACCTCGAGTACGACCCGGTGCGCGACAAGCTGCTCGTCGCCTCCGCGCCGCTCGGCGCCGAGCTGGAGGGCGCCCTGTCGATCGTGGACCCCGACACCGGCCGCATCGACGTCCACAAGGGCGTCATCCCCGGCCAGAGCCTCATGAGCCTGTCGCTGGACGCCCGCGCGGGCATCGTCTACCTCGGCGGCGACGTGCTCGGCGGCGGCGGCACCCCGCCGGTGCACGCCTCGGCCTCCGTCGCGGCCTTCGACCTGCGCACCCGCACCGTGCTGTGGCAGGTGGACCCGGTCGCCGGCCACCGCACCTTCCAGGACGTCAAGGTGCACGACGGGCTGCTCTACGGCGTGTACAAGCGCAACTCCGGCGCCTGGATCGCCCTCGATCTCGCCACCAGGACCGTCAAGTACCAGGGCACCCTGTCCGGGTACGGCGAGCTGACCACGCACCGCGGCCGGGTGTTCGCCGCCACGTTCTTCGGCGGCGGCAACGCCTACGAGCTGAGCGACCACGCCACCCAGCTCGCCACCGGCCTCGGCGACGAGTGGTACACCAACCCGCAGCTCCACTTCGAGCCCGGCTCCTGGAAGGCGTGGACGCTCAGCGGCCGGAACCTCGCCAGGATCGACCTCGACCCGCGCTGCCCGCCGCTCACCGTCACCCCGCCGCAGTCCTGATGCCGTACCCCGTCGTGGACGCGCACCGGCTCATCGGCCCGATCCCCTTCGACGACCTGCCGGAGGACCCGCGGCCGGACATGGCGCGGCTGGGCATCGGCCGCGCCTACGTCACCCACAGCCTCAGCCTCCACTCCGACGCCCGCGCCGGCAACGAGGCGCTGCTCGCCCTCGACGACCCCCGGCTCGTCCCGGTCCCGGTGCTGCTGCCCGACCCGCCCGGACCCCGGTGGTCCGGGGCAGGGCCGACCGGGGCCGGGTGGTCCGGGGCAGGGCCGACCGGGGCGGGGCCGTTCGGGTGCGAGGCGGGCCGGGACGTGCCGATGGTGCGGCTCTGCCCGGCCCGGCACCGCTTCGACCTGACCGGGCCGTCGGCCCTGCGGGCGCTGGCGGCGCTCGGCGTCCCGGCGGCCCTCGACCTCGACGAGACCACGCCCGCGCAGCTCCTCGCCCTCGCGCGGGAGCTGCCCGGCCAGCGCGTCCTGCTGCTCAACCCCGGCTACCGGCGGCTGCGCGCGATCGCCGAGCTGATGGCCGCCCTCCCGAACCTGTGGCTGGAGATCGGCACCGTCAACACCCAGCGCGGCGTCGAGTGGCTGGCCCGCCGCTTCGGCGCCGAACGGCTGGTGTTCGGCACCGGCGCGCCCGTCATGGACGACTGCGGCCCCCGCTTCCTGCTCGACCACCTCGACCTGCCGGAGGCCGACATCGCCCTGATCGCGTCCGGAGGCGGCCTGCTGTGATCCTCGACGCGCACGGCCACCTCGGCCCCTGGCCCGACTTCCTCATCCCCGACCAGTCGGCCGAGGGCATGGTCGCCCTCATGGACCGGCTCGGCGTCGACGCCGTCGGCATCAGCCACCTGGTCGCCGTCGGCGCCGGCGCCGAGGAGGGCAACCGGCTCGCGTTCGCCGCCGCCGAGCGCCACCCCGGCAGGTTCGGGGTGTGGCAGGTGTACAACCCGCACCAGCGCAACCCGCTTGCCGCAAGCGGCGTCTGGGGCGTCAAGCTCCACCCGGACGTGCACCGGTGCGCCCTCGACGACCCCCGCTACGACCCCGTCTGGGAGCTGGGCCTGCCGGTGCTCGCCCACGGCCAGACGGACTCGCCGTGGAGCGACCCCGAGCGGTTCGTCACCGTGGCCCGCCGGCACCCGCAGGTCCCGCTGCTGCTCGGGCACGCCGGGCTCTGGCCGCACGGCTTCGCCCGCGCCGCCGCCCTCGTCCGCGACCACCCGAACGTGCACCTGGAGATCTGCGGCTCCAGGATGACCGGCCGCTGGGTCGCCCGGCTGGCCGCCGCGATCGGCGCCGACCGCGTCGTCTACGGCTCCGACGCCTGCTTCCTCGACCTGCGGATCGGCTTCGGCCGGGTCGCGCTCGCCCCGCTCACCGACGCCGACCGCGCCCTCGTGCTGGGCGGCAACCTGGCCCGCGTGCTGCGCGCGGCCGGCGTCCTGCCGGAAGGACACCTGCCGTGACGCTCGCCCTCCACGGCGGCGCCCCCGTCCGCGCCGATCCCTGGCCGTCGTGGCCGCCCCCGCTGGACGCCGCCCAGCGCGCGCTCGTCACCGCCGTGCTCGACAGCGGCCAGTGGGGCGCCACGCAGGACGGCCGGGTCTGCGCGGACCTGGCCGCCGCGCTCGCCCGCCGCTCCGGCGTCGCGCACGGCGTCACCGTCGGCAACGCCACGCTCGGCCTGTTCGCGGCGCTGCGCGGGCTCGGCGTCGGGCCCGGCGACGAGGTGATCGTGCCGGCGTACACGTTCGTCGCCACCGCCACGGCGGTGCTGCTGGCCGGCGCGACCCCGGTGATCGCGGACGTCGACGCCGCCGACCTCCACCTGTCCGCGCCCGCCGTGGAGGCCGCGCTCACGCCCCGCACCGCCGCGATCGTGCCGGTGCACCTGGCGGGCAGCCCCGCCGACATGGACCCGCTCGACGCGGTCGCGGCCCGGCACGGCCTCGCCGTCGTCGAGGACGCCGCCCAGGCGCACGGCGCCGCCTACCGGGGCCGGCCCGTCGGCGGGCTGGGCGACGCCGGGGTCTACAGCTTCCAGTCCAGCAAGGCGATGACGGCGGGGGAGGGCGGCCTGGTCGTCTGCCGGTCCAGCGAGGTGTACGAGGCCGTCTGGTCGGCCTGCAACGTCGGCCGCGCGCCCGGCGGCGCCTGGTACGGCCACCCGCGGGTCGGCTGGAACCTGCGCCTGACCGAGATCCAGGCCGCCCTGCTGCTGCCCTGGCTGGACCGGCTCGACGACGAGATCGACCGCAGGAACGCCTTCGCCGCCGCCGCCGGCCGCGAGCTGGCGGCGCTCCCGTCGTCCGGCCGGGACGGCGGCGCGCCGGTGACGGTGGTCCCGCCGCCGCCCGGCACCACGCGCGACTCGCGGCACCTGCTCATGCTGCGCCTCCACGTGCCCGTGGACCGGGCGTTCCTGCTGGCGGCCATGGCGGCGGAGGGCGTGCCCCTCGACGGCGGCTACCCGCCGCTCGGCACGATGCCCGCGCCGGCCCGGGCGGGCGCCCGCGCGGAGCCCTGCCCGGCGGCCGAGGCCGCGGCCCGCGAGGTGTTCTGGGTCCGCCAGCCCATGCTCATGGCCGGCCCCGACGGCGCCGCCCACGTCGCCGGCCCTGCCCTCCGCCAGCCCGAGGCCCTGGCGAGCTCAGCCCTTGCTCCGCCCGGCCCCGCCCATGAGCGCCGCCGTGAGCCGCCTGTGAGCGCCGCCTGTCAGCGCCGCCCGTGAGCGCCGCCTGTGCGCCCCGCCCGTGAGCGCCGTCCTTGGGGCGCGGGCCGTCAGCCGAAGTCGCGGCGGCGGAGGGCGAGCAGGCCGCCGCCGAGCAGGGCCGCCGTGACGGCGAGCAACGCCAGGAGCGGCCCCGCGGCCAGGGGCGCCGGGCCGAAGGCGTTCGGCACGTAGTGCAGCGGCTCCAGCGGGCTGCCGCCCCACAGCCCGTACAGGGGACCGGCGACCTGCCCGAGCGCGGCGGTGAGCACCCACACCGCCCAGGAGAGGGCCGCGCTCGCCCGCGGCAGCAGCCCGTAGCCGAGCACGCACACCGCCCCCACGCACCACACGGCCGGCACCGCGGCCAGCGCCCCGCCGAGGAAGCGCGGCACGTCGGCGAGGCCGCCCACCAGCGCCGCGTACAGCGCGCCGAACACGAGCCCGGCCACGGCCAGCAGCGCGGCCGTGCCGAGCCCGGTCACGAGCAGGTGCCCGGCCGCCCACCGCAGCCGCGTCACGGTCGTGGCCTGGACGGCTTCGGCGCGGCCCGACGTCTCCTCGGCGCGCAGCCGCAGCACCATGAGCACCGGGTAGAGCGCGACCGCGTAGGCGAGGATCAGGACCAGGTACCAGGAGTAGGCGGCGAGCGTCCCCTCGGGCGGCACGCCGAGGGTGTTCCTGATGTTGTCCGCCACGACGCTCGGCCGCGCCAGCAGGTCCCGCGCCAGAGGGCTCAGCGCGGCCGCCGCCGCCGCGAAGGACGCGACCCCGGCCGCCCACTTCACCAGCAGCCCCCGGTGCAGCCGCCAGGCCAGGCTGACCGGCCCGCGCAGCTCCGGCGCCCGCGCCCGGCCGAGGCGTTCGGGCAGCAGCCCCGCGCCGAGGTCGCGGCGGGCGAGCAGGCGCCGGGCGAGCCCCAGCAGGGCGGCCCCGGCCGCGACCAGCACGCCGAGCATCCACCACCGCTCGTCCTGGTAGGGGCGGACCAGCTCGCTCCAGCCGAGCGGCGAGAGGGCGACCAGCCACCCCTGCCCGGTCGCGTCGCCGGCGTAGCGCATCACGTAGGAGACGCCGAGCACCGACAGGCCGATCGCGGTGGCGGTGCGGGCGTGCCGCGCGAGCTGGGCGGCCACGGCCGCGACGCCGGTGAACACCCAGCCGGCCGCCGCCACGGCGGCCCCGTAGGCGAGCGACCCGCCCGGTTCGAGCCCGGCCCCGATCAGCGCGAGCGCCACGGCCAGCCCGCCGGCCACCCCGGTCCCGGCCGCGGCCAGCACGGCGGCGGCGAGCTGGGCGTGCCGGCCCACCACGGCCGAGCGCACCAGCTCGGCGCGCCCGGCGTCCTCCTCCGCGCGGGTGTGCCGGACCACGGCGAGGACGGCCGCGAACGCGCTCGCCACGTACAGGAACCCGCCGCTGCGCCAGGTGGCCAGCACCTCCAGCCGCGGCTCGACCTCCCGCCCGCCGAGCCCCTGCAGGAACGCGTTGTCGCGGATGATGCCGAGATAGGCGAGCTTCAGCTCGTAGGTGCCCATGTTCCGGTTGATGTAGCCGACCATGGCCAGGCCCAGGGCGACGATCAGCAGGACCCACCACGGGGCGACGGCCCGCTCCCGGCGCGCCGCCAGGCGGGCCAGCCCGGCTAGGCCGGTCATCGCGCCGCCCCCGCGTGCCGCGCGGCGTCCCGCTCGTAGTGCCGCAGGAACAGCTCCTCCAGAGTGGGTGGGCGGCTGACCAGGGCGCGGACCCCGGCGTCGGTGAGGTGCAGCAGCACGGCGTCCAGGGCGCCGGCGTCGACGTCGAGCCACACGCGCTCGCCCTCGGTCCGCAGGTCGTGCACGCCCGGCAGGCCGGCCAGCCCCTCCGGCGGCGCGGCCAGGTCGGCCTGGATGGAGGTGCGGGTGAGGTGGCGCAGGCCGGCGAGGGTGCCGGTCTCGACCGCGCGGCCGTCCCTGATGATGGTGACGCGGTCGCACAGCGCCTCGACCTCGGCCAGGACGTGGCTGGACAGCAGCACGGTGCGCCTGCCCAGGCGCCGCTCCTCGCGTAACGTCTCGCGGAAGACCTCCTCCATCAGCGGGTCGAGGCCGGTGGTGGGCTCGTCCAGGATGAGCAGCTCGGCCTCGGAGGCCAGCGCGGCGACCAGCGCCACCTTCTGCCGGTTGCCCTTGGAGTAGGCGCGGCACTTCTTGCGCGGGTCGAGGTCGAAGCGCTCCAGCAGGTCGGCGCGGCGCCGCTCGTCGAGCCCGCCGCGCAGCCGGCCGAGCAGGTCGATCACCTCGCCGCCGGACAGGTGGGGCCACAGCGTGACGTCGCCGGGCACGTACGCCAGCCGCCGGTGCAGGCGCGTGGCGTCGGCCCACGGGTCGCCGCCGAGCAGCCGCACCTCGCCCGCGTCGGCGCGCAGCAGCCCGAGCAGGATCCGGATCGTGGTGCTCTTGCCCGCGCCGTTGGGCCCGAGGAAGCCGTGCACTTCGCCGGTGCCGACGGCGAGGTCGAGGCCGTCCAGGGCGCGGGTGCCGCCGAACGTCTTGGTCAGGCCGGCGGCCGCTATCGCGTCGTTCATGAGGATGCTCCTCGGTCGGCGGGGGAGGCGCCGCGGCCGGCGTCCAGGGCGTCGCGGTGGGCGGCGGCCTCCTCCGGGCTGAGCCAGGGGTGGGAGTAGAGGTCGAGCAGGGCCAGGGCGAGCAGGTGGGCGCCTTCGGGGCTGGCCACCTCGACGCCGAGCCGCCGGGACACGTGCCGCTGGAGGATCCCCACCGCCAGCGCCATCGCCGTGCCCACCGCCGCCCTGGCCCTCCGTCCGGCGAAGGGGACGTCGGCGCGGCGCTCGTCCAGCTCGGCGAGCCACTGCTCGCTCATGCCCGCCATGGCGTCGAACACCGCCTCGGCCCGGCCCTCCGTCAGGGCCCGCGCCAGGTAGCCCTGGTAGGGGCCGAGGGCCGCCATGGCGGCCGCGACGTGGTTGACGCCGCCGGGGGAGGGGGCGGCGAGGACCTGCTCGTTGATGCCGGTCAGCAGCTTGACCAGGTGCTCGTCGCACGCCTCGCGCAGCTTCTGCTTGGAGCCGAAGTGGTGGCGCAGCAGCCCTTGCGAGACGCCGGCGCTCTCGGCGATCGCCCGGGTCGTCGCCTTCTCGAAGCCGTGCTCGCCGAACTGCCGCAGGGCGGCGTCGCGGATCCGCGCGCGGGCGGTCAGATCCTCGGGATCAGGACTGTTCACGTGAACAGCGTACTACGCGCTTGAACAGTCAGGTGAGAACGATTCAGCCCGGATCGCGCGATCGGCCGCGGCGGCCACGGAGGTGACGCGAGGGGCCGGTGGAATCGGACCACGCTCTACGGCGTCAGCCCGGCCATGAGGGACAAGGTCAGGACGGCCATCGACGAACTGGGCCATCGGCCGTGGCGAGGGGGATGCGCGGCCGCACCTTCACCCTCGGCGGCCGGAGCTGGAGGGGGCTTTCGCGCCTCCCCTCCACTTTCACTGTATAGCAGATCCGCCGGCCTCATGAGGCGCAAAAAATTGCTCCATACTTGCCCGTTGCGAACCAGGCCGACGAGCAATGGAGCAGGAAATTGGGCTATGTGATCGGTTTCGAGCAGATCGATTCCACGAACGTCGCGGCCGTCGGCGGCAAGGGCGTCAACCTGGGTGAGCTCGCCCGTATCGACGGGGTCCGGGTGCCGGACGGGTTCTGCGTCACGACCGACGCCTTCCGGCGGGCCGTCGCGGCGGCTCCGTCGATCGACGCCCGGCTCGACCGGCTGGCCCGGGTGGAGCCGGACGACCACGAGGCGATCCGCACCCTCAGCGAAGAGCTCCGCCGCGTCATCGAGGACGTCGCGGTCCCCGGCGAGGTGGCGGCCGAGATCGGCGAGGCGCTCGCCGCGCGCGGCGAGGGGGAGCCGTACGCGGTGCGCTCCAGCGCGACGGCCGAGGACCTGCCGACCGCGTCCTTCGCCGGCCAGCAGGACTCCTACCTCAACATCGCGGGGCTGCCGGAGGTGCTGCGGCACGTCCGGCGGTGCTGGGCCTCGCTGTTCACCGAGCGGGCGGTCACCTACCGCATCCGCAACGGCATCGACCACCGCAGGGTGCTGATGGCCGTGGTCGTCCAGCGGATGGTGTTCCCGGACGCGGCCGGGATCCTGTTCACCGCCGACCCGGTGTCCTCCAACCGCAAGGTCGCCACCGTCGAGGCCGGCTGGGGGCTCGGCGAGGCGCTGGTCTCCGGCCTGATGACCGGCGACGTCTACACGGTCCGCGACGACCGGGTCGTCTCCCGGTCGGTCGCCGCCAAGCCGCGGCTGGTCCAGGCCTCGCCGGACGGCGGCACCGAGGACGCGCCGGTCGAGCCCGGCCGGCAGGAGCAGCCCGCGCTGACGGACGAGCAGGCGGTGCGCCTGGTACGGCTGGGCCGCCGCGTCGAGGCGCACTTCGGCCGCCCCCAGGACATCGAGTGGTGCCTGGTCGGCGACGAGTTCCACCTCGTCCAGAGCCGGCCCATCACCACCCTGTTCCCCGTCCCCGAGGCCGGCGACCAGGAGAACCACGTCTACGTCTCCGTCGGGCACCAGCAGATGATGACCGACGCCATGAAGCCGCTCGGGCTGTCGGTGTGGCAGCTCACGACCCCGCGGCCGATGTACGAGGCCGGCGGGCGGCTGTTCGTCGACGTGGCCCCCGCCCTGGCGACGGCCGCGGGCCGCGCCACCCTCATCGGCACCCTGGGCAAGTCCGACCCGCTGATCAGGGACGCGCTCCAGACCGTCGTCGACCGCGGCGACTTCGTCCGCCCGCGTCCCGACGAGGCCCCGGCCGGGGTGCCCGCCACCGGCCAGGCCGCCGAGATCGAGACCGACCCGGCCGTCGTCACCGAGCTGATCAGGCGGGGCCAGGAGTCCTTGGCCGCGCTCAGGCGCGACATCGAGGGGCTGTCCGGGCCGGAGCTGCTGGACTTCATCAGGGCCGACATCGGCGAGCTGCGGCGCGTCCTGTTCGACCCGCGGACCCTGCCGATGATCATGGCGGGCATGGAGGCCGCCTGGTGGCTCAACGACCACATCGAGGAGTGGCTGGGCGAGAAGAACGTCGCCGACGTGCTGACGCAGTCCGTCCCGCACAACGTCACCTCCGAGATGGGCCTCGCGCTCCTCGACGTCGCGGACGTGGTCCGGCCGCACCCGGAGGTCGTGGCGCACCTGCAGCGGGTCGCGGACGAGGGCCGGGAGGGCGACGGCTTCCTCGACGAGCTCGCCGCGCTGCCCGGCGGGGCGGAGGCGCGCGACGCGATCCGCGCCTTCCTCGGCACCTACGGCATGCGCTGCACCGGCGAGATCGACATCACCAGGACCCGCTGGAGCGAGCAGCCCGCCACGCTCATGCCCACCCTGCTGACCAATGTCAGGAACTTCGAGCCGGGCGCCGGCAAACGGCACTTCGAACAGGGGCTCCAGGCGGCCCGCCACAAGGAGCAGGACGTGCTGACCCGCCTGCGCGCCCTGCCCGGCGGCGAGCGCAAGGCCGAGGAGACCAAGCGGATGATCGACCGCGTCCGCACCTTCGCAGGCTACCGGGAGTACCCCAAGTACGGCATGGTCAGCCGCTACCTGGTCTACAAGCAGGCGTTGCTGCGCGAGGCCGACCGGCTCGTCGGCGCCGGCGTCCTGAGCCGGCGGGACGACCTGTTCTTCCTCCGCTTCGAGGAGCTGGAGGAGGTCGTGCGCACCGGCCGGGCGGACGCCGCGCTCGTCCGGGAGCGGCGGGAGGCGTTCCGCTCGTACGAGGCGCTCACCCCGCCCCGCGTCCTCACCTCCGACGGCGAGGCGCTCAACGGCCAGTACCGCCGGGACGACTTCCCGCCCGGCGCCCTGGCCGGGCTCGCCGTCTCGGCCGGCACCGTCGAGGGCCGGGCCCGGGTCGTCACGGACATGGCGCAGGCCGATCTGGCGGCGGGCGACATCCTGGTCACCCCGTACACCGACCCGAGCTGGACCCCGCTGTTCGTCACCGTCGCCGGGCTGGTCACCGAGGTGGGCGGCCTGATGACGCACGGCGCGGTGATCGCGCGCGAGTACGGCCTGCCGGCCGTCGTGGGCGTGCAGCAGGCCACCCGCCTGATCCGCGACGGGCAGCGGATCCGCGTCCACGGCACCGACGGCTACGTCGAACTCCTCGACTGAACGCCCCGCGGGCGACGGTTCAGCGGTCGAACCAGCGGGCGGCCGCTTCGACCAGGAACGCGGGCTCGAACGTCGCGGCCGCGCCGCCGGCCGCGACGGCGAGCAGCACGAGACCGAAGGCCACGTCGACGGTCAGGATCATGCGAACGGCGCGCGCGGTCGCCGGCATGGGCCCGGCCAGGTTGACCTCCGTCACACGATCATTGTGCGGCAGGTTCAGCGGCCGCGCACCTCCCGCCGCCGGGCCGGGCGGGACGTGGCCGCCTCCGGAGGAGCTCGCCCGCCGCGTCACGACGCTCGTCCAGGTGCCGGACCCGCCGGCCGGCGCTACGATCCGGCTCATGGACCTCGACGTCGCGGCGCTCCTGACGGCGTACCCCTGCCCCGCCCCCGGTCCGTCCCCCTGCGTCGTCGTCCTGCCCGGCGGCGGCTACACCCACCTGGCCGCGCACGAGGGCGAGCCCGTCGCCAAATGGCTCAACTCCCTCGGCTACGCCTCCTTCGTGCTGCGCTACCCGGTGGGCCCGGACGACCTCCACCCGGTCCCGCTCGACACGGCCCGCGCCGCGCTGCGGCACCTGCGCGCCACCGCCGGCCGGCACGGCATCGACCCGCGGCGCGTCGGCGTGCTGGGCTTCTCCGCGGGCGGGCATCTCGCCGCCCACGTCGCCACCGCTCCGCGGACCCCCGCCGACGCCCGGCCGGACTTCGCGGTCCTGGTCTACGCCGCCCTGTCCTGGGTCACGTTCCGGGCCACCGAGCCGCGCGCGCTCTCGCACGACCCGCTGCTCGGCCCCGACCCGGCCCCGGAGCAGTGCGAGGCGGTGTCGATCGAGCTGATCGCCACCGCGGACACCCCGCCCGTGCTGGCCGTGCACGCCGCCGACGACCGCGTCGTCCCCGTCCGCCACTCGCTGCTGCTGACCGAGACGCTGGCCCGCCTGGGCGTGCCGGTCGAGCTGCACGTCCTGCCGCGCGGCGGCCACGGCTTCGGCCTGGGCGAGCACGACCCGCAGGTCAGCCGCTGGACGGAGCTGTGCGCCGACTGGCTCCG
The DNA here is from genome assembly GCF_022664455.2 of Actinomadura luzonensis. Taxonomy (NCBI): domain Bacteria; kingdom Bacillati; phylum Actinomycetota; class Actinomycetes; order Streptosporangiales; family Thermomonosporaceae; genus Actinomadura; species Actinomadura luzonensis. The sequence goes on from NZ_JAKRKC020000002.1 coordinate 587,760, forward strand.
CCGCTACGCCTGACGCCGCAGGTGAGCGCGGCGTAAGTGGGTACACCGTGCATGCGGCCACACCCGCGCGAGGTGGCGCAGCGAACGGCGGGGCGCTGATCCAGCGCCCCGGGACAGCCCGTTCGCGGCGCACGGGTCCATCCCGCGCGGGCCGCGGCTCTCACCACGGCTGACCTGAATACCCCGCGCGGCACACGGGAAGCGCGATATGAGGACATCATCCTGGACGGCCGGCGCCCTGCTCCGGCTCCTCCTGGCCGGCTGCCTGCTGGCGACGGTCTCCGCCTGCAACCCCGGTGAACGGCAGTCGCCCGTTCCCCGGTCCACCCGCAACCGGGAGGGCCTGGTCGACGGGCATGCCGGTCCGGTGCGGCTGCTGCACGTGCAGATCCTGGCCCCGCCCATGGACGAGCAGAAGGCCGGCGACGACCTCGGCCTCTACCTGACGCTGGTCAACGACAGCGATCAGGCGCAGCGGCTCGAAGGGGTCAGCACCGCGCACGCCGCCCGGGTCGTCTACCGCGCGACCCCCTCCGCGCAGCGGCAGGCGGTCGCCGTGCCGATCCCGGCCGGCGCGACGCTGTCGATGCAGCAGGGGCAGAACCGCCCGCACCTGGAGCTGGTCGACATCGTCCGGCCGCTCGGGGCCACGCCCATCGACGTCACCTTCCGCCTGACCACCGGCACGACCACGCTCCGCGTCCCCGTGCTGCCGCTCTCCCGGGGGGCCGAGCCGCCCACGCCGAGCCCGAGCTGACGGGGGAGGAGCCGGCGCGGGCGCGTTCCTGGGCGGCTTCCCGCAGGCGTTCAGCCACCAGGGGGCGCCGCCACAGGGGTGCGCCGGTCCACGACGAGGACGAGCACGGCCACGCCCGCCGTCAGCGCCGACACCAGCGCCACGGGGAAGTGCGACCCGGCCACCGGGAACAACTGCCACGCCAGGTTGGACGTCATGTGGAACAGCGCCATGGCGAACACGCTGCCGCCCATGTGCCCGAACAGCCACACCATGACGACGCGGCTCGCGACGGTGCCCAGCGACCACCAGGCGATCCACGACAGCGGGCGGCCCACCTGGAGCAACGCCGTCCAGTGCCAGACCGCCCAGACCGCCCCCAGGATCAGGCCCGCCCACGCCACGCCGTACCGGGCCCGCAGGGGCTCGGTGGCGTAGCCGGACCAGCCCAGCTCCTCCAGCAGCGCGCCCGCGAGGAACCCGGCGGCCAGCAGCGCGGTCGAGGTCACGGAGACGCGGGCGTCCGGGAGTGTGGCCCCGGACAGGCGCAGCAGCGCGTAGGACACGACCACCACGGCCGGGTACAGCAGCAGCGCCGGCACGAACCACGCCTTCCGGCGCACCCGCCCGGCGTCGAAGGCCCGCCGCGCCAGCGCCCGCACCCCCGCCGCCCCGTCGGTGCGGAAGGCGAGGACGAACGCGGCCAGGGCCGGGCAGACCACGGCGAGCCCCGTCAGCGGCACGCCCGGCACGAGCTCCGCCTCGGCCACGAACCCCGCCACCGCGAACGGGACGGTGAACACGAACACCAGCAGGACGAAGACCCAGACGCGCTGGACGGTACATGAGATATCATGTCTCATGACCCCAAGCTACTCTCCCGGCGACGGCCCGTCGAGGCCCGGCGGCCCCGCCCGGCGCCGCCCCCGGCTCACCGACGAGGAGACGGCGCGCCGGATGCTCGACACCGCCCTGGCGATGGTCCACCGCGACGGCCTGACCGTGGGGCTCGACCACCTCGGCTTCGAGGACGTCATCCGCGACGCCGGCGTGTCCAGGGCCGCCGTCTACCGCCGCTGGCCGTACAAGGACCTGTTCTTCGGCGACCTGCTGCGCGAGCTGGCCGGCGGCGCCGCGCCCGCCGCCGCGCCGGCCCTGGAGACCACCCGTGAGGTGCTGGACGCCGTCCTCGCCGCCCACGCCGGCGACCTGGCCACCCCGGAGGGCCGCCACGACCTGGTCACCGAGCTGCTGCGGGCGACCGCGGTCAGCGACTTCGAGGCGGTGCACGGCTCGCCCGAGTGGCGCACCTACCTGGCGCTGCAGGCCACGTTCCTGAGCCTGCCGGAAGGGGACCTGCGCGCCGACGTGCAGGCCGCGCTGGCCCGCTCCGAGCAGCGGTTCGTGGAGCGCGTGGCGCGCGGCTGGGAGGCGGTGGCGACGGCGCTCGGCTACCGGCCGCGGCCCGGCACCGGCTTCCCCGTGATCGCGACGCTGGCCTGCGCGGCGATGCGCGGCCTGGTGCTCATGACGCTGTCCGACCCCGGCCTGCTCGACCGGCGCGTGCCCGCCAACCCCACCGCGGCGAGCGCCGCCGCCGACTGGTCCCTGCTCGGCCTGGCCGCCGCCGCCCTCGCGGTCGCCTACCTCGAACCCGACCCGGACGTCACCTGGGACGAGGCGCGGCTGGCGGCCCTCACGCGGACCTCGTAGCGGCGGGGGACGGCGCCGGACGGTGCCGTCACCACCGGATGGGCAGCGTCCTGAGGTGACGGCCGAGCGCGTTCGCCAGGAGCCGGTGGTCGTGCAGCGACGGGTGCCAGTCGCAGCCGAGCAGGTCGAGCCCGAGGGCGTCGTTGTCGTAGTGGAGCGCCGACACGCGGGTGTCGCCCTGGCTGTTGCGCTCCCGGACGACCTGCTGGACGGAGTCCGCCAGCGGGGTGCCGGACATCGTCGGGTAGGTCAGCACGAGGAACGTCCCGGGGCCGTACCGGAGGCGGAGCTTGGCCAGGAAGCCCAGGTAGGCGGCCCGGAAGTCGGCGGCGAGCGCCGCGGTGCCGGCCCACGGCTCGCCGGGGTTGAGCGGGGTGGAGAAGTCGTTGATGCCGAGGCCGACCACGACGACCTGCGGCCGCCAGGTTCGCGGTGGCTGCCAGGCCGCGGTGCCGGCCGCCTGGAGGGTGCGGTCGTAGTACGTGCGGAAGTCGGTGCCGGGGCTGCTGCCGTTGTAGTTGCGCACCATGCCCATCCCGGACCAGGCCGTGAGCTGGTGGTCGGCGTTGAGCGCGCGGGCGGTGCGGGCGCCGAAGGTCTGGTCGGCGTCGGAGTTGGGGTTGATCCCGCCGGTCGCGGAGCAGTCGCGGCTGGTCGACATGTTGCCGTAGCCGGCGGTCCAGGAGTCGCCGATGAACTCGATCTGCCGGGCGCGGGCGGCGGGCGGGGCGAGGACGCGGCCACCGGGCGCGGCGACGAACCCGCCGAACTCGCCGGGCGTCCACGGGCTCTCGGTCCGCTTGACGAGGCGCACGGTGTGCACGCCGCCGCCGAGGCCGGTCACCCAGTGCGTGGTCCTGCCGGGGGTCCGCAGCGTGACGGGGGCGCCGCCGTCGATCTGGACGTCGTAGTCGTTGGCGGCGTCGTTCAGCTCGATCCCGACCCCGGTGCCCTGGAAGCGGCCCTCGAACGTGATGCCCGGCCAGGTGTAGCGCACGCTGTCGCCCAGGTCCTCGACCCGGCCGGCGGTGCGGGCGCGGGCCGGCGTGTCGCCGGGGGCGACCGCCCGGCCGGTGACCGGCGAGATCCGTCCGGCGCACAGGCCGCGCCCGCGCAGGTCGGCGGCGATCCGCGGGATGGCCTGGACGGTGTTCGCGGGCCAGTCGTGCATGAGGATCACGTCGCCGGGCCGCAGCTCCCTGGCCTTGGCCGCGATCTGGTCGGCGGTGGCGTTGTTCCAGTCCTGGGAGTCCACGTCGGCGTTGATCTCGGTGAGGCCGTGCCGGAGCTCCACCGCGCGCAGCCCGTCGTCGGTCTCCAGGTAGGGCGGGCGGAAGAGGCGGGGGGCGGCCCCGGTGACCCGCGCGAGGACGTCCTGGGTGCGGGAGATCTGCGCGTCCTGCTGTTCGGCGGTGAGCTGGGTCATGTGGGGGTGGTCCCAGGTGTGGTCGCCGATCCACATGCCGGCCGCGACCTGCTGTCTGGTCAGGTCCGGGTTCGCCGCCACGTTCTGGCCGACGTTGAACATGGTGGCCCGCAGCCCGGCGGTCCTGAGGGCGGCCAGCAGGGCGGGGGTGTTGCCGGGGGTGGGCCCGTCGTCGAAGGTCAGCCCCACGTAGCCGGAGCAGGCGTGGGCGGGGCCGCCGCCGCCCGCCGCCGCAGGCGCCGCCGGCGCGACCAGGCCCGCCGCGACGAGAGCGGCCACGACGAGAGCCGCGCCGCGGGTTCTCCACCACCGTAAGACGTGCACCTGTCCACTCCTTTGCCGATCGGGACGAACGAAGGGGAACGCCTGCCGCCCGGCCCGGTTCGCACCGGATCGCGGCGATGGGGACGTTAAGGTGCCGGACCGCGCTCACGGCCGCGGACGGGCAGGAGTGCGGCGAACGGTCGCCGGCGCTCTGCGAACGGTCGATCCGCGCGCCGCGTCCGTGAAACTTACCCGCGCCCCGCCGCCTCGGCGCCCTGGCCCTCGAATTGAAAAACGACCGGTCGTTCAGATAGATTGCCGGCATGACGAACGACGGCCGGCGGCTGCGCGGCATGCGCAGCCGCGAGGCGATACTGGAGCAGGCGGTCGGCCTGGCCTCGGTCGACGGGCTCGACGGGCTCTCCCTGGGGCGGCTGGCGAGCGCGACCGGCATCAGCAAGTCCGGGTTCTTCGCCCACTGGGCAGGCAAGGAGCAGTTGCAGCTCGACGCCGTCGACTGGGCGGCCCGCCAGTGGCGCGAGCATGTGGTGGCGCCCGCCCTGGAGGCCCCGGCGGGGGTGCGGCGGCTGTTCGCGCTGCACGAGGCGCGGCTGCGGTTCTACGCCGGCGGCGTCCTGCCCGGCGGCTGCTTCTTCTTCACCGTGCAGGCCGAGTTCGACGACCGCCCCGGGCCCGTGCACGACCGCGTCGCCCGTGCCATGACCGAGTGGCAGGCGTTCATCCAGCGGCAGGTGCGCGAGGCGGTCACCCTGGGCGAGCTGGCCCCGGAGACCGACCCGGCGCAGCTCGCGTACGAGATCGACGCGCTCGGCGAGATGGTGATCATCCACTCCCGCCTGCACGACGGCGCGGACTCCCTCGGGCACGCCCGCCGCGCGGTCCTGCAGCGCCTGCGCGCCCTCTGCCCCGACCCCACGCTGCTCCCGGAGGACTGACCATGACGGAAGACGGCGTGTACGAGCCGGTCCAGGTGCACTTCGACGACCTCGACGCCATGGGCCTGCTGCACAACTCCCGCTACGCCTTGCTGGTGGAGCGGGCGATCGGCGCCTACTGGCAGCGGCTCGGCTGGTCGGCCGACCCGGGCCGGTCGGCGTTCAAGGACGTGCTGCTGGCCGTCCGCGAGTTCAAGGTCACCTACCACGCGCCCATCACGGAGGCGGGCGCGCCGGTGGTGCACTTCTGGATGGAGCGGATGGGCCGCACCAGCGGCGTCTACGGCTTCCGGGTCCTGTCCGCCGACCGGGCCGTGGTGCACGCCGACGGCTACCGCGTCAACGTCAACCTGGACCCGGCCACGCTGCGTCCCGAGCCGTTCAGCGCCGAGCTGCGGGCCGCCGCCGGGCCGCTGCTCCGCGCGCCGCTGCCGTGCTGAGGTCCCGCTGGTTCCCCGGCCCGGACGCGGACGCGCCCGGCCCGCTGGTCGCCGCGCTGACCGACTACCGGGCGCACCGGCTCCTCGACCTGCCCGGCATCGCCCGCCACGGGCTGGCGCTGAGCCGCCTGTGGCCGGCCCTGCCGGGCGCGGTCGGCATGTGGCTCTGGGCCGACCTGCGGGGCCGCCGGGCCGGGTCGCTGTCGGTGTGGCGGAGCGAGGACGACCTGCGCGCGTTCGTGCGGTTGCCCGAGCACGTGCGGATCATTGGCGCCTACCGGCACCGCGGCACGCTCCGCTCCCGCAGCTGGGCGGTCGGCGGCCTGACGGACGTGCGCCTCGGGGATGCGTTCCCGCCGCGGCGGTAACATCCGTCCGGGCAGCGGGAAAGCCGGGAAGAAGGAGCGAACGTGCCGAACCACGGTGACTTCCAGTTCGGGATCTACCTGGACGGGCTGTCCGGCACGCGCCCGGAGCTGCCGATGACGTACGCCGAGCTCGCCCGCCGCGCCGAGCGGGTGATGTCCGAGCAGGTGTGGAGCTACGTCGAGGGCGGCGCCGGGTCGGAGGGCACCCAGCGGGGCAACGTCGCGGCGTTCGACCGGTGGGGGCTGGTCCCGCGGATGCTCGCCGGCGCGGCCGAGCGCGACCTGTCGGTCGAGCTGTTCGGCGCCCGGCTGCCCACGCCGCTCCTGCTGGCCCCGGTCGGGGTCATCGGCATCTGCGCCGAGGACGGCCACGGCGACCTGGCGACGGCCCGCGCGGCCGCCGCCACCGGGGTGCCGATGATCGCCTCCACCCTCACCCAGGACCCGATGGAGGACGTCGCCGCCCAGCTCGGCGCCACCCCCGGCTGGTTCCAGCTCTACCCGCCGAACGACCGCGAGCTGACCGAGAGCTTCGTGCGCCGGGCCGAGAAGGCGGGCTTCTCAGCCATCGTGGTCACGCTCGACACGCTGACGCTCGGCTGGCGGCCACGGGACCTGGCGATCGCCAGCTTCCCGCAGCTGCGCGGCCTGTGCCTGGCCAACTACTTCACCGACCCGGTCTTCCGGGCCCGGCTGGCCGCGCCGCCGGAGGAGGACCCGCAGGCCGCGGCCGGGCTGTGGGCGATGCTGTTCGGCAACCAGCGGCTGTCCTGGGACGACCTGCCGTGGCTGCGTTCGCTGACCTCGCTGCCACTGCTGCTGAAGGGCGTCTGCCACCCCGACGACGCGCGCCGCGCCGTCGACGCCGGGGTGGACGGGATCTACTGCTCCAACCACGGCGGCCGGCAGGCCGACGGCGGGCTGCCCGCGCTCGACTGCCTGCCCGGCGTGGCCGACGCCGTCGGCGCGCACGTGCCGGTGATCTTCGACTCCGGCGTGCGCAGCGGCGTGCACGTGCTCAAGGCGCTGGCCCTCGGCGCCTCCGCCGTCGCCGTCGGCCGTCCCTACGCCTACGGCCTGGCGGTCGGCGGCCAGGCGGGCATCGAACACGTCCTCCGGTGCCTGCTCGCCGAGGCCGACCTGACGATGGCCATCGACGGCTACCCCCGGATCGCCGACCTGGGCCGCGACGCCCTGCGGCCGGTCGCCCGCTGACCCGCGGCGGCGGGCGGCGGCGGGGCATGGGACCGGCCGCCTCGGGTAGCGGGCGGGTCGCACGAGAGGAGCACCATGTCCCAGCCTGACGAGACGGCACCCCTGGCGGATCGGCGCGACCCGGCGGAGGACCACGAGGAGCCGGACTTCGCCGAGGAGTTCACCCCCTCGCCGACCGACCCCGCCAACCAGCCGGAGGACGACCCCGACGAGCGGGTGTACGGGCAGGACGAGGGCTACGACAAGCCCACCGACGGCTGAGCCCGGGGGTCACTCCACGTACGCCCACATGTCATAGGTGACGTAGCCCGGGTAGGTCTGCGGGTAGTGCTGGCTGCACCACCACACCCCCCAGCGCCCGGTCTCCTGCCCGGCCCGGCCGAAGGCGATGCAGGTGTCGTAGGGGAGCTGGCTGTAGACGATCTGGAGCGTGGGCGAGGCGTGCGCCGGCGCGCCGACGGCCAGGACGGACGTCAGGGCGGCGACCGTGACGAGTGCTGCGGAGACGATTCTGCGACGCACCGGTTCTCCCTCGTGTGGGGTGGCGTTGTGACGGGCGATCACGGTGGAATTGCACGACGCGGCCCGCCGCGTCCGCAAGATCGGGCGTCGCGCCGCCCCGGCGACCAGGAGCGATGCCGCGGGCGTGATGAAAGGTTCATGGGCGTCGCTCACAGCGGGGTGCGCAGGAACCGCTGGTTCGTGCCGCCGTGGCAGGTGTACTGGATGCCGGCGGCCAGGTTGCCGGTGGAGCGGTCGCGTGCCGGGCCTGGCCGGGCTGCCGGCCGGTGGCGGCGGAGGTCGGTATGAAGTACACGTCGCCGCGCTTGGACAGGGCGGGCGCCTCCCGGTGGTCGCCGGCCCACACCCGCGCCAGCGCCGTCAGTTTTCACAGTCCCCAGATTGCTGATCGGCTCGGCGTCAGCCGCGCCACGATCTCTCGGCACCTGGATCGCAGCTTGCTCCATAAGTGATCCGGGAACGGTGAACCTTCTCGGCCTCTCGCCCGACTGTCCAGGATGACGGGAGGACGAGATGACCGATGAGCTGCTGGTGGTGCGCGCTCAGCTGGGAGAGCGCGCGGCGCTGGCCGAACTGCTGGCTCGGTGGCGGACACCGGTGTGGATCTATGTGTGCCGCATGCTGGATGCCGACCGGGCCGACGACGTGACGCAGGAGATCTGGCTGGCCGTCGTCCGCGGCCTGCCCCGGCTCAGGGAGCCCGGCCGGTTCGCGCCGTGGCTGTTCACGATCGCCCGGCGGTCGGTCACCGACCGGCTGCGCGGCGAGTACGCCCAGGCGGAGAAAACGTCCGGATTCGGCGACACGGTCGTCGAGGACCCGGCTGAGGCCATGGTGGATCGTGCCGCGCTCGTGAGCGTGCTGTCAGCTCTGCCGGTGCTGGAGCGGGAGATCCTCGTCCTGTTCTACCTGGAGGACCTGCCGGTGGAGGAGTGCGCCGACATCTGCCGGATCCCGGCCGGAACGGTCAAGTCCCGGCTCAACCGCGCCCGTCGTCTGCTGCGTGAACACCTGGAGGAGAAGGGATACCGGCCATGACGGACGAACCGCGCCTGTCGGCGCAGGACATGATCGAGCACCTGGGTCCGGTGCTGTCGCGGAGAGTACGGATCCGGGCGGTGACGACACTGCTGACCGGTGGAGCCGGCGCGGTGTTCGTGGGCACGTTGTGGTGGTCGGAGCCAGGGCCGCTGCCCGGGCGCACGCATTTGGCGTTCGCGTTGTGCACCGTGTTCTGCCTGGCCTGGGCAGGCTACGGCGGGTGGTTGCTGACGCGCCGGGTTCCGCTGTTCGCCACTGATCGGGTGATCGCCGCCTGGATCGGCCTGGCCGCCTCGCTGGCCACCACGGCACTCGTGACCGTCGTGGCGGTGCAGCGTGGCACCGGGGCGGGGCTCGCCCTGGCGGTCGGGGGCCTGTTCGTCGCGGTGGCCCTGGCACTGGTGCTGCGCGCCCATGCCCGCCGCGCAGCGCTGTTGCGCCGCATGCGCGAGCTGACCGGCCGGGAAGAGCAGTGAACGCGCTGCGGACCAGCGGCCTGGGCAAGCGTTACCGGCAGCGGCGGGCGCTGCGCGAGACCACCATCACGGGGCCACCATCACGGGGCCACCATCGCGGTGCCCGCCGGGGCCAGGGCCGCGTTGGCCGGGCCGAACGGGGCAGGCAAGTCCACGCTGCTGAACCTGGTCTCCGGCCTGCCGACGCCCACCGCGGGACGGGCGGAGGTCTTCGGCCGTCCGCTGGAGACGGCCGCGGTCGCGTTCGTCGCCCAGGACAAGCCGCTGTGTCTGCTGTACGGTGCCGCCGCCACGGTCGAGCGGCTGGAGCCGGACCTGACCGGGCTCACCTTCCGACTGGCGGGATCTCTGGCCGGCGCGATCTGCCTGATCTGGGCGCTCCCCTCATCGCCCGGGAGTTCGAAGCTGGTCCCTGCAAGCTCGCCTGGACCCAGAGCCTGTCGCGGGGCCGCCGGCCGGCCGCCGTTCTCGCCGTGACGGCGGCCGGCGCCCTGGCCGCCACCGCCGCCCTCGCTGCGGTGCTGACCTGGTCCCTGCCGGACAGCGCGGTTGATCCGATGGCGTGGCCGTACTACGAAAGCCAACGCCCGGCCCCTTATGGCAGGTCGCTGTTCGCACTGGCACTCGGCACGGTCACCAGGGCGTGAAGAGCCTGCCGGTCACCTGGGGCGCGTGACCGCTGGTCCCAGCAGGGCTCGCAACTCGTCGGCGATCAGCAGGTCGGGGTCGATCTTCATGCCGGCGAAGTGGCCCGCGAGTTCCAGTGACAGCACGCCGTGCAGCCGGGTCCAGAACGACAGCGCCCGATGCAGCGTCGTGACCGGCGCCGGGTGCCCGAAGGCCCAGTCGCGGTGCGTGGCCAGATGGGTGTCGAACGGTGTCGCCGGCCCGCTCGCCGGCACCGCCCCGCACACCTCCAGCAGCACCGTCATCACCTCGAACGAGATCCGCACGGTGTCGTCCGGCGCGTGGTAGCCGGGGACGGGCGTGCCGTAGATGAGGAAGTACCGCTGGGGGTCGCTGCGCGCCCACTTGCGGATCGTGCGGGCCAGTCCGATCAGGTCGGCGCCGGAGTCGGCCGCCGCCCGTACCTCGTCGGCGAGGCTGCGGTAGGCGTCGCGGATGAGCGCGGTGATCAGCTCGTCGCGGCTGGCGAAGTACCGGTACAAGGCGGGGCCGCTCATCCCCACCTGCTTGGCGATCGCGTTGAGCGAGAGGGCGGCGACGCCCGCCGTGGCGATCTGCTCCCACGCGTGCCGCTTGATCTCCGCGCGCACCTGAGCCCGGTAGCGCTCGCGCGGGCTCTGCCCACCGCGGTCTGTCATCGGCCAGCTCCTTCCTCGTCGCTGGTTAGAGCTTCTCACGTTTCTTATTGACCTTCACTTCTGCGGCGTTATAGCTTCTAACTATCGCAAATGATACTCACTTCTGGGAGAACTTCATGCCGAAGACCCGCCTCCTCGCCGTCCCCCTGGCCGCGGCACTCCTCGCCGCCGGCGCCGGCGCCGCCGACGCCGTCACCCTCGACCGGACGAGCTCGGTGACCTGCCGCGGCAAGGGCATCGACCCCCGCGCCAAGCTGCACCACCGCACCCAGATCCTCATCAAGGCCCCGCTGCGCACCGTCTGGAACCTGCATGCCGACGTCGAACGCTGGCCGTCCTGGCAGGAGCCCGTCACCAGCGCCAAGCGGCTCGACCGGGGCCCGCTGCGCAAGGGCTCGAAGTTCCGCTGGACCACGCCGGCGCCCGCCACACCCGCGACCCCCGCCACCACCCTGGTCATCACCTCCACCGTCAAGGACCTCAAGCGGGGCGCCTGCATCCGCTGGAGCGGCCCGGCCGTCGGCGAGGGGCTGCGCATCGACCAGGGCGTGCACGTCTGGAACTTCACCGAGGTCAAGGGCGGGGTCCTGGTGCGTACCGAGGAGAGCTGGACCGGCAGCCAGATCGAGGCCGACCCGCAGACCTCCATCAAGTACCTCGCCCCCGGCCTCGACCTCTGGCTGACCGCCCTCAAGTCCGCCGCCGAAGCCCGCTCCGGCCGGAAGTGATCATGAAGCCCGCCATCCGCCCTTCCCTGCCCGCCCTCATCGCCGCCTAGACCGCACCGGTCCTCGTCCTCGGCGGCTTCGCCCTGCTCTCCGGCATCCCCATCGCCATCGTGCTGATCGCCACCCTGCGTGATGCCCGCTTGCGCGCCCTGCGCTGGGGGAGCGGGGCGCTCGTCGCCGCCTACGCCATCCCGGTGGCGTTCTGGCAGCTGGGGCCGAGCGACGCGCCGAGCCTGACCAAGTACATGAACCCCGCCGTCACCGCGATCCTCATCGCCGCCGGCGTGGCCGTCGCCCTCGCCTTCCACGTCCAGCGCAGGCGCGCCGCGGCGCAGCCCACGGCCGACTGACGCCAGCCACACCCCGGAGCGGGCGGGCGGATGCCGAAGGCTCCGTGCGGACCCGTGCGAGTTTCGCGCGACGGGAGGACGGGGGCTGCGCGCAAGGCTAAATACTGAGCGTTGCCGAACGTGCGGCGTCCGCCAGAAGGCGAGAGGTAACTCAGAGCCAGCGCGCCGATCCGTAGCGTGGATTTCTCCTGGTCAGCCCGCTAAGCGGCTTTCTGTGAAGTTGCTGGCAATTGCATCACGGACAGGTAACGAGCGCTCGTGACCACCTGCATCGTTTACGCAGAGCAATGTTGGCGCTCGGTCGGACATCCTTCCTGCTCGGCCGTGATCTTCCCAGTTGGATCCAAGTCCGCGACGCTCGCGCACAGGTGTTCGAGAAAAGTGGTATGCCACCTTCCGTAATCATTGACCGAATATGCCTGTTTGTGGCGAGATACGGGTGTTTTGCTCCGAGGATCTTTAGATCCTCCTTATCCGCGGCCTCCTGGGCTGCGGAGATGTGGAGTGCGCTCGTGTCCTTATCGTCCCTGTCATCGAAACGACCTGCATCAGGCCGACGTGGCCACCACCCGCGCTTACGCAAGCTGACCAGCGCGACCGCGGCCTCCGCGCTGGTGATCTCGCTGGCTGCGGCCCCACCCGCCGCCGCGCAGAGCACCACCCCGGTTCCGGGTGAGCCGAATCTGATCTCCCGGGCGGCCGGCTGGCTGGCCGGCACAGTGTCGGGCTGGTTCGCCGAGGATCCCAAGGGTGAGATGCGGCCGGCGGCCGGCCCGGTCACGCTGCCCGGACGCGACGGTGAGGTGTCCGTGAAGCAGGCCGAGCCTGCGCCGCCGGGCAAGCGCGTCAAGGAGAAGAGCGGTCAGCGGTGGCGGTTCGGCACCGTGTACGAGCTGGAGGACGGCCGCTCGCAGGCGGAGATCTCGACCCGGCCGGTGTATTTCCAGGACCCGTCCGGGGCCTGGCAGCCGATCGACACCAGCATCGGCGCGGCCGAGGGCGACGGGTTCGCGCACGGCAACGACAAGACAGGCTTTCAGAGCCGTTTCGGTGACAAGAGCGACAAGCTGGCGCGGATCGGACTGGGCAAGCAGCAGGTCACCTTCGGCGTTGCAGGCGCGGCGCGGCAGATCACTCCGCAGGTCAACGGCTCGACCGTCACCTATCCGGGCCTGTGGGAGGGTGCCGATCTGGTCTACACGCTCACCGCCTCGGGCGTGAGCGAGCATCTCAAGCTGACCAGGCCGCCCGCGCCGGGGACGAGTTTCGCCTTCACCGTCAAGACCGGCGGCGACCTGCAGGCCACCCAGAACGGCGACGGCTCGATCTCCTTCGCCGGCGCCGATGGCAAGCGGGTCTTTACGATCCCGCGCCCTTTCATGATCGACAGCCAGGCGGATGCCGCCTCCCCGTACGGCAAGCGCACCGGCGCCATCACCCAGGAACTGGTCCAGGGCCAGGGCGGCGAGGTGGCGATCACGCTGAAGCCGGACACGGCCTGGCTGGCCGCGCCGGAGCGCGCCTGGCCGGTGCTGATCGACCCCACCCTGAAGATCAACGACTGGGCGATCGACGTCTACGACACCTACGTCAGCAACGCCGCGGCGACCACCAATTTCGCCGACTCCTGGAAGCTTCCGGTGGGCAAGACCTCGGCGGGGCTGAACCGGGCGCTGCTGTTCTTCGGCGCCCCGGGTGCGAAGATCCTGCCCATCGGCACCCGGATCGACCAGGCCCGTCTGGAGATGTACTTCGACCAGGCGCTGGGTGAGAGCGCGGCGGTGACGCTGGCCGCGCACGAGATCACCGACGATTCCTGGACGTGGGACCCGCTCGGCACCACGTGGAACCACCAGCCGAGTTTCGCCGCCACCGCCGCCTCGACCGTGACCCGGGCGCCGGGTGAGCTGTCACGCTGGCACTCCTTCGACGTGACCGCGATGGTCAACGGCTGGTACTCCAGCATCGAGGCGCCGATGGCCGGCATTTTGGTCAAGGCGGCCAACGAGGCGAAGACCGCCCCGGTGGGCGGGGTCGCCTACCAGGCGATGGACGACTTCGGCCCGGCCGACCCGCTGACCGTCGACCCGGTCGCGCATCCGCGGCTGCTGGTGACGTTCGGCAAGCCGTCGGTGCGGCTGGAGCAGCCGACGCTGGCCACCTCGGTGGGCGCCTCCCTGTCGTGGAGCGCCTACCAAGATCCCACCCCCGGTGACGCCTCTGATGATCTGGTGGAGTACCGGCTGCGCCACGAGTGCCCGTCGGCGTGTGACCGCAGCTCCAACACCAGTGGCGGCGACTACGACAGTCTGGTGGTGACGCTGCCGCCGCAGGTGACCTCCTACGTCGACACCAGCAGCGGCGCCGAGCCCGACGCCGCCGCCGACCCCGCCTACAGCCACCGCGCCGACTACTGGGTGGAGGCGGTGCTGAAGAACGGGCAGGTGGTGCCGTCGCAGAAGGTGCGGGTGTTCCTGCCCAAGCCCGGCTACGTCACCAAGACCCTGTACGCCGGCACCGACACCACCCTGGCCTCGGGCGAGCCGGGCACCGGGCACGACGTGCTGGCCGGCCAGAAGCGGCTGCAGATCGGCAACACCGCCACCGCCCTGGCCAACACCCGCGCGGTGCTCACGTTCGACGACTACGCCGCCCAGATCCCGGCCGACGCGCAGATCAGCCAGGCCCGGCTGTCGCTGTGGCAGGCCACCGCCACCGGCAGCGGCGCCTCCTTCACCGCCCACAAGCTCACCCGCGCCTTCGACGAGAACGCCACCTGGGCCAGCCCGTGGACCACGCCCGGCGGCGACTTCGAGGCCACGGCGCTGGACACCGTCACCGGGCTGACCGACACCGCTGGCTGGCGGCCATGGACGGTCACCGACGCCGCCAAGTCCTGGACCGCCACCCCGGCCGCCAACCACGGCCTGCTGATCAAGGTCGCCAACGAGGCCGGCACGGCCAAGCAGTCGGCCCAGTTCCTGGCCGGCGAGACCAGCGAGCCGCTGCTGCGCCCGAAGCTGGCCGTCACCTACGCCGACACCACCACGCCGTCCTCGTTCTATGCTCCCGGCACCCCCGAGCGGCTGGACGCAGGCGCGAGCGCCGACATCTCGGTCATGGTGCAGAACACCACCACCGAATCCTGGCCCGCGGCCTCGACCAAGCTGTCGTATCACTGGAAGCTGCCCGACGGCACCGACATCTCCACCGCCGACAGCCAGCTCAAGACCGCCCTCCCCTACGACCTGGCGCCGGGTGCCGCCGTCACCGTGACCGCCAAGGTCAGGGCCCCTGCGACCACGAGCAACCTGGCCGAGGGCGCGGTGCTGGTGTGGGACGTGCAGGACACCGTCACCAACAACTGGAAGTCGGCCACCCATCATCTGCCGGAGCTGCCGCAGCAGATCCGCATCGACTCCCCCACCTCGGACCTGCTGGGGCTGGAGAAGTTCTACGCCTACACCGGCAAGAACACCGGCGCCGGCGCGAGCGCGCTGGTCAACCCGTACGCGGGCAACGTGGTGTGGGGCTACAACGCCTTCTCCAACCCCTCCCGCGGCGCGCAGACGTTCGTCCGGATGACCTACAACAGCCTCGACACCTCAACGGCCTCCCTCGGCTACGGCTGGAGCCTGCAGACCTCGACGCTGCCCAAGCTGGGCTCGCAGCTGCAGTTCCACCCGCCCGGCCAAAGATGGCCCACCCAGGTCAGGTTGACCGACGGCGACGGCACCACCCACGTATGGACGCTCGACACCCACGGCAACACCAACTGCCTGCCCAACACCTGCGACTACAAGCACCCCCGCGGCGTGCACCTGTACCTGCAGCGCGTGCCGGAATCCGCGGCCGCACCCGACCGCTACTCACGCGACCCGGCCCGCCAGTGGGTGTTCACCAAGCCCGACCGCACCCAGTTCTTCTTCGACGACGAAGGCTTCCAGTCCGCGATCGTCGACAAGAACGGCAACACCATGTCGTTCACCTACGAACGGCGTAAGTCCAACAACAAGCCGACCAAGTTCCTGCAGTACATCACCGACGCCACCGGCCGTAAGACGCTGAGCCTGGACTACTACGAAAAGGGCCAGGACTACACCTACATCGATGACGAGACCTGGCAGCCGGTTCAGGACACCAAGCTGACCAACCCGCACATCATCGACAACGTCGAGCAGATCACCGACATCGCCGGCCGCAGGCTCACCTTCGCCTACACCGGCAAGGGCCTGATGGCCCGCATGATCGACGGCGCCGGGGACGAGCAGGCCAAAACCTTCGCCTTCCGCTACGACGCCACCCAGGGCAACAAGAACGTCAAACTGGTCAAGGTCACCGACCCGCGCGGCAACGACACCGACCTGAAGTACTACGAGGCACCGGTCGACCCCAAGGACCTGTGGAAGGCCCAGACCCTGACCGACCGGCTCGACGGCGTCACCACCTTCGACTACGTGGACCCCGACGGACCGCAGGGCGGCGTGATCAACGCCACGGTCACCGACCCGCTCACCCACGCCACCAAGTATGAGCTGGACGCCTACGGCCGGCCGCACCTCATCACCAACGCCAAGAACGAGACCACCCGCCTGGAATGGGACCCCGACCACAACGTCACCGACCTGTTCGAGGCCAACCAGGCGCACACCACCTGGACCTACGACGACAAGACCGGCTACCCGCGGACGATCAAGGACGCCGAGGCCAACCAGAACGGCACCAACCCGACCACGCTGACCTACCAGGCCGGCCTGAACGGCTACACCGCCGACCTGACCGAGAAGACCAGCCCCGAAGGCCGCACGTGGCAGTTCACCTACGACGCCAACGGCAACCTCAAGACGGTCACCGACCCGCTCGGCGTCCAAACCGCCACAGCCGGTGACTACACCACGAAGTACGACTACGACGGCAACGGCCTGCTGATCAAGGTCACGGACGCCAACGGCAACCCCACCAGCTACGGCGACTACGACCCCTCCGGCTACCCCAAGACCATCACCGACGCGTACGGCGTCGAGACGCCCACGCAGGGCGACCACACCACCTCATTCGACTACGACGTACGCGGCAACGTCCTGTCGGTCACCGACGCGCTGGGCAAGAAGACCACCCAGACCTACGACATCTTCAAACGCCCCCTGGAGTCCAAGGTCCCCAAGGACCAGGACACAGGCGTCTTCATCACCACCCCGGCCCCCGTCTACGACCGCAACGACAACATCACCAAGTCCACCGCCCCCAACGGCGCGGTGGCCACCGCGGCCTACGACGCGGCCGACCAGCTGATCGAATCGGTGCTGCCCAAGGACTCCGACACCGGCCCGCAGCGCAAGGCCACCTTCGCCTGGGACCTGGCCGGCAACCTGAAGACCCAGACCGAGCCCAAGGGCAACCTGCCCGGCGCGAACCCGGCCGAGTTCACCACCACCTACCTCTACAACCAGATCTACCAGCTCACCGACGTACTCAACGCCGACCAGCACAAGATCACCTACACCTACGACAACGTCGGCAACACCACCACGGTCATCGACCCGCGCAAGAACGCCACCCCGGACACCGGCGACTACACCGCGACCTACACCTACGACCTCAACCACCAGGTCAAGACCACCAAGGACGCGGCCGGACACCAGACCAAGACCGACTACGACCTGGACGGCCTCGTCATCGGCCAGACCGACCAGGAGAACAACAAGACGATCACCACGTACGACAAGCGCGGCGACGTGATCGAGACCAAGGTCCCGCACGCCGACACCGGCGGCACGATCAAGTACGTCACCACCCGCTTCGAGTACGACCAGGCCGGCAACCAGACCAAGACGATCACGCCCCGGGGCGTGGAGACCGCCGACGACGACACCGACTTCCTCGCCGAGACCCGCTACGACAAGCTGAACCGGCCGGTCGAGGAGATCTACCCCTTCGACAAGGACGACCCGGTCTACAACAAGCCGGACAGCGTTCTCTACACCTACGACGCCGTCTCCCAGCTGAAGGAGATCTCCCTTCCGCCCTCGCACGGGCAGACCATCCGCAATGTCTCGAAGATGACCTACTGGGACAACGGCTGGTCCAGGACCACCACCGACCCGTGGGACATCAAGACCACCTACGACTACAACAAGCTGGGCCTGCAGACCAACCGCACCGTCACCAGCGCGGGCGGCTCCTCCCAGCGGGCGATGGACTGGGACTACTACCCCGACGGCAAACTCAAGACCCACTCCGACGACGGCGTCCCGCTCGGCCTGGACGTGGTCCTGGAGGACAACTCCGACACCGGCCAGACAGTGGCGACCGGCACCTGGACGGCCACCTCGGGCGGCACCTCCTCCTCCAGCATCATCGGCCCCCGGCTGGCGACGACGGCAACCGACGGGTTCGTCGGCTACGACTACGCCACCGCCCCCGCCGGCACCGGCCAGTCATCCTTCACCTGGAACCTGGCCACCCCGGCCGCGGGCACCTACAAGGTCGCCGTGCAATACCCGGCCGGCGCCACCGCCACCAACGCCAAATACACCGTCAAGCACGACGGCGGCACCGCCGTGGTGGTCGTGGACCAGACCAAGAACCCCGGCACCTGGGTCGAGCTCGGCAGCTACACCTTCACCGCCGGCACCACCCACAGCGTCACCCTCACCGACGAAGCCAACGGCACCGTCGTGGCGGACGCGGTCAAGCTGGTCCGCGACACCGCCGGCACCAGCGACACCGAGAAGAAGGACTTCGCCTACACCTACGACGCCAACGCCAACCTGACCCGGATCGACGACAACTCACCCACCGCCAAGATCGACCTGTGGGACATCTCCTACACCAACCTCAACCAGATCCAGCAGATCCAGGAAAAGCTCGACGGCGCCCTGAAGAACACCACGACCTACGCCTACAACGAGAACAGCGCCGTCACCGTCCGCACCCACGACAAGACGGTGGCCACCTACGGCTACGACGTACGCGACCTGGTCAACCAGGTCGTCAACAAGAAGTCCGCCACCGACCCGTCGCCCAAGACGACCACCTACACCTACACCCCGCGCGGCGAACGCCTGACCGAGACCAAGGCCAACGGCAACACCGTCACCTACGACTACTTCCTGTCCGGCGTCCTGCGCCACTCGATCGAGAAGAAGCCCAACGCCACGATCGTGGCCGAGCACACCCTCGGCTACCAGAGCAACCTGCATCGCGCCAGCGACCACGCCAAGATCCAGAACGCCGACAACCACGGCGCCTACCTCGAACACGACTACGCCTACACCTACGACCCCCGCGACCGCATCGCCAAGACCGTCAAGACCCCGGTCGCCGGCGGCACCGCGCAGACCGAGACCTACTCCCACGACCCCAACAGCAACGTGTGGGAGGAGGAGGTCCTCGGCAAGAAGACCACCTTCACCTACGACCGCAACCGCCTGATGACCTCGGTCACCGGCGGAGCCACCGCTACCTACACCTACGACCCCTACGGCCGCCTGCGCACCGTCCAGGGCGGCGGCAAGACCTGGGAGAAGTACACCTACGACGGCTTCGACCACGTCATCCAGCACGAGAAACTCGGCGCCGACGGCACCACCAACACCGTCACCAAGTACACCTACGACCCGCTCGACCGCACCACCACCAAGACCGAGAAGGAAGGCACCGCAAACGCCAGGACCACCACCTACTCCTACCTCGGCCTGTCCGGCGAGGTCCTGGACGAGGAGGTGGCCGGCAAACTCACCAAGTCCTTCCAGTACAGCCCGTGGGGCGAGCGCCTGTCCCAGGTGAAGGTCAACGCCGACAGCACGGAAGAGAACTCCTACTACGGCTACAACCCGCACACCGACGTCGAACAGATCACGTCCGACGCGGGCGACACCCGGGCCACCTACGGCTACACCGCCTACGGCAAGAACGACGACAAGCTTTTCACCGGCGTCGACAAGCCCGACCCCGTGGACCCCACCGCCAAGGAGGAGTACAACCCCTACCGCTTCAACGCCAAGCGCTGGGACAACTCCACCGGCATGTACGACATGGGGTTCCGCGACTACAACCCGGGCCTCAACCGCTTCCTCAACCTCGACAGCTACGACGGCGCCCTGGCGGACCTGGCACTCGGCCTCGACCCCTGGACCGCCAACCGATACGCCTTCGCAGGCGGGAACCCGATCACCGGCATCGAGCTCGACGGACACGACCCGTACGGCTGCTCACCCACCTCACCGGACTGCGTGAGCAAGAACAACGCCATCGCCCGTAAGGAGGCCGGGCTTCCGCCCCGGGACCGAAGCGGCAACGGAGGCACCTACGAGGCCAGGCCAAGCCTGCTGCTTTCACCGATGAAGCCGGTCAATCCGCCTACCCGAACGGCCCCGAAGGCGCCGACCCAGACCGCGCCCAAGGGCTTCTGGGGGAGACTCGGCGGCGTACTGGGCCTGTTGCTCATGCTGTGCGGCGACTCCGCACAGACCGACTGCTCGGACGAGCCCGAACGGCAACCCCAGCCCCTGCCCAGCCCGAGCAGCTCCAACAGCACGAGCATCCAGCAGGACGACAGCAAGGAACAGGTGGCGCCGGACACGAACGTGTTGATCGACGCCTACGATCGGCATCTGGAGGCCGCGGTCGACGCCGCCATCGGGGATCGCGGTGTGGTCATCCTCGGTCCCGTCAGGGATGAGTTCCTGGACACCGATGACGCACAGGAACTCGCCGCGCGGAAGAATTGGCTGAAACAGTTCATGGATAAGCACCAGGGAGTTTACGGTGGCGGCGCATCGGTGTCGGCGGTAAAGTCCCTGCAGGCCGAGAACGCGTGGGAGCTGGACAAGTGGAGATCGGCTGCACCTCCTATCCTCAAGGACAAGGACGCACGCGTCCTCGCCGCGGCGATGGCCCACAACCGGATAAAGATCCTCACGAGCGACAAGAAGTTCGCGAACTGGCTGACCTGGATCGCTTATCCGCACGAGCTTCTCTCATTACGTTAGTGCCAGCTGGAAACAGACAGGCGAGACAAGACAGGCCACGAGAAATATGCCGGCATTCAACAGGCTGAGACTCCCTGAGCCGTTCGTCTGCCCGAACTGCCACCAGGGCTACGAGCAGATCCTTCAGTTCACCTACGGCTACGCCTGGCAGTTCGACTACGAAATCGGCGACACGGTCAACTGGCGAAAGGAGCCACGCGCGGACGAAGGCGTTCCGGGAGCTGGGCGGGTATATGTGGAAGCCATCCTCGAAAGGGCATGCCCCCACTGCGGCCACGATGTGCCGTGGCCCCGCTCGGCCTTCGAGATCGAGCTGAGAAAGGATGTGATCGTCGCCGCTCGCCCAGGAATCCACCATGTGACGCACACGAGACAGGATCGATGGGTGGTGGCGGAGCCGTGAGGTGAGCGCATCGCGGTGACGTCCTGGAGGGCCGGGCACCCGTCCGGCCCTCCATGCGCGTCCTCGGCGCGTCAACGCGTACGGCGCGGGCGTTGCCCGGCGCACACCCGCGTACCCGGCACGAACCGGCCGGGCTCCCTGAGCCGGGGCAGGCCGCGCGGCTGACGCCGAGCCGATCAGCAATCTGCTGGACGGTGTAGCGCCGCTCACCGTCCGATCCCTGCATGTGCAGCCGTGGGCCAGGACCATGCCGCTCCTTCGAGGACTCGCCGCGGGCAGCCGTAGCGCCCTCCGCCGGCGTGGACGATCGATCAGCCGGCCCGGTCGGGCGGGCGGACGCGCAGCGCGATGTAGCGGGGGTCGGCGATGGCCTGCCGCGCGTAGGCCAGCGCGTGGCGGTAGGCGGCGTTGCCCGTCCAGTCGGCGACCTCGCTGATCCGCAGGTCAGGCGTGCCGGCCGAGTCGCGGGCCCGCCGGATCCTGGCCGCCATCTGGCGGATGTCGTCGCGGGCCTTGCGGTAGGCGTCCTGCTCCGGCCGGCCCCGGGCCAGGTAGGTCGCCGCGGTCATCTCCGCATCGGAGACCAGCACGTGTACGTCCCCGACGTTTCGGACGGCCCAGGCGAACGTCGCCGCCAGGCGAGCGGCGGAGAAGTAGGAGTTGCCCGGGCTGACCAGCAACACGATGTGCTCACACCTGGCCAGGATCGCGGCGCTCGCGGCGTTGCACGGTCCAACCTCGACCAGCGCCTGTCCTGCGATGTCCACCCTGCCACCCCCTACGAGCACCTACCCACGTGGGTGCTGACCGCGAGCAGGGGGCTACCTCTTCTTCTCGCAGTTGTAGACCTTGGGCGGGTCCTTGGGAACGAAGGTGCACGTGTCGACGCCCTCGCCGCCGTCCACCTCGGAGTGGGCGTCGTTCGACAATCCTGACTGCGTGCCCGTGCCCCTGGCGGCGGTGATGGAGTCATTGCCGTTGCCACCGTGGATCTTGGCGCCGTTCGCGTTGCCCGAGCCTCCCCTGCTGGTGGTGCTGTTGCCGCCGGTGGCCTTGATGGTGTCGGCGCCGTCGCCGCCGAGAAGTCTTCCTCTGGACCAGTTGCCGTCGCCTCCGTAGCCGCTGTGGAGAGGATCGGTGCGACCGGTGGCGGCGTCGCCGCCGATGGCGGTGATCTGATCGGCGCCTGGGCCTCCCTCGACCCTGTTCACGTTTGCCGGCCCGCCTCTTGAGCTGCCACCTGCGGAGCCGCCCTTGCCGCCGGTCAAGGTGATGATGTCGTTGTCGGAACCGCCGGTGATGGTGCCGGCGTTGCCGTACCCGCCGTCGTGGGATCCGCCTTCGCCGCCGGTGGCCTTGATGGTGTCGGCGCCGTCGCCGCCGTTGACGGTGCCGTGATTGCCGGGGGCGCCGTGGGCGGTGATCGTGTCGTTGCCGGCCAGGGCGTTGATGGTGGTGTTCTGGGGGACGCCGCCGGGGCAGGTGATGGTGTCGTCTCCGGCGGTGCCGGTGATGACCTGGCCGGTGACTTTGCTGCCGTTGACGGTGCAGGCGCTGGGGTCGGCCTGTGCCGCGGGCAGCAGGCGGAATGGGATGGTGTCGGTGGCCGGCACCACGGCCAGAGGCAGTGCGAGCAGGCGTGCGGCGCGGCGGTGGGCTCGGGGGACGGTCGGGGGCATGTGCAGCTCCGATGGCTGAAGGCGTTCGCGCCGCAAGCAGCGGGGAGCGGATCGGGACCTGGCTCACGGTGCGGCGCTCACGTGGTCGTCGCCCGGGCCGTTGTCACCGCCGGTGGGGTGACGGCGCCAGGCACGGAGGGGGTCAGCCTTTGACGCCGGTGAGCAGGACGCCCCTGACGATCCAGCGCTGGGCGAGCAGGAAGAGCGCGACCAGCGGCAGGATGGCCACCAGCGCCCCGGCGAACAGCGCCGGCAGGTTCACGGCCTGCTGGTTGAGGTTGGTGGACAGCGCGACCTGGACCGTCCAGTACTCCGGGTCCTGCCCGATGACCAGCGGCCACAGGAACGCGTTCCAGTGCTCGATGAACGACAGGATGCCGAGCGAGGCGAACAGCGCGCCCGAGTTCGGCAGCGCCAGCCGGGCGTACAGGCCGAGGTGGCCGAGGCCGTCCACCCGGCCCGCGTCCTCCAGCTCGCGCGGGAAGCGCAGGTAGAAGCCGCGGAACAGCAGCACGGCGAACGCGCTGAACAGGCCGGGCGCGATCAGCCCCCACAACGTGTTGACCCCGCCCATCGAGCCGACCACGACGAACGTCGGGATGAACGTGGCCGCGCCCGGCACCATCATCGTGGCGATGATGAAGAAGAACACCGGCCGCGCGGCCGCCACCGGGACACGGGCCAGCGCGTAGCCCGCCATCGAGGCCAGCAGCGTGCTCACCGGCGCGGAGATCGACGAGATCAGCGCCGAGTTGCCGAGGGCGTGCGCCAGCGGCACGGCCTCGTTGCCGAAGGCGTCGGCGAACCCCTGGAACGTCACCGTCTCCGGCCACCAGTGCCACTCCAGCGACCCCAGCTCGCGCCGCGTCATGAGCGCGTTGCGCAGCAGCAGGTAGAACGGCAGCAGGAACGGCACCGCGAACACGGCCACCGCCGCGTACGTGCCCAGCCGCAGCCTCCTCATCGCGCCTCCTCCTCGTCGCCGCGGCCGAAGCCGGCGAAGCGGCCCTGCAGCAGCGTGAACGCCACGATCAGCACGGTGACCAGGAACGCCCCCGCCGACCCGGCGCCGTAGTTCTGCTCGCCGAGCGCGGTCTGGAACAGGTAGATCAGCGGCGTGCGGCCGTCCGCGCCGCCGAGCCCGGACAGGTTGGAGGCCAGGATGTTGTAGAACTCGTCGAACGCCTGGAACGCGTTGATGATCAGCAGCAGCGTGACCGCCACCGACGTGTTGCGCAGCATCGGCCAGGTGATGTGCCGGAACAGCGTCCACTCCGAGTGGGCGCCGTCCACCCGCGCGGCCTCGTAGAGCTGGGCGGGCACCTGCTGGATGCCGGCCAGGAACAGGATCATGTAGAAGCCGGTCTGCAGCCACAGTCGTACGGTGACCAGCACCACCCAGTACAGCGGCGGGTCCACGGTGGCCACCCAGCCGATCGCGTCCTCGTGCCCCACCAGGTACGCCAGGCTGTTGGCCACCCCCGACGGCGTGCCGCTGAACAGGCTCATCTTCCACACCAGCGCGCCCACCACGTACGACACGGCCGCCGGCACGAAGAAGGTGGTGCGGAACAGCGCCCGCCCCCGCCGCAGCCGGTTGACCAGCACCGCGAGGCCCAGCGCCAGCCCGAACGTCACCGGCACGATGAACAGCGTGAACAGCAGGATCGTCACCAGCGACCGGGTGAAGGCCGGGTCCGACAGCAGCCGCCGGTAGTTCTCCAGCCCGTTCCAGGCGCCCAGGCTGATCGTGCCGCGGGCGTCGTTGAAGCTGAGCAGCAGCCCCCAGCCGATGGCGACGTACTTGAACAGGAACAGCCCGGCCACCATCGGCAGCGTGAGCAGGATGAACGCGCGCCAGGCGGGCCCGCGGGCGGCGGCCCGCCGCCGGCGGCGGGCGCGGACCGTGGCGGGGGCGGCCGTGCTCGTCATAGCACGGGCACCTGGTCGAGGATGTCCTGCGAGCGCTTGGCGGCCTCGGCCAGCGTCTTCTCCGGGTCGGCGCCCTTCTTGACGATCGCGGTGACGGCGTCGGTGTAGGGCTGGCGCACCTCGGCGGTCCACAACGCCGGCTGTTTGACGCCGTGCGCGGCGACGGCGTCCATGACGGTCTTGGCGGGGCCGCTGGTCAGCTTGTCGGCCTTGGCGGCGGCGCTGGTCCTCGGCGGGACGTGGAAGCCGTAGGCGAGGCTCCAGTCGGTCTGCGCGGCGGTGTTCTCCACCCACAGCCAGCGCACGTACTTCTTGGCCGCGTCCAGGTTGCGGCTCTTGCCGTTGACGACCTGCACCCAGCCGCCCATGTTGACCACGGCGCGCCCGCCGGGGCCGTACGGTGGCAGCGCGAAGGCGTCGAAGTCGTCGCCGAGGGCGTCGGTCAGGCCCGGCACCGCCCACAGGCCCACCCACTGCATGGCCGCCGCGCCGTTGATCAGCGCTCCCGGGTCCCACCAGTCGGTCGAGTAGCCCTGCAGGGTGGTCTTGGCGTCGTAGAGCTGCTTGAGCCCGGCCAGCGCCTCGACCACCTTCGGGTCGTTGTAGATGATCTT
This sequence comes from Actinomadura luzonensis, assembly GCF_022664455.2. Lineage (NCBI taxonomy): Bacteria > Bacillati > Actinomycetota > Actinomycetes > Streptosporangiales > Thermomonosporaceae > Actinomadura > Actinomadura luzonensis. The sequence continues at coordinate 612,941 of NZ_JAKRKC020000002.1, forward strand.
GCGGTCGTCGATCAGCAGGTTGCCGTTCGACCAGGGCAGCATCGTGTTGAGCGGGCCGACGCCGTCGTTGCCGGCGAACAGGCCCTTCTGCTTGCCGGCCGTCAGCTTCTTCGCCGCCGCGAGCAGCTCGGGGAAGCTCGCCGGCACCGCCACCCCGGCCTTCTGGAACAGCGACTTGCGGTAGAACAGCAACATCGGGTCGATGATCATGGGCACCGCGTAGGCCCGGCCGCCCCACGTGTACGGGGCCAGCACCTTCGGGTCGAAGTCGGGCTTCTCCGCGCCCAGCACGTCGTCCAGCGGGGTCACCTGGCCGGCCTTCACCATGTTCGGGCTGACGTCGTTGACCTCGTACACGTCGGGGCCGTCGGCGGTCAGCACGGCGGCGGTCCACTTGGTGGCGTAGTCGCCGGGGATCCACGAGACCTTGACCGCGGTGTCGGGGTTGGCCTTGGTGAAGTCGGCCGCGTACCGCATCGCCGCCTGCTGGGTGCCCTGCTCGCCGTACTCGTGGTACCAGTGGCTGAGGGTGATCTTGGGAGCGCCCCCGGAGGCGGACGACGGCCTGGTCCTGGCGAGGGGATCGCCGCCGCAGGCCGAGACGGCGGCGCCGGCGACGAAGAGCACGGATCCCTTGAGCAGTCCGCGGCGCGTGAGTGGTCTGTCCATCGGGGCCACCTCTCTGGGGGGAAGGATCGGGGCCGATGTCAGGTAACCGGTTACTTCAGACGTCGTGAGCCGGACGGTAGACGCGATCGTCCAGAGGAGTCAATGTCTTGTTAACTTTTCGTTACAAACGCGCTCAGAGCAGGGTTGACGGCGAAAACGGGATCTCCTAGCGTCCAGGGCATCGGTCAGGTAACCGGTTACCTGCGAGACCCGCCGACAGGAGGCCCGCATGACCGCGCCCAACCGTGTCACCATCAGGGACGTGGCCAGGCGGGCCGGCGTCTCGGTGGCCACGGTGTCCCGCGTGCTGGGCGGCGAGTACCCGGTGCTCGCGGCCACCCGAAACAAGGTCGTCCGGGCGGTGCGCGAGCTGGACTACGTCCCCAACGCCCACGCCCGCGCCCTGTCGGCGGCCCGGCCCGGCGCCGTCGCCATCGTCGTCAACAGCGTCGCCGTGCCGTACTACGCGCTCATCGCGCAGGGCGTCGAGGAGCAGGCCGCCCAGGAGGGACGGCTGTCGCTCATCTGCACCACCGGCGGCGACACCGGCCGCGAGCTGTCCGTCGTGCAGCTCATGCGCGAGCAGCGCGCCGAGGCCGTCATCCTGGTCGGCAGCGTGGTCGTGGACGAGGAGTACCGCAAGCGCATGACCGAGTACGCCCACGCGCTCGCCGCCGCCGGCTCCCGCCTGGTGCTGTGCGGGCGGCCGCCGCTGGGCGACGGGGTGCCGGCGCTCGTCGTCAACTTCGACAACACCGGCGGCGCGCACGCGGTGACCGCCCACCTGCTGTCGGCCGGCCACCGCCGGATCCTCTACCTGGGGCTGCGGCCCGGCCACTCCACCTCCGACAGCCGCGTCGCCGGCTACCGGGCGGCGCTCGCCGAGTACGGCGTGCCCGCCGACCCCGGGCTGGAGGTGCCGGCCGAGTTCGACCGCGAGTCCGGGTACGCCGCCATGCGCCGCCTGCTGGCCGCCGGGCCGCCCCGCTTCACCGCCGTCTTCGCCGGCAACGACGTGGTCGCCGCGGGCGCCATCCAGGCGCTGCGCGAGCACGGGCTGCGGGTGCCCGAGGACGTCTCCATCGTCGGCTACGACGACGTGCCCCCGGCGCAGGACCTCGGGCTGACCACGGTGCACCTGCCGCACGACGAGCTGGGACGCGCCGCGGTCCGCCTGGCCCTCGGCCGCCGCACCCCCGGCTCGCCCCTTCCCTCCCCCCTTCCCGCGCCTCTTCTCGCGCCCCGGCCCGGCGCGGCGGGGCCGCCTGAGGCGGGCGGGCCGGACGGCGACGGTCCGGCGCGGGTCCTGACGCTCGGGACGCACATCGTCGTGCGCAGCTCCGTCCGGCGGCTCGGCCCCCGGTGACCCCGCCCGCGCTGCCCGCCCGTCCCGCCGGCGCGGCGGGGCGGCTCGGCCGGCTGGCGCGGGAGATCCGCGAGGAGGCCGAACGGGCCCGGGGGACGCCCGCGCCCGCGCTGACCGCCGCCCTGTGGCGGCGCTTCGCCGACACCGGCGACCGGCTCGCCTACGAGTCCGTCTACTTCGAACGCCGCCGCCGCCTGTCCGCCCTCCTCCTGGCCGCCCACCTGACCGACGCCCCCGACGACCGGCCCGACGACCGCCCCGACGACCGCCCCGACGACCGGCCCGACGGCCGCCGCGACGGCCGGTGGGATCCCGCGCTCGATGATCTCCTCTGGTCGGTCTGCGAGGAGCGCACCTGGGCGCTCCCCGCCCACGCCCCGCCCCCCGGCGCACCCGCCGGCCGGCACGTGGTGGACCTGTTCGCCGCCGAGACCGCGCACACCCTGGCCGAGGCGACCGTCCTGCCCGGCGTCCGGCTCGGCCCGCGCGTGCGCGCCCGCGTCCGGGCCGAGGTGGACCGGCGGGTGCTCGCGCCCTTCCAGGCCCGCCGCATGTGGTGGGAGACCTGCGCGCACAACTGGGCCGCCGTCTGCGCGGGCGCGGCCGGGATGGCCGCCCTGGCCCTCGGCTCGGCCCGCCTCCCCGCGCTCCTGCCCCGCGTGGAGGCGGCCCTCGCCGCGTTCCGCTCCGGCGCCGGCCGGGACGGCGCCTGCCTGGAGGGTCCCGACTACTGGGCCTACGGTTTCGGGTACTTCGTCTACTTCGCCGAGGCGCTGCGCGCGCACACCGGCCGCGACCTCCTCGACGACCCGCACGTGCGCGCCATGGCCGGCTATCCGGCCGCGATCGACCTCGGCGGCGGGCACCGCCCCGCCTTCGCCGACTCGGCCGGGCGCGGCGCGTACCCGGCCGGGCTGCTGGACCGCCTGGCCGAGCGGCTGGACGTGCCCGTGCCCGAGCAGCCGGCCGAGCCGTCCTTCCATGACGACCCCTGCTACCGCTGGGCGCACCTGAGCCGCACCCTGTGGTGGAGCACCGGCGCCGCCCGCCGCCCGCCCGCGCCGCAGGCGTTCCTCCCGGACGCCGGGATCGTCGCCGCCCGCGCCCCCGGCAGCGCCTTCGCCGCCAAGGGCGGCCACAACGACGAGCCGCACAACCACCTCGACCTCGGCCACTTCGTCCTGCGCGCGGGCGGCGCGACCGTGCTGGACGACCTGGGCGCGCCCGAGTACACCCGCGGCTACTTCGGCCCGCACCGCTACCGCACCCCGCAGGCGTCCGCCGCCTGGCACTCCGTCCCCCTCATCGACGGCACGCCGCAGCTCCCGGGGCGCGAGCGCGCGGCGAGGGTCGCGGCGCACGTCCCCGGCGAGCCGCTGCTGTTCGCCCTCGACCTCACCGCCGCCTACGGCACGCCGCGCCTGGCCCGGTTCGTCCGCACCTTCACCTGGCGTCCCGGCCGGCTCGACGTCGCCGACGACTTCGCCTTCCACGGCGGTGAGTGCCGGGTGGAGGAGGTGTTCGTCTCGCGCGCGCGTCCCGCGGTCCGGGACGGCGTCGTCCGGTGGGGGCCGGTGGTGCTCGACGTGCCGGAGCCGTGGCGGGCGCGGGCGGAGGAGCTGCGGGTCCGCGGCCACGACGGCGCCCGGGAGACGGTCCACCGGGTACGCCTGACCGCCGCCGTCCCGTCCGGTCCGCACCGTTTCGTCTTCCGCGTCACCTAGGAGGGGAGCTCCAGGACGTCCTCGGTGCCGTCGGACCAGGTCACACACCGCCCCACGACCACGGGGGCGCGCCCGGGGGCGCCCCCGGCCAGCAGGATCGTGGCCGTGTACCACCTGCCGGGCTCGGCGGCGGCCGCCGTCCCGCACCACGGGATCGCCGTGTGGCCGGACAGCGGGGTGGCGTCCCGCGCGACGGCCGTGTCCGCCAGGTCGAGCCCCGGGCCGGGGACGACGGCGGAGGTCCGGCCCGGCGGCGCCGGCCAGCCCCCCACCCGCAGCGGGAACGCGCACTCCGGGTCCACCCGGACCAGCCGCACCTCCCAGGCGCCGCGCAGGGCCGACACGACCGTGATCGACGGCCCGAGCGTGACGTCGCCGCCGCGCCCGTAGCCGTGGTCGGGGACGTCCGGGTCCGGGCGCACCCAGTGGGCCCGCCACCGGGACGCGCCCACGGCGGTGCCGCTCGGCAGGCGCGCGGCGAACAGCGTGCCGAACCCGGTGCGGTGGCTGGGCCGGCCGTCGCCGTCGAGGAGCGTGACCGACTGGTCCAGGGGGTCGGCGGCGTGCGGCCCGGCCAGGACGGGCGAGGTCGCGGTGGAGTAGCCGAGGCGGGCGTACAGCGGCGAGTCGGCGCGGTGGTCCCCGGGCGTGGCGTGGTCGGTGCCGTGGTTGACGACGCGGACCACGCCGTCGTCCCGGGTGCCGGACACCAGCCAGCCGGGCGCCCGGACCACCCGCCGGAAGTCGCCGCGCTCCACCGGCAGCGGCTCCTCCACGGCCGTCCACACCGGGTGATCGGCGGGCAGCGTCAGCCCGTACAGGCCCTTGGCCGCCCAGTAGGGGGAGCCGGGGCCGGAGTACGACTGGGCGATCGGCCGCCATGGCCCGTGCCAGCCGAGCGTGAGCAGGCCGTCGTCGCCCGGCGCGCCGTGCCGGACGAAGTGGCGGGCGATGCCGGAGGCGGCCCGGCGCAGCAGCCCGGGCGCGGGCGCCGCCAGCCCGGCCCGCGCGCCCGTCCAGAAGGGCGCGGCCGCCGCGAACCGGTAGGTGAGGCTGCGCCCCTGGAGCAGCGGCGAGCCGTCCGCGCCGACCAGGTGGACGGCGTCCTCTAGGTAGCGCCGCAGCCGCCCCAGGTAGCCGGCGACGCGGCCGTCGGCGGCCGGGTCGCCGGCGGCCATCTCGGCCCACAGCAGCGGGTAGAAGTGCAGCGCCCAGCCGGCGTAGTGGTCGTAGGCGCGCCGGTCGCCGTCGGAGTACCAGCCGTCCTCGCGGGCGAAGCCGTCGGTGAGCGCGAGCCCGGCCTCGAGGTCCGCGCGGGAGTGCGGGCCGCCGACGGAGGCGAGGAACTGCTCCACGACGATCTGGAACCAGACCCAGTTGATCGGCGGGTACGCGGCCCCGACCGCCGGTGCCAGGTACTCCACCACCCGCTCGCGCACCCGGTCGTCGAGCCGGTCCCACAGCCACGGCCTGGTCAGGTGCAGCACCAGCGCGATGGACGCCGCCTCCACCTTGGCCTGGTCGTGCTCGTCCAGCCGCACCCAGCGGTCGGGGGAGGCGGGGTCGGTGCCCGCCGCCAGGCCGCGCGCGTACCACTCCAGGTGGCCGTGCGGGTCGCGGCCGCCCTCGCCCGCCACCCGGAACCCGGCCGCGAGGAACGTCCGGGCGAAGCCCTCCAGCCCGTCCACGTCCGGCCCGTAGCCGCCCGGCTCGCCGGGGAAGGAGAAACGCGCGTGGGACGGGGAGGCGTGCCGGCGGGCCGACAGCAGCAGGTGGTCGGCCAGCGCCGCCCAGTGGTCCCTGGTCCAGCCGGTGTGGGGGGACAGCCGCCGGTCGTCCAGCTCCCGCAGCCAGCGCATGGGGGCCTCCCGCCGATCGTGGACCCCGGCGATGCTGGCACCACCGCGTCCCGCCCGTCAAGCGCCCGCCGGCGGCGCTCGCGGCTCACCCGCGTCGCCTTCCCGGCTCACCCGCGTCGCCCTCCCGGCTCACCCGTGCCGGGACCGGATCCCTGACACCAGCTCCCTGACCCGGGCCAGCGCCGGCCCCGGGTCGCGGGCCGACAGCACGCTGTGCGTGGCCCCGGCCGCGTGGCGCAGCGTGCCGGCCAGGTCGGCGACGAGACCGCCCCGGCGTTCCGCGGCGGCCCGCCGCAGGTCGCCCTCCAGCCAGTGGTAGCGCACCCCCGGCCGGGCCCGCGCGGGCGGCACGTCCTGGCCGGTGGCCAGGGCCGCCCAGGCGGCCGGCAGGTTCGCGCCGGCCGCGGTGGCGAGCGCCATCGAGCCGTAGAAGCGGCCGTTCAGGTCGATGAGCCGGGGCGCGCCGTCCTCCGGCACTACGAACTGCAGTTGCGCCAGCCCGAACCAGCCGAGGGCGGCGAGCAGCCGGACGGCCGGGCCGGCGATCCTCGGGTCCACCCGCACGGTCTCGGCGCGGCAGCTCGCGCCGGCCTCGGGCGGCCAGATCCGCGAGGCGACCTGCATGCAGTCGGCCACGACCCGCGCCTCGCGGGTGACCACGGCGCAGTAGGCCATCAGGCGGCCCGCGTGGAACTCCTCGACGCGGGGCTCGCCGCCGAGCCCGCGCACCTCGTCCACCCGGCGGCGGGCGGCCGCGCCGTCGTGCACGACCAGGGTGTCGATCCGCGGCGGGGCGCCCGGCCGGTCCGGCTGCGCGTGCAGCCGGGCCTTCACCACGAGCGGCCGGTGCTCGCCGGCGACCGCGTCCGGGTCGAGGGCGCGGGCCGTCGCCAGGCCGATCGACCTGGCGGCGTCGCACAGCGACTGCTTGTCGATCGCGCGCACCACGCTGGGGTGGGCCGCGTGGGGGACGACCGCCTCCACCGTGTCCCGCGCCTTGGACAGCGCCAGGACCTCGGCCTCGCCGGCGCCGAACACGATGTCGTAGCCCCGGTCGCGGACCGCGTCCCGCACGGCGGCGAGGAAGGCGTCGCGGTCCTCGTGCGCCGCCGGCACCCGATGCCTCCAGCGGCGCAGGCGCGACGACGACGCCGGCCCCGAGGCCGCCGGCGCGCCCACGCCGACCTGCCAGCCCGCGCCGGCCAGCGCCCGCACCGCCGCGAGCGCCCCCCGGCTGAAGCCCGTCTCCACGATCAGCGCGCGCAACGCCACCCCGCGTCCCCCCGTCACGGCCGCCCCCACGGCGTCATCCCGTGCCCCCCAGGTACCCGGCGGGGACGGCGGCATGCGCGGGCCGTCCTGCGCCGGCGAGGGCGTCGGCCACGTCTGGGGAGGGCCCACCCGTCGTGTTCCCGCATGCCGGTCAGGCGCTGTTCGACCTTCTCGGCGATGAGTTCCGGCGCCGGCGCGAGTCTGTACAGGCGACCACCCCCCACCGTGAAGGAGACGACGATGACCGACGACAAGGCGCTGCGGGCCCTGGACCGGCTGGTCGGCACGTGGAGGATCAGCGGCGGGCACGGCGGCACCGTCACCTACCGCTGGCTGAACGACTTCTTCCTGCAGCAGGACGTGCACCTGGGCGACGCGAACGGCATCGAGATCATCGGCCGCGAGCGCACCCTGATGGCCGAGCCCAGCGCCGACATCAAGTCCCGCTACTACGGCGATGACGGCAGCACCCTGGACTACACCTACGAGCTCGACGGCGACATGCTCACCATCTGGGCCGGCGAGCGCGGCTCACCCGCCTACTACCAGGGCGTCTTCAGCCCGGACGGGCGGCGGCTCACCGGCGCGTGGGTCTACCCGGACGGCGGCGGCTACGACTCCGTCGCCGAACGCGTCGACCCCTGACCGCCCCTGCCCCCGCCCCTCCGGTCCGGTCAGGCGACCAGGCGCAGCCAGGCGGCCGCGAGCGCCGCGTGCCCGGCCGGCGTCGGGTGCACGCCGTCCGCCGCCCAGTACTCCGGCCCGGTCGTCGCGGCGAGCGCGGCGAACATGCCGTCGGCGGCGAGCAGCCGCGCGCCGTACGCGCCCGCCAGCTCACGCACGACCTGGATCTTCGGGTCCAGGTCGGCGCGCCACTCCCTGCGGACGTCCTCGCCGAGGTGCACGTCCCCCACCTCGACCAGGCCGCGGATCGGCAGCAGGAACGGCTCCACGAGGATCAGCTCGACGCCGGCCGCGGCCAGGGGCGCGAGCAGCCGGTCGTAACCGGCCGCGAACTCCTCGGCGGGGATCACGTGACCGTCCGGGTCGTAGGAGTGCCAGGCCACGTCGTTGCCGCCGACGAGGATCGACACCACGTCCGGACGGGCGTCGAGCACGTCGGCCTGCCACCGCGCTTCGAGATCCCTCACCTTGTCGCCGGCGACGCCGGTGTTGAGCCAGGTCACGGGCCGGTCCGGGTGCCGGAGGCCCCACTCGCCCGCGACGCGCAGCGGGTAGCCGGAGCCGAGGCCGTCCTCGCTCCCGCGCCGCCCGCAGTCGGTGACCGAGTCGCCGGTGAACATCACGGTGCTGCCGGGCCGGAGGGTGATCGTCATTGTGTGTGCTCCTTCGAAAGGGTTGGATGAGGTGTCGTGGATCAGGCGGCCGGACGGCCGAACCAGCGGCCGGCGGCCCGCTCGAACGCCGCGCGGTCCGGCTCCCGCTCGCCGGCCCAGGCGACCACGCCGTCCGGCCGTACGAGCAGGGCGCCGAGGCCGGCCCCGAGCCCGTCCCGCGCCGGGCCGGCCGCGTAGCGCAGCCGATCCGACCAGCGCGCCGCCGGGTCGCGCAGCCGCCGGCCGGGGCTGAGGTCGAGGACGACGCCCCGCCCGTCCCGCAGCAGGTCGGCGAGCCGGACGCCGTCCCCGGGAGCGAGGTCCGGGACGTCCCGGCCGGTCAGCGGATGGCCGCCGCCGAGGTCGAGGCGCAGCGACGCGCCCGACAGCCTGCCGAACACGTACGTCGCCCCGTCGCGGGTCGCGAGCAGGTCGCGCAGCACCGCCTGGATCGCCTGGGCGTGCGGGTCCGGCCGCATGACCGCCGCCTGGGCCCGCGTCCAGTCGAGCACCTGCGCGGCGACCGGGCGGCGCTCGTCCGCGTAGGTGTCGAGCAGCCCGTCGGGAGCGTGCCCGCGCACGGTCGCGGCGAGCTTCCAGCCCAGGTTGACGGCGTCGCCGATGCCGAGGTTCAGTCCCTGCGCGCCGAGAGGGGAGTGGACGTGCGCGGCGTCGCCCGCCAGCAGCACGCGGCCCTGCCGGTACGTCGTCGCCTGCATCGCCCGGTCGGTGAAGGTGGAGACGTGGTGGACGTCGTCCAAGGTCACGTCGGTGCCGGACACCCGGCGCAGCACCGCCTGGAGATGGTCGCGGTCCGGCCGGCGCGAGCGGTCGTACGCGCCGCCGTCGAACTCCAGCATCCCGACGTACCCCGGCGCGGGCGTCCGCAGGTACATGCCCGCCGGCGTCAGCGTGAACCCGGGCCGCAGCTTGCCGGGGTCGGCGATCGCGGCGAGCATCACGTAACCGGTGAACAGCGGCTCGGTGCCGGCGAAGCCGAAGCCCGCGAGCCTCCGCACCGTGCTGCGCCCGCCGTCGCAGCCGACGAGCCAGCGCGCCCGGTGCTCCTGCCCGCCCGCCCGCGCGACCACCGTGTCCCCGTCCTGCGCGACGGCCTCGACCGGGACGCCCCGCCTGACCTCCACGCCCAGCTCGGCCGCCCGCTCCGACAACACCCTCTCGACCGCTTCGAGGTCGGTCATGACGCCCTCCGCCGCCGGTCCGGCCGGCTGGTACGGCAGCGCGGCGAGGTCGATCAGCGCCGGGTCGAGCATCATGCCCGCGAAGTGGCCCCCACCGCGCCGCGGCCCGTCCGCCGCGGGACCGGCCTCCACCCCCGACGCCTCCAGCAGCGGACGCGACAAGCCGCGCCGCCGGAACGCCGCGACCGACGCGGCGGACAGCCCCCGCATGCCGAGCGGCCGCGCCTTCCACGGGGAGCGCGGCTCCGGCTCCCGTTCCAGCACCACGACGGCACAGCCCGCCAGGCCCAGCTCGCAGGCGAGGAACAGGCCGACCGGGCCGGCACCCACGATCACCACGTCATGCACCGGACACACTCCTTTCCGAAGGTCGCCGCCCTGTCCACCAGACCGGCAGGCCCACCCTCCGACCGGCCGCTCACACGGGGCGCACACGGCGCTCACACGATGTGGGACGGTGTGAGAGCACACGCGAAGAGGGGGGAGACGTGGACGTGGACGGAGGCGTGCGGCTGCGCGTCACGCTGCTCGGCGCCTTCCGGCTGTCGCGCGGCGGCGTCGTCCTGCCCGTCCCGGGGGCGCGGCTGCGGAGCCTGCTCGTCCGGCTGGCGCTCGCCGGCGGGCGCGCCGTGGAGCAGGGGGTCCTGGCCGACGCGATCTGGGCCGAGGACCCGCCGGCCGATCCCGCCCACGCCCTGCAGGCCCTCGTCTCCCGCCTGCGCCGGACCCTCGGCTCGGCGCGCGACGTCACGCAGGCCGCCGCCGGCGGCGGCTACCGGCTGGAGATCGACCCGGCCGCCGTGGACGCGCTGCGCTTCGAACAGCTCGCCGCCGCCGGCCGGGACCGGCTGCGCGCCGGCGACCCGGCGGCCGCGGCGGCCGTGCTCGGCGAGGCCGTGACGCTGTGGCGGGAGCCTCCCGGCAGTGAGCCCGCCGCCGTCGCGGCGGTGGCGCCCGCCGTCGCGACCCGGCTGGCCCACCTCTCGGCCGAGGCCGTCGCCGACCTCGCCGACGCCGAGGTGGCGCTGGGCCGTGCCGGCGAGGCCGCCGCCCGCCTGACCGCCCTGCTCGCCGAGCACCCTCTCCACGAACGTGCGGCCGCGCTGCTCATGGACGCGCTCGCCGCCCAGGGCCGCCAGGCCGAAGCCCTCGCCCTGTACGAACGCGTCCGCGAGACCCTGGCCGACGCCCTCGGCGCCGACCCGGGCACCGCCCTGCACGATCGCCACCTACGCCTGCTCCGCGCCACGCCCCCGGCCCCGGCCCCGGACGCCGTGAGACCGAGTGACCGGCCCCCGGCCGCGTCCGCCTGGGGAGGCGAGCTGCCGGTGCCGGTGACCGGGCTCGTCGGGCGTGCGGACGAGCTGGCCCGCATCGGCGCGCTGCTCGCCGCCGGACGGCTGGTCACCGTGCTCGGCCCCGGAGGCGCAGGCAAGACGCGGCTCGCCGTCGAGGCGGCCCGCCGTCACCGCCACGACTACCGTGACGGCGCCTGGATGATCGACCTCGCCGTGGTCACCGAGCCCGCCAAGGTCGCCGCCGCCGTACTCGCCGGGGCCGGGCCGCGCGGCGGCGCGGTGTTCGAGGCGCGGCTGCGCGTCGAGGGCGACGAGCTGGACGTCCTCGCCGACCGGCTCGGCGGCCGGGAGAGCCTGCTGCTGATCGACAACTGCGAGCACCTGATCGACGCGGTGGCCCGCCTGGTGGCGGCGCTGCTGTCCCGGTGCGCCGGGCTGCGGGTGCTGGCCACCAGCCGCGAACCTCTCGCCATCGGCGGCGAGGCGCTGGTGCCGCTCGGCCCGCTCCCGCTGCCCGCACCGGACGACGACGCCGAGCGGGCCCGCCGGGCGGACGCGGTGCGCCTGTTCGCCGAGCGGGCGCAGGCCGTGCGGCCGGGGTTCGACGTCGACGACACGACGCTGCCCGAGGTGTCGCGGGTCGTGCGCGAGCTGGACGGCATGCCGCTGGCGCTGGAGCTGGCCGCGGCCCGGCTGCGGACGATGTCGCTGCCCGAGGTGGCCGACGGGCTGTCCGACCGGTTCCGGCTGCTCACCAACGGCAGCCGCGGCGCGCTGCCCCGGCACCGTACGCTGCGCGCGGTCATCGACTGGAGCTGGGAGCTGCTGACCGAGCCCGAGCGCACGGTCGCCGAACGCGTCTCGGTGCTGCCCGGCGGCGTCACGGCGGACTCGGCCGCCGCCGTCTGCGCCGGCACCGCCGTGCCGCCGGCCGACCTGCCCGGCCTGCTCGCCGCCCTGGTCGACCGGTCGTTGCTGCGGCTCGCGCCGGAGCCGGGCCGCTACCGCATGCTGGAGACGCTGCGCGCGTACGGCGTCGACCGGCTGGCGGCGGCGGGCCGGCTCGGCACGGTGCGCGACCTGGCCGCCGGGCACTTCGCCGAGCTGACGGCCCGGTGCGACGCGCGGCTGCGCGGGCCCGAGCAGGCGGCGGCCCTCCGCGTCATCGGCGCCGAGTACGACAACACCCTGGCCGCCCTGCGCCGGCGGTGCGACACCGGCGACGCCTCCGGGGCGGTCGCCCTCGCGCTCAGCCTGAGCTGGTACTGGCAGATGTTCGGCCGGCACCGCGACGCGGCGTACTGGCTGGGCGAGGCGCTGGCGGTGCCCGGCCGCGAGCCGGATCACGCCGCTGATCGCGGCTCCGACCTCGCCCACGCGATTCACCTGATCAACCGCGTCCTCGCCGGGCCGGGAACGGCGGAGGAGGCCGCGGCCGACCGGGCGCGTCTTCGCGAGCTGGCCGACCGGCTGCTCGCCGCCCCCGAGCCGCCCGCCCGGCACGGCGCGCTCGCCGCGCTTCCGCTCGCGTTCCTGCAGGAGGAGGACGACAAGAGCAGGCCGGCACTCATCGACCGGCTGGCCGGCGGCGGCGACGTGTGGCTGTCCGGGGCGGCGCGGCTGTTCCGGGCGCAGCTCGCCGAGAACGCGGGCGAGCTCGGCGACGTCCGCGCCGACGTGGACGCCGCCCTGGCCTGCTTCCGGCGGACCGGCGACCGCTGGGGCCAGGCCGCCGCGCTGCCGATGCGCGCCCAGCTCCGGCAGTACGACGGCGACCTCGACGGCGCGTCGGCCGACCTGCGCGAGGCCAGGACGCTGGCCGCCGGCTTCGGCCCGCTCGGCCCGGCCGACGAGGTGTTCGGCGACCTGCGCTGGGTCGATCTGCACCTGCGGCGCGGCGACGACGTGCGGGCGGGCGCGATCCTGGACGCGGCGCGGGCGCGGCCCGCGAACCCGCCCGAGCTGGCGGTGCTCGTCGACGCCTGGGAGGCCGCCTTCCGGGTCCGGCTCGGCGAGCTGGACCGGGCGCGGGAGCTGCTGGAGGCCGCCGAACGGGACCTGCCCGGCGACCCGGCCGCCGGCGAGGCGTTCCCCGGCGACCACGCGCGGGCGCTGGTCGGCGGCGTACGGGCGTGGCTCTGCCTGGAGCTGGGCGACCCGGCGGGCGCGGAGCGGGCGCTGGCGAGGGCGTACGCGGCGGCGCGGAGGACGCGGGACCTGCCGATCCTGTCGCAGGTGGCGGTGCACGTGGCCGCGCTCGCCGGCTCGTACGGGCGGCAGCGCGACGCGGCGGTCCTGCTCGGCGTCGCCGCCCGGCTGCGCGGCGCGCACGACCGTAGCGACCGGCAGGTCCGTGAGCTGACCCGCCGAAGCCGGGCCGCGCTGGGCGCCGACGCCTTCGGCGCGGCGTACCGGGAGGGCTGGACGCTGGACGCGCGCACGGCCGCCACCGAGGCCGACCCGGCCCGCCTGCACCGCGACCCGGCCGGGCCGCACCGCGACGCCGCCGGGCCGCGCCCCGATCCGGCTGGGTGGCACCAGGAGGCGGCCGGCTCGGGCACGGCCCCTGATGAGCCGGGGGCGGTCAGTCGCGGGTGAGGCCCGGCGGGAGGGCGTCCTCGTCGGGGCCGACCGGGCGGGCGGCGACGAGCGGGTCACGGCGCAGCGCTTCGATCAGCCCGGCGCCGCCGCCGACGCACGTCCAGGTGTCGTCCCACAGGGCCGAGACCAGCCAGGAGCGGTCGGCGGGGAAGAACAGGTCGGGCAGCGAGCCCTCGCCCCGGATGGTTCCGGCCCGCCAGGTGAGGGCCTGCTCGGGCCCGGCCTCGACCAGGACGTAGGGCCAGTCCCAGTAGAGGAGCCGCCGCGGCGCGCGGGGGAAGACGACGTCGTGGGCGCCGGTGTCGAGGTAGCCCAGCCACCACGGCTGGTCAGGGGTGCGGGCGGCGAGCCGGGCGACCACGGCGCGCTCGTGGTCCTCGACCTCGACGCCGCGAGGCGGGTGGAAGGTGGCGTAGGCGTCGAACAGCGGGGGGATCGCCGTGGTGACCGTCAGGCCGGGCTCGGTGCGCCAGGCGAGCCAGTCGACGTCGGCGGGCGTGGCGATCCGCCAGCTCCGCCCGTCCTTGGTGACGGTCACGGCGTCCATCGGGGCGGGCTCCTCCTCGCACGACGGCACCGTTGCGACGTACCCGCCGGGCCGCGGGGCCACGCTCAGCGGGTCGACTCGCGGACGACGAGCTCGAACGGCGCCACGTACGCGCCGGTCGGCCGGTGCGGAGCCCGGATGCGCTCGACCAGCAGCTCGACCGCCTTCTCCGCCATCCAGCGGTGGTCCGGCGCCACGGACGACAGCGAGGGCACCAGGAACCGCGACTGCGGAACGTCGTCGAAACCGACGAGCCGCACGTCGCCCGGCACCCGCAGCCCGCGGTCGGCCAGGCCGCGCAGCACCCCGGTGGCGACGGTGTCGGTCACCGCGACCAGCCCGTCCACCTCGTGACCGGCGTCCGCCAGGCGGTGCGCGGCGGCGCGGCCGGCCTCCATGGTCATGTCGTTGAGGGGGAGGAGCAGGGGCGGATCGGCGGCCAGGCCGCGCTCGGCGAGCGCGGCGAGGTAGCCGTGGTAGCGGCGGGTGATGACGTTCACGCCGTCGCGCGGGGCGCCGGTGACGATGCCGATGCGGCGGCACCCCTGGTCGGCCAGGTGGAGGGTGGCGGCTCTGACGCCGTCCTCGTTGGGCATCGCGACGTGGTCGAAGCGGCCGCCGAAGTCCTGCTCGCCGAGCATGACGATGGGGTGGCCGGCGTCGGTCAGCCGCTCGTCCAGGCCGTCCAGGGCGACGGCGCTGAGGATCAGGCCGTCGAACTGCAGGAGGCGGGAGTGGGCGAGCGCGCCGGCCTCGCCGGCCGCCACCGCGCCGGTGCGCTCCAGCGTGACGTGGTAGCCGCGCCGCCGTGCCGCCCCGATGACCAGCTCGGCGAGATGGCTGAAGTAGGGCAGGTCGATCTCGGGGACGGCCAGCCCGATGACGCCGGTCCGCCCGGACCTGAGGGTGCGGGCGGAGAGGTTGACGCGGTAGCCGGACCGCTCGATGGCGTCCAGCACCCGCTGCCGGACCAGGTCGCTGACGCCGTCGCGGTTGTTGACCACGTTGGAGACGGTCATCTTCGACACCCCGGCCAGCCGGGCGACGTCTCCCATGGTCACCATGCCGCGCCCCGTGTCCCGCCGCCGAAGGTGCCGCCCTGGTCGGGGCGGCCGTCGCGCCGAGTTTAGCGCGCGGGCGGGCACCGGCCCGCCCGCGATGAGTCCGGCCGGCCGGCGAGGTCTGTACGGACGAACCGTCGCACACACCTGGAGGACGCATGGCCCGGGACCTCTTCGCCGGCATCCCCGTCACCGACTACGCCGCCGCCCTGCCGTGGTACGAACGGCTCTTCGGCGGGCCGCCGTCGTTCCTGCCGAACGACGTTGAGGCGGTGTGGGAGCTGGCCGACAACCGCTACGCCTACATCGTGCAGGACCCGCGGCGGGCGGGGAACGCCCTGATGCTGTCGTTCGTGGACGACCTGGACGGGCGGGTCGCCGCGATCAGCGGGCGGGGCATCGAGCCCGCGCGGCGCGAGACGTACGAGGGCGGCGTCACCAAGGTGACCTACCGGGACGCGGAGGGCAACGAGATCAGCTTCGGCGGCATGCTCGGCCCCTGACCAGGGTGGGTGGCCGGCCCGCGTACGGCCGCGCGCTCCGGCCCTCACGGTCACCTACCGCCACCTGGGCGACGACCTCGCCCCCGTCCGCGGGCCGCGCTCAGCCGGAGGCGAGCCGGTAGTGGGAGACCACGACCTGGCCGTCCAGCACCCGTGACTCGACGAGCCGCAGGTGCCGGCGCTGCTCCGGCGCGCCGAACAGCCGCCGGCCGCCGCCCAGCACCACCGGGTGCACCGCGATGTGGTACTCGTCGATGAGGCCCAGCTCGGTCAGCGCGGCCGCGAGCGTGGCGCCGCCGGTCAGCAGCAGGTCCCCGCTGTCCGGGCGGGCCTTGAGCGCGGCCACCTCCTCGGCCAGGTCGCCGGTGATGACGCGGCTGGTCCAGTCGTCGCCCGGGTACGAGCGCGAGAAGACGATCTTCGGGGTGGCGCGCCAGAACGGCGCGAACGCGGCGACGTGCGGGTCGTCCGTGATCGACTCGGCCTGCGGCCAGAAGCCCACCATCATCTCCCACACCGGCCGTCCGAACAGCAACGTGCCGACGCCCTTGTCCAGCGCCTCCGAGTACGCCGACAGCTCCGGCCCCATCACCGGCCAGTCGAACTCGCCGCCGGGCCCGTCGATGAACCCGTCCGCCGACGCGTGCACCCAGTAAACGATCTTGCCCATGTGAACCCCTCTTGTTCGTGCCGTCATCTTCCGGTCGGAGCCGGCCGCCGGATCTCGACACGCCACGGCGGCCCGGCGCGGAAACACCTTCGGGACGATGCCCGCCGCGCCCGCGCCGGGTCAACCGTGCGGCCCCCGCGACCGCCACGGAGCGGGTACGGACAGGACACGGATCCGCCGCGCGACCACCACCGGCCGCCCGGGCTCAGGACACCAGGTCCTCGGCGGCCGCGGCCGCGTGGGCGCGCGAGAGGAAGGACACGGCGTCGTCGAGGGCCTGCCCCGCCTCCTCCACCGAGCCGTACTGGTGCTGGAAGACGTGCGGCAGGCCGCCCCAGACGCGCAGCGTCACGTCCACGCCGTCCGCCGCGGCGCGGGCGGCGAGCCGGACCGCGTCGTCCAGCAGGAGCTCGTTCGAGCCGGCCTGGACGAGCAGCGGCGGCAGCCCGGTGAGGTCGGCGAGCGCCGGGCTGGCCGTCGGCGCGGACGGGTCCCGCGCGCCCAGGTAGTGCGCGCGGTACCCCTCGATGTCGGAGCGGTCGAAGATGGGGTCGAGGCCCTGCTTGGTCTCCATGCTGTCGCCGGTGAGCGTCAGGTCGGCCCAGGGGGAGAAGAGCACGGCCGCGGCCGGCATGGGCAGCCCCGCCTCGCGCGCCGCGAGCAGGGTGGCGATCGCGAGCCCGCCGCCCGCGGAGTCGCCGGCCAGGGCGATGCCGGCCGGGCGCGCGCCGCGTTCGAGCAGCTCGCGGTAGGCCGCGAGGGCGTCCTCGACGGCCGCGGGGAACGGGTGCTCGGGCGCGAGCCGGTAGTCGAGCGAGACCAGCCGCGTACGGGCGCGGCGGGTCAGCTCGCCGGCGAGGGCGGCGTGCGTGCGCGGCGACCCGACGACGTACCCGCCGCCGTGCAGGTACAGCACCACCGTGTCCCCGGCCCGGTCGCCGGCCTCGATCTCCAGGGCGGGGCGGCCGGCGAGGGCGCCCTCCCGGACGGTGACGCCGTCCGGCGCGGGGGCGTCGAACATCCGGTCGAAGCTCGCCCGCGCCTCCTCCACGGTGGCGTACGCGGTCTTCGGCGCGCTGCGCAGCAGGGCGTCCAGGTCGTGGCGTTGCCGACGGCTCATCGGTGACCTCCAGGTCCGGTCAGTTAGATTACGAGGAATGCACATCGCAACCAGATTCCAAGGAATCTAATTCCGCCCAAGGGGAGAAATTTCGTGACCGACAGCGGGCAACTGTTCGTGGACCTCGTCCGCGTCGAGACGCGCCTGTGGAACGCCGTGGACGCCCGGCTGCAGGCGGAGCACGGCCTGCGGCTGGGCCAGTACGACCTGATGACGGTGATCGCCGGCCGCCCCACCTGCCGGGTGCTCGACCTGGTGCACGAGGTCGCCATCACGGTCGGCGCGGCGAGCAAGGCGGTGGACCGGCTGGTGGCCGCGGGCTGGTGCCGCCGGGTGGCCAACCCCGCCGACGGCCGCTCGTCGTTCCTGGAGCTCACCCCCGACGGCGTCCGCACCCTGGACCGGGCCCGCGCGACCTACGCGACGGAGATCGACCGCTGGACCGCCCGGCTGGTGCCGCCCGCCGCCCTGGAGGAGACGGCCCGCACCCTGCGGACGATCCGCGCCGCCCTGGAGTCGGGCTGGTCCCCGGAGCTTCGCGCGCCCTGACGGCCGGCGGCCGGACACCCGTCTCCACCCTCGCGTCCACCTTCCGGAGGTGCCGCTCCACCCGGCCCGCTCCGTACCGTCGGCGACATGGACAGACGCACTGGACGGCCGAGCCTGTGGCTCGCCCTGCTGCACCGGCTCCTTGACGCCAACGGGGGAAAGATGAACGGCAAGTTCCTGCTCGCGATCGTGGTCGTGGCGCTGCTGGTGGTCGCCGGCTTCGTCGTCTTCCGGGTTATCTTGGTCGACATGATCCTGACCCTGAGGGACTCGCGCTAGACGATGCGGGAGGTGTGGGGGCGGGCCGTACGGCTGCTGGCGGCCGACGACCCGGAGTCGGGCCGGCTGGTCCGGCTGCTCATCGGCCTGGTCCTCGCCTGGTCGCTGGCGACCGCCGCGCCCGACCGCCTCGCCGCGCTGGTGTGGGCGGCGCTCGGCGGGTCGATGGCCTGCTGGCTCGCCTTCGTCGTGCTCGACGGGCGGTTCCCGCGCGTGGCCGCGGCCCTGCTCGCCGCCGCCTCCGCGGTCGCCGCCGCCGTGTCGGGCTCGTCCGACCCGGCGCCCACCGTGTTCCTGTTCGCGACGCTGCTGCTGTTCGCCGCGCACGGCACGCCGGGCATGGGGACGATCGTCGCGGTCACCGCGGCGGACCTCGCCCTCATGACCGGCAGCATGGCGTGGCAGGGGGCGCCGCGCTCCGCGATCGCGGTGCGCGGGGCCGTGATGCTGTGCACCGTGCTGTTCGCGCTGCACCGGCGCCACTACCGGCGGGCCCAGCAGGAGCGGGCCAGGGCCATGGCGCTCGACGAGCGGGCGCGCATCGCGAGGGAGCTGCACGACGTGCTCGCGCACTCCCTCGGCGCCCTGGGCGTGCAGCTGGAGGTCGCCGAGGCGGTGCTCACCGAGCGGGGCGACGTGGCCGGCGCGGTGGCGCGGCTCCGCCGGTCGCGGGCGCTGGCCAGGGAAGGGCTGGTCGAGGCGCGGGCGGCGGTGGCGGCCCTGCGCGAGGACGTGCCGCCGCTGCCCGACGCGCTCGGCCGCATGGTCGCCGAGCACCGCAGGGACCACGACGTGCCGGCCGGGCTGCGCACCACGGGCGCGCGGCGGCCGGTCAGCCCGGCGGCGGAGGTCTGCCTGCTGCGCACCGCCCGCGAGGCGCTGACCAACGCCGCCAGGCACGCGCCGGGCGAGCCGGTGACGGTCGAGCTGGGCTACGGTGAGGGCGCGGTCCGCCTCGTGGTCCGCAACCCGTGCCCCGCCGGGCCCGGGCCCGCGCTCGGGCTCGGGCCCGCGCTCGGGCTCGGGCCCGGCGAGGCTTCCGGCGGGCACGGCCTGCAGGGGATGCGCGAGCGGCTGGCGCTCGCGGGCGGCACGCTGCGCGCCGGCCGGGCGGGCGGTCTGTGGGAGGTGCGGGCGGAGGTGCCGGAGTGAGGGTCCTGGTCGTGGACGACCAGCAGCTCATGCGCGAGGGCCTGGTGGCGCTGCTGGGCCTGGTCGACGGCGTCGAGGTGGTGGGCGACGCGGGCGACGGCGAGCGGGCCCTCGCCCTGGTGGCCGGGCTGCGTCCCGACGTCGTCCTGATGGACCTGCGCATGCCCGTGATGGACGGCGTCGAGGCCACGCGGCGGATCGCCCGCGACCACCCGGGCACCGCCGTCGTGGTGCTGACCACGTACGACGACGACCGGTCGGTGGACTCCGCGCTGCTGGCCGGCGCCCGCGGCTACCTCACCAAGGACGCCGGGCGCGCCGAGATCGCCGCCGCGCTGCGCTCGGCCGCCGCCGGGCAGTCGACGTTCTCGGCCGCGGTGTCGCGGCGGCTGGTCGAGGCGTTGTCGCGCGCCGCGCCCCCGCCGCCGGTCACCGCCTGCCCCGACGGGCTGACCGCCCGGGAGGTCGAGGTGCTGCGGCTGGTCGCCGGCGGGCTGAGCAACGCGGAGATCGGCACGGCCCTGTTCATCGCGGAGACGACGGTCAAGACGCACATCAACAACGCCTTCGCCAAGATCGGCGTCCGCAACCGCACGGAGGCCGCCGCCTACGCGCGCGACCGGCTGCTGTAGGACATTTCGGCGATCGAGTAAATGATCCGCCCGGCGCGGCCCTGGCTCGGCCCGGCTGTCGGACTGGATGGCTGAGAGGGCGCAGCGATGAAACGATTCATGCCCTGCAATACGTAAACCCCTGGTCCGGCACTGCAACGGCGCTGCAACATCGCAGAAACCCGGCCCACCCCTTGACGGGCCCGTGATCGCTCCTTAATGTCCCTGGGCAGGCGGCCTGAAACGTTTTTATGGATGTCACGCACGCTCAACGGCGGAGCGCGGCCACGCGCGCACTTCGCCGCACCCCCTGAGCACCCCACGGAGACCCCATGACGACAGCCACCTCCGCGGCGCCGCGCCCGGCCGCGCCCCAGCGTCACCGGCTCGCCCGCCGTCCCCGGCTCGCCCGCCGTTCCCGGTTCGCCCGGCTCGTCGCCGCGCTCGCCGTCCTGGCCGCCGGCGCCGCGACCGGCGGCACGCTCGCCCCGTCCCCCGCCTCCGCCGCCGCCTGCGGCGACGGCACGTTCCAGGCGCAGGTGACGGTCAGCGGCAGCACCTGGACCGCGCGCGGCAGCGCGGGCGCCGCCGTCTACAGCGGCACCGACTTCCGGGCCGCGGTCCAGGCCGGCATCGGCAGCCTCACGGCCGGGCGCACCTCGATCCAGCGCGTCGTGGTGCGCGGCAACGGCTCGATGAGCGCCGGCAGCCGCATCTCGCTGCCGAGCCACACCTCGCTGTCGGTCTGCGGCACCATCAACGTCACCGGCTCCGGCTCCGGCGACTACGCGCCGGTCTACTCGCGCGGCACCACGAACATCGAGGTGCCCTACCTCAACGTCACCGGCACCCCCGTCTACGGCATCTTCCTCCGCAACGTCACCGACGTCTGGCTCGGCCAGATCGACATGCGGCTCGGCGGCGCGGGCCTCGGCGTGCGCATCGACAACCGCGGCGACACCAGCCAGTGGACCCGCAACGTCCGCGTCGACAACGTGTACGTGCAGGGCGCCGGCTCGCACGCCATGGAGACCTACGGCGTGGACGGCCTCACCGTCGGCACCGTCACGGCCCGCAGCGTCGGCGAGTCCGGGCTGCTGCTCAACCAGACCGTCAACGCGACGGTCGGCACCGTCGACGCCGACAACGCCGGGGCCGGCACCGGCTACGCCGCCTTCCGCATGGCCAACCGCAACGGCCGGATCGGCAGCTCCTACCCGAACAACATCCGCGTCGGCCTCGTCAAGGCGCGCGGCGGCGGGCGGGGCGTCTTCTGCGTCTCCGAGAGCGGCGGCGCCACCATCGACCGGGTCGACATCGCCAACACCGGCAACAACTCGGTGCTGGTCGAGAACTGCTACAACGTCGTGATCGCCGGGGTGTCGGGCACGATCACCGGCGGCGGGGAGGTCCGCATCGCGGCCCGTACGGAGTTCCCGCCGTCGTCCGGCATCAGGTTCCAGAACCTGACGGTCACCAACACGCCGATCAGGTGGAGCCCCTGCACCGGCAGCAACAACACCATCAGCAACGTGACCCGGGTCAACTCCACCCTCACCTGGTGCTGACCCGGCGCCCCTGACCGGCCGCGCCGACGGCCGCCGGCGACC
Source organism: Actinomadura luzonensis (assembly GCF_022664455.2). Taxonomy (NCBI): domain Bacteria; kingdom Bacillati; phylum Actinomycetota; class Actinomycetes; order Streptosporangiales; family Thermomonosporaceae; genus Actinomadura; species Actinomadura luzonensis. The sequence continues at coordinate 634,371 of NZ_JAKRKC020000002.1, forward strand.
TTCGCCGGCCTGACAGGAGAGACCATGCGCACGATCCGCCTCCTCGTCGTCTCCGCCCTGGCGATGTCCCTGTCCCTGGCGGCCCCCGGCGTCGCCCCGGCCGCCGCGGCCGGCTCAGCGGCGTGCGCCGCCCGGCCCGCCGCCGCGCCGGCGTCCGCGGGCCGGGCCGCGCGGGCCGCCGCCACGACCACCGTCTGGCTGACCGGCGACTCCACCATGGCCAACCCCAGCGGCACCTGCCCCGTGGGCTGGGGCACCGAGTTCGACGGCCTGTTCCACAGCAACATCGTGGTCAGCAACCTCGCC